>NZ_JAQBOC010000093.1 GCF_028288225.1 Mucilaginibacter sp.
TGCAAAATACCATTATCGAATTAAACGAAGCAAATACAATAAAAGAAGAATATATTGGCTATTACTTTAATCTTATTTCTGAATACATTGATAAACTGGATAAGTTTAAACGTTCTGTTGATAATAAGTTAATCACTAAGCGATTTGATGATATTCGCATATTGGTTAACAATATTAATCTCACCAAAGAAAGAGAAGAGTTGTTTATAAATTTTGATAAAGCCTTCCTTAAAATATTCCCAAACTTTGTCCAGGCATATAATGCCTTGTTTTGCGAAGAAAACCGGGTGAAACTACTCCCTAACCAATTATTAAATACCGATCTGAGGATTTTTGCTTTAATAAGGCTGGGAATTAATGATACCGAAAAAATTGCCCATATCCTTGAATATTCCGTAAATACGATTTATAACTATAAAGCCCGTATTAAAAGTAAATCCATCGTTCATAATGATGAATTTGAGCAGGCCATCATGGCTATAAAGGCCGTCTGACAGCAAATGTCTTTATACTTGGTTTATATTTTAACGAAACACCAATCAAGATAAATATCTGTTATTCAGATACTTGCCCATTCGATAAATTTATATTTCTTTATATTTTATTTTTGAAACTTGCTGCTGTCCAATATATCTGCTCTCTTTGATGTGTAATTCTTCGCAATCGTTATAGAAATGCGACATTACCAATTATAACCAGTTTTAACACTTATTAGTATTTATTTAAAATGTATCAGCATCACATGGTATGGAAACGTGCCTGCGTGTTTGAATGCACTATACAAGTAAAACCAATTATGCGTAACCTATTACTCACATCTAAATAAATCATTATGAATAAAGAACAAGTACTTAAAAAATCACTTCTCTGCTTTTTACTCGTGTTGTTTTGTTGCACAGCGATGGCGCAAAACATATCGGTTTCCGGTAAAGTCACCGATGAAAAAGGACAGGCGTTATCCGGTACCACTATTATGGTAAAAGGTACCCAACGCGGTATCAGTACCGATTTAAACGGGAATTTTACAATTACAGCCGGTAAAACCGATGTTTTGGTTATTTCTGTTATAGGTTACAGTAAACTCGAAGAACCGGTAAATGGCCGGTCCGTAATTAATGTACAGCTAAGCCCGGATTCAAGGGCTTTAAATGAAATTGTTGTTATCGGCTATGGTACGCAAAGGCGGAAAGATGTTACTGGCTCAATCGCTTCGGTGAAAGGGGATGTATTCAAAGATCAGCCCATTACTAACCCCACCGAGGCTTTGCAGGGGCGTATGGCCGGCGTAGACATTGTGAAAAATTCGGGCGCTCCTGATGCTACACCCACCATCATTATCAGAGGGTTGGCTTCATTGCACCAGCCGGTGCCTTTGTATATTGTTGATGGTGTGCGTATGCCTGATGGCAATAATATTAACGTACAGGATATTGCTACGATTGATGTTCTGAAAGATGCCAGTTCGGCTGCCATATATGGCGCGGCCGCCGCAGGTGGTGTAATTGTTATTACCACAAAAAAAGGATCAGGGTCCACCCCATCCGTAGCGGTTAGTACACGTTATGGTATTACTAAACCTAAATTGATCTCTTTATTGAATAAAAACGATTTTATTAGATTGGAAAATATGATTAATCCAACGTATTTTCAAACCGCACCCGGTACGCCAAGGCCAGGTATTGATACTTTAGCCAATACTGATTGGACTAAAGCTTTATACAGCGATGCATACGAACAAAATTATAATGCATCGGTTTCGGGCGCAGCACCATCTGTAAACTACTTGTTCTCGGGTTTTTATAACGATCAGAAGGGCATTTACATTAAAAACTATTCGCACATTGCTGGTGCACGTGTTAATACAGATTTTAGACTAAGCAAATGGTTAAAAGTAGGCGAACAGATAGCCATGTCGCAACGCAAAACCGCGCCGCCGGTAGGTAGCGAAGCGCAACTGCACAATGCGCCGTTCCGCACATTACCGGTAATACCAATTACAAATAGGTTCGGGCAGTATGGCACAGTGCCACAAGGATATGGCCAACTGTCGCAATTTGGCGGCACCAACCCGGTTGGTTCAGCTAATTATGCCAATGAGCAGGATTTTAAAAACAATCTGGCATCAAATGTTTATGCCGAGGTGACACTGCCATATGACTTTAGCTTCAAAACAAACCTGAGTTATAATTATTATCTGCAAAGTACCGATTATTTCCAGGATGCTTATACCATTGGTAAAATATCAATTGGTTCAAATTCATTAACCAAATCGTTTATTGAGAGCAGCCAGGTATTAACCAACTACGTATTAAGCTGGAACCACAGCTATGGCAAACATAATATTAGCGCTATTGCCGGATACGAGCAAATTTCAAATAAATATAATAGCGTATTTGGCGCCGAAACTTCTATCGGCTTACCTGGCTACTCGTTTTTGCAAACATCGGGCTCTAACCTTACCCTCAACGGCAAAAACGACCCGAACGGTTTAATTAAATCACAATTCGGTCGTATTAACTATGATTTTAACAGCCGTTATTACCTTTCAGGTTCTATACGTCAGGATGCTAACTTCCAGGTGTTTGGCCCTAACAAGCAAAAAGGCGTTTTCAAATCGGCGTCAGCAGGCTGGAACATCAGCGAAGAGTCTTTCTTTAAGCCTTTGCAATCTGTTATGACAAGCTTAAAGCTGCGCGGCAGTTACGGCGAACTGGGTAACAGTAATTTAGGGCCATATCTATTTAATTCATCGTACGCTCAATTCCAGGCATCGGGTGGTATTGCTTCCGGCGCGCAAAACTTTTCGCCGAACGGTCCATTGGTAATCGCTAATTCATCAAATGGTTTGCCAAACCCTAATTTACATTGGGAAACAATAAAAGAAACAAACATTGGTGTAGATGGCGAAGCATTGCAGGGCAGATTATATTTTAGCTTAGATTGGTATAATAAAAACACCATAGATATGCTTTATAACCTGCAATTGCCATTAAGTACCGGCTTCACAGCATCCTATCCGGCCAACGTAGGTAAAGTGAACAGCAAAGGGTTGGATATTATGGTAGGTTTTCGCAATAATGCGCACAAATTTGGTTATGATGTAAGTATCACCGCCGGCTTCAACAAAAATCAAGTGATCAGCTTAAGCAGCGATGCCACATCGGCTATTTACGATGGGTATAATTTCTATAGTAATGGTGATACCGGCTTTAATATCATGTCAAACCAAACTTTAACTATTACCAAAGCTGGCTTACCATTCGGTTCGTTTTATGGCTATAAAGTGCTGGGCATGTTTAAAACGGATGCCGAGGCTGCAGCCAGCCCTCAAAAGGCCACCGCACATGCCGGAGATTTAATTTATGAAGATTTTAGCCACGATGGCAAAATTGATGCCGCCGATAGGCAGGTGATAGGCAATCCTAATCCTAAACTGATTTACGGTATCAGCGCACGCTTTAACTATAAAGGGGTTGATATGGCCCTATTGTTTAATGGTGTTGCCGGGGTTGATATTTTTAATGGTGTTAAAGCTTATGAGCAATTCCCATTTTCTGACGGTAATACCACCGGCCAGGTGTTTAACGATTCGTACCTGGGTGCAAACGGCTTAACATCGCAACCCCGTTTAGGTGTTAATAACCCTAATGGTACATTTACCCTTGATCCTAACAAAAATTATCAAACCGTAAGCAGCTATTTTGTAGAAAGTGGAAGCTACCTAAAATTAAAGAATTTGCAGGTGGGCTATACTTTCGCCAGCAACCTAATGCAAAAAATTAAGATAAAAAGCGCACGTGTGTTTGTAATGGGAAACAACCTGTTCACTATAACCAAGTATAAGGGCCTCGATCCTGAATTAGGCGGATCTGCCTCTATGCAAGGTTACGCGGGCGTAACAACGCGCGGGGTTGATGCAGTGTCACAATATCCGCAAACCCGGATATATTCCGCAGGTATAGATATCAATTTTTAATTTTTACCCATTAAAAACTATTAAAATGTATAAAAAACTATATATATCATCACTATTGGCAGTTACACTAATTGCCGGTTGTAAAAAGGATATTTTAAACGCGAGTGATCCATCAGCTTACTCCAGCAGCAGTTATCCTGCATCGGTTAACGATTTACAGAGTGTGTTAGCCGCATGTTATTCTAATCTGCGCGATCCCGACCTGTTTGGTTTTCATTTATTACCCAAGGCGTTATCCAATTCCACCCACACGGCTAACTCGGCGTATAACGGCGACCCGGCTTGGAATGAAATGGCTAATACTAATTTAAGCGTTAATAACCAATACTCTACCGAAGCCTATACCGCTTTTTATACCGGTGTAAAAAACTGTAATGTTACTTTGGCGGGCGCAGACCTGTATGCACCCAAAGCCAGTGCGGCAGACAAAGTATCCATTGATTACATACGCGGACAAGCCTATTTTTTACGTGCCTATTATTACTTTCAGTTAGAATGTTTGTTTGGCGAAAGCTATATCACCGCAACTTCCGGCAGCGACAAAATGGGTGTGCCTATTTATAACGGCTTGCCAACAGACCTGGCCAGTACACAGGTGGCGCGTTCAAGCACCCGTGCAGTTTGGAATTTAATTGAAAGCGACCTGAAGCAATCGGCCACTTTGCTAAAGGGTAAAGTTTGGACCGGTAACGATGTTGGGCGGGTAAGCGAATGGGCAGCCAAGGGCTTATTAGGCAAAGCCTACGTATTTACACAGGATTGGGCCAATGCCAAAACAACATTGCTTGACGTAATACAAAACAGCGGCAAAACATTAATGCCATTTGCCAAATACGCAGATGCATTTAATGGCAATAGCGCTAATGAGTTTAATGAAGAATCGTTATTCGAACTTAATATTGATGCCGATGCTAAAGGGAATGATTATGGTGTTTATGGCGGAAAGGCCGCTAATGCTACTACCATTAACGGCTTGATATGGCCGGCGTGGGCCCTGGGCGCAGATGGCACCGAAGGAGCCGCATCGCCGCTGGGTTATGGTAATGAGATAGTGCATGATAAAAACATTCCCCGTTTTGGCTTTAACATTGGTTATTATAACTTGGTGCCTAACCCAACTTACACCGGCTCAAACCCCAGCTATAATAACCCGCAGCAAATTATGGATCCGGTTTATAGGGCCAAAGCCTTATTGGTACGTGCGAATAAAACTGCCGATCCGCGTTTATTTGTAAATACTATTGAACCCTGGATAGACGTGGTTAAGCCCGATGGCGTTACGGTATATCCTGCATCAAAACCCAATTTTTATGCGGGCCAGGTTAATACTTATGGTTTCAGTTTCAGAAAGTATGCGCCAAATACTTATAATGAAAACAATAACGGCCCTGCCGATGGCTGGAACTATTACCTGTTGCGCATGGCAGATGTATACTTGCTTTATGCCGAGACTTGCGCGGCAACAAGCGATAATGCTACTGCGCTGGAATACCTTAATAAGGTAAAACGCCGTGCTTATAGCTTGCCTATCAACACCGCATCGGCAACGGTTGATTATAAATCTTTAACCGATGTTACATCAGCCACCGGCGATCCGGTATTGGGTACCAACCCGCTATATTATGAGCGTTGGGCCGAATTATTTAACGAGGGCCATTGGTGGTATGATGTATGCCGCTGGAAGATAGGTAAATCTGAAGCTACTTATTTTGGTACCGCGCTTAATCTTACGGGCGCTATCCAATGGGATGATAATAAATCTTACACCTGGCCAATTCCATTGTCAGAGATTAATAGTAACAGCAAAATCAAACAGAACCCCGGTTACTAAATAATAAATAAGCATGTGCAGGGCCATCGCCCTGCACATTAAATAATATTCATATTGAAATATTACCGGGAGGTATACTTATCATCAATGAAAAAAATATCTGTTTTTTTGTTAAGCCTGGCTATGGTCCAGTGTATTAAAGCGCAGGAGAAAAATACAATTACTGCAGCCATGAACCATGTAAAGCTGGAGTTTTCTCTAAACGAAGGCACACCGCATTATGCGGTGTATTACGATACTAAAACTGTTATAAAAAATTCAGCGATGGGTTTTATTTTAACCGATAATGCGCCGCTGGATAAGGATTTTACGGTGATAAGCACTCAAAAGAAAACGGTTGATGAGACCTGGAAACCTGTTTGGGGCGAGGTAAGTAGCATCCGCAATCATTATGAAGAAATTACTATCCATTTAAAGCAAAGCGCCACAGCCCGCCTGTTGGACATTATTTTCCGTGTGTTTGAGGATGGCGTAGGTTTCAGATACAGCTTTCCAAAACAACCCGGCTTAAAGTACTTTATCATTAATAATGAGCTAACCGAGTTTGCTATGGCCGGAGATCATAAAACCTTTTGGATACCCGGAGATTATGATACGAATGAATATGCCTATACTACTTCGAAAATAAGCGAAATAGACAATCTGCAGGTAGTTGCTAATGCCACCGATATTGCCGTGCGGACAGCACCCGACAGATATGCAGTGCAAACGCCTTTGATGATGAAATCAAAAGATGGTTTATACATTAATATTCACGAGGCTGCCCTCAGTAATTACCCGGCCATGCAATTGCATACAGATAATGCCGCGCTGAAATATACAGCCAGCCTGGTACCTGATGCCATCGGTAATAAAGCCTACCTGCATGCGCCATTTAAAACTCCGTGGCGCACAATTATTATAAGCGATAAAGCAACGGATATACTGTCATCTAAAATAATACTAAACTTAAATGAACCATCTAAAATTAGCAATACCAGTTGGATTAAACCTATGAAGTTTTTGGGCGTTTGGTGGGAAATGCAAACCGGAAAAAGCACCTGGAGCTATGCAGACAATGCTGACACATTAAATGCTAAAAGTCAACTAATTGCAAACGGAAGGCATGGCGCCAATACAGCCAATGTTAAACGTTATATTGATTTTGCCGCCAAAAACGGCATACAAGGTGTTTTAGTTGAAGGCTGGAATACCGGCTGGGAAGATTGGTTTGGCAACTGGAAAGAACACGTATTCAGCTTTGTTACACCTTATCCGGATTTTGATCTGAAAGAAATTACACGTTATGCTAAACTAAAAGGTGTAAAAATGATCATGCATAACGAAACATCAGGATCGGCTACCGATTATGAGCGTCAGTTAGATACTGCTTATCGGTTTATGAATAAGTTTGGCTACACGGCTGTTAAAACAGGTTACGTGGGTAAGATCATTCCACGAGGAGAGCACCATGATGGGCAATGGATGGTAAACCACTATTTACGAGTAGCACAAAAAGCGGCCGATCATCACATAACTATTGATGTACACGAGCCGGAAAGGCCCACAGGGCAGCAACGCACCTGGCCCAACTGGATGGCCAGCGAGGCAGGCAGAGGTAACGAGTATAATGCTTTTAGCAATGGTAATCAGCCAGAACATGAAACCATAATGCCATTTACCCGCTTAATGGGTGGGCCGATGGACTATACCCCCGGCATATTTAAGATAAAGGGCTACAGCAGTGTACCAGGTAGACAAGTGCATACTACTTTGGCTAAACAACTGGCTTTATATATTACAATGTACAGCCCGCTTCAAATGGCTGCTGACCTGCCCGAAAACTATGAGGCACGGCCCGATGCTTTTCAATTTATAAAGGATGTTGCGGTTAACTGGGATGATACCAGGGTATTAGAAGCGGAACCCGGCGCCTATATAACGATTGCCCGCAAGGCTAAAGCGGCAAGTAACTGGTTTATCGGGGCTATTACTAACCAGGATAGCCGTGATACAACTTTACCACTCAGTTTTTTGGAGGGGGGTAAAAAATACACGGCAACCATTTATGCCGATGCAGCAAACGCCGACTGGAAGAACAACCCCGAAGCTTACCAGATCAAAAAAATAACAGTTACTTCGGCTACAAAATTAAACCTTAAACTGGCGCCTGGTGGTGGTACGGCTATCAGTATAAAACCCGTTAAATGACCAGAATCTTTTTATTATTTTTAGGGTTGATAGTAACCGGTTGTTGCCATGTGGCTGTTTGCCTGGCGCAGGAAAAGCGCGGGGCCAGCACTCCCTGGAAAACCTATGAAGCAGAAAACATGCGTACAACCGGCCTTGTTCTTGGCCCTGAATATACGCCCTACCAGGTAGAAACTGAATCGTCCGGACAACGGTGTGTAAAGCTTGACGTTAAGGGGGGATTTGTAGAATTTACTGCGGAAAGAAACGCAAACAGCATCGTCATAAGGTATAGCATTCCCGATAGCAAGGACGGTAAGGGGCGCAACGCAACACTCGGCCTGTACAAAAATGGCAAGCTGATCAGTCATCAAGAAATTTCATCGCTTTATAACTGGCTATATGGCAAATATCCTTTTACTAATTATCCCGGTGCCGGGCATCCAAGAGCTTTTTATAATGAAATAAGGATTAAAAATTTCAATATTAACAAAGATGATATTATCCGCATACAACGTGACGACCAGGATAATGATGCGAACTATTGCATAATTGATCTGGTTGATCTGGAACGGGTAGCCCCGGCTTTAAAGGCACCGGCTAACTCGTTGTCTGTGACAGATAGCAGATATTTGGAACAGGATTTTGCCGGTGATTATACTTTAGCATTCAGAAAATGTATTGCTAAAGCTGTAGAAACCGGCAAAAGTGTCTGGATTCCGCCCGGAACTTTTAAAATTACCGGTGATATCATTGTGCCCGCTAATGTAACCATTCAAGGCGCCGGAATGTGGTATACCAATCTGGTTGGCGACGAAGCATTATACAACGATGTAAATAAACGGATACGAATAAAAGGTAGCGGCGGCAACATACACCTTTCTGATTTTGCTATTATTGGCAAATTGAATTATAGAAGCGATAATGAAGCCAATGATGGTATAGTTGGTTCTTATGGTGAAAACTCAACAATTTCAAACCTGTGGATTGAACATACCAAGGTAGGTATGTGGGTAGAAAACTCTCGTAATTTAAAAATTACCGGATGTCGGATGCGTAACACCATTGCTGATGGGATTAACTTTTGCGTAGGTATGGCCCAGTCGGTTATTTCAAATTGCACCGCGCGTGGCACGGGAGATGATTGCTTCGCTATCTGGCCAGCTGTTTTTGCTCCGCAGCTATATTCGCCCGGGCAAAACCTCATTATTAATTGCACAGGCCAGCTACCTTTCCTGGCAAATGGAGCGGCAATTTATGGCGGCGAAAGTAATCAGATTAAAAGTTGTTTATTCACTGATATTTCACAGGGGTCGGCCATACTGATTAGCACAACGTTCCCGACTGAAAGCAAAGAAAAACAAATAAATAACAACTTTAGCGGCAGAACATTAATTACAGATTGTGATATAAAAACAAGCGGCGGATTCGATCATGAGTGGGATTGGCGCGCTGCCGTAGAGATATGTCTTGATAAACGCAGTATTGCGGGACTTGAAATAACTAATCTGGTTATTGAGAATAGCTTTTCTAATGGACTAAGTGTAATTGCCAAAACCGAGGGCGAGAAAATCGGGAGGCTGTCAAACGCTACGCTGCAAAATGTAACTATTTCAAATCATAGCATTGGTGTAAAAGGGAAGTACAGCTTATTTATTTCTGCTGATGCGCTTGGTTCATTAACTATTAAAAAATCGCGCATTGGAGCTATCAAAAACAGATATGGAAAATTTTCTGTATTAATCGTCGATTAACTGCCTTGCATCTACAACATCCTGTATATCACAGAAAAAACTACCTGTTGCGCGTTCTGTCTGCCCAAAACCTTGTATCTGCGTGATAGATCAGAAAATTACAAGGTTTTTTTATTTTCAGGCGGTGCTATTAGGACGACACATGAAAACAAAAAAGCCCTTAATTTAAAATTTAAGGGCTTTTTTACATTTTAAAGATACTCTAAGCGGAATGGACGGGACTCGAACCATTTCGATATAATGCTAAAAAACAGGTATTTATAAATTCTATATACTAATAGTCACCGATTAAGACACCGGATAACTTGAGGTAATTTGAGTTATTTTAAAGAACTTTTGACAAATCAAATTTACAAAAAAGGAACTGAACTTGAACTGTTTTTAATATTATTTTTGTAGTAATGATGAATAGCAATGTTAATTTCTGTTTGACAAACGCAATTGGAATGGTACGAAAGCGTATGCAATGTGATTATAGAATCATGTAGATATGTAACACTGCAGGTATGTAAAATCGTGCAGGAGATACATATTGGGCGGGTCTATATAGGCTAAAAAATATAGCGATTGCTCTCTCAAACACCAATTTGATTAATGCATAGGTTTTGGGCAATCGTCCAAACCGTGAGATTTATTATCCCTACCAAGGAACCTCGCCTCCGTCTTTAAAGAATTTTGCAGTAGTGTCCGGATTGGATTGTCTTGCCAGTTCTACGATGGGCCTTGCACCTTGCTCCGCGGTTTTTCGCTCTGGAATTGGTTAAGGTCGGTGTAACGCTGTTAACCCTAATGCCGGTATCACGAAGTTCATTGGCTAGCATGACCGTAAAAGCATTTAACGCTGTCCTGGAAGTACCATAGGCATGATAACTTGCCCGGTTCGGATGTCTTTCCGGTGCCGTATGTACGGCCAGGGAACCAATTTCACTGGAAACATTGATGATACATCCTTGTTCGGAATTTTTCAGCAGCGGGAGAAATTCCTGTGTGGTCTCTATGGCACCGAAAAAATTGGTATCGAATATCTTGCGCAAATTTTCCAGATCACCTGCTGGCAGATTTTGAGGTTGATCGCCTGCAATACCTGCGTTATTGATCAAAATATCTAAAGAACTGATTTTAGATTCCAGTTCCTGCCTTGCCCGATGGACAGAGCTAATGTCGGTCACATCAATGGTGATAGTTGTTAAGTTAATTATACCCAGTTCATTCAATTTTTGAATAGCATCCAGTCCGTGTGCTTTATTCCTACTGCCTAAATAGACAAAATGGCCTAATAGTGCAGTTGCCTGGCGGTTTCAAAACCAATGCCTTTGTTTGCTCCGGTGATCAATACTATTTTATCATGATGATTTTAAAGTTGTTTAAGCCATTACAAAAGAGCAATTGATATACCATAATGTACGATCAAGAGCATTTAGTATTCTCGCTTTACTTCTTTGCCTATTTTATCCTTTTGCTGATCTTGATACCAATCTTGTTCCTGTGCCTGGAATGGCTGTTAAACCAATTGGGCATTGGTGCCCATCTCCGGTATGCTTATTAACAACTGATTATAATCATTTTTACCTTGAACTTTGCCCATTATTATTTACGGTTAAGTGGTCTATAGAAACGCACCTTTCTTTATCGTGATGTACCGTATTGCAGAAGTATTCGAGCGTAACTGCAAGTATGATGAAATCAACTTTCATCTTTTTTTTGCAATTTAATATTAATTAGTTAACATTGCAATGTTAATATTGCAATGTTAACTAATAAGGTTTGCCACAGGTTTTCCGTAGTAACAGGCTGTTTAATTTAGCTATCTGAGAATGAACAACAATGAAAAAAACAGTGATTATCCGGAGTACTTATTGAGTAGGCTGGTAACGGAAATGGAGCGGACAGCTGATAAATTATTGATGGCCAGCCTGGGCTTGTCATTTACCCGGTGCCAATACCTGGCCATACTGTACAGTGCCGGCACCATAACCCAACATAACCTTGCTGTAATTATAGGTCATAGTGATCCTTCGGTGAGTAAGATGCTGGGTGACCTTGAAAAAAAGGGGTTTGTTTCTATAGAAATATCCCCGCTGCATGGCCGTAAACGATTGGTGTCGCTTACAAAAATAGGTGAAGAACTCATGCATAAAGGGACCGGCCTTTTGCATGAACACTTTGATAGTGTGATCAAAAAGGCGGGCATTGACGGGAAAGCCTATGCTGAACAAACAAAAAAACTATGGCAGTCACTGCTGTCATTACAGGTTCAATAAACGATAGTATAAATGGAAGTAATTAATAAAAAGCAGAACATGCTGTCCACGGACAGTATCCTATCAAACGATGGTACAAAAATAGGGTATTATCAGCAGGGCAGCGGACCGGGTCTGATCCTGATCCATGGCGCATTATCATCTGCCGAAAATTATGCACGTTTGGCAGAACTCCTGGCTAAAGATTTTACTGTATATAATGTTGACCGTCGCGGGCGGGGATTGAGTGGGCCGCAGGGCATGAATTACAGCCTGAAAAAAGATGTCGAGGATATCAATAAATTACAGGCAACAATGGGAGCTGTTTACCTCTTCGGCCATAGTTTCGGCGGTTTGGTAGCACTTGAAACTGCTTTACAGAATACGGCAATAAGAAAAATTGCAGTTTACGACCCAGCAGTTTCTATTGGCGGTTCTATATCGACAGCCTGGATGCCGGCCTACAAAAAGTACCTTTCTGAAGGCAGAGCTTTGGACGCGTTTACTGTTTTCTCAAAGGGCACGGGGCCGCAGGCTGCAAAAAAAGTTCCGCACTGGCTAATGAAGGTGCTGCTTACGCTGTTTATAAAAAAGCCTAAAAGAATGCAAATGTACAGTCTGCTGAAAGAGAGCCTTGCTGAGCACGAACAAGTGGCAAAAAAAGATAATACTTACTTAAATTATAAACAGCTCGGAGCTGATCTATTGTTCCTGATGGGCGAGAAAAGCGACCTTGATTATATTGAGAAAGCCAGCCAAATGCTGCAGGCCGCAGTGCCTTCCATGGAATTGAAAATACTGCCCGGTCTGAACCACTTTGGTCCCGATCGAACCGGACCCGAATCGGTGGCGGTGGCGCTAAAGGATTTCCTATTGCGTGAATAGTTAGTTGTTATAGATGAACAGTATATAGTACATATTGCTTTGATAGTCGAAGATGATGAGGCAATCCGTTTTTTTACAGAAACCTGAATTTTAAACTAATTGAAGATACCGTGGATATTCCGGAGCCATTGACCACCTCGTTCCGGAATAGCAAACAGTTAATTCCGTAACCTTTGACCATATTAATTTATTGATTATTAATTGCGATTTCTTAATTGCTTACACAACTCGGTGCTCCAAAGCGCACGGAATAGCCTGGTCAAGCCTCCCGGAATATCCAGCCACTTTACCAAACCGCCTCTATATGTGCTGTCCCGGTCATTTTTCAGCATATCCACCAGCAACTTTTCCCGTATCGCCGGCACGCGGTTGACCAGCTCATCCAGTTCGTCAAGTTCCTTTAACGTGGCGGAACCCGGCTTTTTCCGCAGGACCAACTCATAAAAATGCCAGTGATCATAACTGCCGAATGGCTTTCTTTTCCTGGCGCGCATCATTTGACCGGCATAAATCATCGGTATGCAAAATATTAATCATTCCATTGTTTTATTGAAGGGCGTTTAACCGGGTTCTTAATGACCATATGTAATCTCCCGGATCACCCGCCACACGCCATCCTTCTTTTGCCATATCTGCATAAACTTATAGGTGCCGGTTTGCAGCTGGCCGTTTTCCATATGGGAAAACGTATGCTGCCCGGTTTCGATAGCGCCGTAATCTTTGATCGGGTATACTTCCATGGTGCCGGGAATCAGCTTCCTGGTCAGGACATAATCCATTTTAAAAAGACCGCCGAAAGCTTGGCTGGTTTGTTCATAGTTACGCACGCCGATGTTGTCCTGGTAGAGCTCCAGGCTGGTATCAAAATATTGCATCAGTTGGTTCAGGTTCCTGGCGTTAAATGCCCCGAACTGGAGCGAATCCAGATGTGCGATCTCATTGAACAAAGGCCCGGATGTTTGCGCGGCCGCTTTGCTGCCCGCAAATGAGGCAGCTAATAGGATAGCGATTGCCGCTAAGTAAGTCTGTTTAAGTTTCATCGTATTTCTCGTAGTTTTTAATTTTTCGTTTCAATGGTAAAAATAGCGTCTCCCTGTTCCTTCAGAAAACCCTTAACCAGCTCGGTATACAGCTGCGGGCCGTTTTCCGAATTGGTAAAGATCAGTAATCCGCGTTTCATCTTTGGTAAAATAAAAGCAATGGTATTCACGCCCGGGTCCTGGCCGCTGTGCGACAGGCCGTATTGTCCGCCCGGCAGCCTGGGATAGACTGCCCAGCCGAGGCCCATGAATTTATCGTCATTGATCTTAGCCAGCGGGCTGGTCATCTGCTGAAAAAGCGCTTTGGATAAACCGGCGCCGTTCATGACCCAGATCATGAATTTGCTGTAATCCGCCACGGTAGTTTTGAGCTGATCTGCCGCGCTGGGCTCCTGGTTTTTGATCACTTCCAACGCTTCTCCCTTAGCATTATGCGCAACGGCAAAATGACTGAGCATGCGCTCGTTCCAGATCAAATGGGTGTCGGTCATATGCAGCGGCCGGAAGATCAGCGAATCGGCCAGTTGTTCCAGCGAGCGGTGAAATTTATGTTCCAGGGCGTGCCGCAGGTATTCCATGCCTTCGCCGGAATACTGGAACCTGGCGCCGGGTTCAAACTCAAAGGCCAGTTTTTTGGATGCGGTCATCCAGCGCCAGTTAGGAAAACCCGTCTGGTGGGTCAGGATGTGCCGGGTGGTGAGCCTTTTGCTGCGCGGGTCGTCCTTAACATCCGGGTCGGTCCAGTATTGTTCAATCGGCTCATCCAGATCCCATTTGCCCGAATTCACGAGCCGCAGCGTAACCATTGTCGTGATTGTCTTCGTGATCGAGGCCACATTAAACAGGGCGTTTGCCGGCGCAGGTACGGCCGCCCTGAGCTCGCCGTAGACTTTTGACACCACAACTCGGCCGTTTTCGATATAGCCCAGGCCCAGGGCCGGGACATGCTTCTCCTTCATCAGCAGGACGATAGTGGAATCCGGCACTGCCTGATTCGTTGCCTTGGGGTTAGCCGGGCCGAAAGCAAAGAAGGCCACTAATAATAGTGCAATTGGTTTAAATATAAATCCGTTCATAATTAACAAAATTAGTTTTCATGTTCTGTACAAAATTGTAAAAATGCGCACAGTTTAATTATTTTTATAAGCCAGCAGGTAATCAGGCGTATTAAACCTGCCGGGAGACTTATGATGGCATAAATTAATTCATACGATTATAATTACGATTGAAGTCGTTTTGTTGAGGCAATAACGGATATATCATTGGGCACTATAGGTGCGTTTCAATTGGATATATTTCCTTAAGCTGGTTTCCCTGATCCCTTTTTGCTGCATTTCGGCCACGTATTCAGGGGTAATATGATTCGCCTTTAGCGCAGGGAGGTCGTTCAACGGAATATTTGAATAACCGAGTTTCCGGAAGCCGCTGATGAAGGCGGCGTCGATGTGCATGGCTTTAAAGGTAAGCAGGTTATGGACCGGTATATCGGAATAGCCAATTGCTTTAAACTGATTGATGAATGGTTCGTCAATTTTAAGGGCATACATGGAGATTGCCTGATGTGCGGCGATGCCTTTTAAACCGGCGTGGCGGAGCATATCGAAATAAGCTGTTTTAAAGCCGCTCCTAAAAAAAACGAAACCTTCCAGGGCATTGACCGTAGTTACACCCGAAGCAGCTACAGCTTCCGCAAATGGCTTGTTTAGGGTGAAAACATACGTGCCGCTTCCTTTATCATGATCAAATTTCCCGTAAAAAGCTACGGTACCGGCATCCCGGCTTATCGAAAAATGACCGTTGGTTTTATCACCGAGATTGCTTAGCCTGAAATCGGTGCTATCGGTCCAGGAGTCGTTGTCAAAAGCGGGTGAGCGAAACTCAATGGTGACAATTGGGCCACGAATAGTGGCAGACCAGCGGCCTTCAACTGTCTGTGCGCTAACGATCGTGGCTGCGAACAGCAGGATCGCAAATAAAAAAGTACGTTTCATGATCATTTAATTTAGGGTCAATTAATTCCGCACGCGCCCGGCTTCGTTGTCGGCCGCGTTACCGGTGTCTATTTTCTTTGGATTGTTTTTATTCGAGCCAAAATTATAGGTAAACCCAAGGGTCACCGAGCGGTTGGCGTTATCGTTATGGTAGGACGCCAGGACATTGGGGACATTAGTAATGTAACCGCCCTGCATGTTGGCGTTGAAGATATCCCGGAAAGACAGTTTGACAGTGCCTTTGTTCTTCAGTATCTTTTTAGCTATACCGACATTGGTTTGTTCCCGGGAAATATGCGTGAACTGTCCGTCTGTCGATGGCGATACATAAAAGGTATAAAGCTCGGTGCTCCATCCATGCGAGAGGTCGAACTGGTTGTTATTGCTTAAGAAAATATAGGTTGACCTATTGTTCAGATAGGAACCTGTCAATTGGCCCTGATACGTGGTATGGTTCAACTCGGTATGCAAGCTGAAGTTCCACCATCTAACAGGATCAACGTTCAGGTTAGCTTCCAGCCCCATGAACACCCGTTTCCCTAAGTTGATCGTTTGCGCCAGGAAAATGCTGCCCTGCTGGAAGTCGTGTTCGATCTGGTAGTCATAATTCGGGTTGTATTCAACGCCGAAAGAAAAAATGCTTTTATAGCTATACATCAACTGGTAATCATCGGAATACTGCGGTTTTAAAAAGGGGTTGCCCTCAATGGCGCTGTATTTATCCAGGATGGTTACAAAAGGGTTCAGGTCCTGGTAATAGGGCCTGTTGATACGGCGGCCATAAGCCAGTTTCAAGGTATTGATACCCGCGCTGTCCAGTTTGTACAATAAATATACGGTTGGGAACAAGTTCGTATAATGCTGGGTAAAGGAGGAATCGGGCGCACGGGCATTGCCTAACTGGTGACAGCTGACATCGGTATGCTCCATGCGTAACCCCGCCTGCAAAGCAAACCTGCCGTACTCCTGGTTAAAGCTGGCATAGGCCGCATTGATATGCTCCTGGTATAAAAAGCGGTTGGTATTATTATTGTCTACCATGCTGATTTTGTTAACGATATTAAAATAATTGGCCGCATTGTCGGTGCTCACGTAACTGCTCTTCAGCCCGAACGATAGTTTAGCCTTCGCCCGGAGCGGTTGAACATAGTCTGTCCTGGCGGCATAAATAGCAATATTGGCCGGTAAATTATCGGTGATGTCCTGCACACTGCCCGGCATACCGGCAGCATTATAGGTATTGTTAAAAAAAGTCTGGTCGCGGCGGTTGTCATATTTCAGGTAATCCAGGTCAAAGGTCAGTACCCTGCCCAAACTATCGAACTGGTGGCTATAATTGACATTCAAACTCCCGCTATAATTTTTGGTGTAAGCGTTATTGTCCGATGTAATGATCGAATCAACACGTCCAAGATTATCCCGCAAATTACTGTTCACGGGGTTATGGTTATTCCCTTTTAAGAGTGTACCGGTCAGTACAAAACCGATGGTGGTTTTGGGCGATACATAATAATCCATACCCATTTTCAGATTTGGATTATAGGTAACCGGATGAAAAAAAGCCAGCTCATTATAGGACGAGCTCACATTTTGGCTGGCATCCAGATAGGTCCGGGTCAGGTCTAACCGCCGATAGCCGTTTTGTACGCCATAACCCAGGAGCCCGAACAGGTTGACCTTGCCCATATGGTAATTCAGGTTGACGCTTTCGAGCGTACGCCAGCTCTCGGCTATACCGGCGCTTGCTGCCAGCGAACCGTTGTACCCCTTGATTTTTGACTTTTTTGTTTCGATATTGATCAGCCCCGCGCTCCCGGCCGCATCGTATTTGGCAGGCGGATTGGTCATCAGTTCGATCTGGTCCAGCTGCGAGGCGGGTATTGCTTTCAAATAATTCGCCAGGTCTTCTCCCGATAAATAGGTCGGTTTATCATCGATCAAAACCATGACCCCGCTTTTGCCCTTCAGACTGATCTGCCCGCTCTCATCAACTGTCACGCCTGGCGCTTTTTCCAAAGCCTCCAATGCGTTTGCTCCAGTATTGGAAATAGAGGCCCCCACATTCACTACTGTCCGGTCGATCTTTTGCTCGATATAGGCTTTTTGCGCGATGACCTCTACCTGCTTCAGGGATTGGGTTGCAGGCAACAGGGTTATTACCGGCAGAACAACCGGCTGACCGGTTACATAAAAAGGCGCGCCGCTATAATTTTTAAAGCCGATATAAGTCACCTTAACGCGGTATGAACCGCTTTCGATATCCTTAAAAGCAAAACTTCCGGCGGGCCCAGACAACATACTTTTGACTAATACAGAGTCTTTGCCATTTAATAAAATTACGGTTGCACGGTCGACACCTTTTTGGTTATTGTCCAATACTCGCCCGGTGACCTGGGCGCAGGCAAAATTCAAGCAAAGGCATAGCCAGGCGGTGGCTAAAACCGCTTTAAAGATTTTCATATTTAAGATATTAAGATTTGATTATTTGACTTTCCAGATATAAATATTTCCGTTCGTGTTTTTAATCAACATTTCCGGCCCGCCGCCACCGACCCGGCCATAGATCCAGTCGTCGATCGACAAATGGTAGAAACCATCCCTTTCGGTCTTCAGCGTTTGCGGGTGTGCCGGGTCGCTGGCCAGTTCAAAATCGCTGAAAACTTTCCCATGGTCGGACCTGATCTTCAGGTTGGCTCTCAGACTGGCCGGGAAACTAATGTTGATACCGCCACTCAGGGTACTGAATGCCATCGCCGCCCCGGCATCTACACTTTTGAAGGAGACCGTAATTCTGCCGCTTAGTGTACTCGCGACCACCGAACCGGAGATATGCTCGGCAACAATGCCGCCGCTCCTGTTCTGCAATTCCAGGTTACCGGTTATATCGCTCACCATGATGGTGCCGCCATTGACAGAACTCAGTTTGAAAATGCCCGAAGTCTGCGGCACCTTAATGTTCAGTTTGACCGCTTTTCCGTCTGGCGCCTCTACGGTCACTTCGTTATTCTTTTCCTGTGCGGTCACATCCGCTCTTTCGCGGCCCTTAGTTTCGTCAGTCTCAACCCCGACAATAACGTCTTTGCCGTCGTAGCCGGTCACATTGATCGCGGCCCTGCCAATATTGACATTCAGGGTAAAAACTTTGCCCGGCTGGGTCAAATGCACCACCAGTTGCCGGTCACCCTGCGCCATAAGGCGGGTACAACTTAAAAGGGCGATTAGCGTCAAACATCCTATCTTCATATCGCTTAAATGAGTTTAGTTATTGTTTCTTTAACCTTTTGCCGGACCTCATCATCAAGCCCTTTTTGTTTCAATAATTCCCTGAATGAACCCACCGAACGCTTTTCCTGCAATTTCAGCATCACATCCGCAATGGCTAACTGGATGATCGGCGAAACCTGTGTCATAATGCCTTTGATCAGACCTGTCCTCACTTCAGGATAATTGCCCAGGGCGGCCAGCGATTCCAGTGTACTCAACCGGACATTGACATTCGGGTCGTTATTCAGCGTGGCGAGCAAGGCATCGATCACGCGTTTATCGGCATATTTGATATTGTTCGTATAGCTCACCGCCTTAATCCTCTCCGAAGCCAATGGATTATCCAGCATCGTTAACATCATCGCCTGCTTTAGTTCATGCACCTGTGCATGCAGTTCCTGCACTTCCTGTCCCTGGTTGTTACTATGCCCGAGCAGGTAAGCCCCGCCAATACAAAGTAAAATGACCATGCCATAGGCCAATGACAAATGCGGCTGTAACAACCAAGACCAAATCCTACCGCCACTAATTTTTTTCTTCTCTGCCGCCTTAAAATCATCCAGCATTGCCCTGAAATCAGCTTTCAGTTGAACTGATGGCTCAGGGTCCCGTAAATCATTAATGCTATCTAAAACGAAGCCGGTGGCCGCCAACGCTTCCCTGCAATCCGCGCAGGCATTCAAATGCTGCTCCAGCTCCGCTGCATCAACAGATTCCAACCTGCCCATGTGCCAGTCTGCCAAACGTTCCTTATATTTCTCGCACTTTATCATCAGCTGTCTTTTTTTATTCCCTTTTTAACAAAGATCTTTTTCAATTCCTCCACCGCCCTCGATACCCTGACCCTGGCCGCGCCCTGCGAAATCCCCATGATCTCGCTGATCTCCGGATAATTCAGTTCCTTCATCCGGTTTAGCATTAAAATTTCCCGGTCACCCTCACTTAACATATCCATCGCATCATATAATTGTTGGCATGATTGCTTTTTCTCCAGCCTTTCATCTGCCAGGGTACCGCCAGCAATCTTTTCCTCATGTACACCAATTGGATCATATCCGCTATCCAAACCAAATTTCTGGTCCTTCAGCACATTCCTCGCAATATGGTACATCCAGCCGGTAAAATTACTTCCATCGGTAAACGAGTTCCTGTATTTCAGCATTCTGTAAAATACCGTCTGCATCATATCCTCGCTGGCCTCGTGCCGTTGCGTCAGGTGAAATAAAAATCCAAACAAAGCCCTATGGTGCCGCTCAAACAGCAAACTCATCCTTTCCAGGTCGCCGGCTTTCACCTGCAGCATTAAAGCATTATCCGAAAGTATATCCAAGCAGGTTCTTTATTTATTTTTTGCTTTATAGTACTGAAGACCGGGATTAACCAATTCTGTTACAGGAAATTTTTGAAATGGTCTCTCTGGTTGAATATACAGTGATTTTTCAAAATCGTGACAAGAAAAATTAACGCTTGATTTAATTTCATGAACAAATAAAGAGCATCAGAATTTCTACTGAAAACCCCCTGGTGTGCGATAAAAAGTGGAAATAATGTATCATTTAAATCATATACGCTTGCCAAGCAATGGCTGTAACCGTAACAGCAGGCGGTCCGTACCGATCTTCGGCACGTAGAGTTTTAAATAGAGCCACTCGGAGCCGGGTACGTATTTTCGCCGGGTTTTAACAACGGAAGCCGCTTTTCCCGGTCTTAGGTTTTGCGGCAAGGGAAGATTGATCCGCCCGGCCGGCAGCACATAGGCGTTAAACTGCCGGATGTCCGCCTGTGCAGGAAATTCTTTGAGCACCGCTTCTTTTTTTTGCTTGATACAGTTGCAGAAAAACAGGATGTCCCCGTCCTTTTTCTGGTCAAAGACCAGTTGCTGGTCGCCTTCCGCCAGCGAAAAAAGTTCCGGCAGGTGAATAGAGCTGCTTAACCTTTTAAAGGCGGCAATGGCTTGTATGGTGTCCTGCTGCTGTAATTCGTTTGCCTGTTCCGCCGAAATGATCCAGGTAGCCAGGCTCAATATGGTGTGCCGGTATTCTACCCTCGGGTAAAAGCTCAGGTTAGGAAAGGAAAGCTGAAGGTCGAGCGCCAGGTTATGCCTGCTATATTGGTAAGGAAGGTCGGCCAGGAAACGAAACAGCGGCAGCTGGTTCAGGCTATGGTATAAGCACTCGTCAGCCGGGGAATTACGCGTTTGCCGTGCTTTTCGGAATACAGCACGGCCAGGCCATTTTCGATGCTGATATAAAGGTCGGACAATTCCAGTTGCTGTTCAGCAGGCAGGGTGGATACGGCTGTAACCGGCAGCTCGTAATGGTAGATGCTTTCCCGGCGGTTTACGTTATCCACATGCGGGTCGGCCAGGTGCAGCAGCTCCGCGAAAATAATATCCGGGTTCTGCTGTTCCAATTGTAGGGCCATAGCTATCGCAGCTTTGCGGATACCATCGTCGGCCAGGCTAAACCGCCCTATGAGCGCTGGTGCATTGGTGCCTCCGGCGCTTTCGATAAAGACCTTTTCACCGATCACGCGGAATAGCACCGACAATCCCAATACCTGTTGTTGTTCTCCGGCTGATTGAATTTTCTGCATTTCCTTTTCTTCCAGCCGGATCACGGGCCGGCGGGCTTTAGAATCCCTGAGCCAGGTTTCCATGAGCAGGCTGTGTGCGTCCGTCCAGCTGCCTGAAGGTTCGGCAGGTGTTCTGTAAGGGATATGCAGCGTTTCGAGCAAAGGGTTAGGCTTTTCCGTCGCGGGCTGCTGATACCCGATACCGGTTTCCGGGTCAAGCGCATGAAGCAGCGGTAAGCGCTGTCCTTCGAAATGCTGCTGGTAGGAACTGATAAATTGCGCCATCGCCGGCAACCGGTCTTTTGGCGATAAAATATCAAGCGCGTATAGTCCGTCGCGGAGCTGCTCCTGGTAATGGCTGTCTATGGCCTGATTTTCCGACGGCCCGGTGCAGGATAACGCTCAGCCGATCCGGGTTAAGGTCGGCTTGTTTTGCAGGCAGCAAAGCTTTTAACTCCCGGTTTAATATTTGAAAGCTACCGGGTTCGATGGGTATCCCTTTTAATTTTGCATCCGTCAGGCTGCTGATGCCTTGCGTTATGCCGGTACCCTTTTGGTCATTATGGACAATGCCCGCCAACCGGCCCAGGTAATCCGGCCCGGTTATATTGGGGCGCAACCGGTTAACCAGCAATTGCGCATCTATTAAAAATTCCGCATATTCTGCCCCTTCTGTGGCGCGGCAGGCTGCCAACGCAGTGATATGCAATATGATCCCTCTGGGGCTGCAATAGGCGACCAGGTCCTTCAGCAGTTTGGAAAAAGCAATGGACTGCAACAGGTATTCCCGCTGCCGGGAGTTTTCATCTAAACCCGTTCGGAAAAAGCGGTATTCGTTTAACGCCCGGTAAATCGAGGGATTGCCTTCAAAAGTTGCTATTCCGTTCAGTTCCTTGTCCAGCAGGTGCTGTCCCAATATAGCCTGATAAGTCTGGTCAGCACGGATGCAGGCTGTAAAATCAGGTGGCCCCTGGATTTCCCGGCCGGGAGTATCCGACCATTGGATGAGGGAAACGGAGCTGAATAGCCCGAATGGCGTAGGCCGGAAACAATAACGGTTAATATATTTTCGCAGCGTATATTTTTCCTTTTCAGACAGCTTTTCGGATTGAAAGCCCTGTTGTTCAAGGCTGCTGAAAAATGAGGGGCTGGCCAGGTATAATGCAGAGCGGAAGAACGGGTCATTCAGAAAGATTTGACTTTCAGCGGCATAATCTGCCGGGCTTTTAACGGGCATCCGCAAAAGCAGGTGTTTCGCAAACAGGTAAGACATAATAAGTTTCAGATAGATGTTTAAACGGAGAATGTAGCCTTATTTTCTTTTGGCGCAAAATGATTTTCAGAAAGGCTGCCGTTTTTGCAATGCAAATCTTTGAACAGCCCCCCTTCATTTTATTTGGCCGGGTAAAGCGGCGCCCGCCCCCATTCCTTGCGGACATTTTAAGAGACAATACCAACCAGTTTTAATGGTGCTGAAGAAAAACTAAGTTATCGTGACCTTACCCTTCAGTTAGAATTCAGTCTTAAACTGCTTCCTAAACGTTGCCGTGAAATATTTTGGTTAAGCCGGGTTGAAAATCGATCAAATGAAGAGATCTCCAATCAATTTAGTATTTCTAAGCGCACAGTCGAGAACCAAATAACTCATGCGCTAAAACACCTTAGAGTATCCTACCAGGAATTACCAGAGATGGTACTTTTTATATTACTTATTACCCGGTTTTAATTCTTTAAGAGATGCTGACCTGTTCCAAAATTTGCCGCAATTCGGAGATAAATGGACATTCCGGAGCCATTGACAACCTCGTTCCGGAATAGCAAACAGTTAATTCCGTAACACTTTGACCATATTAACCTCTTGAGTGTTGAGTACGATTTCCCTTCTTATCAACACAACTCAATGCTCTAAAGCGCACGGAATAGCTTGGTCAAGCATGCCGTAATATCCACCTTACCGACGCACGAATAAGAAGTGGTATGGTATTCCACTTAGCGGCTTGGAAATACCTGTATAAAAACTTCTTTAGTGACTTGTTCCTCTAATAATTTGATTTTGCGGGCTGAAGATATTTCAGCTAGGACTGATACCGGAAAATGTGATCAGTTTTTATTCCTCCAGTAATTGAGACGGCTTTATCTCGAGTTGAGCGGCGACATCAAAAATGAAAGAGACAGTAGGATTTTTCAAGCCTCTCTCAATTCTTCCTAGCTGCGCATAGTCCATATCAAGTAATTCAGCAAGCTTAGTTATAGTCAATTTTTGTTCTTTTCTATACTTCCTGATATTCTTGGATAAAACGTTGATAGCAATCCCATTGCGCCTACGTTTAACAGTTCCACCCATAACGCAAGAAAAAGAAAAAAAAGATTTTTATATAGGATTTATAAGTCCTATTATTGTATCGGATTATTTTATAACCACTTATGCGAAATGCTGAACATAAATCTGCTTTGACCGATCTGCCAGCGAAAGTTAACGTTGTCAAAAGGAAGACATTTAATTATTTCATAGGCATTGATGTTTCTAAGAATGAACTAGATTATGCGGTAATTTATAAAAACGACCTCTTGTTCCACCGGGAGCTTAGTAACAAGCCTGACGCAATCCTGGCATTTGTCGCCTCATTAAAAAACTTGCCACGCTTTACGATGAGCGCTTCTGTATTCTGTATGGAGGATACAGGCATTTATGGTAATCATCTTTTAAATACGCTAAAAGATTTGAAAGCGAATATCGTTGTTGAGAATGCGTTCCGGTTAAAGCATTCGATGGGTTTAGTTAGAAATAAGGATGATAAAATCGATTCGATCAGGATCGCTTATTATGCAAAAAGATACATTGACCGATTAAAAATGTGGAGATCGCGGAGGGAAGTAGTATCAAAGCTTATGCATTTGATGACGGTAAGAAACAGGCTTGTAGGCGTGTCGGTAGCATTGAAAACTCCAGTCAAAGCTCAGGCAGATTTTTTGAATGAAAACGACCATAAAAAAAGCGCACTGTGGTGTGAACAGAGCCGTGATGCATTGGAAGCGGATATCAAAGCTATCAATCAGCGACTGGTCTTAATTGTAGATACCGATGCCGAGTTAAAGCGACTTTTTCAGCTTGTCACATCTGTTCCCGGAATTGGTAAGCTTACCGGAATTTATTTATTAATATTTACTAACGAGTTTACCGATTTCAATGATCCTAGAAAATTCGCCTGCTACGCGGGTATCGCCCCATTTAAAGTAGAATCCGGTATAATAACAAGCAAAGCCAAAGTCTCGCACATTGCTAATAAAAGAATGAAAAAGATGCTGCATACGTGCGCTATCGTAGCTGTGATTCATAATCCTGAATTAAAAGCTTACTATAAAAGAAAACTGGAAGACGGTAAATCTAAGATGTCCGTGTTAAATGCAGTTCGGAACAAGTTAGTTTTGAGGGTTTTTGCTTGCGTTAAACAAAATAGAATTTACGACAAAGACTATATACCTGGTGATTTAAGTTGAACGGAAGGTTGATCAGGAAAACCGGGCTTTTAATAATTCGGTCCTGGAATTAATGACACCGGTTATAGATTATAGTTTTGTATTGTAGAAAGTTAACGCGTAATAATTTGCCTAGCTTTTTTAAGCTATTGAAAATATAATGGTGAGGGACTTAGCTTTATTATTAGTTCTCAGGCTAATGCAATGATTTAAGCTCACCATTTATAATTAAATTTATGGATAAAAGCAGCCGGACGTATTATAATATGGGATTAAGTTAGAAACTTACTGTGTGAATTAATCCGTGCTGCTTTTTGCCATTTGCTGGCGAAAATATAACGGGGAGGGACTTAGCTTTTCATTAGTTTTTAGGCTTATGCCATGATTAAGCCCACCATTTATTATTAAGCTAAATTTATTTCGCGGTCGCGGACTTTTACTGCCGGATTGCCCTGATAAATAGCATAAGCTTCGAGATCTTTTGTTGCTACCGACCCGGCGGAAAGTATGGCATGCGATGATACCGTTATGCCTTTGTTGACAATCGACATTGCGCCAAGCCAAACACCATCTTCCAATACTATAGTACCGGTTATCAAATCAAATGAGGGAATTTTATAATTATGGCTTCCGGTCAACAAGATCACACCTTGTGATATACAAATATTTGAGCCTATAGTAACCATCACCAGGTTATCTATCCAAACATTTTCGCCTATCCAAACTTCGTCCCCTATAGTAAGGTTCCAGGGATACTTTATATTAACGCCTGGTTTAACTTCAACCATGTTACCTAATTTGGCGCCAAACAAGCGCAATAAAAAATTCTTGATCCAATAAAACGGGAACAAGCTGGTTTTAAAAACTAAGGCGTTTATATAATGCCACAATATTCGTTTTATAAAATTGCCACCCGGATTATAGGGGTAATTATTGTACAATACCAGATCTGATTTTTTTTGCATATTAA
>NZ_JAQBOC010000004.1 GCF_028288225.1 Mucilaginibacter sp.
GATCCTACGAATGTTCTCCCTGGTAAAAAGAAGTGAATTGTATGTGGAAAACTATAAAAGAGCGGCATAGAAAACGGCTTTTTTAAAATAAATTTGGAAATGTATTAATCCTAGAATACAGGGCCAAAGAATTAAACGTTCTATGGCAAATGCCCAAGCCCTGAAAGGGCGAAATACATCAGCGCAGGTCGAAGGCCTGCGAAAAATAAACCATTTGCTACTCCATCGATATGAATTAGGCGGCACATGACAATTTTACAAACAACCACAACCATCCTCATCTGCTGGATAATATTTATCATAGCATGGGAGCGGATCTCGCCATATAGAAAAGGCTTACCCTTTTTCAGGGATGGTTTTTGGGTGGATTTGGTTTGGTACACCATTATCCAAAGCTTTGTGCTCAAAATTGTGATATTTGATTATATCATTTATCCAATTCAGCACCACATCAGCTGGCAGGGCCTTCAATTTTTTAGAAGCTGGACTGTAACCGAACAGGTTTTGTTTTTCCTGGTAACGCATGATCTGTATATCTATCTCTTCCATCGTTTACAGCATTCCAGCAAAATATTGTGGCGCACGCATGAGGCTCATCATTCAGGTAAAGAGGTTGATTTTTTGGCAGGGTCACGCTCACACGCAATTGAGATCATCATTAACCAAACCATAGAGTTTGCACCGATAATTATACTTGGCGCCGATCCTGCGGTTATCCCTGTAAAAGCGCTGCTTGATGCTATGTTCGGGATGTTTATCCATGCCAATATCAATGTTAAGCTAGGCAGGCTCAAATACATTTTCAATTCGCCCCAGCTGCATTTGTGGCACCATGCCAATTATCAGGAAGTTTTTCATGCCAATTTCTCGACCAAATTTGCCGTTTGGGATTATATTTTTGGCACCGCATATGACCCCGGTTATAAGCCGGGTAACCAGCCCGAAAACTGGGGCTTATATTATGACTACCCCAAAGATTATTTTTTACAGCATGCGTTTTCGGTGAAGCGATTTGACGAGAAGAGCTTACTGAAATATAAATGGTTCAGGCTTTATTATGAGTTAAGGCCAACCTTTATCTTCAAAATAAAGAAGCTTTTGAGACTAAATAAAAGAGCAAGCATTGTCAACATGCATCAGCATGAGGACTTGCAAACTGAATTATCGGATACTAATACGAGTGGGAATTTAATGTCATACAATAAATAAACTTAATCTATTGGCCTGGATCTACTTATTATTAGCCGCCTGCTGCGAAACAACCTGGACTTTCTGTTTAAAGTTCATGAAATTCAGCGACCTTAAAACGTTGAAGTTTATCAACTTTTTCAAGTGGCAGGGCGGACTGCCGGTACTCATCCCTTTCGCAGGTTATATTTTATTTGGCCTGGCAAACATTTACTTATTTTCGTTAGCTATTAAGCAAATACCAACGGCCACAGCATTTGCCGTTTGGACAGCAATCACACTGATTTTTATAAAAATTGCTGAACTCGTATTTTTAGATCAGCGCATCTCGTGGATCGAAATATTTTTTATGCTGCTGATAATGGTCGGGATAATGGGTTTAAAAGTTTATTCCCTGCAAACCCAATGATTTAGATTCACGAATTTTAAACTTGGTAAATCTAAATCATTCTATTATAAAATTCCCCTTCAGGCGGCCGTATACTTTTATAAAAAATTGCGCATACACGGTAGCCTTCGCCGGGCTCTAATTATGATTGCTATAATGCCAGTTCACTTTATCCCCGGGCTTTTTCACGAATTTTTTGAGGATCTTCTGATGAACGGCTTCAGGTTGTTTTACACCATCAACCTCAAGGGAATTATTAGAAATATTTATATCAAAGTTGTCCTTATCCTTGATAATACCAGCCTTTATTAATTCATTGGTAGCTTCAATAAATGATGTATCAGGCTTAACCGGAGGTAAAGGCGCCATTGGCGCTATGAGTGGCAGTGCATTCACTCTTGTTAATGGAGCATGAGCTGCGGGAGCTACAGGTGTTGCCATAGCCGCAATTTTTGGTGCGGGAGAAACAGTTGCTGTAAGTGCCGCTGATGGTGCAACCATTGCTATTACATTTGGGGTGGGTGTTACAAGTACCGGTGCTTTTACGCCCTGCAAGCCTGCCGGTGGCATGGGCGGTGCTGGTGGTGCAACCATTGCTATTAAATTGGGGGCCCGCGTTGCAGGCACCGATGCCTTTACTCCTTGCAAGCCTGCTGGTGGCAGAGGCGGTGCCGCTGGCGCAACCATTACTATTGCATTTGGCGCGGGCGTTGCAGGTGCTTTTACTCCTTGTAAGCCTACTGGCGGTACAGGTGGCGCTGGGGCTACAGCGGCTACTTCCTTATATTCTTTTAGCAATTGGTTAATTTTTGTCTGATACTGACTTACGGGCGCCTGCACAGCATTTACATATAATGTTTCAACCTTATTATGATCCATATTAAACTGGTATAAAACACCCTCGCGTTTAAATAAGTATGCTTTTTGAGTTTTTCCGTTTTTCGATATTATAGTCTGCATAGTGGTGCCATCGTCAAAATCGGCCGGGTTATAAATTTTAGTTTTCAGGTTTAATGTTGTATCACCTGTAACCTGTTGCTCTTTTACTTTTGCATTTTCCTTTAACAACGCATCAATTTGCGGGCGATGTTTAACTACCTGGTTATCCGGTATTTTTTTGCCGTTGATGGACAGATCACTTATTTTGGAATCCGTTTTGTTAAATTTATAGGTATTATTATTGTCGGTTTTAAAAAAATAGGCAACTTTGGGATCAACAGTAACAGTATGTTGTTTAGTCTGCTTAACGTTTGCGGTTGTTTTTTTAACCGGATCTTTTGCCGAAAATGCCACTGTGAACAGTCCGGCGGTTACCATACAAATGGTAAGCAATGTTTTTTCCATGATATTTAATGATTGATTATGATTGTTAACTATCCTTTTTACCCGGTTTAGCAGCTTGCTTTTATTGCCGGTTAGCGCCATGCTTAAGCCTGGTGTAAGCAGCTGGTACTCCTGGCAGCTTAACAGCGCCTGTACATAATTTGCCTTGCTGCCTGCCTGTTTAAGCGCTATATCATCGCAGCAGTTTTCCCGTTCAGCTTTAATAAGCTGCGAGATCCACAACACTGCCGGGTTAAAAAAGAACACGATCTCCATAAAGCTTTGCACCAGGTTTACCAGGTAATCCCTGCGGCGAATGTGCGCCAGCTCATGAATTAATATAGCCTCAACCTCATCGGCGCTTAATGCGTTTATAAAGCCCACCGGGATTAGTATAAGAGGTTTTAAATGCCCTATAACCATCGGGACCTTAGCAATGCCAGATTCCACCAGCTTTATGGCCTGCCTTATTTTAAGCTGTCTGGATAAATACGCTACCCTGCCTTCCCAATATTTACTTACAGCGTAAGTATTTGTATGCTTTAGATGATAAACTTCGTAGCCGCCGACCGCCAGCTTAATGCTTTTGGCGCAGATAATTAAAAACCATATTAATACGATGGTATTGCAATGCGCATTTAAGTAACCAATAAGTGTATCGGTAATGTTTTGTTTATTAATATAGTTAGCCTGAACTGCCGGGGCCTGTAATTCAACTTGCGAATTAACGGCCGTATTGCCGCCTTTGTAAACTAAGTGACTGGTTTGTGCCGATTGCAGTTGCCAGAAAAATGTAAATATCGTGCCGACGGAAAACAGCAGCATCGCACCAATTAGCAGGTTATACCTAAGTGCAGCACTTAACTTTTTGGTGAAAATTATGATCAAGCCACCTGCAAGCGCAAGCAAAATGCCCTGCCACAGTGAATGTATTAACGTATTGCCTAAAGCCTTTGTTAGCTGATCGGTTAGCAGGCTGCCTGTTGTTAAAGTTTCCATATCGGTTAAGTTAAAACCTGGTTATTATTCTTTATCTAATTTGTTCAGCAACTCTTTTATTGCCTTTATATCTTCTTTGGATGCCTGGTTGTTGCCCAATACCTGCATCACCAGGCTGCCTGCCGACCCTTTGTACATGGAATCGACAAATTTATTCAGCAAGTGGTTTTTGGTTTTTTGTTCTTCCTCAACCACTATGTATATATGCTTCATCTGGCTCTCATCCCGTTTCAATATTTCTTTCTCAACCATAATCTGCATCAGTTTTAAGGTTGATGTATAGTTAACATCCTTCTGCTCATTCAGCCTGTCGTTCACAAACCTTACGGTTGAAGGGCCATGCTCCCACAGTACCTGCAGGATCTCCAGTTCTGATTTTGTGGGATCAAATTTGCGGCTGTTTTTTTCTTGTTCTGAAATCATAATACAAACATAGGAATAATTTCGTACGAAACAAGCGACACCTTGATATTTTTTTGGAGAAAGGTGATTTTGGCATATTGTTGAGGCGGGTGATTTAACCGCGGAGGGCGCGGAGAAGGCACAGAGGCGCGGAGATTGAAAAAAGATGCAATTTCGAACTTTTTGCTATCAATATTATCTTCTCTAAATTTGTTTTAGCTAAATAACGTCCACCTTTAATTATTACCTATGGATATGGAATTAACCAAAAAAGAACGGAAAATCGCCCGGGAATTAATTGACAAAGGCATTGCAGAAGATTTTAAAAGAGAATTGCTGGAATTGGACGCCATTTTACAAAAATGGAAACAGGAGGGCGGTCATAACGGCGATTGTTTTTATATTTTATATAGTAACGCAAGGGAGTTCAACAAATGGGTTGGATTGCGATATGGTAAAATATCCGGAAGGCAATATATTGATTTCTTAATTTATCAATTATTAGATGGTTTGTATGACTCGGCTGAGCTGGACGAATTCAGGCCGGAGATAAAGGAGCATATTTTATTATGGGTTGAAAGACGGAAAAAGGACGAAAGTTAGAAACATGCAAAGCGGTATTATATACTTTTTGTTCACGCAGGGTCTGTCATAGACCACCCTGTGCGATGCTTGTGGTGAAATTTTTGTCCCCGCAGGGTCTGTCATAGACGACCCTGCTCGATGCTTGTGGTGAATTGAAACTTATTGCAATGGATAAGCCCGGATGGATCCACTGGGATATTCCTCCGAAAAAGCCTAATACAACGCAGGGGCCGCTATACGAGACCTTGCGGAAACGGAAGCGATACTTTGATATTTTTTTATTTTTAAAAAAAATATGATTTTGGCATATAATTAGGGTAGTGGAATAAATTTTTACTTCCCTTAATAATTGTTTTAATTTAATAATTTTAAAACATTATAATTACAACTATAACATAACGATGACTAAAAAAACCAATAGCGATAAAATGCCTGAACTGGTCTCGGCATATGAATTTGCTGAAAGAAGGGATGTGGCGAATACAGCGGTATATGCTAAGATTGCAAAGGGAGATATACTCACAGTTACTATCGGCAAGCACAAGTATATCGATTGGGAGTTATTTAAGCATGTTACTTTCCCTATGGCTGAAAAAAGGAAAGCCAAAAAAGCAGCAGAAAACAATTTATAATTTTTTGTCCACGCAGGGTCTGTCATAGACGACCCTGCGCGATGTTTCTGGTAAGTTGAAACTTATTGCAATGGATAAGCCTGAATGAATCCGCTGCGGTATTCCTCCAAAGAAGCCTGATACAACGCAAGGTCCGCTATGCAAGACCCTGCGGAAACGAAAAAAAATAGCGATGAGCTTTTCAACCCATCGCTATTTGAATGCAGAAAGCTAATGCTTACAAATTAGCCTTTACGCCATATTTTTCAGCAAATTTCCGGTACAATTGTTTGTGCAGGTTATCAAGGTTGATATTCCGGCCTTGTATAAATGCGTTATCAACATCAATGCTGATCATATCCAGTGCATCGCCTTTGGAGATAAACAGGTTGGCATCTTTTCCAACTTCCAATGTTCCGGTGGTTTTATCAATGCCTAAGATTTTTGCATTGTTTAGGGTGATCATTGAAATAGCCTGCTCTTTGGTTAAGCCGTAACCTACAGCCTCGCCTGCTTCAAATGGCAGGTTGCGCTGGCGCCAGAAACCTATGCCGGTTAAGCCGTATAATACACCTGCATCCTGCAGCATTTTAGGCAGCTTGTATGGCAGGTAAACATCGTCCTCTTCTTTATCAGGCACCCGCTGTGTTTCCTTTAATATTACAGGTACGTTGTTGTCTTTCAGTACGTCGGTAACCAGGTACGACTCATTGCCACCTACAATTACTACCTGCATGCCCATCTTTTTACCAAAGTTTACTGCCTGTACAATTTCTTTGGCTCCTTCGGCATTTACAAATAGTTTTTTGGTGCCATTAAAAAGGCCCTTCATTGCCTCCAGGCGGATATTGGTTACCCCTGGTTTTGCAATTTCAGCATATGCTTTGGCTTCGTTAAATAGATTTTCAATAGCAGTAATGGCTTTTTGTGCCCGCTCTGCCGGAGATTCCTGCGGAACGCCCGGCGTTGGAACGCCTCTTCTGCGAGCCTGCACCCTGGCCACCGGCCATGTTAAATGGATCCCAATATCAGTTTTATAAGCCGCATCCTGCCAGTTCCAGGCATCAAGCTGCACTACTGATGATTGTCCCGAAATAGTACCCCCGTTTGGCGTAGGCTGTGCCAGTAAAATACCGTTTGAGCGCACAGTCGGGATCACCTTTGAATCTGTGTTGAAAGCTACAATTGAGCGCACGTTGGGGTTCAGGTCGCCGGTTTCTTCATCGTCAACCGTTCCGCGGGCTCCTTCTTCAATCTCAACCAATCCAAGGGTTGTAATAGGACAAATAAAGCCGGGGTATACCTGTTTGCCTGTGGCATCAATAACATCGGCCCCTGCTGCATTAGCCGCCGTGCCTTCTCCTAAGGCGGTTATTTTACCTTTATCAAAAGCTACATAGCCATTGGTTATTACCTGGCCGTTGCCCACATGAATGGTACCGCCCTTTATAATAATGGGTTTTGATTGTGCTTTGGCAGGCAAAATAGTTGCCTGTCCGTATGTAAGGATAGTGCTAAGCAATAATCCTCCAAAAATTAAAAATATCTTGTTCATTTTATACCTCTTTAATTAGTTAACCAGATATAGCATCCGCACATTTTCTTATCAGCATATCCGCACATCTGTTAATTATTTACCGTTTGAATTGCTTTGTCCAACACCGTTATCGCCTGATACAAACTCATCGTCTTCATCAGATTCATTGTTTCGCGGACGGCGACCTTCTGGCCTTTGCGTAACTGCGCCCTTGTTTTTTGCAGCAATCATTTTTTGGATGATCCTCGCTTCATCGGCCCTCATTGTTTTTTGGTTGGCTGCATCCTTGTCAATATCCCAGTAGGGAATTCCATCAACATAAGTTTTTTCAGCAACTGCGTAAATAGAAAGCGGGTCAGCAGACCATAATACCAAATCAGCATCCTTACCAACTTTTATACTGCCAATGTGCTTATCAACATGCAGCATAGTTGCAGGGTTAATAGTAACCAGCTTTAAAGCTTCTTCCTCGCTCATTTTGCCATAAGCAACAGATTTACCGGCTTCCTGGTTAAGGCGGCGCGCCATCTCTTCATCGTCCGAGTTAAAGGCTGTTAACACCCCAACATCGTGCATCAGCGCACCATTGTATGGTATAGCTTCGGCAACCTCGTTTTTGTATGCCCACCAATCACTGAAGGTTGAACCCGCAATATTGTGCGCTTTCATTTTATCAGCCATTTTATAGCCTTCCAAAATGTGGGTAAAGGTGTTTATTTTAAAGCCCATTGAATCGGCAACATGCATCAGCATATTTATTTCTGATTGTACATAGGAGTGACAGGTGATAAAGCGTTTGCCATCCATTATCTCAACAATAGCATCCAGCTCAATATCGCGGCGTACATTATTACCTTTTAGGGCACGTGCAGCCTTGTATTCTTTAGCACGGGTAAATTCATCAATATAAACCTCCTCAACGCCCATGCGGGTTTGCGGGAAACGGGCAGCGCCTATCACTGCGCCGTTATTGCTTCCCTTAACATTTTCGCCAAGGGCAAATTTTATAAAGCCATCAGCATCTTCAACTTTCATGTCATCAGGCAATACTCCCCAACGGTGTTTTATCAGCTGTGTTTGGCCGCCAATCGGGTTAGCCGAACCATGCAGAATATGCGATGTAGTAACTCCGCCTGCTAACTGGCGGTAAATGTTTATATCTTCTGAATTTAAAACGTCGGCTATCCTTACCTCGGCGCTTACTGCCTGGGTGCCTTCGTTTATGCTGCCACTGCCCGCAATGTGCGAGTGCTCATCAACAATACCAGGTGAAAGGTGCTTGCCTGTGGCATCAATAACTTTAGCGTTGCCGGCAGCTATGCCCTTGCCTACAGCTTTTATCTTACCGTTCTCTATCAGCACATCGGTATTTTGCAGGATGCCGGCTTTGTCGCTTGTCCAAACGGTAGCGTTTTTAAATAATACGCTTTCGGCTTTTGGCAGTTCGGTATTGCCGTAGGCTGTAAACGGATAAATAACCGGACCATCATTAATAGGCTGCTTGGCAGGCTCGGGTTTTGTTTTTTCCGGCGGTGCAGGGCTGGTATAAGTTGCGCTCCATTTCATTTCTGATCCATCAGGAAGGATGCCGCTGCCATTAAATGTTAAGGGCGATGTTTTGGTGATGTAACCATTTAGCCTTACGTTGCCGGTTGGTTTATTTTTAAGGTCGAAATAGATGCTTACCATATCGCCGGTGCGGGTAATGGTTCCCTTGGTGCGGGTGCTGTCGGCCCCGGTGCGTTCAAGGTTTACATCATATGCGCCCGGTTTGCCGCTAATTTTAAGTATAACCCCCGGCAAAGCATCGCTGGAAAAGTTATAGTTGCCCCGCAGATCGGTTACATCCATGCGGCTAACCACATATGGGCGACCCTCTATCCAGTTCTCGTAAATTATATTCTCCTTTTTAAACAGGTCATCCGATGTGATAATAAAGTTGGCCATTTTACCTTTGGCAAGTGTGCCTGCCTTATCACCCACGCCAAGCATTTCGGCAGGGATAGACGTCAGGGAGTTTAATGCTTGTTTTTCGCTCAAACCATTATCAATTGCGGTACGCAGGTTTGTCCAGAAGTCGCGGGCATTTGTTAAGCCGTATGAGGTAATGGCAAACTTAATTCCTGCTTTTTCCATAACGGCGGGGTTGGTGGGCGCCAGCTCCCAGTCTTTCATTTGGGTATAGCTTACATTGCGGGCATCAAGCGGATCTTCCACATCAAATGCCTCGGGGAAGGTAAGCGGGATAATAAAGCTGCCGCCTGTAGCTTTCATGGCGTCAATGCGGCGATACTCCTGTCCGTCGGTTTTAAAAATATATTGCTTGCCAAACTCCTTGCCTATTTTATTGGCACGCAAAACACTCAGCGGATCAGACACTTCAAAAATCTGCGGGAGCGATTGGGTGCGGTTAAACTCATCAAGCGAGATGTTAAATTCTTCTTTCTGATTTTTGTACCACTGGGCATCATAATAGGTTTGACGCAGCAAAGCAATAGCACCCATTAATGACGACGGGTAATTTGTTGCCGCGGTGCCTTTGCTAAATGAGTAATTAGCAGCAGCCTCGCTGTTCAGTATTACAAAATTATCGCGTTCATCGCCCAAAGAAACCACTGCCGAGGTACCACGGGCAATACCATCATGAATTAATGACTGCACAGTGCCAAAGCCGTTCTTTTTAAAATCTTCGGCTTTTGAGGCATCGGCATGGAACACCGCCTTTACGTTCATCTCGGGCTTTATTGATTCATTCCATCCGTAGGCGCCCGGTTTTGTTGATACGGGTACAGCAACACGGCCAAAACCGCTACCCGGAGCAAACGCCTGTCTTGGTGCTTCGGGGATGCCGTAGGTTGTATAGGCGTCAACCAGGCCAGGATAAATATATTTCCCTTTCAGATCAACGGTTACATAACCTTTCGGGATCTTAACATCGGCGCCGACAGCTTCGATCTGCCGGTCTTTAACCAGTAAAATACCATTGGGAATTGTTTGATCGGCATTTACAACAATGGTGGCATTGATGAAGGCGTACTGGCCTGGTCGCACATCCCAGGCGCCATTTACCGGGAATGTTTGCTGTGCCCGCGTTAGCAGGGCAAATAGCATGGCGCAACAAAAAAGTAAGAGTTTTTTCATTTGAATAGTTTTGTCAGTTAATACAGTCCCTAATATATTAAACATTAGCGACAGACGACGCAGAGCCGGTTTTTATCATGGATTTGTTACAATTAACCAAAAATTGAAAAGAGCGAATTACAAAATGTAAATTAGTAGAAGTTAAATGTTGTTAAGATGATACAAATTCCTAAAGACCTGCTTGAGCACCATGCACATATCAAATTACGGCTTGCTGATATGTATGGCGTTCTTATTGACAAAAAACGGCCATTCAGATGCGATGACACGCTTCAAACTGCACATTGCCTTGAGGTTGTTTTAACAGGAGCGATTGATGTTAGGTATGGTAGTTGTGTACAACACCTCACTGCAGGAGAGATCCAATTTAGACGACGTGGTAATTACCAGCTATTTCCATCGGATGATTATACCAGCCTGCTCATTTTTATGGAAAACGAATTTGTTGACTACTTTTTGGAAAACCATGTTCCGGAATTTAAGCAGGAAAAATTCAGTGCCGACCTGCCGCCGTTTACCTTTAAAACATCTGCGTTTATAAATGCTAACATAACGCAGGTTATTCAAAATATTTTACACCCCCGGGAGTATTCCAGGTGCATTGTGAAATTTACCGCTCACCAGGTACTATTGCAAATTTTGTCAAACGACAGCTCAAAAACTTTTGTTTCATTTCTGAAATACCTGGTTGGTGAAAAGAAAGTTGACCTGGCATACTTTATGGAAGCTAACTTTAACCGTCAGCTTTCCTTGCCGAATATGGCTAAACTTACAGGGCGAAGTGTAAGTGCTTTTAAAAAGGAGTTTACTGAACGTTTTAATACTACACCTGTAAAATGGCAAATAAACCGCAGGCTTGAATATGCCGAGTATCAGTTAAAAACCTCGTGTGATCCGGTATCAACAATAGCTTATACCAGCGGGTTTGAGAACATATCTCATTTTTCAAAGGTGTATAAGCAGAAGTTTGGTGCGTCGCCTAAAAGTGCAAGAAGCGAGCTGGTGATATGAAAACAAACAAATAAAGCCTCACAGCAAAATTTCAGCCTCTGTAAAGCTGCAATTTTGAGGTATGAAAACATTAAAGAATACCACCCCGGCGCTGATATTAGTTGATATACAGCAGGGTTTTGATAACATCCCCTACTGGGGCGGCGAACGCAACAACCCGGATGCAGAAGTAAATGCCCGTAAATTGCTTGATTGCTGGCGGGCAAACAAGCTGCCGCTATTTCATATTCAGCATTGCTCAACTAATCCAAACTCCTTGCTGGCAGAAAGTAACCCCGGCAATGCACACAAAGAAATTGTGAAGCCTTTACCGGGGGAGCCGGTGATAAAAAAATCAGTGAACAGTTCTTTTATCGGCACAGATCTGCAACAGCGACTGGATGCCGCCAAAATTGATACGATAGTTATAGTGGGCCTTACATCCGAACATTGCGTATCAACCACAGCAAGGATGGCCGGTAATTTTGGTTACAATACGTTTGTAGTAGCCGACGCAACCGCTGCTTTTGCAAAAACAGGCATCAATGGCGAACACTACGATGCAGAAACCATCCATTTAACCGCATTGGCACAGATAAACAATGAATTTGCCACAGTTTTAAACACCGATGAAGTTATTAACGCTTTAAAAAAAAACGATGATTTTCTTTAGCAATTTTATGAAAAAGCTTTTAGCGCCCTATTTACCGGTTTCGCAAGTGCTTTCAGTGATGAGGTAAAGGGGGATGGCTTTACTGTTATGCCTGTTCAGCAAACAAAGGCCTTCTCCACCACGATGAGGCTTTAACGCCGGGATCTTTACACTAACATCCCCCCAATTCAAATCACCCCAAATTAAATCCCTTAAAACCCTATTTTTGTGTTTTAAATATTTTAAGTGGGAAAAGATAAATTAAGGCGTTTTGCTGAGATAGATACCTTCAGCAACGTTTTACAGTTAGATGCCGGCAAGCCTTTTAAAGGGCTGTGGAACACCGGCTTTTTTAAAAACAACAACCCGGTAGTGCTCGAGCTGGCCTGCGGTAAAGGCGAATACACAGTTAACCTGGCAACCTTGTTCCCGGATAAAAACTTTATCGGCATTGATTATAAAGGGAACAGAATTTGGCGTGGTGCTAAAACGGCACTGGAAGAGGGTGTAAACAATGTCGCCTTTTTACGCATCCAGATAGAAACCCTGGTAGAATATTTTTCCCCCGGCGAGGTAGACGAGATCTGGATCACTTTCCCGGATCCGCAGCCGCAGCTGAGCAGGGAAAAGAAGCGGTTAACATCATCCCGGTTTTTGAATATGTATAAGGTGATCGTAAAACCGGGCGGCTTTGTAAACCTTAAAACTGATAACGACGGACTGCACGCCTACACCGTCGAGAAAATTGCCGAAACCAATTTAACCCTGCATGCCAGAACTGAAGATGTTTATCATTCTGAATTTGCTGATGAAGTGCTGAACATCAAAACATATTACGAGAAAAAATATTTAAAGGATAATAAGAACATTAATTACCTTAAGTTTTCATTTTAGGTTAATAACGTTTTTGTAAATTTCTAAATAAAATAACATTTGGTCCTCCGTGCTCTCCGTGACTTCTCAGCGCCCTCTGTGGTTAATTTTTTACCACAGAGGACACAAAGTATGCACAGAGTAACAGAGAATTTGATTTGCGCCAAAAAAATTTTGTCTGTTTTTTGAGATTTGACTTTTGAGACAGTCTCAATAGGTCGGTAGAAATATAATTATAATATATTAAAGGGAAACACAATGGCCGAACCAAATTTTTACAACAGCGTTTATGAAGTTGCCAGGCTGATCCCTAAAGGCAGGGTAACGTCGTATGGTGCAATTGCTGCTTACCTGGGCACAAAAGGCTCATCGCGGATGGTGGGTTATGCCATGCAGGCGGCAGGCGGTGCCAATCCGCCCGTCCCGGCGCACAGGGTGGTTAACAGGCAGGGTTTATTAACCGCAAAATTTCATTTCGGCGGTAACCTTATGGAAACATTATTGGAAAATGAAGGTGTAAAAGTTATTGACGACCAGGTGCAGGATTTTAAAACCGTATTCTGGGATCCTTCTATCGAGCTGGCTTTGTAAGGGCCTTTGTCATTCTTAACGTAGTGAAGAACTATTTCTTGAGCTTCAGCGAAAAATCTTCTACGCCGGACATGAACGCAAGACAAGTATTGCGACGACTTATCAGTTGGATAAGATCCTTCGCAACGTTACCCATGACAAGTATATTGAACAGCGCAGGGTGTCATCCTGAGCTTGTCGAAGGACGACGTGCGCAGAGGCCTGTCCGTGTGCTAAGCATGGCGCAGAGGCCTTTGCCCGCATGGTTCGACTGAGCTCACCATGACATCCCAAACTTGTCATTTCTTCTTCAGATTTACCTGGGAATTTAACGTTCAGGATGACAAAGTGGAATTTGTCATGTTTTGATGCTTCAGAATATTTACCGCCTACAAGGCAACCATTTGCAGCAATTCCATCCTGTTGCCAAAAGGGTCATTAAATGCAAACCTTTGGCGGCCCGGAATCACAGGCTCCGGTACAATTTCCACGTGATGCTCTTTAAAAAGTTTCAGCGCCGCATCAACATTTTTTATTTCAAAGGCAATATGCCTTACAGACCTGGGCTTCTGTGGCTCGACGCCAATGTGCAGCTGTATATCGCCAATATTAAACCAGTAACCCGGCGTCGAAAAGAGGTGGTCGGGCCGTTCAATTTGCTTTAGGCCGATAATATCAACATAAAACCTTCGCGCCTCTTCCAGTCGTTCGGGAGGTACGCAAATATTAATATGGTCGGCGCGGATAAACTCAATCATTACTCGTCTTCGGCAAAGGTTAGCACGTAATTATTATTATCAAGGATAGAGAACTCAGTAGCCCCATAAAAAGTAGTTTCAAGGCCTTTAAGCACTTCCACCTTGCCTTTTATCAGCTCAAAAAACTCTCTTATTTTCTTTAGCTTGATGTAAAGCAGCTGCGATGCACCATTTTGCCTGCTAATTTGGGGCAGTTCCTCGCCCAGGCTGGTAAAGGTTTGAAACATAAAGGTAACATTGCCGTTCATCATCATGGCCCAGATCAAATCGGGACCGCTTTCCGGAACGGTAACTACCAGCTGAAATCCTATGGACTTATAAAAGGCAATGGTTTCATCCATACTGTTAACAAAAATATTAGGCGAGAGACTTTCCATAGGGTTTTGAATTAAGGAGTTAAAAATAAATATTTAGTTTTGATTTCGGAAGTCGGAATGCCGATTGCGGAATGTGTTGAATAAATACAAAAATCATTAATTCACTAACTCGCTAATTCACAAATAAATGGGAAAGCTCATAGAAGATTTTGAAGGCTATCGTACAAAAATGAACGCCAGGATAATGGAGTCGTCAAATACCAATATCAAACGGTTTTTTGCTTTAGATACCACTACTTATGCAGATGGTGCGCTGGATGTAAAAACAAAAGAATTGCTTGGCCTTGTAGCCTCCATGGTTTTGCGCTGCGATGATTGTATAAAATATCATTTAGGTAAATGTCATGAAGCAGGTGTTAATCATGATGAAATGAACGAGGTATTTATGATCGCTAATTTGGTTGGCGGGTCGATAGTTATTCCGCATTATAGAAGAGCCGTGGAATATTGGGATGAGCTGAATGGGGTTGAATCTTGAGTCTGAAGTCTTGAGTCTGAAGTCTGAAATCTTGAGTCTGAAGTACTGGGTCAAAAAATAAATTCATTTTATTAATTCATCTATTTTAACGAATTTCGGTTTTGACCTAAATACTTTAAACATTGAGTTCGTTCAGAGATTTAATTGCGTATAAAAAATCATTTGCGCTTTCGATGGAGATTTTTTCGATTACAAAAAGTTTTCCTAAAGAAGAAACTTATAGCCTGGTTGATCAGATCAGGCGCTCATCAAGATCTGTTTTTGCATCTATTACCGAAGCGTATAAAAAAAGAAGATATCCTAATCATTTTGTAAGTAAACTTACGGATGCAAATATGGAAAATGGCGAAACACAGGCCTGGCTTGATGCTTCGCTTGAATGCAACTATATTACAAATGAAAAATACCAGGAATTAAATAATCAAAGTGAAGAAGTAACCCGTTTACTAATTTACATGATCAACAATCCTGAAAAATTTAAATAAAAATGACTCAAGGCTCAAAACTTAAGACTCAAGACTTACACCGCTGCCGCTGGGCAGGCACAGACGAATTATACATTAAATACCATGACGAAGAATGGGGCAAAGAAGTCCACGACGACCATACGTTATTTGAATTCCTCATCCTTGAATCGGCACAGGCCGGTTTAAGCTGGATCACCATTTTGCGCCGCAGGGAGGGCTATAGAAAAGCATTTTCCAATTTTGATGTTAAAAAGGTAGCTGCCTTTACTGATGCTGACGTGGAGCGTTTAATGCAGGACACAGGGATTATCCGCAATCGCTTAAAGATCTTGGCTGCTATAAGTAATGCAAAACTGTTTATTAAGATCCAGGAAGAGTTTGGCTCGTTTGATAAATACCTTTACAGCTTTATGCCCGATGGGAAACCGATCAATAACTTTTCAGGAATTACACCGGCAAGTACACCAATCTCGGATGCTATCAGCAAGGATATGAAAAAACGCGGCTTCAAGTTTTTTGGCACTACAATTTGCTATGCCCATATGCAGGCCACCGGTATGGTGAATGATCATGTGCCGGAGTGCCGCTTTAAATAATTGACACGAATTCACGAATTAAATCAAATTTCACGAATCAGGGAGGCGATAATACTTGCGGATTTTTTCGGATTTTACGAATGGAGCAGGCAATAAACGTCTCGAATTTATTCGAATTTCACGAATTAAAAGAGTCATGGGTTAGGGTGAAAGTTTTTGGATTTTCCGAATTTAACTATACCGTTAATAATTCTATTTTTGCATAGAACCATTTGCATCAAAACCTTAAAAAGAATTCGTGCAATTCGATTTATTTCGTGCAATTAGTGTAAATATCATGAAAAAACTATTTCTTCTGGATGGCATGGCCCTAATTTACCGGGCTCATTTTGCGTTGAGTAAAAGTCCGCGGTTTACATCGGGCGGGTTAAATACGTCGGCTGTAATGGGTTTTACCAATACCCTGCTGGAGGTATTACGGAAAGAAAAGCCTACACACATGGCCGTGGTATTTGATACCGACGCGCCAACAGAACGCCATACCGAATTTGAAGCTTACAAAGCCCATCGCGAAACAATGCCCGAGGACCTTTCAAAAGCATTGCCCTACATATTTAAAGTTGTTTTAGGTTTCAATATTCCACTGATAACCTCAGATGGTTTTGAGGCCGATGATATTATAGGCACCCTCGCCAAAAAAGCCGAAGCAAAGGGCTACCAGGTTTACTGTATGACGCCCGATAAGGATTTTGGCCAGCTGGTATCTGAAAATATCTTTGTTTACAAACCTGCCCGGATGGGTAACGAGATGGAGATCCTGGGCGTGAAAGAGATCTTAGAGAAATGGGAAATTGAACGCGTTGACCAGGTTATTGATATTTTGGGACTTTGGGGCGATGCGGTAGACGGAATACCCGGCATCCCCGGCATCGGTGAAAAAACCGCCAAGGCGCTGATCAAACAATATGGATCGGTAGAGGAAATTATTGCCCATAGCCACGAGCTAAAAGGCAAACAGCGTGAAAACGTAGAGCAATTTGCAGAACAGGGCTTAATGTCGAAAAGACTGGCTACCATCAACCTAAATGTACCGGTTGATCTGGACGAAGCCGGGCTGGAAATGTGCGCTCCAAGCAAGGATCTGCTGGAGCCATTATTTGCAGAGCTTGAATTCAGAACTTTAGGCAGGCGTGTTTTTGGAGATGATTTCAGTATTACAGAAACCAAAGCGGTATCTATCCAAACCGATCTGTTCGGCAACCCTGTTGCTGAAGGCCGCACCACCATGACGGTTGATGTGGAAGATATTTACGAACCGCCAACATCCGTTGAAATAAAGAATATCCATACCGTTCCGCACGAATACCATTTAGCCGATACTTTTGAGAAACGGAGCGAGCTCATCACTATATTAAAACAACAAAAAAGCTTCTGCTTTGATACTGAAACTACAGGAACCGATGCCAATCATTGTGAGCTGGTAGGCCTGTCATTCGCGGTAAAAGCCGGCGAGGCCTGGTATGTGCCTGTACCTGTTGATGATGAAGGAATAAAAAATATAGTAAAAGAGTTTAAGCCTGTACTGGAAGATGCCGCGATAGGAAAAACCGGTCAGAATTTAAAGTTCGATATCCTGATGCTGAAATGGTACGGCGTTGAGGTTAAAGGCGACTTGTTTGATACCATGATGGCGCATTATATTATTGACCCGGATACCCGGCATAATATGGATATCCTGTCGGAAAATTACCTGGGCTATAAACCGGTTTCCATCACCGAGCTTATTGGGGCCAAAGGCAAAAACCAGGGTAATATGCGCGATGTGGAGATAGAAAAGATAAAGGAATACGCCGCCGAAGATGCCGACATCACCCTGCAATTAAAAACAGTATTTGAGCCTAAGCTTAAAGAAGCTCAAAGCGAAAAGCTGATCCACGAAATTGAGCATCCGCTTATCTATGTGCTGGCAGATATTGAATATGAAGGCGTAAAAATTGATCATGATACGCTGAAGGAGTTCTCCAAAGAACTGGAAATTGATATAGCAAAGCTGGAGAAAATAGTATACGAAAAGGCTGGGGTGCGCTTCAATATCGCATCGCCAAAACAATTGGGCGAAGTGCTTTTTGAAAAGCTGATGCTGGACCCTAAAGCCAAAAAGACAAAAACCGGCCAGTACCAAACCGGTGAGGATGTGCTGCTGTCACTGGCCGCAAAAAGCGACATCGTGCGCGATATTTTAGATTACCGGCAGCTGCAAAAACTAAAATCAACTTATGTTGACGCCCTCCCAACTATGGTAAACCCAAAAACGGGCCGGGTGCATACTTCATACAACCAGGCGGTAGCAGCAACGGGCAGGTTAAGCTCCACCAATCCCAACCTGCAGAATATCCCGATAAAAACGGAGCGCGGCAGGGAGGTACGTAAGGCCTTTATTCCGCGTGATAGCGGGCACACCATCGTATCTGCGGATTATTCGCAGATAGAGCTGCGCATTATAGCCGAGATCAGCAAGGATGCGAATATGATGGAAGCTTTTGTTAAGAACCTTGACATCCATACGGCAACTGCCGCCAACGTTTACGGCATAGGTCTGGATGAAGTAAGCAGCGAGCAGCGCCGTAATGCCAAAGCAGTAAATTTCGGCATTATTTATGGGCAGTCGGCGTTTGGGTTATCTCAAAGTTTGGGCATCCCGCGTAAGGAGGCGGCTGAGATAATTGATAACTATTTCGCACAATTTCCCGGCATTAAAAACTACATGAGCGATACCATGAACTTTGCCCGCGAAAACGGTTATGTGTGTACCCTGATGGGCAGGCGCAGGTACCTGCGTGATATAAACTCCGCCAATGCAACCGTGCGTGGTTTTGCCGAACGAAATGCCATTAACGCCCCCATCCAGGGCTCGGCAGCTGATATGATCAAGATAGCGATGATCAACATCCACCGGGAGTTTAAAGCCCGCAACCTTGATGCCCGCATGACCATGCAGGTACATGATGAGTTGGTATTTGATGTGCCGCATCATGAGGTAGAAATTGTAAAACCCATTATTATGGAGAACATGAAAAATGCCATAAAAACCACCGTGCCTATTATGGTTGAGATCGGGATAGGGGTAAATTGGCTGGAAGCACATTGATGGGTTGGTGAGTGGTTGATTAGGTTGGATTAGGTTGATTAAGTTGCTTTTTTTGTGCCCTAAGCAGGATGATGCCATGTGTAGACAAACAGGCAGTAGGACATAACGTGCGAAATAACACAAACCATGAGCATCACGTTTTGTTGGAGACAACTCCAATAAAGGCGTAACCACCAAAGTAAATCCGGGGGCATTATTTTATATAAACGGCGTTTGTAAAAAACAACCGGATGCAATATTTGATGGGGAAGTGGAAATGAACAACATAACTTATAAGCTTATCAATTTTGGCATTGGCAACAGGGACATATTTACTGCATCAACCCGTTTAGGTATTGATTTAGCAGAACAGATCCCTGCAAAAATTAGCGTAAGGCTTGTTGCTAGCGGGAAAACACTTACTTCCGACATCTCAACTGTACATATTACTATTACAAAACAATTGCTCAAATAAAATTCAGTAAAAGGCTAATCCCTTATTGTTTTGTGCCAATAATATATATATATTTGATTATTAAATACTTAAACCTAATTCTTATGTCAGTTATTGATTTGATTACCTGGACCTGCGCTGCCGTGTTCATCTGTACCGCAGCCATTACCTTATTATCTGTCGTTGATGTTGTGAAAATTGATCCCAAATTTAGGGAGAAGCTTTTTTATGCATTATTAATTGAAATTGTAGTTTGTAGTGTAACGGTATTTAAAAACAATGTTTCAAACCATTACCTAAACATCATAAGAGTTTCGAACCCTAAAGATGGAACTACTACAAAAGTAAAACCCGGTGAAAGGTTTTTTATAAATGGAGTTTGTGCAAGAGAGCCTGGTGCGTCGTTCGACGGAGAAATAAAAATAAAAGATAAAGAATATAAGCTTGTTAATTTTGGTATTAATAATAGGGAAATTTTTTCCGCCTCTGTCGATTTGGATATTGATACGCTTCAACAAACTCCTGTGGGGATCAGTGTAAGGCTCATTTCAAAAGGAAAAATAATTTATACTGACACATCCACTGCAAATATTATTATTTCAAAGCATTGGAACTAAAAAGAGTTATTCTAAAATAGAAACATCTTCAGGCAAAGTCATATTCCTGATAAATAACTCGACCAGGTTTAAACTAATGAGCATTCCTTTAGTGATCTTGTGGTATAGGATATTGTCATTTTCTTAAAAACCATATTAAATATCTTTCAAAAAATATCATTATCATAAAAAATAAGCTGTATGCCTTGTATTTTATAAATGAATAGCCACATCGACTAAACAAATAATAAAAATAATTTTTTTAAACAGATTATGGGCTTCATGGTTCTATATTTAAACAATTCTTTGCTTAAATTGAGCCATCAAATTCCCCTATGAGAGTTTTTCACCTAAGTGCCGAGTGTTACCCCGTTGCTAAAGTTGGCGGATTGGCAGACGTTGTTGGGGCATTGCCCAAATATCAAAACCAGGCAGGCCTGCAGGCGGCAGTGGTAATGCCGTACTATAATCGAAAATTTGTACATGAAAACGAGTTCGACACCGTTTTTCAAAGCTCAACGCTGCTGGGAACGCGCCGTTTATATTTCGAAATATTAAAGGAAAAAAATAATAAGCTTGGCTTTGAATTATTTTTAGTGAAGATTCCCGGCCTGCTTGACCGGCACGAAATTTACAGCTATCCCGACGAAACTGAGCAGTTCATAGCCTTCCAGATCGCATTTTTGGATTGGATAAGCTACTCGCAGCAATCGCCGGACCTGATCCATTGTCATGATCATCATTCGGGCCTGGTTCCGTTTTTACTGCAACACTCAAAATTATATACCCGGCTTGCCGCTACACCAATCGTATTTACTATCCATAACGGGCAATATCACGGTGCCTTCGGCTGGGACAAGCTTTCATATTTGCCCGAGATCGACCTGTCGCAAACCGGCTTGCTTGACTGGGCCGGTGCTATTAACCCATTAGCCTGCGCTGTAAAATGCTGCTGGCGCTATACCACTGTTTCGCCTACATACCTCGAAGAGCTAACCATCAACTCAAACGGGCTTGAATATTTGTTTTACCTGGAGAAGGCAAAAGGAGTTGGGATCATCAACGGGATAGACACTTCGATATGGGATCCGAAAACCGACCCTATGATTGCCGAAAAGTTTTCGATAAAATCACTGCCAAAAAAACAGGCCAATAAAGATGCTTTATGTGCCAGGTTCAATCTATCGCCCGAAAAACCGCTGATTGCATTTATTGGACGACTGGTAATTGAAAAAGGGGCCGACCTGATAGGTACTGCCATGGAGCAAAGCTTTAATGAATACCCCGGCCAGTTTAACTTTTTAGTTTTAGGTGCAGGCGATAAGGAGATGGAAAAAGAGCTATTACAGCTAAGGGATTTTTATCCCGACCAATGTAATGTGTTTATTGGTTATGATGAAGCACTTGCACATTTAATTTATGCCGGGGCCGACTTTTTGCTGATGCCTTCGCGGGTTGAGCCATGCGGCCTTAACCAGCTGTATTCCCTGCGTTACGGAACCTTGCCAATGGTAAGAAATACAGGTGGTTTACATGATACAGTTATTGATTTTGGTGATGAAGGCGGTTATGGCATCCGCTATAACAATGCCAGTGTTGAAGATATTTGCGTTGCCGTAGGCCGGGCTTTGGTGCTTTATGGCAATGAAAAACAACTGCAAACCTTACGTAAATTAATGATGGCGCTCGATTTTTCATGGGATAGGTCGGCCAAAGAATATATAACCCTTTATGAAAGTTTAAATCCAACTATATGACATCTAAAGTAATTTGCATTGTTCTTGGCGGTGGCCAGGGCAGCCGTTTGGCCCCATTAACCACAACCCGTTCAAAGCCGGCAGTGCCAATTGCCGGTAAGTACCGGCTGGTTGATATCCCCATTTCAAATTGCCTGCACTCGGGCATACACCGGATTTATGTGTTAACGCAGTTTAATTCGGCGTCATTAAATAAGCATATAAAAAACACCTATCATTTCAGCAACTTCAGTGAGGCTTTTGTTGATATTTTGGCTGCCGAGCAAACGCCGACAAACATTGGCTGGTACCAGGGCACGGCCGATGCTGTAAGGCAAAGCTTGCACCACCTGGCCGTGCATGATTTTGAGTATGTGCTGATCCTTTCGGGCGATCAGTTATACCAGATGGATTTTGAACATATGATTGAGCAGCATATCGCCTCAAATGCCGATATATGTATTGCTACCATACCTGTACATGCGAATGATGTCCCGGGTTTTGGAATCTTAAAAACGGATGTAAATAATCTCGTAACTTCATTTATCGAGAAGCCCCAAAGCGATTTTGAAAGCTGGGCATCGGCGGTAAGTCCTCAAATGGAGGCTGAAGGAAGAGTGTACCTTGCGTCAATGGGTATTTATATTTTTAACAGAAAGCTTTTATATGAGCTGCTGGACGGGAATGACCGAACCGATTTTGGAAAGGAGATCATCCCCCAATCAATAACCGACCATAAAGTTTTAAGCTATCAATATGAGGGCTATTGGACAGATATTGGTACCATTCCATCATTTTTTGAAGCCAATATTGGTTTAACGGATGACATTCCTAAATTTAACCTTTTTGATAAGCATCCCATTTATACCCGCGCACGGATGTTGCCGCCGTCAAAAATGTCGGGCACGCATGTTGACAAAGTTCTTATTTCTGACGGATGTATTATTAACGCCAGCGAGATAAGCCGTTCTGTCATCGGGATCCGTACCCGCATTGGCTTTGAATCTATTATTGAAAATTGTTATGTAATGGGTAGCGATAACTACCAAACATTAGAACAAATTGCTGAATCGCACGAAAGCAAGTCGCCTATTATGGGTATTGGCGACAGGTGCCATATAAAAAATGCCATTATTGATAAAAACTCATATATTGGTGATGATGTGCAGATAAACTGCGGCGAAAAATTGGAGAACGGCGATTACGGTGCTTACGTTGTTCAGGACGGAATTGTGATAGTGAAAAAGCGGGCTATTATTCCCAGCGGTACTATAATTTAAAAGGAGTCCGAAAGTAAGAAAGAGCGGGGTTTATCTTCAAAAGATAAGCATCGCTCTTTGCTTTTTCTGCCAGGGCTGTAAGCTAACGTAGCATTTTTATCCTATTACTGGATTTTTAAATCTTTCAATGCCCTATTTTATCTCACATCTCAAATCTTACTCATCAGATCTTAAACAAATTCTCGCCGGCTTTTATCGGGTACACTTTCCCCTTCCACACAAATAAACCTGTAGTTTTTTGCGGCAGCATGATCTTAATTTTCCAGGCAGATTTATCCAGCGTATATTCAACAGCTACCTTTCCGTTAGGGTGAGGGATCTCGCCGCCTGCTGTTTTCAGATCGCCTAAATGGGGTTCAATTTTTACTTTGGCAAAACCGGGTGCATAGCTGTCAATCCCTAAAATCGTTCTAAAAAACTCAATATTCGGACTGGCACCCCAGGCATGGCAATCTGAACGGCTATTGGGCAGATCGCTGATCTCGGCCCAGGTAGTAAGGCCCATTTTTATGTTATTACGCCATACATCAAGCCATTTCATATAATCGTTCCCTAACCCTCCCTTTACCAAAGCCTGGTGCATGTAATATTTAAAGTAGATGGTGCATTGCGTTAATGTGGTATCTGCCAAAATACTTTTGCCTAATGCTGTTGCACCGGTACCTTTTATCAGCCCCGTTAATATGGCCAGTGAGTTTGCATGCTGCGAAAAAATGTTTTTGTCTTCAGTATCAGCATACCGTTTTTTAACCGGGTCCCAATATTTATTTTGGATGGTTTGCTTTAGCTGGGCTGCTTTAGTCCTGTACATACTGGCAAAAGCAGGCATCCCCATTTTAGCTTCCATTTCTCCAGCCTGCTGATAGGCTATCAGCAATTGCAGGTCGAGGATTGATGATCCGCCTTTGGTTCCTTTAGGAGGCATGCCATAGCCCCAACTTGATGCCCAGTCAACAAATGTCCAATAAGGCGTGTTTTTTAATGACCCGTCGGCTTGCTGATACTTGCTGAAAAAATCAAGCACCGTGCGCGCACCCTGTAATTTTTCTTTTACAAAACTGCTGTCGGGCCGGTACATCCAGTAATCGTGCAGCACACCAATATACCATAACGAAAAGGTAGAAATGATCTGCGGGCTATAGGATGGGTGCCTGCTCAGGGTAAGCCCCTCTGCAATACGCGATTGGTCCATCAGGTTAATGGCGTTGCGGGCCAGCCTGTCGTCGCCGCTGTTGTAATAGGATAGCATCATCTGGATGCGCCCGTCGCCTATGTATTGCAGCTGCTCGTAATACGGGCAGTCCATGTAGGTTTCAATAGCATCCATACGCGCGGTACGCCAGCCAATCTCCAGCATTTTTTGCATTTCTGGGTCGTCCGTTTTTAATTTCGCATTCAGCTGAAATGGATAGCCTGTTGAAGTTCCGTAAATATCCTCAATCGCCAGCGGCTCGTCTTTAGTTTGTACTATTAACCGGATGTAGCGGTAAGTGCGCCAGTAAAGTGTGGTAAATGTTTGGCCATCGCTGCCATCGGCTATCAGGCTGTCCTTTCTGCCGGCAAAATCCTTTCCTTCAATATCATTCCGGTTGCCTTTGCGGGAGTGGTACTTTTTTAAATTATCAAACATGGCTTCGGCATAGGTAATGGAGATACCAGCACCCTTTCCCTTGCTGAAGTTAAGCGTTAAGTAGGCATTGGTTAAATAAGTTTGGTCCAGCAGTAAGGTAGCTGTAGTGTTTGCAGGAATAGTTATAGCCGTTTTTGTTGCCGGGAATGATGCAGGCGCACTAAGACCCTCCGCTTTGCGCAAAACCGGGATGCGCTGATAGGTACGTTCCATTTGGGGCAGTGATGATGGCACCAGCATCCATCCGAAAGCGTCAGCCATACCTTTGGGTTTTCCATGTTCCATCGTCCCGGCATTTGGCCATGCGCTGTCGTCAAAACCGGCAGTCATGCAGCCTTTAAGGGTTTTGCTTTGGTCAACCATTTCACCGGGACCGGCAACATAATAGGCTGGGTAGCCAACGCCACCCGTAACAGGCTGATAAGCTTTGTCGCGGATGCATTTCCAGGTGCTGTTTGTATTCAGCAGTTCCTCATTGGCAGTGCTGCCCTGTAATATAAATGCGGTGCGCAGGGAGATCTGTGCTTCCGGGCGCAATTCAGCCTCGTTCCAAACAATTGCCGATACGGTATTTTTTCCGGTGATAAGATAAGGCGCAAGATCAATTTTTTCATAATTCCAGTAATAAGTATCGCCACGGGCAGGGCCAACAGAAACCAGCGTGCCGTTAACATATAATTTATACCGGTTATCTGCAGATACATTAACCATGAATGACGTGGGTTTAGCCGCCAGGTCAATGCTCTTTCTGAAATAAAATACACCATAATCCCTGCCGGTTTCGTTTTTGGCATTTATCCAGTAAGCATTCCAGGGATTTGTCAAAATGGTTTGATCTGCAGTTTGGGCAAAGCCTGTTTTTACAAGCAGCAGGCTGCAAATAAATAAGGCGGCAGTAAAAAATGATCTCATTGATAATTGGTTTATAGATCACTAAATTAACTTAGTTTGCCCAATAACCATCCTTCACTGTCTGTAAATTTTGCTTTATTACCAGTAATGAAGCAGGATCTGATGCTTTAAAATAATTGAAATATAAAATCACCATGTTTTTGAATTAATTTCGCAACGAAATTGAATCAGAAGGAGTCATAATGAAAAAAGTTTATATATACCTGTTTATAGGCATAATTGCAATCGCCCTGATGACAGTGATCGTATTTAATTACGATCCAAAAACTGAAACATGGGGCAGCTTGTTGCTGGGTGCTGCGTTTGGGTTTTTATTTTTCAGGATGATAAAAAACAGGAAACAAAAAAGCGCTAAATAGATCATTCGATGTTTTCTAATTTCCGGTACCCCATTATACTTTTTATGTTGAGCCTTGCAGGGTTAATGATAGGGATGGCGTTTAAAATACTGCACTGGCCGGGAGGCCAATTAATAACCGGCAGTATGATAATGGTGCAGGTGCTCTCAATTGTTTGGCTGATAATTATCATTGTAAAATCGCCAAAATCGTGAGGAAGCTGAAAGCGAAAAGACCAAAGCTTAAAGCAAATCCCCCCTTTACAAAAAGCTTTCTGCTCTCCTAAAAGCTGAAAGACCAAAGCCGCTTAGTCTTGAGTCGAAAGTCTTGAGTTCTAAGTCAGAAAAACACAAAATTTGACTTAAGACTTGCGACTTAAGACTTTCGACTCAACACTAGCACAAAAAGCTTTCTGCTTTCCGCCTTTAGCTTTCTCCTCTCCTAAAACCCTTTCTTCCTCGTAATTCCCAGCTTCCGTACTTTCCGGCTTTCGGACTTTTCCGACTCTTCCCACACTTCATCCGCACCATATTGCCTTGCCATTTTAGCTATCCGTTCTTCCAGGGATTCTGTAGTTAAGCGTTCGCGGCCCAGGCTGTCAACCATAATGGGGAAGGCGAACGGGGTGGGGCGGTCAATGATTTTTAGGATGATATTTTGTTTGATGATGCGCTGCAGGGCCATCCGCAGCCTGAATTCTTCCAGCTGAAATGCCAATGCCTCGTTATAGGCTTGCCTTACCAGCAGGTTATCCGGCTCGTACTCGCTGAACACTTCAAATAATAAAGATGTTGATGCCTGCAGGTGTTTATTTTTTATCTGCTGACCGGGGTAGCCTGTAAATACCAGTCCGCCAATGTGAGCTATATCCCTGAAACGCCTGCGCGCCATCTCATTGGCATTCAGGCTGTGCTGAATATCGTCAATCAGGTTGTCTATAGAAAAAAAAGAAGCATCCTCCAAAGCCTGCTCAATAGGGATGTCCTCGTCAGTTAACAGTTCAAAACCGTAATCATTCATGGCAATGGAAAAGCTGGCAGGTTTTATTTTGCTGATGCGATAGGCCAGCAGTGATGCCATGCCCTCGTGCACCAAACGCCCCTCAAAAGGGTAAAATAAAAGGTGGTGCCCCTCACGGGATTTAAATGATTCTATCAAAAACTCATGGCTCTGTGGCAAGTGTGATAACTGTGCCTGCAGATCAAATAAGGGCTTCAGCGCCACTACTTCTTCATCCTGTTCAATGCCATGTGCAACCTCATCAAGTTTGTCCCTGAATACTGCCGATAGTTGCGACGACAAAGGCATCCGGCCGCCATTCCAGCTGGGGATCATGCCCTTTCTTGCATTTGATTTTTTTACGTAGGCCGACATCTCCTTTATCCGCACAAACTCCAAACTGCGCCCGGCAAACCAAAAGGTGTTACCCGGTTTTAATTTGGATACAAACGATTCTTCAATTGTGCCCAAACTGCCGCCGCTGAGCCATTTAACCCTGATGCTTAATTCACTGGTAATGGTGCCAATGCTGAGCCTGTGCCGCATGGCCACCCTTCGGCTGTTCACTTTAAATAAGCCATTCTCAACCTCAACCTTTAAAAATTCGTCGTACTGGGCAAGGGTTTTGCCGCCGCTGGTAATAAAATCTAAAAGCTCGTTAAATTCATTCCGGGTAAGGTCGGCAAAGGCATAGGTACTTTTTACTTCTTTAAACAATTCATCGGCGCGGAACCCATCAGATACCGCCAGGGTAACCATGTACTGGATCAGCACATCCATAGTAAGCAGCATTGGGTCGCGGCTTTCAAAAACGCCTTCTTTTATGGCCTGCTTTAATGCGGCGCCTTCCAATAACTCGAGCGAGTGAGTAGGTACAAAATAAGCCCTTGAAACCTCTCCCGGCGCATGTCCGCTCCGCCCAGCCCGCTGCATAAAGCGTGCTACACCTTTCGGGCTGCCAACCTGCACAACCGTATCAACCGGGCGAAAGTCAACACCTAAGTCTAAGCTTGATGTACATACCACCACCTTCAATGCTTCGGCATGCAGGGCCTGTTCAACCCAGTTGCGCAGCTCATTGTCAAGCGAGCCATGGTGCATGGCCATTATGCCGGCATATTCCGGGTAGTTATCTAAAATGGCATGGTACCAGATCTCTGATTGTGAGCGGGTGTTGGTAAATATCAGCGTTGTTTTGCTCCGGGCAACTATTTCCATCACCTGTGGCAGCAGCTTTAAACCAATATGCCCCGCCCACGAGTAATTTTCAATATTATCAGGAATGATTGATTTTATCAACAGCTTTTTACTAAGGTTGGCACGCACCATTTTTACCCTGTCAGGCGGAAAATCGTTGCCCAAAAGAACTTCTGCCGCTTGTTCAAGATTGCCGATAGTAGCGCTGATACCCCACATTTTGAGTTGGCAGTGAGCAGTGGGCAGTGGGCAGTTCTCTGCTGGCTGTTTTTTATTGTCGATATCCTTAATTTTACCAGCAGGTGTCACTCTGCTATCTGCCAACTGCAAACCGTCAACTGCAAACTTACCACTGCCCACTGCCCACTGCTCACCGCCAACTATTGAAAGGGCTTTTAGCCTGGATAAACCTAATTCAACCTGTACTCCCCGCTTAGTGCCCAACAGCTCATGCCACTCGTCAATTACTACTACCTGCAGACTGCTGAACAATTTGGGATACTCCTTTTGAGCCAGCATCAGGTGCAGACTTTCGGGCGTGGTAAGTAAAACTTCCGGCAGTTTCTTTTTTAAGGACAGCTTATCGGCGGCAGAGGTATCGCCGGTGCGGGTCATTATGCGCCAGGGCAGGGCAAGCTCATCGCATACTTCCTGCATGGCTTTTTTTATATCATTGGTTAAGGCCCGCAGCGGGGTTATCCAAAGCATTAATAAGCCATTGTTGGTTTGGGTGGTATAGGTATCAGGGTGTTTATTTATAAAATCAGCCAAAAAAGGCAGGAACAGCGCAAAAGTTTTGCCGCTGCCTGTAGGTGCATTTAACAAGCCGGAAAAGCCGTCCAAATAAGCTGATTCCATTTCGCGCTGAAAAGCGAACTGTTCCCAGTTTTTTTGTTTGTACCAATCCCTTATAACTTGCTGCCCCTTTGTAATCATGCCAATAATATACAATGGAAATTGCAATTAGTTATGCACTTGATTAAAATTAATAACGGTTTATATCAATCATGATGTGATTTATTGTTTACTGAAAGATTGAATTGCTCCGCAGGAGCTACCTCTTTGTAGAAAAAAATAGAAAATAAAATTGCTCCGTAGGTGCAACCCTCTGATGGAGATGCTGATAGGCCGTTTATAAGAAGAGGGTAGCCTCTACGAGCAATGCTATTAAGTAAAGGAATTGCAATGAATAAAAAATATCGAACACCGAACATAGAATGTTGAATAACGAAGTTAACTTCGACGTTCGATATTCGAAATTCATCATTCGATATTAATAATTTCTTCATTCTGTAACTTGCCTCTACGAGGCACAAAAATTGGATATGAAAGTTCTACAAAGGGGTAGCTCCTATGGAGCATTCTTTCCTGAGATGATAGGTGTGCGCAGTTTATGCCAGAATTTAGATTTATCCGGTCACAACGCCTCGCTTAACTCATAACTTTTTATCGCCCGTTCCCTGTCCAAAGTATTATATAACCGTTCCGGGATCTCACCAAGAATTGATGTATGAACCTTATCGCCTAAACTGTAAAACTGCTGAAAGCTCATAATTAATGGCTTCCATTTATCCGGATCAACCCGGTTGGTGTGACCATCCATCAGGATAGATTCCTCCAAATAAACTTTTTGAATGCGCAGTTCAAAGGTTACTATTTTACCGCGCTGGTCGGCGTCGCCTTCGGCTACACCATGTACGGCTTCAACAACGGCTTCCATTTGCACCGGGCATTCCTTTACCCGCGGTGCGTCTACGGTTTCTGCATCCTGTTTGGTTAAGCCTGCTATTAAAAACTTGTCTTGCTCATACCGGTATCCTTTTAATAATTTTCCTTCCGGAATAGGGTTTGATCCGGTGGTTTTAGCTAACCTGTTTACTGCCCCAACTTCATTTACCGATGGTAAATTTAAAACGCACTGCCTGTTTCGCATCAGGTTTTGCGTTGTTTTGGAGGCCGCAGCCAAACCAATTATACACCGCCATCCCAGCCAGAATATAGACGACATGGGCGCCAGGTTATCTGTCCCGTTTTCATTTTTTGTGCCGATTAGAACAACCGGGGTCCCGAAATATAAAATTGAAGGTTCGCTTGTAAGATGCATGATATAGATAATTAATGTTGTGATTTGATACAACAAAACTACCTGCTTTGCATAGGGTGGGAAACCCGTTTCTTGCGCAGTTTATTTCAGTTCCACAGTTCTGAAACAGCGCTGTGGGAGACGATAATTCTTTTTTTGCTAATGTTTTGCTCCTTTAGAAGGCCTCTGTGTGTACACCTTTTTATAAAAAAAAGATGTCTGTAATATTTTACCTGGGCTTATGACCCGTAGGGTTTACCGCTTTGTAGAAACATCAGGTTCATTCTTTTTTGCCTCATAGAGGCTACCCTTTGTCCATCTGAAGGTCATGCGGGTCAAGGATTGCCTCTAAGAGGCAATACATTTGTTATTATATTTTTCTACAAAGGGGTAGACCCGATGGGTCATTGTTGATTTTCTGTGCGTGTTATACTTATCTGTTGTGTTATACTTAGAGGTTGCTACATGCATAAAAGCCCGCCAAAAATTCAAAAAGATGTGTATACACCGTAGCTTTAGGAGGATCTCCGGGTTATGGTTTTATCCCTGCAGCTTCTTTATAGTTTCCGTTACATGTGCCAAATGGTGCTTACAGTGCCATGCATATAAAGCAAGTGCCTTTTTTAGCTGCATGGCTTCGCCCGATGCCGGATGTAAAAAAGTACGTGCCCACTCATCCTCGGTAAAGCTTTCAAGCAGGGCAACCCAATGCAGGTGTAAGCCTTCAAGTAGCCTTAATGATGGTTCAACAGGCAGGCGATAGTCTGGCAGCAGTGCCCAATCGCCTTCTTCGTATGGTTTTATTGTAGGGTTTTCTTCGGTTAATGCCCATTTAAAACGCATTAAGGAATTCATGTGGCTATCGGCACAATGGTGAACCACCTGCCTTATTGTCCATCCGCCTGTACGGTATGGGATATCCAGCTGTTTTTCATTCAGGTTGATAATAGCCTGGCGCAACCTGCCGGGAAATTCTTTTATAGTAGTGGTCCACTTACTGAAGTCTTCAGTAGTGTAGGATACCGGGGCCCTGAATTTCCCGATAGGGTATTTTACATGTTCGTCTGTCATTGGTCTTAAAAAAATTTAAATTAGGTATATTTTTAATCTTCAACAAGGTTTTGCCCTAATTTAGCGTTTTGTACAAGTTATTTACACCCCTATGATAAAACGGCTCTTAATTTTATTACTTCTTTTAAATACCTCTTTTTTAAATGCGCAAACCATTAAAACCGATGTGCTTGTTGTAGGCAACAGCGCCAGCGGGATTGCCTCAGCTATCCAATGCGGCCGCAGTAAGGTAAAAACAGTACTGGCTGACAATGGCTTTAAGATAGGCGGTGGCACGCTTGAAGGCCAGATGCTTGTTTTAGATGCCGGCAATAATATTCCATCAGGCATTTGGGGCGAATTTCGCAAACATGTAAGGGAGCTTTACAGCAAAACCCCCGGGTATGATACTGCACAAAACGCTGCAATAAAGTTTGAACCCGGCGCCGGAACAGCTATCCTGAAAAAAATTACCGATACCGTAAAAAAACTCACCGTATATCAAAACGCCATATTCAGCGCCATTAAAAAAGACGGCGACCGCTGGGAAGTAAGCCTCATACAAAACGGGAAAACCATTACAGTTAAGGCAAGGGTGGTTATTGATGCCACCGAAGCAGGGGCCGTTGCCACAAAAGCAGGGGCAAAATTTTACGATACTTTTGACAACCATGCAGATAACAGCAACACAAAACTCTACCGCACGTCAATTGCCACCGGCGAGGCATTGCCGGGGCAATTATATAATGACGCTAATACACCTAAGCTTAATTATCCGCAATATCCCGCTTTTTGTATCCCCGTTAATGCTGTTTTAGTAAAGGATGCTGATAATATCCTGGTTACTGAGAAGGCGCTGCCGGGAGATAGGAACATTCAATATTTACCCCTGCAGCTTCAGTTGGGGCAGGGTGTTGGCACTGTGGCTGCTTTTTGCGCCTTTTTTAAAACCACCACCAAACATTTAAATGTAAGAACAATACAGGGTGAGCTCTTGGATTTTAAAGGATCTTTGTTACCCTTTACAGATCTCAGCCAAAATGACCCTGCATGGCGGGCGGTTCAGCAGGTGTGCTCAACCGGCATGTTACGGGGCAGCCAGCAAAATGCAGCTTTTGTTTTTATGCCCGATTCGGCTGTTAGCACTAATGAAGTAAAGCCCGTTTTAACAGAGATATATACCCGGGCATTTTTATGGTTCAATAAGGAAAAGCCTGGCGAAATGTTTACCGTAGGTAACGCTATATCATTCATCAGCGACTATACCCTGACCGAGCCGCAGCTATTGATCAAAAGCATGCAAAAAGCATGGAAAGCCCAATATAAATTCAAGTCAGACTTCGACCTTAAGCGCCCCATCTCCCGAAGGGAATTTGCCGTATTGGCAAACCGCTTTTTAAACCCTTTTGCCAGAACGGTGGATTTAAGCGGAAGGCTGGTGAATTAAATTAATATGGTCAAAGTGTTCCGGAATTGCCTTTTTGCAGTTCCGGAACGATGTGGCCAATGGCTTCGGAATTTTCACCTTTCTATTTGTTCTTTATAGTATGAGATAACCGGAGATGATGTGATTGGCGGCCGTGCCCCTTCAGGAAGCCGGTTTAAACGCGTTCCATCCCTGTGCGGTTAACGCATGTACCACACCTCCTTTTGTAATTAAGTTACAGCCTGCTGAAGGCTCGGTAATATAGCCGATGATGGTGATGTCCATTTTAAACTTGATCTTATCGTAGTCGGCTTGTTTAACGGTGAAGAGGAGCTCGTAGTCTTCGCCGCCGCTCAGGGCGCAAACGGTTGGGTCCAGGTTAAATTCGCGGGCGGTATCAAAGGTCATTGGGTCAAGCGGGATCTTTTCCTCATATAAATTACAGCCCTTATTACTTTGCTTGCAGATGTGCAGCAGTTCGGATGCCAGGCCGTCTGATATATCTATCATTGCGGTTGGTTTTACCTCAATTTCTTTCAGCAGATCAACAATATCCCTGCGGGCCTCGGGTTTCAGCTGGCGTTCAACTATATAATCTTTCCCTTCCAGGTCGGGCTGAATGTTTGGATTTTCCAGGTAGATCAGTTTCTCACGTTCAAGCAGCTGCAAGCCGGTATATGCTCCGCCCAGGTCACCCGATACGCAGATCAGGTCGCCATCTTCGGCGCCATTACGGTAAACCACATCCTTTTCATCGGCATAACCAATTGATGTTACGCTAATAACCAGGCCCTGCTTTGACGATGAGGTATCACCACCCACCAGGTCGATATTATATTTATCGCAGGCCAGGTAAATGCCTTCGTACAATTCCTCAACTGCTTCGAGCGGAAATTTGCTGCTGATCCCGATTGAAACCGTAACCTGCGATGCTGTACCATTCATGGCATAAATATCACTAAGGTTTACCTGGATTGCTTTGTATCCCAAATGTTTTAACGGGGTATATGCAAGATCGAAGTGGATCCCTTCCAGCAAAAGATCTGTAGAAACCAATGTTTTCTTTCCTTCAAAATCAAGCACGGCGGCATCGTCGCCAACACCTTTGGTGGTGCTTTTTTGCGCGATCTTTATATTTTTTGTGAGATGGTTTATTAATCCAAATTCTCCCAGTTGCTCTATATTGGTTCTTTCCTCGTTTTCAAACATATTTTTTTTATTTAATGATTTCACTGATTTTGAAGAGTGATCTCACTGATTATTTATAGGATTATATCGATTTTTTTTGATTGCACCGATTAAAGGGGTGATATTATTTCTTCTTTAAAAAATCTCGCAATCTGTCAGCTTATTATCCGCCGGAGGCGGGAAAAATTTTTTGGTTTTAGGGTCGCCCATTTAAACCACCGCGTCATTGCGAGGAACGAAGCAAACTCCGCGCAGGACAATCCCGGACCTTTATCCTAAAAAGGAAGAAGAAGCCGCAAGCTAATATTCGCCACATAGCTTCAGCACTCGCTGATTTGCATAACTCAGCGTTTGCTTCGTTTCCCGCAATGACGAAGTTTAATTTTCCGCAAAAATACGAAAGCTAAAGGCAATTACATTATTTACTGTAAAACAGCTATTGCAACCTGCAGGTTGTCGCTTGTCTTATTTCATGGGTTATTATCTTAATATTAATATAATAATTAATAAACACTTTTTAAGATAATAATATTGAATTTTAGATAAATAAATTTAAACCTTAAATTATGAAAATTTCTACACAACTGCTTTATCCCGCAATTGTTATTGCATTATCGGGATCATTACTTACCAGCTGTAAAAAAGGCAGCGACCTTCAGTCAAAAACGCCTCAAAAAGAAATCGCGGTAAACTCAGCCAGCAAATTACATTTGGATGCTGTTTCGCTAACTGAAGATTTTGAAGTCGGCGCTACCAGTCCAAAAACTGCTTATGATGTTTCACCAGCAGGATCAAGCGGCGGCGACAATGTTACCATACATAGCCGCTTGTGGAACATGTACGATGCACTTATTGGTAATTTAAGCGGCGATCTGAAAAATGGCGCATGGGCCGGCCGGATCCGTAACACCGGTAAAATCACCATGCTTTTTGATGTTACTACCGGCATTAGCACCGTAACAATTAAACACGGCACCTACGGATCTGATGGTGCAAGCACCTGGGGTTTATGGTATTCAACAAATGGCGGCAGTACCTGGACCCAAAGCGGGGGCAATGTAACTACCACAACTACGCTGCAAACACAATCATTTACTATAAATGTTACCGGCAGCGCCCGTTTAGAGATCCGGAAACTTACCGGCGGAACAAATAGGGTAGATATTGATGACATCAACATAAATGACAATGGCGGCGGCGGTGGCGGCACCGTTTTAACCGGAAAAAAATTCCTTTTTGATGCTACCAAGTATGAAAATGCAGGCAGCGCCGACTGGCAGATTGATGCAGACGGAACAGAAAATGTTCCTCTTTACACAGGCGGTACTACGGTTGAAACCAAAGCGCAGCGGATCCCAACACCGTCATACACAGGCATCACTTCAACAACAGCTGAAACTTATTGGAAGGGCGCTTCATCTTCATGGGCCGTTGCATTGGTTAAAGATGGTGAGCTTGTTGAAACCCTGCCCGTGGGTACCGCAATTACTTATGGCAACGCCGCTAATCCGCAGGATTTGAGCAATTATGATGTTTATGTGGTAATTGAGCCTAACCGTTTATTCACGGCTGCTGAAAAAACTGCGATAATGAATTTTGTTTCAAATGGCGGCGGATTAATGATGGTTTGCGACCATACTGCAGCAACAACCGGCGGTACGGATGCAAACGGCTATAATCCTTCGGACAGGGATGGTGACGGATTTGACTCTCCCCGGGTATGGAATGACCTGATGACCAATAACGGCATCAACAATAATAAGCCTTTCGGTTTTAATATTGACTATATAGACATCAATGAACAACCAACCAGCAATGTTTATACAGGTACCGACGTCAATGCGCAAAAAGTATTAAACGGCGCGGCTGGGACTGCTTCAAAACTTGCTTTTTATAATGGGACTACGGCTACTTTATTCCCCGCTCAAAACGCAACAGTTCAGGGCCTTTTCTGGCGCAGCAGCAGTACAAACGGTGGCACAACGGGCGTAATGGCACTGCTATCAACTTACGGTACAGGCCGGGTAGTATTTATTGGTGACAGCTCGCCTGCGGATGATGGTACAGGTGATACCGGAGATAGCTTATTTAACGGCTGGTCTGGCGATGCACCGTCAGGCTTTACATCACACCCGGCATTTCATCTCAATGCTTCTTTATGGTTAGCTAAAGCGCAATAAGATTTTTTTTTTCGGATTACACCGATTATTAGATTGATTACACCGATTGTCGAGGGGATGGTCGGTGTAATTTTTTTATTCACATTTCCACATTTTTATTTAAAAAAATCGCGCAATCTGTCAGCTTAATATCCGCCGGAGGCGGGAAAAATTTTTTGGATTTTAGCGGGGGGATTAAAAAGAAAGCTCCCCGAGGAGCTCCAGGTGTGTAAACATCTTTTTTAATTTTTAGTTGGCGTTTACACTTTTCACGGTGGCTTTAAGTATAAAAATAAACGGTAGTGTCTCAGTTTGAAAATAAATATTTTAGTTAACCCGTTTGACTAACGCCTTTTCTAAAAAGATGGAAAATCATTGCATGCTATTGCGCCGCACTTTGTGCTGCTTCCCATCAGATTTGCGGATGTCTTTTGCCTTATCAAAAGTTGCCAAACAACTATCCAGCGGTTGACCTTGTTTATAAATGCAGTCGCAGAAAACTTCGCAAGCCGCGGGGTTTTTGATGGAAGCACATTGATTTCTGCATTCAGCTTCAGAGTTGCCCGGTACGATCTCATATAAATAGTAAGTACCGACAATGATAATGGCTAAGATTGCGAAGGAACCTCCAAAAAATATGATCCGAAGGCGTCTGCCCAGGGGCTTTTTTAATACATGAGGTTCCGTTTTGGGCTGCTTAAATGGCAAAATGTGTTTTAAACGGTCATAGTCCCAAATTAGTAAAAACAAGCTTGCCAATAACATCATCGTGACGCCCCGGGTACCGTCAAAGCGGGTAGCATAAGTCAGCACACAAATATTGACGATAAAGGAAAAATACATCAGCGCACCGAGAAGGGATGTTCTCGGGATCAGTAATATTATAGCTTTTATGATTTGAGCAACTCCAATAAAGGTATAGTAATATCCTGTGAGATGTAAGGCATCGAAATAATGTCCTAAAGGGTTATTGGACGGCAGGCCTGCGGCGAATCGTTCACCCATGATTTTAATATA
>NZ_JAQBOC010000037.1 GCF_028288225.1 Mucilaginibacter sp.
CTTTCCTGATGCGTCTTTTTCCCTTGCATAGCCTAATATACTAAAAACCAATATTTTAATCAATATTTCAAAGAACTTAATTTTAGCCATTGCTGACTTATCTAGTTGCGCAACAATCACCAAGCGGGAAGGAGGGAAGAAAAGATTAACTTAATGACATTAAGCTAGTTGCGTCCTGTTTTCCACAATGCAGGCCTACTATTTCAAATGCTCACTGAAAAAAGCAATAGTGCGTTTCCAGGCAAGCTCTGCTGCTGCTTTGTCATAACGGGGCGTAGTATCGTTATGGAAGCCATGGTTTACGTTTTCGTAAATAAACGCCTGGTATTTTTTGCCATTCTCTTTTAAAGCCGCTTCGTAGGGCGGCCAGCCAGCCGTAATCCTGGTATCCAGCGAGGCATAGTGCAGCATCAGGGGGGCTTTAATTTTAGGCACATCAGAAAGAGCGGGCTGACTTCCGTAAAAAGGTACAGCTGCTGCCAGGTCCGGGATGCGAACGGCCATCATATTGGCTATGCCGCCACCAAAACAAAAGCCCACAACACCTACTTTGCCATTACAATCCGGGTGACTTTTCAGATAATAATATGCAGCTATAAAATCTTCCTCCATTTCGCCTTTGTCCCGTTTACTTTGCAAGGCGCGTCCCTCGTCATCATTGCCCGGGTAACCGCCAAGGGGTGTCAGCGCGTCGGGCGCAAGCGAAATAAATCCTGCCAGGGCGGCTCTTCTGGCCACATCTTCAATATAAGGGTTCAATCCCCGGTTTTCGTGGACCACTATGATGCCCCCAAGCTTCTGTTTAGCATCTTTAGGTTTTGACAGCAATCCTTTGATGGTTCCGCCGCCTTTTGGTGAGGAATAATTGATGTGTTCTGATTTTAAGCGGGGATCATCCGGCTTAATCTGCACATTCCCTTTGTAATCGGGCATCAGGAAGCTCATTATTGCGGGCACAGTTAATCCGCCAACTGCATAAAGAGATAGCTTTTGCACAAATGCACGACGGTCAAGCCGGTTGTGTGCGTAGTCATCATACAGGTCAAACACTTCCTGCCTGATGTCTTCTTTGTTGATCTGGCTCATAGTTAAAGGCTTTATTCAAATGTAATAATTAAAGATAAGAGCTTGCTAACCAAATCTTAACAGTCTCGTTGGTGTAAAGTTTTGGAATAGTTTGTTCCGCGAAACAACGCTAACAGCAGAAACAAGCGGAAAAAAATTTACGCCTGAAACGGATGGAACAAGATTTAAAAGTTGTTTTCAGCTTATACATTATTTTTGACTGTGCTTTTAAAGCAAATAGTCTGTATGTTATCTGCTTTCTAGCTACCTGCCCTATGGGTGAACAAGGGAGGACATGGCTGTTGCGCGATGCTTGTGAAAGTGGTTCGGCGCAATTCAATTCTCGCCAAGGGATATACCCCGCCCGGCCAGGCGTCCACGCTTGGCCGTAAACAATATTGAGTGTCCACACTCAATTAAATAATAAAAAAACCTCCAACTTTCGCTGAAGGCTCCGTAGCCCAAAAGGGAGATTCTTTGAACACTTATTGACCTTTTTAGAAGTATTAGAGCCTATTTTACTAGAATTTGATTGAATTTATTTTTGCCTGTCTGGTAGACGAAACCGGCGAAATGTCGAACTTTTTTGCGGATTTATTTCAAATTCCATAAATAAAAATCGTGGAATATTCTAATTCCGCTAAAAATCATATTTTTTACGAGCGCTTAATTTTAGCGATGAGATAATAAATTACCAGGGCGAGGATAGTCCAGTAGAAAGCAAACCCAATAACCAAAAACGGAGGTGGCGGGTCCGGCAAATTGATAAGAGGAAGCATAGGACCTACCAAAACAATTTTGATAGGATACAGAATTGTGGATACAGTGCTCTTCCATCCTATTAGTGATTCCGTTCCTAGAAAAGCCTCTCCGCTTTCAGGAATGAGTCGGACGACTGATCGAAAAATTACGTTAGAGATAAAAAGAAAGGCAAACCCGGAAATGAGGAAGAGGAAAACAAATTTTGTCCTTGAAATTTTCATAATGTTGATTTTTAATAAAAATACCTGGCGACACTCACAAAGGTTAATAAAAATACTTTGTATTTCAAAGTTCTTTCAAAAAATCATTGCTTCGATGTGTTCGGTTTCGAAATCACCGCAGATCATTATATGAAATATACCTTAATGGCTCAAAACCGTGTGAAACAAAAAAAGCCACTTAAAGTGACCTGTTTTGTTTTGATCACCCTCACTAAGAGAGGTTTAGTCTTTTAATTTCTACCTTTATCGCTGCAAACAGATTAGAAAAATCAAAACTAAAACCAATCAAATGAGAAATGTAATTTACGCAATCAACACGACCTTAGATGGCTGCTGCGACCATACCAAATTCAATCCCGATGAAGAAACGATGGCGTATTTTACACAGCTCACGCGGGATGCTGACACATTCCTCTACGGGCGTAAAACTTATCAATTGATGGTTCCTTATTGGCCCGATGTGGCGAAAAGCCCTTACGGGGATAGAAATGCAGATCTCGAATTTGCCCGGGCATTTGACGCCATCGACAAAATTATTGTTTTCTCACAATCATTAGACAGCCCTGGAGGAAAAAAAACGAGAATTGTTTGTACGGGCCTTCACGACGAAGTACTTAAATTGAAACAAGGACAAGGCAAAAATATTTTAACCGGCGGTATAACCATTCCTTCACAACTTGCAGCGCTTGGCCTGATTGATGAATATCGCATTCTGGTTCACCCGATAGTTACAGGAGAAGGGAGACGGTTGTTTGAAGGTATCAACCTGCAGGAGAAATTACAATTAAAACTTGTTGAGTCGACGGTTTTTAAGTCGGGGTGTGCTGCGCTTCGGTACTTGAAACAATGAGAGAGAAATCTGCAATAAAAGCGATATTTCTATAGTCGTCGCAGATACATATTGAAGGCAGCAAGCATACTGCTTGCAAAAAAAAGCTGCTCTACTTTTTTCGTAAAGCGGCTTTGTAGCCCATAGAGGAAGGAATTCGAACCCCTTTTTTTAGAGGAGTTACGACTAATAGCAGCTTCCTGATTTACCGTAAACGCCCGATATATAATATATTAATTCATTAGGTTGCTTTTGCTTAATGCTCATTTTACTTAACATAATATTATTTTTATCAATCAAATACGTTGTGGTTCGAGCCCAGCTTCCGGAGCAAATAAATCTTAGGTACTACCGAAGATTCGCCACAAAGGCTTAAACCCATTACTATTAGTAATGGGTTTTTTGTTATTTTTATTTCTCAATACAACAACCTTAACTAAAGTATCTTCGATTTATAACTCAATTCAGTCCTGATAAAGTTGTATTTCTGCTGATTTTTCGAGGTCTTGAATCCAGTTTCGGATATAAGCATACAGATCCTTTCGTTCCGGGGACGATTTTAATTCGCCATGGGAGCCGAACACAATGAGGCCGAGCGCGATACAATGTCCAATATCGAGTTGCAGAAGCACACCAATGCTGTAGCCGGCGATAAAGTTTTGTCGGGCGTCTGAAGCAATTTCTATGCTAGAATCCACCTTCTTTCGCGAAAGAACAAATTGTTGGTCATCAGCATATAATATCGCGTCGTTCGCCGAATAAATCAGGAGCCGGGTAATATTCATCGTTCTGAAAATTGAGAAGTACTTCTTTTTCAGATCGGCAGCAGACTGCTCAGCAATTTCTGTACCCGGTTGTACACCATTTAATATCATCCATAACCGGATGGCTTCATTTTCATCCAATGCAAACGTCACTTTTCCATGCAGTGAAAAGGCGCTGATGATATCAAGGGCTTCATCTACCTCAAAAGAAAGTTTTTTCGCAGGGTCGCCCAGGTAGAAAATAAATTCCAGATCGATTTTGCCAAGCGGCCTGATGACATCTGTCAGCAACCCATCCCACAAAACAGAGGCCCCGCTTATTGTTGCCCAATCATCAAAAGCAATGGTGCTGCAATTGCTAAAGATCGATTGGAGGTCTTTGATCACTTCATCATCCTTAAAAAATTCCCGGGTACTTTTTTCCATTGCTGCTGCTGACGCAGTAACATTGAGCCGAAAAAGTGTCTCCAGGTTATGGAAGGAATTTAAAGTGAGGCTTCGTATTCCCAAAATGTTTAAAATACCAGGTAATGGTGATTCCCTGATACCAAATGCGCTTAACGATGAAGCGGATGCCGATGGAGCTAATTGTTCTCCGCATATCCCGCTGCTTACATACACCTGCTCTTCAGCATTGAAGCCCTGGACTGCGCTTAACAGATCCGTTAATATCGGACCTGTATTTTTAATTTCCATATTGTAAGTTACCATGACTATATTTTTTTGAGTTTAACGACAGATCATTTGCGCGGAGCCAAATATCAGTTGGACCTTAAATCCTTTTAAATATTTCAATCTAAAGGCTGCTCTACCATTCTTAAGGCATCGTCCATATATTCGCCGCCTTCGCTTGAGCTTTCCTCATTCGGATCGAAATTTTGGAGGATTTCTTCATCGGTTTGCCCGTTCTCTTTAGTTTTAGGGTCTGCAAAAGACCCAAATAAAAAAATTTTCATTTTGCTTGATTTTAATTCATACTCGTACCACGGAAGATTCTTTGACAACCTGCCACCTTCCCTCTAAATATTCCCAGATCACGGTAAAGAATTTTCTATTCAGTTTCCCGTCGAATACCAATTCCCGGGTAATCACCACCATCCCCATATCTCCGTCGGACACCGCGTAATGATACTCGGTTTTAGTAGAAAACGGCTCTATGTTTGCATCTTTATTCCCCTGGACGAAGCTCATCAGCTGTTCTTTATTCATGGTATCTACCACGCCATTTTCGTCGACTTTAACGATCAGCAGCTTATCTGAATAAATTTGCTCCACGTAAGGCACATTAAAATGTGTCGCGTTATAAATAAGTTCTCTAGTCAATTCAATTAATTGTTCGCTATTCATTTTTAATTTTTTGAAGGAGTTATGTAATTATTGGTTTCAGGCCTTTTGCAACTGGTTACTCCACCATTTTTCAAAGTTGATGGTTCCCAGCTCTGCCTGTCCGGCCGGCACTAACGCTGCATGGCTGATTTCCCCGCCATAGTACAAGGGCTTGCCGTTAGGTACTACCTTCCGCGGATCATTTGCATGCCGCAGGTATTGGGCCACCACTTCATACATGGCAAAACGTTCCGGGCCGGCTATTTCTACCTTGCCATTGATGGGTGCCGCGACAGCATATTTGGCGACGAAGGCCGCCACATCGTCCGCAGCGATGGGCTGGAACCGCACGTCTGAAAGATGTACTTCGTTTCCATCGGTGGCCTGGTCGGCGATGCCTTTCAGAAATTCAAGGAATTGGGTACTGCGGATGATCGTATAAGGCACCCCCGATTGCCTAATAAGATCTTCCTGGGCTTTTTTGGCCCGCATGTAACCGATATTTTGCATAATATCCACGCCAACAATCGAAAGAGCCAGGTGATGTTTTACGCCTGCGTTGATTTCCGCTGCCAGCAAATTGCGGCCGGATGTCTGGAAAAATTCCAGTACAGCCTGGTCTTCCCAGGCAGGCGCATTGGCAAGGTCAACAACAACATCAGTATCGCTAATAGCTTCCGCTAAACCTTCTCCTGTAATGGTATTGATGCCGGTGGCCGGAGAGGCGGCAATCACCAGGTGCCCTGCCTGCCGAAGATGGGCAACTACTTTGGTTCCGATGAGGCCGGAGCCCCCAATAATTACGATTTTCATAATTTGATTTTTTTGAATTGTTTTTTGCGCTAACAATTCAAACGGGATGCCAATCAATTAAATTACTGATAGTCAGATATATAAATAAATATAGCAATTCTGTTTTTCACTGTATTTAGTGAAAGCACTGCATGTTTCACTTTATAAAGGGAGCAATGCGAAGCGTCGCGGAGAATATATCAGCCAAAATAATCTTTCTTGGTGATGCCCAATTTTTTCAGTTTAGAGTGCAATGTATTGCCGGGGATCTTCAATATTTCGGCGGCGCTGCCGGGACCTGAAATTTTGCCTGAACAACGTCTCAGTATTTCAATAATATAGCTGCGCTCAACCTCTTCAAGGGAATGGTTTAAAAGATGGGTCAAGTCCTGTTTATCCATAACGGTATTTTGCGGGATGTACACATCACGCAAAATATCATCGGTTGTAAGTAATATGCTGCGCTCTACCAAATGCTCCAGCTCCCGCACATTGCCCGGCCAGGTATAACTTAGCAATTGCTGTATTACTTTTGGTGCGACCTTCCTGATCTTACGACCTATATTCCGGCCGTACTTCTTTACGAAAAAATGTGTAAGTGGTCCAATATCTTCAGGCCGCTCACGTAAGGGAGGCAGACTGATGGGAAATACGTTTAACCGGAAGTATAAATCTGCGCGAAAACGGCCCGCCTTCACTTCTTCTTCCAGGTTGCGGTTAGTAGCAGCGATCAAACGTACATCAACTTTAATGGTTTGTTTACCCCCCAAGCGTTCCAATTCGCGTTCCTGGATCACGCGCAGCAATTTGGCCTGTGCCTCGGGCGGCAGCTCGCCGACTTCATCCAGGAACAGGGTGCTATTATTGGCCAGTTCAAATTTACCAATGCGGCGGTCGATGGCACCGGTAAACGAGCCGCGCTCATGACCGAATAATTCACTTTCTATCAGATTGGCAGGTAAGGCAGCGCAGTTCACCTTCACCATCAGTTTATCCTTACGCGGCGATGCATTATGGACGGCCCTTGCAATCAATTCCTTTCCCGTACCTGTTTCGCCCAATATCAAAACCGTGGTGTTGGATCCTGCTACCAGCGACATGAGCCGGTATACCTTCTGCATCTGCTGACCGTTGCCAATAATTTCCGAAAAGTTATAAATTGTTTTAATCTGCTCTTTCAGGTAGTCATTTTCTACTTCCAGTTGCTTTTTATAAGCCAGCAGTTTTTCATTAGCCTGTATATTGGCAATGGCAATGGATATCTGCGCACAAATGCCTTTCAGCATTAACTTGCTCAGGCTGTCGGCCAGCAGCCAGATGGTGCCGATATTTTTGTTGCCAACCCGCAACGGCAGACCGTATACATTTTTTAAGCCGGTAGTTTCCCATAACCTTGCATAGCTATTGCCGCTCTTTAGTTCTTCTTCTATGTTAAATATCAGACCGTCGTCACTGGCAAGCACGTCCGCCGTATAAATTTCGTTGACCGTGACCCGGTTAGCCAGCAACTCGGCAAAATGTGTTTTTGCTCTTTCAAACAACGTCTCATCATAAATAAAGGGCGACATATTATAACCATCCTCATCGATTGTCCGGATCATGGACAATTGGGTATGCATGGTTTTATCCAGCACCCTGAAAATAGCTTCCCGCAGGTCGGCCTTGGTTCTTACCTGTGCGATATCGCTGCTGAAGTCGAGCAGAAAGGCCTGCTCCTCCTGTTTTTTATGGATTTGCTCATTGGCCATAATATTGGCCAGGGCGATGGATATTTGCGAACAAATGCCCTGCAACAACTGGACATTGATCTCCTGGATGTCCAGGAACAAAATTCCATGGTTCGTTTCCCCGTTACGCAAGCGGATGCCCACAATCTCTTTGAATCCCATCACCTTCCAATATGGTAAATAGGATGAGGTAATGCCGCGTTGTATTTCCCTGTCTACGTTGAACAATAAAGGGATGGGGCTATCTAATACACGATCCTGCAGTCCGTCATTGATAGGATACTTGGCTTGCTCCAGCGCCTTTATTACCTTTGGATCATGCATCTTAGTAAGATCATAGGCATAGGCGCTCATTGTGGTATTATCTTCATTGATCCTGCGAATGACAAAGCCACCCGGTGGATTTATTTTTTTTAACACGGCGCGAACGGCAAAAGCCAGCTCTTCTTTTGTTCTTCCGGTTGCGATGTCATTGCTGAAATCGAGGAGCAAGGATTTTTCCTTTTCCTTTTTAAGGATCTCTTCATTTTTGATGATATTGGATACGGCACCCGATAACTGAGGTGCGATACCTTTAATGACATTTCTAAATTCGCTGCTGAAACTATTACGTTTATCGAAATAGATATGAATAAAACCCATTGGCTTCCCCTCTTTCATCAGCCTGGTCATCAATATTTCCCTTACGCCGGCTTCATAATTAGCACGCAGGTAGGAAGGGCTTTGCGGTTGGTCCATAATATCCTCCAGCAAAAAAGAGAGGGGTTCCTCTGCACGCAATGCAGCCTGAATGAATGGTTCATCCAGCGAAAAATGAGCTTTTATCAATTCCGGATATATGGCATGTGACCGTATTGGAGAGGATTCATCGAGCAGGAAGGGTGTATAGGTTTCATCTTTGGCATCGATGAGGGTAACGATCATATGGGTAAAATAGAACAGGCTTTTGATTCGTTTTGAAAAAAGGAGAATCAGGTCATTTTTATCCCGTACCCCGGTAATATCGTTGCCCAGGTCTGATAAGATTCTTCTTTCCTGTTCAAATGCAGCGAGGGAACGAACTGAAAGCCCGGGATCTATGTCTTTTACCCTTTTCATGAAGCGTTATAGGATGACTTGTTTGCACCGGCAATTTAGGGAAAATAAAAATGAGTCGAGCCCGGGGCTGACCAAAAAGTAAATGGCATTATCGGCAATCCCTGTTTCAAGTGTCAAATTAACAACTGATCATAAAAGAGTAATATAATTGAAATACTAGTAATTCATTCGCTTCGCCCAAATTTCCAATTCTTCGTAATTTTTCAAGAAATTGGTTCGAAAAACACCCAGCTTCCGGAGCAAAGCCCCGCATGTCCGCGGCGCTTTTATTTTCTTTTTTTATACCAATTGTAAAACATTTTATCGGAATTAGGGATACCATTTCAAAGGTACAAGGCCCCAAACGCGACTTTTTCATTCCATTGAAACCTTTTCCTTATTCAAACGGCAGTTCCATTCGAAACTCCTTGCCGCTTCCGGGGAGGGTGCGAACACTTATCGATCCGCCCAAAAACTCGATCTTATTTTTTACACCGTACAATACTGTGCCATTACTTTTATCGGACACATTTATCTTTTTGTAAGACACATGTTCTGTTTTCTTACCTTTCAGATAATTTGCCTTTCCAAAGCTTTTGAAATAAATAATGAGTCTATCCTTTTCTTTCTCGGACGTGATTTCAATCACCGGCGGCTTCATTTGCAGACCGAATATTATGCTATTGGAAATGAGGTTGTAAAAAATATTATACAGGTAACCCCGAACCGAATTAATATTATTTGCGCGGTTGAAATCGGTGACCATTCGAATAGCATTCTGTTTAATAACGGGTTTAAGCTGGGCGGACACCTCGTTGACCAGTTCTGTCAGGTCGATGTTCTCTTTTTTCAGACTCGGGGTCCTGTCCAGTTCTAAAATGCGGTTCAAATTATGAACGACATCATCCAGCTTTTCGATGCTTTGAAATAAAAGACCTTCCAGTTCGGATTTTTCTGATTCGGAAACATTTGTGCCTTTAAGCATCTTGGCCAACCCGAGCATGTTGGCCAATGGCGCCCGCAGGTCGTGCGATAGAATAAAAGCAAATTTATCGAGATCTTTATTACGCTGCACCCATTGTCCGCTTAATCGTTCGTGCTCCGATTCAACCAGTTTATCTCGCGTAATGTTGCTTGCGGCACAACTTACTCCCACAGCCTTTCCATCATCATCCATTACGGGATGAATGCTCACCTGGTACCATTCCGGGGAATCGTCCTGGCTTTGATAACTGGCTTCATAGTTTAGCGACTGCCCTGACAAAACAGCGTCCATCATTTCGCTGAAGCGACTCCTTCCCTTTTCATTCAACAAGTCCGGAAAATAGATGTCTTTCTTCAAAGGAACACCGAAAGACAGGGTTGACCAATAACTTGCTATTGTATTAAATAAAAGTGCATGTGAATCACTATCGAACAATACAAATGCAATGTCTGCCGTATCCACTATTGTTTTCAAATGTAATTGGGATTTGCGTAAGGAGACCATCGCCTTTTTTCTTTCAGACCGTTCCTTCTTTACCTGTTGGGTGATCCGGCTTAACTCCCTGGTGCTTTTGGCAAATCGTTTTTCGAGTAATTCTCTTTCCAGGTTAAGTTGTGCCTTAGTTTCTATGAGCTGCGGGGTTTCCAGTATTTCCCATCTGCCTTTTCGTTTTGATACGACAGATTCATGCAACAGGGCAATATCTAAAACGTTTGTTGCTGTGCATTTAGCTAACTGATAACTACATGATATGATAAGCCTTTTACCGGCAATTGCTGGATTAAGCGAACTTTCGTATTCTAAAAAATCATGCCATGTCTTATCGTCCATCCAGGCTTCGTCACCATTGAGGCGTAAGCCTTCGAAACCGCGATCAAGCGCAATTCGCAGACGATCTAATATCGATTGGATGACATTATCTAATTCAAATCGCCCATTGGTCAGGTACCAGTCACGGTGGGACAGGATTTCGATACTTTCACGTTTATAATATACATCAAGATCAGGGACCTTCGCTTTTAGTGCGTTAATTGCGTTCTCAACAGTCGTTTGTTCTGAAGTTACCCATATGCAGTACTCGTTGTTTTCCAAACCGGTTTGAAAAAAGGGTACCTGCATAGACAGTAAATCCTCTTCAGTTTGGTAAAAATGGCAAAAATGGGTGCCCCACGGAATATTTCCGATTACCTCGATACCGGTAGGTCTAAGAGTTTGTTTCATAGACAATGCTCCTGCCAAATAATAAAAAGTTATGTGTTTTTTTATAATTCCGGGAATATTACATAATAACTTTTATAAGACACTCTTAAAGACTTTAAAGATTAATTAGGAACAGTTGAAAAAGATAAAATGTTTTAGGGTGAAGGGGAGTTACTTATCATCTTTTATACACAGTTAGTTGGCGGTTTCTCATCAGATACTTGTCTAAAGCAGCAGACTAAAGTTGAGATTAAAATAAAAGATAATGGCAACGGCAGTTGACTGAATGTACCGGGGGAAAAGATATGTGCAAAACACTTAAGTCCGGTCCTCTCCATCAGGGCATTCCTGCATCCGCGGATTATTTTTTTTAATATGCTTTTTGCTTTAGCGGGCGCCGGGTCCTTTAAGTCTATGGCTTCCCAAAACTGTTCTGCAGTTCACCTTTCGTCGGTTGAAAAACTTCATTTTCCAGGTAAAAGACATTCAGCCGCAAACCTGATTCTCCATGAATTACGACCGTCCGGTCAGTATCTTCCAGCAAAAAACAATTAGCGGAATGCATTATTTAGTTTCCGCCTTTTCCTTTGCGAAATGTTCGCGGGCACGTTTTAGCCCGGTAGCGATGGCCTCGCCTTCATTTCCGGTTTCCTTTAATATCTCATTAGCGATTTCAACTGCTTTGTCATGAAGCTGCTTTGATTGGTTCTTATAGCTTGGTGCGTAGCTTCCTCGCGCCCGGACAAGCGCCCACGCCTGGCCGTAAACAATATTGAGTGTCCATACTCAATTAAATAAGCAAAAAGCCGCTCTACTTTCGTAAAGCGGCTTAGTAGCCCGTAGGGGAATCGAACCCCTGTTTCTAGAATGAAAATCTAACGTCCTAACCCCTAGACGAACGGGCCTTTTTATTAAGTTCTGGGTCTTTGGTTCTTAGTCTAAAGTCGGCTTACGACCCGTAACTAATGGCTTTTGACCGTAGTACTTCCCCTTATTTTGGGATTGCAAAGATATACGTTTAATGATAAATTAAAAATATTTTTTTATAAAAATTTTAGTCCGAAAGTCGGGAAAGTCCGAAAGCCCGGAAGAAGCTGCATTTTGCGCTGAAAAATGTGGCAATTCCATTACAGTTTCCAGGTTTCTGGTCTTACTCTTTTTTTCTTTTTTACATGTTCTGACTTTCGGTCTTCCGGACTTTGCTGACTTTTACGGCTTAAAATTCCAATTAACCGCTTATATTTATGCTTAATTTAATCTACCAATATGAAAGCTACATGGAACAACCAGGTAATTGCCGAAAGCAATGATACCATTGTGGTTGAAAACAATCATTATTTCCCGATAGACAGTGTAAAAGCCGAATACCTTAAACCGTCATCAGCCCATACCACTTGCCCATGGAAAGGTCTTGCATCATATTACAGCCTGGATGTAGATGGTATGCACAATCCGGATGCGGCATGGTATTATCCCGAGCCTAAACCTGCTGCGGCAAACATAACCGGCTATGTGGCGTTTTGGAAAGGTGTTAAAGTAACCGGATAAACCATGAAGCAATACGACGCAATTATTATCGGCGCCGGGCAGGCTGGCGGTCCACTGGCAAAAAAACTGGCCGAAGCCGGCAAAAAAACGGCTATAATTGAAAAACGCTGGGTTGGCGGTACTTGTGTAAATGATGGCTGTACACCTACCAAAACCATGGTTGCATCAGCTAAAATGGCTTATATGGCGGCTAATAGCTCGTCGCTTGGTGTTAAGATCAAAAGTTTTTCGGTTGATATGCCGAAGATAAAAAAGCGCAAAGACGACATTGTTCATCAAGCACGCGATGGCAACCAAAAGAGCATTGAAAAAACCCAAAACCTCGACCTGTTGTTTGGGGATGCAGTTTTTACCGGCGATAAAACCATCTCGGTAAAGATGAACAGCGGCCGGGAAAAGGAGCTAAAAGCCGACCTTATATTTATAAATACCGGTGCCAAACCATTTGTGCCTGAAATTGAAGGGCTACAGGATATTGGTTACCTGGATTCAACATCCATTATGGAGCTGGATCGGGTTCCGGAACATTTATTAGTAATTGGTGGTAGTTACATCGGGTTGGAATTTGGGCAGATGTTTAGCAGATTTGGGAGTAAAGTTACTGTTATTGAAAGGTCAGGCAAGATAGCATCTCGTGAAGATGCCGACATTTCTGAAGCTTTAACTCAGATCCTGGAAGATGAAAGCATTACCATCCATACCAATGCCAGCGTTACCAGGTTTAAAAAAAAGGCTGGCGGAAAAATAATCGCCACCGTAATTAGTAACGGTAAGGAAGCGAAGATAAAATGCTCGCATGTGCTGATAGCTATTGGGCGTACGCCGCAGTCAAAAGCATTAAAGCTGGATTTAACCGGTGTTGAAGTTGACGATAAAAGCTTTATTACCGTAAACGACGAGCTGGAAACCAATGTGAAAGGCATTTATGCTTTAGGCGATGTGAAGCCCGGTCCGGCATTTACGCACATCAGCTATAATGATTACACCATTGTGTATCGTAACTTGATAGAAAAACAAAAACTAACCATTAATGACAGGCCCGTGCCTTACTGTATGTTTACCGATCCGCAATTGGGGCGGATAGGCTTGAGTGAAACTGAAGCAAAAAAATTGGGCATTAAGTATAAAGTGGTAAAACTACCAATGGCGCATGTTGCCCGTGCTATTGAAACCGGTGATACCCGCGGCTTTATGAAGGCGATAGTTGACCCGGAAACCAAAAAGATTTTAGGTGCAGCTGTTTTGGGGCAGGAAGGCGGCGAGATTATGACCATTCTGCAAATGGCCATGCTGGGCGATATAACTTATGACAGGATCCGTTATTGTGTATTTGCACACCCGCTGTATGCCGAATCATTAAATAACCTTTTCCTGGGGCTGGAAGATTAACTGCTTTTTATGATAAAGGTTCAAAAGCTAAGCAAACACTTTGACAAGGTTAAAGCCGTGGATGAGATCTCTTTCGAGGTAAAAGAGCATGAGAACCTTATCCTGCTGGGTACCAGCGGCTGTGGTAAAACTACCACACTGAAGATGATTAACCGGCTGATTGAACCTTCTGCCGGCAATATTTTTATCGATGGCAAGAACATATTTGAGCAATCGCCAGAAATTTTACGGCGTGGCACTGGTTACGTACTTCAAAACAATGGCTTGTTTCCGCATTATACCGTTGAAGAGAACATTGCCATTGTACCACAGTTATTAAAATGGGATAAAAAACGGACTGACAGGCGGATAGCTGAACTGTTGGAAAAGCTCCATTTATCGAAGGATTATTTGCACGTATATCCAAATGAACTAAGCGGCGGTCAGCAGCAACGCATAGGCCTTGCAAGGGCTTTGGTTGCCGATCCGGCGGTGTTACTGATGGATGAACCCTTTGGCGCACTCGATAATGTTACCCGCTCAAAAATTCATGCGGAGTTTAAGGCGCTTGATGAGCTGAAACGGAAAACCATCATTATGGTTACACACGATGTGCAGGAAGCTTTTGAATTGGGCGATCATATCTGCCTGATGGATAAAGGTAAAATTGTACAGGATGGCACACCTGCTGACTTACTATTCAACCCCAAAAATAGTTTTGTTCGGGGATTTTTGCAGGAGCAAAGGCTTCAGCTGGAATTCAAAACTATCCGGCTTTATGATATATGGAAATGGCTGCCCAAAAATCATCATGAAACTAAATCAAAAGCTTTAGCGTCTGATACAGATTTTTGGACGGGGCTTGAGTACTTTAAATTCGATGCATCCGAAACCATCAGCATTAACAATAAGGAAAATGAGGAGGTTAGGTCGGTAACTTTTGAGCAGCTGATGGCGGCATTTTATCAATATAAAAAACAGCAGGCCCATGAATGAGCGCCAGCAAACTTTGTGGGAATTTATGCAGCAGCAAAGCGATAAGCTGGCTACACAAACCTTGCAGCATATCGGGCTTACGTTTGTTTCGCTATTTATTGCTGTGCTTATTGGTTTGCCACTTGGGATCTTCATCACCCGTAAAAAACAATTTTCGGGCGCTATATTAGGTGTTGCAGGTATATTGCAGACTGTGCCCAGCATCGCCTTATTAGGCTTTATGATCCCCCTGCTGGGCATTGGCGCTAAACCGGCAATTATGGCTTTATTACTTTATGCCTTGCTGCCCATCATCCGCAATACCTTTACCGGCATTACCGGTGTTGACGCTGCCGTTAAGGAAGCTGCCGTAGCCATGGGCATGAACAAATGGCAGGTTTTGTTTAAGGTAGAGCTGCCACTGGCTATGCCGGTAATATTTGCAGGCATCCGTACCGCTACAGTTATAACAGTTGGCGTGGCTACACTGGCATCATATATTGCAGCCGGCGGCCTGGGTGAGTTTATTTTCGGAGGCATCTCCCTAAATAATACCAATATGATATTGGCAGGAGCTATCCCCGCTGCCCTGCTGGCTATTATATTTGATTTTTTGCTCTCGCGATTGCAGAAACTCAATATAAAAAAACTAAGAACTGTTACTGCTACTTTACCGCTGCTACTGCTACTCCTCTCTTCCTTTTATTTCATTCCATCCGCCTATGGCAGCAAACTAAAAGCCGGCTTTACGCCTGAGTTTATGGGCAGACAAGACGGCAACCTGGGGCTAATAAACAAGTATGGCTTAAAGATCCGCACATTAGTTATAAATGATGCGGTAATGTATAAGGCCGTTTATGAAAAGCAGCTGGATGTTATCAGCGGCTACTCAACCGATGGCAGATTAAAGGCTTATGACCTTGTGGTGCTGAATGACGATAAATTTATCTTTCCGCCATATTATGCGGCTCCAATTGTGCGGGACGATGCTTTAAAGAAATTTCCTGAACTGGAAAAAACACTTAATTTACTTTCAGGAAAGATAAATGACAGCATAATGACCGCACTTAATTATAGAACCGACTATCTTCACCAAAGCCCTGAGAGAGTAGCAAAAGATTTTTTGACAGCTAATAAATTGTATAAACCTGCCCGTAACGGTAATGCGGGAATAGTACGCATTGGATCGAAAATATTTGGCGAGCAATACATTTTAGCTAGCATGTATAGTATGCTGATTAAAGGTAATACCGATTATGATGCAGCGACAAAAACAGGCCTGGGAGGAACTAAAATTTGTTTTGACGCTTTAACCAACGATCAAATAGATTTTTACCCGGAGTACACGGGTACGGGTTTACTGGCCATTTTGCAGCCATCGCCAAAAATTATTGATTCATTAACGCATAGTAAAGATGAAACCTATAGTTATGTGCAAAAGGAATTCCGGGCGAAATATAGTATAAAATGGCTAAAGCCAATCGGGTTCAATAATGCCTATGCGTTAATGATGAGAAAAAAACAGGCAAAAGATTTAAATATTAAAACAATTTCTAACCTTAAACGATATTTGGAAAGGTAGCGATCATGGATATAGCCGACTGTTATATAAAAGTACGCAAACGAACAGAGCAAATTTGTAGTCCTTTACAAACTGAGGACTATGTGGTGCAGCCTGTGGTTGATGTTAGTCCCCCTAAATGGCATATCGGGCATGTTACCTGGTTTTTTGAAACTTTTATTCTTAAGCCCTATTTTATGGGCTATAAGGAGTATAATCCCGATTATAATTATGTATTTAACAGCTATTATGAAACCGTTGGCAATCGGGTTATCCGTACCGACAGGGGTAATTTAAGTAGGCCCACTGTTGCCGAAATTTACAAATACCGTGAGTATGTGGATGATGCCATGGTTAAGTTTTTGTGTGAAGAGCCCGGCGATGATGTTAAAGAATTGCTGATCCTTGGCTTTAACCATGAAGAGCAGCACCAGGAACTTTTATATACTGACATTAAATTTATTTTAGGGCATAACCCACTATTTCCGGCTTATTCAAAAGATTATGCATCGCCAAAAGTTAAGCGGGATGAAAGTAGTGAATTTATTAAATTACCCGAAGGCATATATGAAATAGGCTTTAAAGGTAACGGGTTTTGCTTTGATAATGAACTTAATCCGCATAAGGTTTATCTTAATGCTTTTGAGATCAGCCCCAACCTGGTTACCAATGCCGAATACCTGGAATTTATAAACAGCGGCGGCTATCATGATTTTCGCCACTGGCATGCCGAAGGCTGGGATTGGGTTAAAACCAACAAAGTTGAGGCGCCGCTTTACTGGCATTTGATAGATGAACAATGGCACCATTATACGTATCATGGGCTTGAGCCTTTAAATTTAAAAGCGCCTGTTTGCCATATCAGCTATTTTGAAGCGTATGCCTATGCCGCATGGAAAGGTTTAAGGCTGCCTACCGAGTTTGAATGGGAGGCTGCCGCAACACAGTTTAACTGGGGCAAAAACTGGGAGTGGACAGAAAGCTCGTACCTGCCTTATCCGGGCTTTGCCAAAGCACCCGGAGCAATAGGGGAATACAATGGTAAATTTATGGTTAACCAAAAGGTATTACGCGGGGCATCGGAGGTTACATCGCCGGGGCATAGCCGTATTACCTATCGTAATTTTTTTCAAACTAATTTAAGATGGCAATTTACCGGCATAAGGCTGGCTAAGTAATAAACCATCACTAGTGTCGTGTCAATCATGAATTGACGCTTAGTCTTGAGTCGAAAGTCTTGAGTTCTAAGTCAGAAAAAGGTAAAATTTGAACTTAAGACTTGCGACTTAAGACTGTTGACTTAAGACTAGTGAATCCATCATAAACAGTAAATAAATCAAACTAAATACGGCTCACGATAGCTTCATCGCCCACAAAGAACAATTATAACTGATGAAAAACATTGAAACCACTTTAGCAAAAGCCGAAATGAAAGGGCTTTCAAACTGTAGAACCGGCAGGTTTTATGAGGATGTAATATGCGGACTAAGCTCAACACCTAAATTTTTGAGCTCGATGTATTTTTATGATGCCAGTGGTGATAAGCTTTTCCAGGACCTGATGAACTGCGAAGAGTATTATCCCACAAATTGCGAGCTGGAGATCTTCTCTGAAAAAACCGCCGAGATCTGTAATGCCATCATTGGTGATGGCGATGCCTTCGACCTGATTGAATTGGGAGCCGGTGACGCCACCAAATCAACCTATTTATTGAAATATTTGTTGGAGCAAAAAGCTAATTTTAACTATCTGCCTATTGATATTTCATCCAACGTAATATCACTCCTTAACATTACCTTGCCGGTAACGCTGCCAGGTTTACAAATGACAGGGCTTAATGGCGAATACTTTGATATGCTTAAAAAGGCATCTTCAATTTCAGATAAGCGTAAGGTTATTATGTTTTTAGGTTCAAACGTAGGTAACATGCCGGTTGATGTTGCCGAACAGTTTTGCATAGATGTGAGGAACCATTTATCTCCGGGCGATATGCTGCTGATAGGTGTCGACCTGAAAAAAAATCCAAAAACTATTTTAGCAGCTTATAACGATAGGGAGGGTATTACCAAAAGATTTAACCTTAACCTGCTAGAGCGGATAAACCGCGAGCTTAATGCTGATTTTAATATTAACCAGTTTGAGCATTATCCTACGTATGACCCGGAAACAGGTGCCTGCAAGAGCTATCTTATAAGCCTGGCCGACCAGGACGTAACAATAAAGGGAATGGAAACCATCCATTTTGAAAAAGACGAGTATATATTTATGGAGATCTCGCAAAAGTTCACCGTTGAACAAGTTAATCAGATGGCCGTGAAAGCTTCATTTAAGCCTGCGGATCATTTTTTTGATAGCAGGAAATGGTTTATGGATGCTATTTGGGTAGCGGAGTGATAATTCTAATCTCTGTGCACTTTGCATAATCTTCGTGTTCTCCGTGGTTAATTTTTTACCACAGAGTTAGCAGAGGAGTCACAGAGAGCACAGAGAAGCAGAAAATTATCTTTAATACGATTTTATTTAAAATTCCAGTTCTAACAACACCGGGCAATGGTCTGAATGGCGTGCTTCGGGTAATATAGCCGCTCTTTTAATGTTCTCTTCCAATGCGCTTGTGGCCATGTTGTAATCAATGCGCCAGCCTAAGTTTTTAGCGCGTGAGTTTGCCCGGAAACTCCACCACGTATAATTATGCGGCTCTTTATTCATATGCCTGAAGGTATCAATATAGCCCGACTCAATAAAGCTCTCCATCCACTCCCGCTCTTCGGGTAAAAATCCCGAGGAGTTAGCATTTGATTTTGGGTTATGGATATCAATCGGCCTGTGGCAAATATTATAGTCGCCGGATACAACCAGTTTGGGGCATTGTGATTGCAACAGCTCCAGGTAGCGACCAAACTCATCTAAAAAGCGATATTTAAAAGCCTGCCTGTCTTCGCCACTTGAGCCTGACGGAAAGTAAACGCTCATTACTGATACCTCATCAAAGTCAACCCTGATGTTGCGGCCCTCGCGGTCATAATCACTGATACCGCAGCCATATTCGATATGTTTTGGTGTTTGTTTGGTAAAGATAGCCGTACCGCTGTATCCCTTTTTTTCGGCTGGATACCAGTAATGCTCATAGCCCAAATCCTCAACCAATTTTAAGTCGGTAAGCACATCGGGCGTAGCTTTAATTTCCTGCAAACAAACTACATCTGCATCGGTGGCCTGCAGCCAGGCCAGCCAATTTTTGTTCATTGCAGAGCGGATCCCGTTTACGTTATAGGTGATTATTTTCATGCCAGGCCCCCTAGCCCCCCTAAAGGGGGAACTTTTTAAGTTGTGAATATTTAATTTGTAATTACCCCGTGCTAATCAACTCCCCCTTTAGGGGGCCGGGGGGCTCAGTATTTCATCCAAGTGCTTACACTCCTTGTTGCTTAACAACTCAACCGTCATGGCTACGTTTTCTACGGGGCGATCCTTTTCATCTTTTTTAACAGCAGCAATCCTGTCAACCATATCAATGCCTGATACTACTTCGCCATAAACGGTGTAGCCATGGTCAAGATGCGGCGCGCCACCAACTGATTTATAATATTCCCTTTGCCAGGTTGGTATTTTAAACCCTTTTAAACGTGTGTTTTCAAGAGTATCCATCTTGCCATCGGTAAAACGCTTGCCTTCAACAATATAAAACTGGCACCCGCTTGACGCTTTTGCCGGGTTATCATCCCTGGCTGCCGCCAACACGCCTCTTTTATGAAAAAGGCTATCCCTGAATTCGGCCGGAATGGTATAGCCAACGTCGCCATTGCCAAGCTCTGCGCCGGGTTTTGCCTTTGCAGTGTCCCTTGAATCCGGATCGCCACCCTGGATCATAAAGTTTTGGATCACCCGGTGAAACAGCGTTCCGTTGTAAAATCCTTTTTTCACCAGCTTTATAAAGTTATCCCTGTGTTTAGGGGTTTCATTGTACAAGCGGATGATGCAAGAGCCATAGCTAGTTTTAATGCGTACATACTGGTTTTTAGGCCCTTTGGCAAAGGCGGTAGTAATAGCCAGTAAAATAAGAGCAGTAGTAAAAAGTTTTTTCATATTTATGATTTGATTATTCAAAAAAAATCCCCACTGGCTGTGTCCTCACAGCCAGCCGCCAGAAAGGGATGGATTAACAATAAAGAGCACACACACAATAATCCACTAATTAACCGCAGCTTCTTCCGGACTTCCGGACTTTCCGACTTTCGGACTTCTTTCAATCAACCAATCCCAGCTCCTGAAAATAGTCAATTATTAATGATTTCAACACCATTTCCTGTTCAAGCAGGGTATAATTAGGGATAACGCCAACCCGTTTCCAGTGCGGCCAGCCATCCTGGTCCAGTCCCTCCAGCTCATAAAAGCCCATCATACTGAATAATTTGCAGTTGGCTATGTGCATCAGCTCTTCCTTTTGGCGCTTACTGAATTTACGCGGCCCCTGCCCAAGTTCCTGTACCCCAATAAGGAACAGCATAACCTTTATATCCGGTTTTTCATTATCAAACTCGTCAGCAATCCGCTGTTGTAATGCACTCCACTTTAAATTGATCTCTGCAGGTTTCACGGTAGCAAATATCGTTTTTTAAGTCGATAGTCCATAGACCATAGTCGATAGTCTCATTTATTTAAAACCATGGACTATTTAAAAAAAGCAATTTTGTTGCATTTAAACAAGAATGTTACCTTCTGTAAAATTTTAATTGCCTATTTTTGCAACTTACTGTAAAAAGGTAACTGACTTGAAAGTAAATAAATACCATATTATCCGCTCATGGATCTTGCTGATCTGCTTTATCACAGGCCAGTATATGGTATATGCCCACCAGCATAAGCTGATCCAGGGGGTAAAACAAACTTATTCAGCAAATAAGCAACAACCCAAACAAATCCTTACCGAAAAATGCCGGTTATGCGATGCCATGCACCATAACAGCATGGTTATAGCAGGCCAGGCAAATTTTATTCCGGTCGCCGTTGCAGACTATGTTTACCAATCTTCTGAATATAATTTTACAAGCCTATCGCTTATCCTCTCCGGTGGCCGTGCCCCGCCACTTGCCAATTATTCCGTTTAAAATTAAAAGCTGAATGCTTTTTACTTGTTAAACAATGATCACCTGATTTAATGTGATTTTTATTTTTTTAGCTGAGATCAGCCTGATTCAATAAAAAATTAAAGACCCCGGATAGAAATTTTTAATCTCAACCAGGATACCAACTATGAAATTTAAGATAAGAATATTAAGCCTGCTATTTATACTTATAACGGGTACGATAAGCACATATGCTGCTATAAAAATAAAAAAAGATGACGATGCGGGTACCATTACCGGCACCGTAACTGATAAAGCCGACGGAAAACCCGTTATAGGAGCAACTGTAAACATTCCCGATTTAAGGCGTGGCGCTATTACAGATGCAAATGGCCATTATACATTAAACAACTTGCCCAGGGGCGTTTACCTGGTGCAGGCAACTTATTTAGGTTATGCAACCTACAACCAAAGGGTTGATTTTAGTAAAATAACAACACTGGATATTCAGCTAAAGGCATCATCAATTGAAGCCGGGGAAGTGGTTATTACCGGTGTAAGCAAAGCAACAGAAATTAAGAGAGACCCGGTGCCAATGGTTGCTGTAGGTAAAACCTACCTTGACCAGCGCTCGGCAGCAGGAAACGTTATTGATATGATTGCCAACTTGCCGGGTGTTAGCGCGGTAACTACCGGGCCAAATGTTTCTAAACCTTTTATACATGGCTTAGGCTATAACCGGGTGGTGACCTTACAGGATGGCATTCGGCAGGAAGGTCAGCAATGGGGTGATGAGCACGGTATTGAGGTAGATCAAAACTCTATAGACCGTGTTGAGGTGATTAAGGGACCTGCCAGCTTGTCCTATGGATCTGATGCTATTGGCGGGGTTGTTAATCTTATTACGCCGTCGCCTGTTGCCGATGGTAAGATCCTGGGATCGGTGCAAGGAACTTATGGTACTAACAATGGTTTGCTGAACGGCTCGTTCAGGCTCTACGGCAATCAAAACGGCCTGGTTTGGGGCGCAATACTATCAGCTAAAGAAGCAAAAGATTACCAGAACCAGCATGACGGCAGGGTATATGCCACTAACTTTAAAGAGAAGGATGCCCGTTTTATGGTAGGCCTTAACAAAACATGGGGAACCTCGTATTTTAATTTCTCATTATTTGATGACCAGCAGGCAATCCCTGATGGCAGCCGTGATTCCATTACCCGCCAGTTCACCAAACAGGTTACAGAGGATGATGCATCACGTACCATCGTGCCTGCATCTCAATTAAACTCATACGGTATCCCTGTTTTGCATCAGCATGTACAGCTTTACCGCATCTACAATAACAGTAATTTTATTTTAGGCAAAGGAAACCTGGTTGTAAACCTTGGTTACCAATATAGCCACCGCAGGGAATATACCCACCCGGAAGATGCTGATGTTGCGGGCTTAAACCTTCACCTTAGTACCTATACTTACGATTTTAAATACAACTTTGACATTGGTAATGGCTACGAAACCACTGTTGGGGTAAACGGGCAATACCAGAATAATACTATTGGCGGTGCTACTGATTTCCCGATCCCGGCCTACCACCAGTTTGATATTGGCCCGTTCCTGATTATGAAGAAAAGCTTTGGAAAGCTTGACCTCTCGGCGGGCGCCAGATTTGACAGCCGCTCATTTCACGGACAAGCAGCTTATATTGATACCGCCGCCGGAAAATATCCGCAATTGTATACAGGAGCTGATCCTACTAACGCCCCTAACGTAGTTCCGCAATTTGCTGCCCTGAATAAAACATTTTCGGGCTTTAATGGAAGCTTTGGAGGCACCTATAATTTCTCAGACAGGTTTTTGTTAAAGGCCAATATTGCCCGTGGTTTTAGGGCGCCAAGTATTGCCGAGCTTTCAGCAAATGGCCCCGATCCGGGCTCGCAGATCTACCACATAGGTGACAGCAATTTTAAACCGGAGTTTAGCACACAGGAGGATATTGGCGCCTTCCTGACACTGCCAAACGTTTCATTTAGTGTTGAATTGTTTAACAATAATATTCAAAACTATATCTTCCAGCAGCAGGAGCTCAATGCCGATGGCTCACCCGTTATTACACAGGGCTATAATACATTTACCTATGTGCAAAGCAAAGCAAGAATAAACGGCGGCGAATTTAGCCTGGATATTCACCCGCTAAAATGGCTGCATTTTGAAAATTCGCTGGCATTAACATACGGACAAAATTTAGGTACAGGTGGCAAAGTTGCTGACAGCTTAAAGTATCTTCCTTTCATTCCGCCACTGCATACCCACTCAGAGTTGCGTGGAAATTTCAGCAAAGGATTCAGCAACTTCAGAAATGTATATGCCTTTGTAGGGTTTGATCACTTTAGTGCGCAGGACCGCTTTTTTGCAGCCTACGGGACTGAAACTTATACCGCCGGCTATAACCTGTTAAGCGCAGGCATAGGCAGCGAACTGGTAAACTCAGCCGGAAAAACTGTTGTCAAATTGTTTATTGAAGGAACCAACCTGGGTAATGTAAACTACCAATCAAACATGAGCAGGTTGAAATATTTCGATAATGCAAATGTGCCTGCGGGAGTTCAGCCGGGGATCTTTAACATGGGGCGTAATATAAGCTTTAAGGTAGTCGTACCTTTTGACTTGTCGCCACATACAAAATCATAATATAAACAGCTAACCGTTAAATGAAAGTCCCGCCCTTAAAAAGCGGGATTTTTTATTGAAGAGATCAGGCTGCGGACGATTTCCGCATCCCTTTTATGATCCGTTCACGGTGCTGGATGCCCCAGTTTTTTAGTTCCACAGTTACCTTTTCTAATGATTTACTGTAAGGAGTAAGCTCGTATATTACGCTAACCGGTGTGGTTGGGAGCACCTTGCGGGTAACAAACTCATTCATTTCCAGTTCTCTTAATTCCTTCGAAAGAATCTTTGGCGTTATACCATCAAGCGAACGCTGAATTTCGTTAAAGCGTTTTGCCCCTGTTGATAACGCTACGATCAAAGGCAACTTCCATTTGCCGTTTAAAACATATAGGGCATCCTTTACGGCCGCAACGCTGGCATTGCATGTTTCGGGCGTATGGTGCTGTTCAATTCCAAAATGTGTATCCATATTCCAATAACTATCACAAAGGATAGCGCTATCCTTTGGGATAGTACTATGCTTTTGATAGTAAAGGTAGTTACTTTTGTTCTCAAATAAAAAAGAAAATGAAAACTTTAAAAATCACTTACTGGGTCACCACTTCAATAATTGCATTAATGATGGCCTATTCAACCTATGCCTATTTAGCGCAGCCAGCCGTAGCGCAGGCCTTCGTTCATTTAGGGTTTCCGTCATATTTCAGGGTTGAGCTGGCAATTGCTAAATTGATAGGAGCTGTATTGATCCTTGCACCGCTAAGCTCAAAAATAAAGGAATGGGCCTATGCTGGGTTTACTATTACATTTATATCAGCTTTTATTGCCCACACTGCTTCCGGAGATCCCGTTTCAGCCAGGGCAATGCCTGTTATATTCCTGGCGCTGCTGGCTGTATCATATTATACTTATAACAAGTTACCTAAAGCAGCATAAACAACTTTGTGATTGCGGGAAGTGCGGCGATGAAACGAACCTCGTGTTAAGTCAACAGTCTTAAGTCGCAAGCCTTAAGGCAAAATTTGTCTTTTTTTGACTTAGAACTCAAGACTTTCGACTCAAGACTAGCCGTCAGGTTGACGCCTATCGCCCACAATTGGCATTTTTGGAAATATTATTTACCCCTAAACAGGGAAACTATCCAGATAATAATTGCGATAACAATAATAACCGAAATAATACCGACAACGGCCCCGGCCTTAAAGATCCCCTCAATTACGGAACAGCTGCTTATGCAAAACAGTAATAACATGAGCGACGGAAAATATAATTTTTTCATGGTAGTTTTTTACCTGATATAATATGCGAAAGGAGGAATAAGTTTTAAGGGCGGGGATTTATTTTAATAACAGATAGAAATACAACTTTTAGATCTCCGTGCCTTTCTTTGTGAACTCTGCGGTAAAAAATTGACCACAGAGACAGCGAAGAATGCTACAAATTCACCCTATCTCCATGTGCCTTTGGCTCAGATATTACCAGGAAATGCAGATCAGCATCACCATTATTTAAAATACGGTGTTTTGTATTTGGGGTAATATGGATGGACTGATTAGCCTGAACTGTTTTCTGTTCCCCCTCAATTTCAAAAGTGGCAGTGCCCGATAATATATAAAACACCTGCTGTGCATTATGATGATAATGCAATTGCTCGCCGGTTCCCGGAGGCATGCGTTCCTGGATCACACTCAGCGTAGCCGACTTTAAAAGGTGCCAGCCATCGCATTGTTCGCCCCAGGTATAATGTTCAGCATTTTCAGTTGATGTGATCATGTTAAATGTTATTTGAGTTTTGCCTCGTATTCCTTTATTAGTTTTTGGGTTGCCCGGTTATGCCATGCAGTTAGCAGCAGTTCTGTAAGGTCATCCGGCGATACTGTATTAAGGTTGATGAGCATATAATCATAATTGAAATAATGATCAGTTATGAAAAAGGCATCCGGCTTTGCCGAGATCCACTTGTCGCGCTCTATGGTTTGCAGCACCAGGGTTTCGCCATCCTCTTTTAACCGTGCAAAATACTTTTTATTTACATAAAACGCAGGCGTAGCAAAGCACAGTTTTTCTGTAACACCCGGCAACAACATTAATTTGCTGCGGATAAAGGCGAGATGGATCTGGGTGGAAGTGGTGAAGTGCATGGGGTAAATATTGATCGCAACGCTAATATAGTACCTTATTTATTAAACAAAACAGAATTTGCAGGCATTTAATACCTTTGTAAACATGCCTTTCTCTCAAAATATAAAAGTTGCTGTTGATGCGGTGGTATTTGGATATACTTCAAAAGAAGGATTATCGGTATTGCTCATAAAAAGAGACATCGAACCCTATAAAAATAGCTGGGCTCTTCCCGGCGGATTGGTAGGCAATGATGAATCATTAGAAGATGCTGTTCAGCGCGAATTAACTGAGGAAACCGGCGTTAGCATAAATTACCTGGAGCAGCTTTATAGTTTCGGAAAACCGGGGCGTGACCCACGTAACCGCGTAATATCTGTTACCTATTATGGCCTGGTAAAACCCGATGCATTTGTGCTGCATGCAGATACAGATGCTGCCGACGTTGCATGGTTCAACATAAAAAAAGTACCGCAGCTGGCATTTGATCACCACGAAATTATTACGTTGGCCCACGCCCGCTTAAAAAACAAAATTTTATATGAGCCGGTGGGCTTTGAGTTGCTCGATAAAAAATTCCCATTCTCCGAACTTGAAAAACTTTACATGGCTGTACTCGACAGGCCCATTGACCGGCGTAATTTTAAAAAGAAAGTGTTAAAATTTGGCTTTTTAGAAGAAACAACTGAAAGGCAGCAGCTTGACGGTGCAGGCCGACCGGGAAATCTGTTTTGTTTTAACGAGGGAAAATACTTTCAGTTGAAGAAAGAAGGCATCAGCTTCGAAATATAAAATCTATTTAAATTAAAAAAAAACGTAAAATAATTTGCGTATTAAAAACGCATATCTATATTTGCGTATAATTAACGCAAATTAAAATGAAAACCGCAGTTATTATCGCCCGCTTCCAAACACCTTACCTGCATGAAGGGCATCAAAGCCTTATCAACCAGGTAAAGGGAGCGCATTCCAAACTAATTATTTTGTTAGGCGTAAGCCCGATTACCGGCAGCAGGAAAAACCCGTATGATTATTATACCCGCGAAAAAATGATCAAAACTGCTCATCCGGAAATTATTGTTTTGCCAATAAGTGATCATCCGAATGATAAGGTATGGTCTGAAAATTTAGATACCCTGTTAAAAGGAGTATTCACGAACGAACAGTTTGATTTGTATGGCAGCAGGGATAGCTTTATACCTTTTTACAATGGTAAATTTGAAACTATTGAGCTGCCTGAACATGGCGATTACAACGCTACTGAACTGCGCAAACAATATGCGGATAAAGTTTTTGACTCGAACGATTTCAGGGCCGGCATTTTATACGCTTATTACAACCAGTACACCAAAGTTTACCCAACGGTGGATATAGCCTTGTTCAGGAATGAAAAGAAAGAAATATTGTTAGGTAAAAAAGTGATCAATAATAAATGGCGGCTGGTAGGCGGTTTTGCTGATCCTGAAGATGCAGATTATGAAAGCGCTGCCAAACGCGAGCTAACCGAAGAATGCGGTAATTTGGAAACCACCAAAATGGTTTACGAAACCTCCCGCAAAATTAATGACTGGCGCTACCGTAATGAGGCCGACAAAATAATCACCCTGCTTTTTAGCTGCGATTATATAACCGGCGAACCCTCAGCACAGGATGATATTGCTGAACTGAGCTGGTTTAAACTGGCTGATCTGCCAAAGATGATTGATGATGAATTGATCAGCAATGAACATATTGAACTTTTTAACCTGTTACTTGAAAAATATCTTAATAAATAATCCATGAAACGCGAAAATTTAATCCTGCTGGCTGATGCTTATAAATATGCTCACCATAAGTTATACTACCCAGGTACCACACAGATATACAGTTACCTGGAGAGCCGTGGCGGTATGTTTAACGAAACCGTATTTTTTGGTCTGCAATACTTTTTAAAAGAATACCTGCAGGGCAAGGCATTTACCCAGGAAGATCTTGACGGGGCTGAAGGCCTTTTATTACAAGTGTTTGGCCGGGATGATGTGTTTGATAAAAGTAAGTTCCAGTATATTTTAGATAAGTACGATGGCTGGTTGCCGGTTAAAATTAAAGCCGTGGCTGAGGGCACCGCGGTACCCACAGGTAACGTACTGATGACCATTGAAAACACCGATCCGGAATGCTACTGGCTTACCAATTTTTTAGAAACCTTGCTGATGCAGGTTTGGTACCCCTGTACAGTTGCCACCCTTAGCAACCAGGTACGTAAAGTGGTTACACAATACTATGAAGAAACGGCTACACCCGGCAGTGAAGCCGGGATTGATTTTGTTTTGAATGATTTTGGCTTCCGTGGTGTTAGCAGCGTGGAGAGCGCTAAGATTGGAGGTGCAGCGCATTTGCTCAATTTTAATGGCAGTGATAACCTGGCGGGGTCAGGTATGGCTATAAATTATTATAATGCACAAAAAGTATATGGTTTAAGCATTCCCGCTACTGAACATAGCATCTGTACGCTATTGGGTAAAGATGGCGAGCTTGAGGTGTTCAGGCATATTTTAAAAACGTTTCCAACAGGGATTATCGCTTGCGTATCTGATAGCTACAATATATTTAAGGCCTGCGAAGATTATTGGGGTGAAGAGTTGAAAGCTGAGATCCTGAACCGCAAAGGTACGCTTGTTATCCGCCCCGACAGCGGCGACCCGGTAATGACCCTGGTAAAAATATTTGAAATACTTTTTGATAAGTTTGGTTATACAGTAAACGGAAAAGGCTTCAAAGTTTTACCACCGCAGGTAAGAGTAATCCAGGGTGATGGGGTAAATTATGAAGCTATAAAAACCATGTATGAAGCTTTGAAGCAACACAACATCAGCGCAGAGAACCTGGTTTTAGGTATGGGTGGCGCATTGTTGCAAAAAGTTGACAGGGATACGCAACGTTTCGCGCTAAAATGCAGCAGCACAATAATTGATAGTAAAGAAGTACGGGTTGAGAAAAGTCCGACAGAAATGGATGCCGGTGGAAACATCACCGAAAGCTTTAAAAAGAGTAAGGCCGGGCGTTTAAAATTGGTAAAAATTAATGGCACCTTTAAAACCGTTAATCAAAGTGATAATGATGGGTTAGCGGATGAATTGCATACCGTATTTGAAAATGGCAAGCTTGTAAATGAGATAAGCTTTGAACAGGTGCGCATCAACATAAATAACAAAATACCGGTAGCATGAAAAAAATCCTTTTCCATATAAAGCAATATAATTACCTGGCCGAAAAAGTTTTAGCCTGTGGTCAGTTTGAAAAAGGCGAGCTTGAAACAAATAACTTTACCGATGGTGAACGTTATCAGCGCATTTTATCTGACGTTAACGACAGGGATGTAATAATTATAGGAGGAACCGTTAATGATGAAGCAACGCTCGAGCTTTTTGATCTTGCTTCATCTTTAGTGAGCTATGGCGCCGGCTCATTATCATTGGTTATTCCTTATTTTGGTTATTCAACTATGGAAAGGGCCGTGCTGTCGGGCGAAATTGTAACTGCCAAAGCCAGGGCCATACTCTTATCGGCCATACCGCGCAGCAACAGGGGCAATAGGGTGTATTTGTTTGACATCCACTCCGAAGGAATCCCTTATTATTTTGAGCATGGGCTTTACCCTACACATGTTTATTGCAAGGATATTATTACTAAAGCGGCTCTTGAATATGGGGGTGATAACTTTGTGATGGCCAGCACTGATGCAGGCCGGGCAAAATGGGTTGAATCATTAGCGAATGAATTGGGTGTAAACGCCGCATTTATTTTAAAGCGCCGCCTAAAAGGCGACCATACCGAAGTGAGCGCCATTAATGCTGATGTAGCCGGAAAAACAGTTATAATTTACGATGATATGATCCGGTCGGGCGGCAGCATTATCAATGCGGCAAAAACTTATAAAGATGCCGGTGCGGCTGATATTATTGTTATTACTACGCATGGGCTGTTTGTAAAAGACGGACTGCAAAAACTTAAAAATTGTGGGATCATCAAAAAGCTGATCTGTACAGATTCGCATATAAATACCTGCCAGCTTGTGAATGATGATTTTGTTGATATAAGGAGTTTAGACGAGTTAATTTGTAGCATACTACTTAATAAAAAAGAGGCATGATATAACAAGGTTAAACTTTAATCGGTGGCTGAAAGGTTAAAAATTAAATCCTTAAATTTACATTATATCAACGCCTCTCCCAATGAAACAGCAATTCCATTACGCCACCGTTACCGAAGCCATTGAGCAGCTCAAAAAACAAGGCTATACCCTCGATCTGAATTTAAAGGAAAATCATTTTGTGGCGGGAGAACAACAATACCCGGCAGATGAATTTGAAATAGTTGACCTGTACCGTTATGAAGGCCCGTCGGATCCCGCTGATGAGGCTACGGTTTACGCGCTGGCTTCTGCATCCGGCATAAAGGGAATATTTGTATCAGGTTATGGCATTTCAACAGATGATGACTCGACAGAGACATTAAAGCAGTTACATTATAAATATCATCAGAAGTAGTAAACGCCCCGAGTTGTCGGGGCGTCTTTATAAATCTATTATTCCATCAATTATTTTATCCCGTAATGGTCATTCATCAGTTTTTCAAACAAGCCGCCGGGCAATATGCTTTTCAGGGTTGGGGCAATGGTTTGGCCAAAGGCGCCTACCAGGTAGCGGTGTGCCGGGCTTGATGAGTCGACAATTTGCACCAGTTTTTTTCCAATTACATCGGGACTTGCGCCTATGCTTTCGTCCTTTTCCATTGCAGCAACGGCGGTATTATATTCTTTCTCCAGCATTTCATTTTTTATCGGGAAAGCAACCTTCTCACGGTTTTGGGTAAAGTCGGATTTAAAGTCGCCGGGATTGATAAGTGTAACTTTAACGCCGGTATTGCGCAGCTCCATCCGCAGACTTTGCGAATATCCTTCAATGGCATATTTTGATGCGCTGTACATGCTTTGGTAAGGTAAACCAAATAACCCGGCCAATGAACTGATGTTTACTACAAGGCCATTTTTAACTGCTATCATGTGAGGTAATACCGCGCTGCTAACCCGCACCACGCCAAAAAAGTTAACCTCAAATTGCTTTTTAGCACTTTCAACGGGCATGGCGTAAGCCGGACCGGTAACACCATTACCGGCATTGTTTACCAAAACATCAATCCTGCCTTCGGTTTTAATAATTTTATCAATGGCAGCGTTTACCGATGCGTCATCGGTAACATCCAATTCAATAGGTTTAAATGATACCGATTTAATTCGTTTCAGATCGCGGGATGAACCGTAAACCGTATGCCCTTTTGCCTGAAGCGCTGTAGCACAGGCTAAACCTATCCCGGACGAAGCACCGGTTACAAGAATTACTTTACCCATTGTTTTATTTATTACTTAATGTGTTGATTTGTAGTTTTGATGTGGCGTAAAAATGCGAATAAAAATGAAAGCGGTGAAATTGTTTTGTAATTATTGAATTACAAGCCAAAAGCATAATTTTTTTTATTCTATTCTAATAGCGCGGCATTAATATAGCAAAAACGTTAAGAGTTAACAGATGCTGTTGCCGGTTTATCCAGGTCTATATTTTTCATAACCACCCTGTTCAATGGCAGACTATCGGGGTAATTATCTTTTACAAATTTTACCAGGTTTTCGCGGATATAGCAACGAAGATCAAACGCTTGTGATGAGTTACGGGCGCTAACCAATACCCGCACTTCAATACAATTAGTTTTTGCATCTGTAACCTGGATCACTTTTACGCGTTTGTCCCACAAATTGGTGGTGGTAAGCAGGCGGTCGAACTCTGTTCTTAAGGCATCAATAGGTGTATTATAATCAAGGTATAAAAAAACAGTTCCCAATATTTCTGATGTGTTGCGGGTCCAGTTTTGGAAGGGTTTCTCTATAAAATAGTTGATAGGCAGTATCAGGCGGCGCTGATCCCAAATATTTAATACCACATAGGTAAGGGTTATATCTTCAACCCGGCCCCATTCGCCTTCAACAACCAATACATCATCAATACGGATAGGCTGGGTAAATGCTATCTGGAAACCTGCAAGTAAATTTCCTAAGGATTTTTGTGCGGCAAAACCTATAATTATTCCGCCAATTCCAACTCCTGTTAGCAGGCCCGCCCCAATTTTACGAACATTATCAAAGCTGAGCAAAATAATGGCAATGGTAACAAATATGATGACTGTGCCAAGCACTTTCCGGATGAAGGCTATTTGGGTGCGGATCTTGCGTTCCTTAAGATTATCTTCTTTATTTAAATCGTATGTGTGATAAACATAATCTTCAAAAACATTCATAGCGCTCATCAGCAATATAGCAAATGAAATGATAAGGGCTATTTCAACAGCACGACTTAATATAAGGTCATAACGCGGTGTCAACTCCATTAAAGGCTCCATAAAGTTCAGCATAAGCAACGGCACAAAATGGTTCATAGGCCTGCTTAAATGCGTAATTATACTTCGAAACAAGGAATAGTCGGTATGATTTTTATTGTACTTGAGGATAGCTTTAACAATGAACTTAACCGCCAGGCCAATCGCTATGGCTAAAACCACAATAATCAAATCCCATAAAAACGGCTGAATGCGGCCCGACCATCCTTCAACTGTATCTTTCATATAATATGCCTTTTGTTTTTACAACACAAGGTATTAAGATTTGTTGAGAATGGATTAAGTGAATACCTAAATTTAATCCTCAAAAAGCTCCACGGGCTCAAGGTCTTTTATCTCGTCGTCAGTAAACAGCCGGGAATGGATCATAAAGCGGAAGCCAGTAGGGATCTCTATAGAAAAGCTTGATCCATATCCTTTTGTAATACCAATAGTAAGCTGGGTATGCTGCCAGTATTCAAACTGATCCTTGCTCATCCAAAATTCGCAATCGTCAATGGTGCCTATTTTTACATCGCTGCCACCCAGCTTAAACTCACCTTTTTCAAAGCACATAGGCGATGAGCCATCGCAGCAGCCACCGCTCTGGTGAAACATCAGGTCGCCAAAGCGGCCTTTTAAATCTTTTATCAAGGCGGATGCTTCGAGCATTACTAATACTCTTTTTGTCATACTGTTTATTTTAATTCAAATAAAATAGCACACAAATGGAAGCTTTTTCACCTTCTTTACAGAAGGATGTATGTCCGGCAATAGCATCGGCGGGGTGACTATGCGAGTGACATTACGCCAATGCACTGGCGTAAATGCCTGTCGTATAAACTCACCCCGCCGACGCAGCCCCGGGCAACCTTCGCTTCGCGGAAAGAGAGTGCGCTGCAATTTTTACCCATAGCTTTAATGACACCCCAAAGGGTGCCGTTGTTTTTAATCAACCAGTTACTAAAAAAAGCCCAGTTTGTTTTTGTCGTAAGAGATCAGCATATTTTTTGTCTGGCGATAATAGCCCAGCATCATTTTATGGTTCTCGCGACCAAAGCCCGATTTTTTATAGCCACCAAAAGGAGCGTGCGCCGGGTATGCATGGTAGTTGTTTACCCAAACCCTGCCGGCCTGTATGGCACGCGGAACCTGGTATATCTCGTGTGCATCCCTTGTCCACACACCGGCTCCAAGTCCATACAATGTATCATTGGCAATAGCAATAGCTTCCGCAGTTGTTTTAAACGTGGTAACACACGCAACCGGCCCGAAGATCTCTTCCTGGAAAATGCGCATTTTGTTATGTCCCTTAAATAGCGTTGGCTGTATATAATAACCACCGCCAAGGTCGCCGTCCAATTGTTTTATTTCGCCGCCGCACAATATTTCTGCACCTTCTTCTTTTCCAATTTTAAGGTACGATAGGATCTTTTCATATTGATCATTTGATACCTGTGCCCCCATCATGGTATCGCTGTCCATTGGGTTGCCCATTTTAATGGCGTTTGTTCTTTCAATTACCCGCGATATAAATTTATCGTAGATATTTTCATGCACCAGGATCCGCGACGGGCAGGTACAAACCTCGCCCTGGTTAAGGGCAAATAATACAGCGCCTTCTATCGCCTTATCAAAAAATGCATCATCAGCATTGCCAACAGATTCAAGGAAGATATTTGGCGATTTACCGCCAAGCTCCATCGTAACCGGGATCAAATTCTCAGATGCATACTGCATTATCAAACGGCCGGTAGTGGTTTCGCCCGTAAAGGATACTTTAGAAATACGTGGCGAAGATGCCAGCGGTTTACCAGCTTCCGGGCCGAAACCTGTAATAATATTTAATACGCCCGGGGGCAGGATGTCTTTTATCAGGTCCATTAATATCATAATGGATGTTGGTGTTTGCTCTGCAGGTTTTACCACGCAGCAATTACCGGCGGCAAGCGCAGGGGCTATTTTCCAGGTGGCCATTAGTAATGGAAAATTCCATGGGATGATTTGCCCTACAACACCAATAGGCTCGTGCAGGCAAATGCTCACCGTATATTCATCATGCTCAGAAATACCGCCTTCTTCGGCACGGATAACGCCTGCAAAATAACGGAAGTGATCTATAACCAAAGGCAGGTCGGCAGCCCTTGTTTCGCGGATAGCTTTGCCGTTATCAATACATTCAACAACAGCCAGGTATTCAAGATTCTCTTCAATAACATCGGCAATTTTATTAAGGATAGATGCTCGGTAGGCCGCCGCTGATTTACCCCATGTTACAAAGGCTGCATGCGCGGCATCCAAGGCAAGCTCAATATCCTCTTTGCCAGACCGGGCTGCTTTTGTAAATACCTTGCCATCAATTGGTGATATGTTATCAAAATATTCACCTTTAATGGGGGGCACAAATTTGCCGCCAATAAAATTGTCGTACTTTTCTTTAAAAGCAGGTTTTGAAACAATACTCATTTTTTTAAGTTTTAATTGATAGTACTAAGTTAGGTTTGGTGCATGCCGGTCATTTGCACTATGGTATCAAATGGTAGCACAATGGTGTCAATTTATATTATATACATAAGTACTTGAATGAATATTACTATACCTAATTTGTACTAAAATAGGCAACGACCATGATCAATAGAAACCTGGTATCCCCATTATCGCTTTCAAATCAGAAAGAGGTAAGAACGCTTGTTGAGAACAGGAGGGCATACACCTTAAACCATTGTGAGCTTAACGTATTTGAAACTTATGAGCGCAGCGAACTGGTGCCGTTAACCTTTAGCGACCTTGTAATAACCAGTATGCTGCGGGGCAAAAAAGTAATGCACCTGTTTGATCAGCCGGGATTTGACTATCTGCCCGGCGAATCGGTAATTGTGCCGCCAAACATCACCATGACCATTGATTTCCCGGAGGCCTCCGCAAACCAGCCATCACAATGCACTGCGCTGGCCATCAATCAGCAGGAGATAATGAACACCCTGGATTTTTTAAACGAAAATTATCCCCGCGAAGCTGGAAATACCTGGAAGCTTAATTATAACCAGTTCCACTTTTTTAATAATTACGAGCTTGCACAGCTGATAAATAAACTGATCCGCATTAGCACCGGTGATGCCTTAACAAAGGATGTACTGGCTAATTTAACCTTAAAAGAGTTGCTGATCCGCATAATGCAGATGCAAAACCTGCACGAGGTAAGTGACAATATGCATGAGCTATCTGCGGGCAGCAGGTTTGCCTATGTACTGGACTACATCAGAGTGCACCTTACCGAAAAGCTGAATATTGATGCCCTTAGCCAAATGGCATTTATGAGCAAGCCCAGCTTTTTTCGTGCATTTAAATATGAGCTGGGAATTTCGCCGGTTGATTATATAATAAAAGAAAGGATCCAGTTTGCCAAGCAACTGATGAACAACCCTTACAACAGTATCTCTGAAGCGTGTTTTAAAGCAGGCTTTAACAACCTGAATTATTTTAGCCGGGCATTTAAAAAAATTGAGGGAATAACGCCGAGCGGGTATAAAGTGGGGGCGAAGGGAAAGAATGAACAGCCCAACAGCCTGTTGGGGCTAAAGCCCTAATTCATTGTTCGTCTCATCTGTCACTTTTAAAAAATTAAGAAATGGGTTATATAAGGATGATTAAAGGCCTATCTAATAACAGATCAAGAAAAAAATCATTGCCGCCACTTTTAAGTGACGGAATAATCAGCAATTAAAAAGGGGCTTTAGCCAAACTAAAACCACCCAATGGAAAAGTTTTTATTTTTTCACAAAGCTCACCTGGAACAATTTATTCCATTTTTTGCCGGTTATGAAGATCCTTTTTGCAGCCGCATCATAAGCTATACCGTTTAACACATCGGCGCCCTCATTGCGTTTATTTTCCGGGTAAAGGCTGGTTAAGTCTATCCTTTGTAAAACAGCGCCGGTTTTAGGGTCTATTGCTATAATAGTATTTTGCTTCCAGATATTGGCATATAATTTACCATCAATATATTCAAGCTCATTTACTTCGTTAACGGCTCCCTTATCATCAAATACATCGATATATCCTATTTGGCGATAAGTATCTTTATCTAAAAACCAGATGCGGTTGGTGCTATCATCCATATATAGCTTTTTGCCGTCAAAGCACATGCCCCAGCCCTCAACACCTGTATTATTGGGGAAAGTGCTTAATTGTTTGAATGATTTTTTATCATATACATAGCCTATTTTTTCATGGTAAGTTAGCTGGATTATTTTATCACCCACTATAGAGATCCCTTCGCCAAATACCTTCGGATCAACCATTGCTTTTTGTAACACCTTACCCGTGGTTAGATCCACTTTTCTCAGGCTCGACTGACCATCTTTAACCTGTCCCTGAGGTGGGTCTAAATAGCCGCCCCCGCTTTCATATATAAAGCCATCATGGTAAAGAATCCCTTCGGTAAAGCATGAGGTATCGTGCGGAAAAACTTTTTCCACTTTAAATGTATATTCTTCCGGAGCTTTTGATGGCAGCAGAACTATATTGGTTGATGCATCCTGGTTTTTACCGCCGGTATAAACTTTAGCTGTAATTATCCGCGGCCCCAGCGGAATGGTATCTGTTTTTAATGAAAATGCTGTTGTATCCTTTTTCGATCCGATCTTTACAGAGTCAAGCACGTAAACTACCGAATCAGGCTTTGATCCTGCCGGATAATGCGCCTGTACCACAACCACATCTCCCGTTTTATAGGAGGTGCCTGCTTCAGGGCTTACGGTAATGCCGTTATCCTGGTGTTTTGAGGGACAGCCAAAAAGCAGTAAGGCTGTAGCTGTTAATAGTATATTGAATTTAAATTTCATATTTTGATTACATGGGTGTTGGCCAAAACGCGTCTTCTATATGTTTTAGTATGTGATTGTTATTCCTGTCAAATAAAATGGATATAATATCAAACCGCACCTCGCCCTGGTGGTTCATCAGGTAAATATACTCCTCTGCCGCCTCAACCAATAATCTTTGTTTGCGGGCATCCACAAAATCTTCCGGTTCGCCAAACCAATTGCCGGTGCGGGTTTTTACTTCGGTAAATATAATCACCTTGTTTTTATATGCAATAAGGTCAACCTCTAAACGGCCATGCGTCCAGTTCTCATCCAAAATCTCGTAGCCGGTATTTTCGAGGTGGAGTTTTGCAAGGCTTTCGCCTTTGCGGCCCAGGTCCAGGTGTAGCGCCATTATTTTAAAATTACTGAACCCAGGTAATCCGAAATAGTTTTCTCTACTTTTTTCATGTGCATGTACTGGTTTAGCAGGATCTCCTGGTCGGCTTCAACACTTGTTTTTTGTAGCTCCTTCCGCAGACCTTCCAGTATTTTGCCAACTTTTTGTTTTTTCAGGTGGAAGATAGCTCCTAAAATAGTGGCCTTCATATTCGCCTGTTCATCGTTCACCAATATCTTATGCATCTCGTACCAATTTTCACTCAGGGTGTATTTGGTTGCTAAAAGTGTTACTGTTACGTCAACAATGTTTTTTTCCGGGTAATGAATAAAGTATTGTTCATCGGGCAGTACACCATTTTCAACTTCTCTGCGGTAAATTTCTACGAACGATTTGCAGGTTTGATTTTCAAATTCAACATCACTTAACTCGGCAATCATAAACGGACCGATGTAAGTATTGGCTATCCCATCCCAGTCGATAACCTTATTGCCATATAACAGCAAAAGCCGGATGATTTCCTTTTCCTGATTTGAATCATCTTTTTCAACCTTTATCTCCGGTTCATCAAAAAAATTGGGCTCATCAACCGGAGCAGGCCTTGAAATTTGCTGCTGCGAATCTTTTTTGGCTTTCGCCATCCGCATTTTGTTCAGCTCAGATAACAGCGCGCGTTCATCTATCTGCAATAAATAACTGCATTCTTTTATAAATACCGATGCTTTTATTGAATCGGGGATCTTTGCAACGCTTTCAACAATTTCCCTTATTACATCTGCCTTTTTTATCGGGTCGTTCCCTACTTCTTTTAGCAGGATATCAGTTTTAAAAAGAATAAAATCTTTCTTGTTATCAGCAATATGCTTTTTAAAGCCATTTGTGCCGAAGTTGCGTACGTACGAGTCAGGATCATGCCCATCCGGGAAAAGGACCACCTTAACGTTAAGGCCTTCCTCAAGGATCATATCCAAACCGCGGAGCGAGGCTTTTATTCCGGCTGCATCGCCATCATACAAAATGGTTATATTTTTTGTAAAACGGCCAATAAGCCTGATCTGCTCAACGGTTAATGAAGTGCCGGATGATGCCACCACATTCTCGATCCCCGCCTGGTGTACCGAGAGCACATCTGCGTAGCCTTCAACCAAAAAGCAGTTATCTTCCTCGCGGATAGCCTTTTTGGCAAAGTAAAGGCCATAAAGCACATTTGATTTATGGTAGATCTCCGACTCGGGCGAGTTTACATATTTGGGTACATTTTTATCGTTTTTAAGCGTCCGGCCGCCAAAGGCTATTACCCTGCCGGTAAAGCTATGGATGGGGAACATTACACGGCCGCGATAACGATCATACAGTGATCCGTTGTCGCGCTTAACCGAGAGGCCGCTTTCTTCTAAAAACTGCTGCTGGTAGCCCTCCTTCAGGGCCTGGCCGGTAAATGCCTCCCATTGATCGGGCGAGTAGCCCAACTCAAACTTTTTGATGGTATCGCCGCTAAAACCACGCTCCTTAAAATAGCTTAAGCCGATGTTTTTTCCTTCATCTGTTTCAAGCAGGCTTTCATGGAAAAATTTAGCTGCGTAGCCGGAAACGATCATCAGGCTTTCGCGGTGGTTTTCTTCTTCGCGGTTTTCAGAGGCCTCAACCGTTTCTTCAACCTCAATGCCGTATTTTTTTGCCAGCCACTTCAGCGCTTCGGGATAAGTAAACTTCTCCAGTTCCATTAAAAAAGTAATGGCCGAGCCACCCTTACCTGATGAAAAATCTTTAAAAATTCCCTTAGCCGGTGATACTGTGAACGAGGGGGTGCGCTCATTGGCAAAAGGCGACAAGCCCACATAGTTGGCACCGCGTTTTTTTAGCTGTACAAACTCGCCAATCACCTCCACAATATCTGTGGCTTCCATTATACGGTCGATAGTTGGCTTGGTGATCATTTAATAAACGCAGTGCTTTAGTGTAACCACAAAAATAGCTTTTTTACCGTTTCTTAAGCCGATTAATTTATTGCTGTTGCATTTTGCTACCTTTACCGTACTGTATTAAAACGCGGAATAAGTAACATGAAAAAAATATTAATGGTGGTTTGCTGTGCTATTGGTGGTGTTTTAATTTATTCATGTCATAAAGATAGCAAAGTGGTCCCTGCCGACTATTATTTTAAAGCAAATAAAAACGGTGCAGGCTGGGGAGGGCAGGGAAGTGCATCTGCTATACCCGGCGACAGCTTAAGGCTAACAGCATTAAAGCCAGCGGGGGAGGAACAAATTTATATTAACATAAAATTTAATGGCCTCGGCACCTACCCGCTAACCGGCACCCAGGCGGCATTTTTTACAACAGTTGGCATGGATGTTTTAACAAGTCATTACAGGTTGGATACCACTAAAAGCAGCTCGCTGACTATTTTAAGTTATAGCACCAAAACGCGTATTATATCAGGAACATTTGAGCTGCACGTGTTAAAAGACGGTAACCCCAACGAATATGTACCAATTGATTTTAACAATGGGCTTTTTAGAGTGAAACTTCCAAACTAGTGTAAAGTCAATAGTAATTAGTCGTAAGTCTAAAGCCAAGTTTTGTCTTTTTCTGACTTAGAACTCAAGACTTTCGACTCAAGCCTTAGCGTCAATTCATGATTGACACGACACTAGCATGGCGACACCGTTTTTATACTCTTAATTTCGCCGGAATTTGGGTGTTGATCAAGTTAGTCGTGAGCGATTCCGATTTAAAAACAAATCAACCCAATCAATTACCTGTATAAATGCTTACTATCAATAAATTCCAAAACAACATCCGGCACAAAATATTGCACATTCTTTTTTTGTGCAATGGACTGCCGGATAAATGTTGCCGATAGCTCCATCAGCGGAGTCATAGTTATGGTTACTGATGGGTGGGTAGCCAGGTCGGTGTTTTCATAGCCGGGGCGGGGATAAACATAGATCTGGTAATCGCGCAGGATCAGTTTATAGTTTTTCCATTTGGGTAATGATACCAGGTTGTCTGACCCCATTATCAATGCAAATTCATGCTGCGGATATTTTTCCTTTAAATGAACAAGTGTATCAATGGTGTATGATGGCTGGGGCAGCTTTAGCTCAACATCGCTAACCTGGATGTTATTTGAATTATCGGTAGCCAGCTTACACATTTCAAGTCGATCATAGGTATTTATCAGGTCGCCGTATTTTTTTAAGGGGTTTTGAGGGGATACCACCAGCCACACCTTATCAAGTGTGGTGTAATTAGCCATATAATTAGCAATAATTAAATGGCCGACGTGTATGGGGTTAAATGAACCGAATAGTAGTCCTACTTTCATTAGTTGGCAGTTTTTAGTTGGCAGTTGGCACTAGTAATTTAAGAATATTATCCTGCGCCAAACTTTCCGGGATTATCAATCATATATTGAATAAGTCTACCAATTTCAACTGATAAACTATTTAATCTTTCATAAACTTCTTTAGAAATATAATCACATGCATGCGAAAATTCAAGCCATCCTTGCGTTTCGCTATTTTCCATGTCAGCATCCGTTAGTTTGCTTACAAAATGATTTGGGTATATCCGCTTGCGATAAGCTTCAATAGTACAAATATTAGTTGAGCGGGAAGAACGTCGTATTTGATCTGTTAGAGAGTAGGTTTCTTCTTTTGGAAATTGCTTGGTTACAGTAAATATCTCCATAGATAAGGTAAAGCTTTTTTTATAAACTAACAGGTCTTTGTATGAACCCATATATAAACTACTGCAAATAAACTACTGCAAACCGAATACTGCAAACTAACTCTGCAAAAGAAAGTTTCTCACCAAATCTTCCGCTTCCTTACATGCCGTTTGAAGATCGTAATTTTTTAGGATAATATCAAATTGCGGAGCATAATTCAATTCTTTTTCTGCTTTTATAAAGCGCTCAGCCAATTTTTCCTTGCTATCGGTACCTCTGCCGGCTAAACGTTCTTTAAGTACCTCCAGGGATGGAGGTTGTACAAATATGGCCAGAGCCTGGTCTTCATACTTGCGTTTAAGGTGTAGGCCACCCTCAACATCAATATCAAATATCACGGTTTTGCCGTGCTGCCAGATCCGTTCGATCTCGGTGCGCAGGGTGCCATAAAAGGTGCCGGTGTATACTTCTTCAAACTCAACAAACTGTTTTTTGGCAATGCGGTGTAAAAACTCCTCTTTACTTATAAAGTAGTAATCCTCGCCGTTTACTTCTTCACCGCGTGCTTTGCGGGTAGTTGCCGAAATAGAAAACTCCAGCTCAGGCACTTTTTTAAGCAAGTGTTGTACAATGGTAGTTTTGCCTGCCCCGGATGGTGCCGAAAATATGATGAGTTTGCCGTTAGGATTCATTTTGTTGTAAAGTTTGAATGTTGAAATGTTGTAAAGTTGATTTTTAACATTTCAACCTTACAACTTTACAACATTACAACACGTTGAGTAATTGTTCTTTAATTTTTTCAAGCTCTTCTTTCATGCCTACTACCAGTTTTTGGATGTTGGCATCGTTAGCTTTTGAGCCGAGCGTATTTACCTCGCGGCCAATTTCCTGCGATATAAAGCTGAGCTTTTTGCCGTTGGCATCATCATTTTTCAATGTCTCGATGAAATAGTCGCAATGTGTTCTGAGGCGGAGCTTTTCCTCCGTAATATCAAGCTTATCAATAAAATAGATCAACTCCTGTTCAAACCGGTTTTGGTCAATACTTTCGCGGCCCACTGCTTCGCTTAAAAATTGGTTCAGCCGCTCCTTTATTAAAGGTACGCGCTTTGGCTCCTCAACTTCAACCAGTTCCAGGTTTTTAAGGATGATACCTATTCTATATTTTACATCCTGCTCCAGCACGTTGCCTTCATCAGTTCTGAACTGCTGAAATGCGGCTAATGCCTGCTGGTAAGCCTTTTCGGCTACCTTCCACTCTTCTTCCGATGCTGTTTCTTCTTCGTATTTTACAACTTCAGGCAGGCCCAAAGCAAGCTGCAATAAATTACCGGTGGGTTCATTCAAATCAACACTAACGGCCTTTAGCTGTTCATAGTAATGTTGAAGCAGTTCCCTGTCAATACCGGCTGCATTTACTGTAGTGCTTGCCTTTTCAACATTTATAGAAAGATTTACTTTGCCACGTTCAATTTGTTTGCTGCAATCATTGCGCAGCTGAAATTCTTTTTCGGCAAAAGTTTTGGGCAGTCGAAGGGATAGCTCCAGGAATTTACTATTGAGTGATTTTATTTCAACAGTATATTTTGCTCCTTCAGAGTCGACGCTGGCAATTCCATAGCCCGTCATGGATTTTATCATGCGCAAAGATAGGAATTAGAGATTAGAGATCAGAGGTTAGAGATTAGGTTTTTTAAAAGGGGGGATCGGACGTTAGAGGTTAGGTTTTTAATAGTTATAAAATCCTAACTAACCTCTGATCACTGGCCTCTAATCTCTCAAATCAAACTGTTCGGCAAGAAGCCGGTACGAGGTTAGCCTGTCTTCAAAAGTTTCTGTAATGGTAACGGCAATTATTTCATCAACCTTATAATCTTCGGCCAGCCAGGTAAGCTTTAGCTTTATTTCGCCGGGAGTACCGGTTATTACCCTGTAGCGGTTGTATTTAATACGATCCTGCTCTGCTGCTGAATATTCAACATTTTTTATGTCCTCATAATTTACCGGACTAAGGCCGCCGCCTTTTTCAAACTGGTTAAAACGGTAATCCATCAGTGACTGGTGCTGCCTTATTTTTTCCTCATCTTCCGAGCAAAAAACAAATATGGCAACGTTTGCATGCTCGACAGGCATATCTTCAGATGGTTTGAATTTCTCCCTGTATAAGGCAATTGCTTCCGGTCCGCCAAAGGGGTTTATAAAATGTGCAAAAGAAAGGCCCATGCCAAAATGAGCGGCAAACAATCCGCTTTGCCCGCTTGAGCTCAGCAACCACAGATCCGGGGTGGTTTGTACCTGCGGGATGGCCCTTATTTTTAATTGTGGTGTGCCCGGGTCGCCGCGGTCATGAAAATAATTATTGAGTTCATAAAGCTGCTCAATAAAATCCTGCTCGCGGAACTGGTTGGATGGGTTGAGCATGGAAGCCGTTATCCTGTCGGTGCCCGGTGCGCGGCCCATTCCCAGGTCGATGCGGCCCGGCGCCAAAGCTTCCAGCATCCTGAAATTTTCGGCTACTTTTAAGGCGCTGTGATTGGGCATCATTATGCCACCTGAGCCTATGCGGATCTTTGTTGTTTGCGATGCCAGATAGGCCAGCAAAACCTCGGGGGTTGAGCCTGCCAGGCTGCCGGTATTATGATGCTCAGATACCCAAAAACGGGTATAGCCTAATTGATCGGTATATTTTGCCAGCTCAACCGTTTCCTGAACGGCCTGCTCTGCAGTAACGCCCTTGCGTACCGGAGATTGATCCAATACGCTGAGGCGGATTTTGTTCGTGCTCATAGTGTTACAAAAACACAAAGGTAAGGAAGGGATTGTAAGGTGATTGTAAATAGAAATATGGTGGGTGTAGTAGCTTTCTAATTTTATGACTAAATTTGTTTTAAAGATTTAAGTATGACAACAGCAGCAATAAGGGAAAGATTATACGATTACATTAGGGTAGCTGATGATAAAAAGGTAAAAGCTATTTATGCATTACTCGAAGATCAGGTAATTCCGGTTGTGGATTGGTCAGAAGATAAAGATTTTGTTGCGGAGTTGAATGAACGCGTGAGAAGGTACGAGGCAGGGATAGATCCAAGCTTTTCATTAGCAGAAGTTAAGGCAGAATTGGAACAATTGGATAAAGAGCGGGCAAAAAGCTTCACAAAGTGAGCTATGCCGTTGATTTGTTCCTTAAAGCACGTAAGGAACTATTTGAAACCAGGGAATGGTATGAAGAAAAGCAACCAGGTTTAGGTAAACGATTTGAGGATGAGGTTTTCAGGAAGATTTATTTAATACAAAATAATCCTTTGCATTATCCTTCAAAAAATGGGTTCCGGGAAATTAGAATTGACGTGTTTCCTTATCTGCTTGTTTATAAAGTTGTTAAAAGCAGCAATATGATTTTCATTGTTACTACTTTTCACATGAGCAGGCATCCTAAAAGGAAATATTAGACTTTATAAGTCATCATAAACAGAATCGGTTTCATCATATCCTTTTAGAAATTGATCAAGTAAAATCTGTTTGATTTTAGATTCTTCCTTGTCATCGAAATCGTAAGTAAAATCTACTACTTTCATAAATTGGTGTATTTTCAAATTTACTAAATTTGTCTGCGGGAGACGCGATGCTTCGCGTCTCCTGCGAAATCAATCTGAAGAATTATCTACCCATTAAAATGATAAAGAAAGACCACCTCCCCTGTATAGGCTGGTTTTTTCTCGCCGTCTATTTCCATGGTTACGCCAATGGTGGCTTTTGTGATGCCTCTTAGGTTAACTATGGCAACAAGCGTTGCTATCAATCTTACATGACTGTCGACCTTAACCGGCTGGGCAAATTTTATGTTTTCAATGCTGTAGTTGATCTGCATTTTAAGGTTTTGCACATCGGCAATCTGGTGCCAGAAATAAGGCAGCAGCGATACTGTCAAATAACCATGCGCTATAGTAGCCCCAAACGGACCTTCATTTTTTGCGCGTTCCGGGTCAGTGTGGATCCATTGATGATCTATGGTAGCCTCGGCAAATTTGTTGATTTGGTCCTGGGTTATGGTGTGCCAGCCGGAAGTGCCTATCTCTTTTCCAAGGTGCGTTTCAAATTCGGCGTGGTTTCTTATAATTATCATTTGAGCAATGTTTGTTTGTGATTGATGTAATTGGTCTGTAAAAATAGTAAACTGACTGAAATTTCGAAATTTCAGTTTGCAGTTTTAAGTGGGCGGCTGGCAGGCCGGCTTAATCCTCCCAAAAATTGAGCAGACAATCGCTGCATTACCCAATTAAAAAGTATTATACTTCCAATCAAACGCCACGCCATTAGCTTGCCATTGGGCCATCACTTTTTCAAAATCCTGGTTATGGTCATACGATTTAATTACGAAGCGATTTTTATAGGTTTTGTTATTTTTGTCAGCTATTTCAATGCGGTTGCGTAATAGGTTACCAAAGTGTTTCCTGTTCCAAATGGCAACTTTTAACCTGATACCTTTTGCTTCATTCAGCAGTATTTTTGTTCCATCAATAATTAGGTAGTCATCAGCTAATATTAATTCCCCGTCTTTAACATACGTTCGAACCAAACCCGTGGCCATCACAAGCAAAAAACTGAGCGATGTTAATGATGTCACTAGTATTAGGGCATCAATTAAAGCATCAACAAGCGGGGTAAAAGGGGTTTTAAACTGCACATTAAATATACCACATGCAGCCAGAGCCGGGAGGGTTACGATTGTGATACCCCCTAATATGTAAAACAGTTTAGTTCTTTTTGTAAAAACGTCGAAAGCTATCGGCATAATTAATTGTGAAAGCGATTTGGCAAAACAGATATAGTGTACAATATAGCAATATTAATAATTTATATGCATTGTATGCAGACGGCTATTTTTGAAACATGATTTAAGGATTTTAGGATAGTCAGAACCTGCGGCCAGCAGGCTTAATCGAGTGTGGCTAATGCCAGCTTGATGATATCGTCAAACACTGTTTTGTCGGTGATTGATTTTGCGGTTACGCGAATGCCTTTTACCGTGTTAAACGTAAAGCGGGCCAGGGCCCTTGCATCCTGCCGGTTGGCGATCTCACCGCTCTCCTGCCCTTTTTTGATCACCTGGTAAAGGGCCTCTTCCACCTGCTGGTCGTTCTGACATACCATCTTGCTAACTTCCGGGTCGTGTGGGGCAACTTCAACTTCGGCATTTACCATAAAACAACCTTTATGCTTTTGGTCGCCCAATAGTTCACCGGCTATCAGCTCCAGCAGTTTTTTTATCCTTTCCTTAGCCGGCCCTGAATTGTTGATGATAGTGCAAATTTTTGCTGAACCAACGCTTTGATAGCTTTCCAATGCCTTGATAAACAGGGTGTGTTTGTCGCCATACGTATCATACAGGCTTGAACGGCTGATGCCTAGGCCATCCACCAGGTCCTGCATGGAGGTGCCGTTATAGCCCTTGTGCCAAAAAATAGCAATAGCCTTGTTCAGCACTTCATTTTCATCGAAATCTTTCGTTCTTGCCATAACAGGAATAGCCTTGCTTGTAATTAAGCAAAGCTATTCATTTTATTAAATAAGAAGCAAGAGGCCAGGAGTCAAGAATCAAAAGATCAAGAATTAAGAAAAATGAGTGTCCGCCTGCATAACTTTACAAATAGGCATTTTTCTATTTTTTATCTTGACTCTTGATTCTTGACTTCTTGATTCTTGTCTCTACCTCTTGATTCCTGACTCTTACTATCTTAACTCTTTTTCAATTACCTAACACCGCCACCGGCCAGCAAGGTTTCGCCTGTTAACCAGCGCGATTCTTCAGAGGCCAGGAACACGGCAACCAGCGCAATATCTTCCGGCTGACCTATCCGTCCAAGCGGTGCTGTACGTTCTGTTTCAGTTTGGAAATCACTGCCGATAAACCCGGCGGTGTGGGCGCCTTCGGTTTCTACCATGCCGGGATTGATGGAGTTCACCCTAATTTTCTTCGGACCAAGCTCTTTGGATAATACATGGGTAATGGAGTCGACCGCACCTTTGGTTGCTGTATAAATAGAACTGCCAACCGGGGCTATGCTGCTCACTACGGAACCTATGTTGATGATACTTCCGCCATTTTCATTAAAGCTTTTCAATGCGCCTTGTGTTGCCAGCAGTAAGCCAAGCACGTTAGTATCAAACTGGGTATGAAATTCTTCTTCGGTAATTTGTTCTATTGCGCCAAACTTGTAAACACCGGCGTTATTCACCAGTATGTCTACTGCACCAAAGGCTTTACTGGTTTCCTCAAATAAACGGGCAACATCGGCCAGTTTTGAAACATTGCCCTGTACGGCAATAGCCTTGCCGCCATTGCTGATGATCTCTGCCACTACCTTATCGGCGCCGTCTTTTGCCGAAGAATAATTTACTACTACCGATGCGCCTTCGGCTGCCAGGCTTTTGGCTATGCCTGCCCCAATACCTTTTGATGCTCCTGTTATTACTGCTACTTTGTTTGCTAACTTTTTCATGTTGTTGATGATTAATTTTCTATATTTGGAATAATCGTTCCGCAAAGGTAACCTATTATAGGAACGATCGTTCCGATTTGTTAAAATATTAGGTGGGGATGACAAATGGGGGGAGAAGTAGTGGCAGTGCGTAGTTGCAATTGGCAGTGGCAGCTGGTTGTTTAAGGGTTACAACATTTACAACAGCGTGTTTGTAAGTATTGTAAAATGCTGTAGTGTTTGTAAAATGCGTTATGGAGTTAGGATAGTTCAATACTTATTAGCGATGTCACGAGTGCGCCACCTCTTTTGGCCGGCGCGGCACACTCGCGATTTCTATGATTTAAACAAGAGATATTTGATAGTTTTTTTGATACGGACGATTATTTCTAACACGTGCAAATACCCTCCATATCAATTTGTTTCTAACGGCATTAATCACTAACATTTTATTTTTTTTCTGTTGTACTTTTCTTTGGTAATAGGCTTTCATATCGGCATTGTAATTTATAGCTACTAACGCTGCCATATGTAGTAAGCTTTTCATGGTCTTATTAGCTTTATGAGACACTTTGGATTTTCCTTTAATACTTGATCCGGAAGAATATTCAAACGGTGCCACTCCCGAATAACAAGCAAACTTTGCCGGATCTGTTATGTCTTTAAATTCATTCGTAGTAATGATCATTTCTGTTGCCGTTACTTTCCCTATGCCTTCGACGGATGTTACGATTGAAAAAAGTCTTTTTAATTCCACATCAGAAGCTATGACCTGATCCATTTTTAGCTCAATACGCTTAATGTCTTCGTCCAAAGCTTTAAGAGACGCTTTGCATAGCTTTTTGCATTCATAGGCTGCATTTTTATCGAAACCACTAGTTTCATTAAGGGCAACTGTCAATTGTTTGCGAGCATTGATCACCCTGTTTCGAAGGCCAGATAAGTGTTTAAGCTGCTGTATAACTTGTCTTTTAGGCTGCCAAAGCCGTAGTTCCATGCTGTTTTTATAGGCATATTGTGCAATCCGGATAGCATCTATCTGGTCGCTTTTACCTCGTTGTAATCCGGACGAGAGTTTAATGTGGATGGCAGCCTCCAGGCATACAAATGCCTTTTTCGAATACAAAAAACTTAATAAATGCTGGTTGTAAATGCCGGTGTGCTCCATACAAAATATGGCCTCATTTATGCAAAACCCTGGCTGTAACTTTAACTTCGCCCAAAACTTCCTGATGCCAGGCTCGTCATTCTCATTCACCCATTTAAAAAGTAATTCTTTGCCTTTAAAGACGGCAAAATCGAGTGTCGTTTTGGATACATCAATTCCAATAAAAAAGTTGTAATTCATAACTTTGTATTAATTGTTAATAAAATCGGTTAACCGTTTAAACACAATCAATACCTTACTAATGAGCCTCGGAACTCTAATTTCTATTTGATGCTTGTTTAAACAACTGACAGAGGATTGAATCGCGAGATAAGCCTTTATGCTTTGCCAGAGAGATAATTTCCCTCTGTCAGTGTTAACCTTTCCACAAAAATCACAGTTATTAACAAAAGAAAAAGAAGCAAAAAGAAAACTTCAACAACAATAATAATAACTTGTTATTTGTATTCTGCTAATCTAAAGGCCAGAAAGGGATATTAGTGAGAAAATGACAAGGTTGGGATGTCATGGTGAGCTTGTCGAACCACGACGCGGGCAAAGGCTTCAGCACCATGCTTAGCACGCGGATAGGCCACCGCGCACGTCGCCCTTCGACAGGTTCAGGGTGACAAGCCTGTTGTATGTTTCGATATAACTCGTCATGGGTAGCGAGAGCGAACAGCTATTTTTTTGCCTCCTTTTCCCACAGTTTAATGGCTTTTTTTTCTGCTGCCAGGGCCTTTAATTTATCACCTCCCCGCCTGTACCACTCCGCCATTTCGTGGTATTGTTTTGCCATACCACCAACCGTTAAATAAGGCGGCGACTGATCTATTTTAACCTGGTAGCATTCCGCACCTAACAGGTAGATCTCTTTCGGCGTACTTAGCTTGCGCATATCGTCCCGGATATCTCCGATAATACTGCCATAAGCGTCACCGCCATTGGGAGACGATGCTATAGCCTGTTTGCCGAATTCATAAGCCTTATGCGGGTTGGTCCGCAGTAACGCAATAAAGGTATATGATGCCACCCACTGCGAATATTTTAACTTTGGCTCCTTTTTAACCATTTCGTCAATCACCATCAGGGTGGAATCAGGGAAACCAAGGTCATCCAGATCGTTATACCTCCCCTGGTAGCGGCGCACTTTGGAAATCAACGCCTCATCCAGATCGTCTAAATATTTCTGACTGCTATCTGCGTACTTTCTCTTTATAGATTCTGCCTCAATGTCCCAGGTATTGTTTACTATTTTCTGTAAAACTGTATCGAGGCTGCGGGTGTTTCCCATCCATACCACTATTCCCTGCCCATTTATCACAAAAGCAGCAGGGATATAATGTTGGTGAAAAGCGTCCAGCCAATCGTGTACTGTAAAATTTGTATCTTCCACAGCTACATTAAAATTCATTTTACGCCCCATACTGTCAATAAATTCCTTAATCTGCGTTAAGGTTTTCGGCCTGGAAACTTGCGATTCAAATACATCGATAGAAGAAATGGTCACTTTATCCTTGAATTTTCGGGCTAAATCCGAAAGGTGAGGCATGCCTGCAATACAGGGCCCGCACCAGGTTGCCCAAAAATCAACTACGTACACCTTGCCTTTTTCAAAACTTGTAACAGGTGTACCTTTAATCCAGTCCCGTACCCGCAATTGCGGAGCGGGGTCACCCATAAAACGAGCTGTGGTTGTGTCTTTCTTTGTGCTGATTAATATAACAGATGAGTCTTTTTGCACATTAGTAAATTTAAGCGTTGTATCGTTTTGTGCGATTTTAGATTTGGCGGATGTATCGTTTTGTGCACTGACAGTAAACATTAACATGCAGAACAGAATTAATAATTGAAGTTTTGGTTTCATATTATATGGAATGCTGTTATTATAAGTGTTTTATGGCGGGTGGTTTACGTACCTGTTTATTGGATTAGGCTTGCTTTTTTAAAATTAGGAAATTAAAAATGTTGATGAAGCTTTTTTGAAGAAAAGTTTTTTTGGAATTAGTTAAGCATCCAAATGAATTTAAGCAATACAGTCTAAGTAGCAATCCATATAACCTAATGTGAGAATACAGCGCAAAGGCAGAAAGTGCTGCTTACTAATTTTACCCTCAAACATAACGCAGGTTCCCTTTCAGGAGAACCAGGGACAAAAAAATCTACACTTAACTTTCCGCTTCGCCTTCTTCACATATGCTGTCAATTCATTAACCGTATTTAAAGAAACTAATTTGTTAACAGCCAGTTTATGTTTATCGCTGCCGGGCTCGGCGCCGCTGATATGGCGGCCAAGCATAGCCAGCAGGCATTTTTGCAGGTCGTTAAGCGGCATGTCGGCGTCAGTGTTGGTGCAGCTTATCGGCTCAAGCGTTACCGGGGCTTTGTTTACAGGACTGTTTGCAAGCACACCCGAAAAATCAGGGGCTTGTACGGCACGGGCGCCCATTACGCCGCCGCTTACATCAATGCCCTGCCAGCCAAGTATGGTGCGTACAAAAGAGGTATGGTCAAACGGAATGCCCGGATCCGGCGAACGGAATACGGTGCCCGCGGCTACACGCGGCGAGATCAGCAGCGTTGGGATGCGTACCCCCAGCTGGTTAAATGTAAAACCCGACCAATCAGTCATTTCATCGGGCGCAATGGTGGGGCCGGGCGGCACATGGTCCAAAGTGCCGCCATGCTCGTCAAATGTTACAATAAACAGGGTGGTATCCCAGTTTTTGTAGGTGCTAAGCTTGTTATAAACTTCGGCAAGCAGCTGCTCGGCCGGGCAAACGTTATAAGGCGGGTGATAGTCACTGGCAGCAACAAGCGTTTCGCCCCGCACCACTTCCGGGTAAAATACAGGCTCCAGGTAACAAAATGCAGGCAAGGTACCCTGGTTATCTATAGTGTCAAAAAATGTTTTCAGCTGTTGAAAATTGCCGGGTTGCTCTATCATCAGGTCCCTCACCTGCGGAAAGATCTCTGCCGTTATGGGGATAGGTTCCAGCGCATGCCGGTGCCAGTAAATCCCCCAATCATCGTTGCCGCAATTGCTTAACACATGGAAGATAGACCGCATGCTGGGCTGGATAACATCCAACGGATCAGTTCCGTATTTTTTATAGTTATCTACAAACCCGTTTGAAGTGCCGGCAATGGAAAACGCCCTGTTTGAAAACGTTTGAGAAGGCACGGAACAAAACCAGGCGTCGCTCACTGAATAGCTGGTGGCCAGGGTGCTTAATACCGGCAGATGGGCCGGCGTATAAAACTGCATGATCTGCGCCGGATCGCCATTATGGGGCTGCGCAGCGTAATTTGCCAGGAAACCACCCATATTCGGGATTGCGCCTGCCGGAGGGGTGGAGTATGGGTTACATTCGGTAGGCGGGATGTTGAAAACCTGCTGATTAACGTCGTACCACGGTTCCCCGGGATCGGGATTTGGAACCTCCCATTCACCGGCCGGAACCGGGTTTACAACCAGCGTTGTATCGTCGTATGTGTTGCTGAACGTGAGCGGCAGCCCGTCATACTCCGGAGCGCTGCGTGCGGGATAAACATGAGCAGGATTTGATGAGGCGTAGATCTGCCCTAATAAATTATCAAGCGAACGGTTCTCCATCATCAGCATCACTACGTTGGTTATTCCCGGCAAAAACGGCGTTGGAGGGGCTTCGGTAACAAAAGTGTTAGCCACCACGGCATAATTTACGTAAACCGGCGAATGCGCCCCGGCCTTATTGATATGATCGCGGCCCATCGGGTTGCTATTGCCTTCCGACGCATAAAAATAGGAAACGCCATAAGCAGGCAAAGCCGACGACGAGTTTACACTTGCCGGGGCCACACTTAAATCAACTTTATTGCCTAACAGCAGGATGCTGTTGTTTGCAAACGTCATGGTAATTTCGGCCTGCGTATTGTTTTCGGCAGCGCCGGTTAACCACACCATGGTAGCCGCCGCCGATTCGATAATGCCGCCGGTTAATACAAAACTCAGCGTTTCGCCGGCAGGGATCTGCGCCCCGTTTTGGATGCTTGTGCCGGCCGGGACCACGTTACTGAAACTGCCTTCGGACGTTATGCTTTGTAAAGTGAGCGCATATTGATTATTGATATTGCTGATAGAAATTTTGCATTGATGTGCCATGTGATAAAAGGTTACAGGTTATTTATTTGTTGCGGGAAACAGTACGTTGCTGTTTGTTTGCCCGCCGGGTTTGGTTTGGATAAAAATAATGTTTTATTTTTTATGATGCAATTTTGGAAGGGGGTGGCGGGGATGGGGGTAGAGAGAGATTGGATTGCACGCCGCAAAGCGTTCCATTTTTACACGGAACGGGTGGAACGCAGTGGAACATACTGATTATCAAGTGTTTTATTTTATGGCTATGATTAAGTAGTTGATAATCAGGTGGTATAAAATTGGTGTTTTGGATTTGTTGATGTAAGTTATTTATAATCAGTGTGTTCCAGTTTTTGAGTTGATTAAAATTGACGGTTTTGCCTGTTTTAACTGAACAATATGGCAGCGCTTTATAAACAACATAGCCCGGCAATTGGCCAGGCTATGCGCTATTTAACAGGTTTTTCTCTATTGGGCACATACCCCAATACTTTTCCGCCCGGATACTTTTGGATAGTTCAATACTTATCAGCGGTGTCACGAGTGCCCCACCTCTTTGGCTGGCGCGACACACTCGCGCCAAATGGGTAGAACATTATTTATTAAATAGTTAGTTATCTAAAATAAATAACTAACTATGTTTAATAATAAGCCTAATCAATGTCTGATCACAAGCATTCTTTAATCCAGGTATCTCAACAACTTCGGGATCAACTAATTTCTGACAAAAGAAAACTTGGTTTTCTTTTTGGCGCTGGAACATCTATGTCTGTTGGAATACCAGGCGTTTTAGAATTAACAAAAAACGTATCAGATAAAATTAATAAGGATTTAAAAGAGAATTTTTTAGAAATAAAAAAATTAGCTAATAGTGAAAACATAGAACATATCCTGAATAAAGTTAGAACGGTTAGAGAACTTTTAGAAGATAGCGAAGAAGCCGAAATATTTGGCATAAAAGGTAGAACGAAAGCTAAGCAATTAGATACAGAAATCTGTAAAGCAATTTCTGTTGAAGTAAACAAAAGTGGTGTTAACATTGAGCCACATATGATATTTGCAAACTGGCTATTTCAAAACCAAGCTACAAGATACTCACCAATTGAAATTTTCACGACGAATTATGACTTGCTTTTTGAAACAGCATTAGAGTATAAAAAGATTCCTTATTTTGATGGATTTGTTGGTGCTATACAGCCATTTCTAATTCCTGAATGTGTTGAAGCTGAAAATATTAAGAAGGACCAAGCGCTATATATTCCTTCAAGTTGGATTAGATTATGGAAGTTACATGGTTCTATAAATTGGTTTTTGACAACTTTTGCAGATTCAAAAAAAAGAATAATTAGAACTTCATTTAAAGATAAATCTGATACAGAATCAGAATTGATGATATATCCTTCCAAACAAAAATATGATGAATCAAGGAGATTGCCATTTTTGACTTTTCAAGATCGTTTACGTAGATTTTCTACAAGCGGCGAGGTTTTACTTGTAGTTGCTGGTTATAGTTTTGGGGATGATCATATTAACGAAATTATCTTCCAAACCCTAAGGGCAAACAAAAGGCTAGCAATCACCGCCTTAATGTATGGCGAAAAATCAGATGGGGCTGACAAAAGAAGCACAGATGTTAATATATTGAATTATGGTATTGATAATCCAAATTTAACGATAATCGGGCCTGATAAAGGTTGTATTGGCGGCGTCGTAGCTGAATGGAACCATGATGAACCTCAGATTTCATCTTTGACATTTTGGGATAATGATGCAAAGAATGCCAACTTAGGTGATTTTAAGGGCTTAGCTGATTATTTGAAAATGAATTTTGGATTAATGAAGGAATTAAAAGAATCAGCTGAACAAGATGCAAAGTGAAGTTTCTTATCTAGGGATAATTGTTAGAGTAATCGGATCAAAATTATTTGTAGATATTAGTGAAGACTTATTGTCTTCTACGCCAATAATTCGTGGTAAGCTCTACAAAGTCGGTCAAATTGGGTCTTTTGTTAAAGTTCCTTTGGGTAGCTTAAATGTATATGGCATCGTGACTATGGTAGGTTCAAATCCTATAGCGACCGTAATGGAGGACTCTAGTTTTCCTTATGGAAGACGTTGGCTTGAAATTCAACTTATTGGCGAATCAATTGGATTGCAGGGCTTTCAAAGAGGGGTCAGTATTTACCCCACGATTGATGATGAAGTACATATTGTAACTGACAAGGATTTAAAGGAAATTCACGCTACAGATAGCCCTAGTGCAGTAAGTATCGGAACATTGGCATCCTCAGACAGTCTGCCTGCATATATTGATGTAGATAAATTACTTTCAAGACACGGCGCGATTATCGGCTCAACTGGCAGTGGCAAATCGAATACGGTAACTTCCATTCTACGTTCATTGACAAGTGGATTATTTCCAAAATCAAAAATAATATTAATCGATCCCCATAGCGAATATCACACTGCTTTGAAAGATTACTCAAAAGTTTTTAGCATTGATGACATAACTAATCCGTTAAAAATTCCTTTTTGGGGATTATCTTATAATGAGTTAGCGCTTGTTTTATTTGATAAGAAGCAAGCTGCTGATACTGCTCAAGATATTTCAATTCAGGAAAAAATTTTAGAGCACAAATTTGGGATTTGTGACAAATTAAAATCTGGTTCAATAGCTAAAGAAGCTGTTACTATCGATTCGCCAATACCGTTTAATTTAAAAAAGGTATGGTATGACTTATATGTTGAAGAAAATGCCACAGTAGATGAAAAACAAGACATTCGGACTGCTGCATATATAAAAGATGGCTCTGATAATGATATAATTGGAAGTTGGGAAAATCTTGTTCCACCACAATTTAAAGCGCCAGGTACCAGTACATTGTCTCCTTTTATCTATAAAACCAATAAGATTTTAACCTCCTATTTAAATAAATTACAAGGTAAATTAAAAGACAACAGATTATCTTTTCTCTTCGATGTTGATGATTTTGATGGCGAAACTCTCGATATAGAAGATCTTTTGGGTAGTTGGTTAAATCACGACAAACCCATTACGGTTTTAGATTTAGGCGGCGTTCCTTTTGAAATTATGGATATGGTTGTTGGATTAATATCGAAAATATTATTTGAAAGTTCGTTTTGGGGAAGATATATACCTGGTTTTGGTAGGCAAAGACCCATACTTATGGTTTTTGAAGAGGCACATTCCTACTTGCCTAGAGGTGGTTCAAGCGCAACTGTTACAGGGTATGCAAGTAGATCCGTTCGTAGGATATGTAAAGAGGGGCGTAAATATGGTATTGGAGCATTAGTCGTTAGCCAGCGACCATCAGATCTGGATGAAACAATTCTATCTCAATGTGGCACTTTTATAGCTTTACGATTATCAAACACACAAGATCAAGGCATTATCAATGCCGCATTGCCGGACAACTTAGGCTCCATTTCAGAACTATTACCTTCTTTAAGAACGGGTGAAGCAATTATAGTAGGTGAAGCTGTTAAAATACCGAGTAGAGTGAGACTACCATTAATAGAGCCACGCCCCGATAGCGGTGATCCCGAACCGTCTAAAGCGTGGAAAGATGTTTCAGTCGAAAATCCTCAATTTAACAAGGCCATTGAATTCTGGCGAAAACAAAAAGTAGAAAAAACTTAAATCTAAAATTAAATAAACATGGAAATGCAATCAGTTACATCAACAGACATATCAGAAATCGGATACGATTATGATTCAGCAACTCTAAGAATTATTTTTTTAAAAGGAGGCACGTGCTACGAATATTATAGTGTGCCTGATGAAGTATATAATGGTCTAATAAATGCTCCATCGATAGGTCAGTATTTTAACATTCATATTAAAAAGGCAGGGTACGCATTTGCTAAATACTAAAAAGTTAAGTACTCATCTACCAGCCTGGCGTGAGTATCCGGGCTGGCCAAAAAAGGTGGGCTACTCGTGCTCCGCGTTTAGGTAACCCGCTTCAATCTTACCGCATCGTCCTTGCGAGGCTGGTTGCTTGCAACCTGCTTCGAAGCAATCTCTACGCCATCCATATACGGGAGTGAAAAGCCATGTGTTAACTAATAAGGCGGCTGTAAGGTCATTATCCAGCATAAAGGTTCCTAATTGTCCTTAGTAGAGGTTGCTTCGTTCCTCGCAATGACGTGACGGATCAGGCGGCTGTAAGGTCATTATCAGCATAAAGGTTCCTGATTGTCCTTAGTAGAGTTTGCTTCGTTCCTCAATACGCGCGGAGAATTTTTTGTCAATCGTAAAACATTATTGTAAGTACGCCCCCTGATCACGGCCCGGTTACAGGGTTATTACTTACAGAAACAGTAGTGGTGCTGACAACATCAACAGGAATACTGACAGGGGCAACAACATTTCCGGCGGCAGCATTTTCCGGCGCATCTTCTGCGACTGGCTTATTTTCAGAAGCCCGCATGGTTAAAAAGGTAACGCCGCTTATCCCGGTTAAGGCCAGCAAAGTATCGCTCAATTCGGGCATTACGCAGCCGCTCTGCACGTGGCTCACTTTCATTACATACACAATTATGGCTATTGCAGTCCACACAAAATTCTGAAACCGGTGTATGCTCACACCGTTGTCGTCTGATAAAATATCGGCGAAAAAACCCTTCGACGGCCGATTTTGATGCCGTGGTCTGTTATCAAGCATTTCGCGTTTATCAATAATGGCCGCTGCCGTCAGGATGCCGGTGCCGATGCCCATTAATACCAAGGCGGTTTTATTGATGGCGCCTTCCGCGCAGTCGCCCTTGGTTAACGACAAATAAATATACGACGAAGCTATGATCACCGTCCACGCGGCAAACTGTGTTTTTGCCAGATTGAAAGGACTTTTTTTATTTAGTAATTTAGTTTTTGTGCGGCGCTGCACTTTTGAAACTTCTTCATCAAACTGGTCGCAGTCGCTTATCTCGTCGCGAAGCATATTGGTGTACGCACCAAGTCCGATAGATAACAACAGGATAACGCCTATAATGCAAAACGCTTGCATGTCGTGCCCATCATAGGTCTTAGCGTGCCCGCAACCAGATAATCCCGCAACTACAGCCGCCGCGGAGAAAACAATTAAAAATCGTTTCATATTTTAGATCTTAAATATTGGTTTGCCGGCTTGCCCGGAATTTTATTGGTTCAGCTGTATTTTATTACGGCGTTATCGTGATAGGTATAATTCATTAAAATCCGGCAAATAACTAGTGAAACAGGTTAACGTGAACAAGCAATCAATTTAAATGATGCTGAATTACGGTTTAGGTAATTTTTCTAAATATAAAAAAAGGTTTTTGAAAAGCAAATGCTTAAAGCGTGTTTTGATGACCGTTTGAATTAAGCCGGTTTGGTGCGTTCGGGCTGTGCCTTAAGGTTTTAAAAAAACGCCTTGAACCCTTTTTAGCGCGAGTATATAGGCAGGCCAAAACAGGTGGGCGACCCGCAACCAACCAATCCCCCGCGTTAGGGAAGTGGATACCGGCTACAGGCGTTAGGCCGCAAGGCCGGTATCCGCTTCAATCCCTGGCGCGAAAAAACTTGAACCATGATTAGCTTGATTTCAGGATGGAAGGATGCTGTGTGTCGGTAGTTTTCAGGCTGCTGGTAATTTTACAGCCTGCATCATAAAAATCCATTTAATCCCTTAATCCCGGTTCCCGGTTCACCAACCCATAAATATGCTCATCCAAAATCACCCCGTTTTTAATGACAGCGCTTTTCAAAACGCCTTCTTTTATAAAGCCAGCTTTTTCCAATACCCGCATTGATCGCGGATTGTTACAGAATACTCCGGCCTGCAGGCGTACAATATCAAGGTTGGTAAATGCATAATTAACAAATAACTTTATTGCCTTCGGCATAATACCCTTACCCCAGCAGGCTTCACCAAGCCAATAGCCCATTAAAGGGGCTTTGCGGTAAACATCATCCCTCATTTCAATCCCAACAACACCGGCAAGCGCTCCATCAATATCAATTACAAAATTGAGCAAAGGATCCTGTTTTATCATTAAGGTTATCCATTCAACAGCGTTATCCATGGTGTATGGATGCGGAAAACTATCTAACAGGTACGAAGAAATACTAATGTTATCAGCATGCTTTTGTAATGACGCAGCATCATCTGTCCTCCATCCGCGAAGCGAAAAACCTTGTCCTTTAATTTCCATTTTGTAACAAAACAATACTAAAATTACGAATGATTAGGAAACTGTTTATATTGTGAGGTTGATTAGGCTTATTAAGGGTAACACTATTTTATCACAATAAGCTGATCCGTTAATAATAAACTGACCCAATATGAAAAAAATAATTACCCTTTTCTTATTACCCATCTGTACGGGCGTATTTGCTCAAAAGCTGGGCACATTATCCGTTGAAAAAATCATGCGCGATCCCAAATGGATCGGCACATCACCATCAAACATCCGCTGGAGCGATGACAGCAAAAAGATTTTTTTTAAATGGAATCCTGAAAATGCAGATCGTGATCAGTTATTTGCTATAACACCAACAAACATTGAGCCCGAAAAAGTCAGTATTGATGAACAAAAAGCCATGGTCCCGGAGTATGGCGACTGGAATAAAAAACGTACCTTAAAAGTTTTTGAAAAAAATGGCGATATCTGGTTCTCTGATATTAAAACAGGTAAGATCAGGCAGCTAACCAACACAGCTGATCGTGAGAACAGTCCTTCTTTTAGTGGTGATGAAAGCAAAGTAATATTTACAAAAGGCGATAATTTGTATTCGCTCAGCATCAATGGCGGCGAATTAGTACAGCTAACTAATTTCACGCGAGCAGCGGCGGGGACTCCGGCTGTTCCACCTGCAGGCAGAAGAGGCAGGGATGCCCGCAGGAGTGGTGATGATAAGGCCGCAGGCAACGAGCAGGAACGCTGGCTTAAAAGCGAACAACTTGAATTATTTGATATTATAAAAGTAAAAGATAAAGACAGGAAGCTTGACTCGATTGGGCGCAAGGAATTTGAGCCAAAAAAATTAAAGGAAATAGCTACTGACGACCGTTCTGTTGACGGGGCTCAGCTTAGTCCGGACGGGCGTTATATAACTTATCGCCTTGCCAAATATCCCGAAGGTGTGAAAAGCGCCATAGTGCCTGACTATTTAACGGCATCAGGCTTTACGGAGGACATCCCTAACCGTACTAAGGTGGGCGGACCGCAAACTGTTTTTGAGTCCTTTGTTTTTGATAAGCAGAGGGATACGGTTTATAAAATTGTAACCTCGAATATTCCGGGTATAAAGGATCTGCCAGCCTATGTAAAAGATTACCCCAAAGAGTTAGAAAAACGTACCAAAAGTAATGAAGACAGGCAGGTGATTATCCGCGATATTTACTGGAGTCAGGATGGCAAAAATGCTATTGTTGAGGTAAGCGCCCAGGATAATAAGGATAAGTGGATAATGAAGCTTAATCCTGCCACAGGAAGCTTGAGCTTAATGGACAGGGAGCATAACGATGCATGGGTTGGCGGCGCTGGCCAGGGAAACGCAGGCTGGACGGATAACACCCATTTTTATTTTGAAAGCGAAGCCAGCGGGTACGCTCACATTTACCTGCTGGATGTAACAAACAGAACAAGAAAACAGCTCACCAGCGGCAAATGGGAAGTACAGACCTTGCAGTTATCAAACGATAAAAAAACATTTTACTTTACCGCCAATATTGAGCATCCGGGCATTACGCACTTTTACCGGATCCCGGTAAGCGGAGGTGAGCCTGCTAAAATAACCACTATGAAAGGGGGCAATGAAGTAACCTTGTCGCCTGATGAAAAGTGGCTGGCTATCCGTTACTCCTACTCAAACAAACCATGGGAGCTGTATGTGCAGCCAAATAAACCGGGTGCAAAAGCCGAGCAGGTTACCCGTTCGGTAAGTGAAGAATTTAAATCGTACCCATGGCGCGAGCCGCAGGTTATCACCTTTAAAAACCGTTATGGCAGCGATGTGTATGCGCGCCTGTATGTTCCCCAAAAGCAGGATACTGCAAAGCCCGCGGTAGTGTTTGTACACGGCGCCGGTTACCTGCAAAACGTACATTACTGGTGGAGCTCATACTTTCGCGAGTTTATGTTTAACAATATGCTGGCCGATAATGGCTATACCGTATTAGATGTTGATTACTCGGGAAGTGCGGGTTACGGCCGCGACTGGCGTACCGCTATTTACCGCCACATGGGCGGTAAAGACCTTACCGACCAGGAAGACGGTGTAAAAATGCTGGTTGATAAATATGGTGTAAACCCTAAACATGTTGGCTTATATGGAGGTTCATACGGTGGGTTTATTACACTGATGGCTATGTTTACTGAGCCAAACACCTGGGCTGCCGGTGGTGCTATCCGCTCGGTAACAGACTGGGCGCATTATAACCACGGCTATACCGATGATATTTTAAACGAGCCTTATAATGATGAAAAATCGTATCGCCTAAGCTCTCCCATATATTTTGCCGATGGCCTTAAAGGTAACCTGCTGATGCTGCATGGCATGGTTGATCAGAATGTAAACTACCAGGACATTATCCGCCTAAGTCAGCGCCTGATAGAGCTGCATAAAGAAAACTGGGAGCTGGCCTCATACCCCGTAGAAGACCACGGTTTTGTACAACCCAGCAGCTGGACGGATGAGTATAAACGCATTTATAAGCTGTTTGAAACAACGTTGAAGAAATAAACCATTATTCTTGTATTTATTTAGGAGCTTCCCGCGAGATCGGGGAGCTTTTTTTGCAGGAAACACAATACCTTGTGTCTCTGAACGGCGCATGAATTTTCAATTCAAAACCGAACGGCCTAATGTTCCGTTACAATAGTTAGTGTAAATTGATGATTTGCTGTTTTATTTTTTCTACACTCATGATTGGGGTCTCCTTGTGTCAACCCTAATCAGTACGACACAGATTGTGCAAAAATGGAACGCTTGCAGCCCCCTCTGGAGCAAAATCCCCGCAGATTGCAACGATAAGTTTCCAGGCAATAAAAGCAGCAATAGCAAGCCCGGTGAAGAGTTTAAGGAGCGAGTAGTTTGTCTGAATCAGAGTTTACAGAATTATTGAATTTTCAAGATGCTAAGAATTCTGTTAATTCTTAAATTCTGTAAATTCTGATTCAGACAATTTTCCCGATATTTAACCATGAAAAAAGCTGCATGGATTTTACTGCTGTTTTGCTTTGCCTGCACCTCAAAGCCGAAGGCTCCCGTTGCGTATATCAGCTCTGCAGACAGTAACCGTTCCGTCAAATTTAAGGGACTTGATTACGCCATCGTAAGCGAGATCAACCGCGACCCGATACCTGGCATTTGGGAAAACCTTTTACCTGTTTACCGTATGCCTGCCGATACCGACCTGAAAAACTATCAGCCTGTGCAGCATGGCCTGTATATATTAAAAGATAGTGCTGTAATATTTACACCCGATACGCCTTTTGTAAAAGGGCAAACCTATTTTATGCGCTATTATCAATTTAAAGGCGAAAACATTTGGGACTATATTAAAGGTAAAAAAAGATTAGGCAGGGTGGGATATAGTGATTTGGTTATTAGGTTTTGAGAAAGTTGTAAGGGTTGTAAAAGTTGTACAGGTTACAAAAATAAACTGCTATGCACTTACAACCTTTACAACAACTGTAACTTCTTCAACTAAAATCCTTTGAAAAAACAAAAAAAATTACTACATTTGCATTTGAATTAAAAAAGAGGGGGCGTTTGTCCCCTCTTTTATTTTATCAATCAAATTATTTGAGAGATAGTGAATATTGAAAAAAGAGTAAAGGAACTGGTAGAAGAGAAAATTGCCGATAAGCCAAACCTGTTTTTAGTGGATATAAAAATGCACAGCAACGGGAAGCTGATGATATTGGTTGATGGCGATAACGGGATAGGCATTGATGATTGTGTGGCCATAAGCAGGCATGTAGGCTTCCATCTGGAAGAGGGAAATGTGATAGAAACTGCTTATAACCTGGAAGTTTCATCGCCGGGGATTGATACGCCGCTAACATCATTAAGGCAATATACCAAAAACATTGGCCGTAGTTTAGCCATTAAAATGGCGGATGGCGCCAAACGGGAAGGCAAGCTTAAAGGTATTACTGAAGATGCCGTTATAATAGACGAAATAATAAAAGAAAAAGGGAAAAAGGCTGAAACTGTTGAGAGCGTGATCCCAATTGATAAAATAACAGAGACAAAAGTTTTAATATCATTCAAGTAGAAAATGAGCAATATTAATTTAATTGATTCTTTTCAGGAATTTAAAGATTTCAAAAACATCGATCGCCCAACGATGATGAGCGTGCTGGAAGACGTTTTCAGAAGCATGATCAGGAAAAAATACGGCACCGACGAAAATTGCGACGTAATTGTTAATACGGATAACGGTGACTTGGAGATCTGGCGTACCCGTAAGGTTATGGAAGATGGCTTTAGCGAGGATGATGACCTGGAAATTGAGCTTAAAGAGGCGAAAATGTTAGACCCCAGCCTTGAAGTTGGTGATGAGCATATTGAGCAGATAACTTTAGAGAGCTTTGGCCGCCGTGCTATATTAGCAGCACGCCAGACACTGGTTTCTAAAATTTTAGAACTGGAGAAAGACGAGATCTTTAAAAAATATAAAGACCGCGTGGGCGAAATTGTTACCGGCGAGGTTTACCAGGTTTGGAAAAAAGAAACCCTGGTGCTTGATGATGAAGGCAATGAACTGTTGCTGCCAAAATCAGAGCAGATCCCTGCCGACTACTTTAAAAAAGGCGATAGCGTAAAAGCTGTTGTTGATAAGGTAGATATGCTGAACAGCAACCCTAAGATCATTATATCGCGCACTGCACCAGAGTTTTTACAGCGTTTGTTTGAACAGGAAGTGCCGGAAATTTTCGACGGATTAATCACCATTAAAAAAATTGTACGTGAACCGGGCGAAAGAGCTAAGGTAGCGGTTGAATCATACGATGATCGTATTGATCCGGTTGGCGCCTGTGTGGGTATGAAAGGATCACGCATTCATGGTATCGTACGTGAGCTGAAAAACGAAAATATTGATGTTATAAACTACACCAATAATTTGCAGTTGTACATTCAGCGTGCGTTATCACCGGCTAAGATCACCTCTATTAAATTAGATGATGAGAAAAAAACGGCCGCTGTTTATTTAAAACCCGACCAGGTTTCATTAGCAATCGGTCGTGGCGGACACAATATTAAACTTGCAGGTAAGCTTACAGGTTATGAAATTGATGTTTACCGCGAAGCGGATGAAACTGATGAAGATGTGGATATTGAAGAATTTACAGATGAAATTGACAGCTGGATTATTGATGAATTTAAACGGATTGGTTTAGATACAGCAAAGTCAGTACTGGCATTAACGGTAGGCGAATTAGTAAAACGCACCGATTTGGAAGAAGAAACTGTAAAAGAAGTACTATCAATTCTGCAAGCTGAGTTTGAATAAGTGTAATAACAAAAATTAAAATCGTATTTTTGCACAAAAAAGCAGAGAATTAATTATAATAAATGTCAGAAGACAAATCCATAAAATTATTTACAGCGGCAAAAGAGCTGAATATCGGTACAGGTACTATCGTTGACTTTTTGGCAACGAAAGGGTATAAGGTACAAAAACACCCTACTACCCAGCTTGATAGCGATATGTACAGCGCTCTTTTGAAAGAATTTGCTGTGGATAAAATTATTAAGGAGGAAGCTAAGCAGATCAGTATCGGAAAGATAAGAAAAGAAGAGCCTGCACCGTTTCCCGAAAAACCAATAGAGAACCGCCGTTCACGTGATTTTGAAAATGAAGAGATCCTGATAAAAGGGATCGGCAATCATTACAATCCGCCGCCGGTGGAAAAACCAAAACCTGTTGAGCCACCAAAGCCCGAAAAGATTGAAGAGCAGCATAACGAGGTTTTACCAGGTGTAAAAATAGTTGGTAAAATAGATCTTGCTAACCTTAATGCTAAACCGCAGCAAGTTGAAAAACCTGTTGTGAAAAAAGAGGAAGAGGTTGTTAAGCCCGAAGCTGTAGTGCCTGCACCTCAGCCCGAGCCGGTAAAAGAAGAGCCAAAAGAAGTAATTCCGGAAGCGCCTAAAGCCGAAGAAGTTAAAAAAGAAGTTGCACCGGTTGTTGCAGCGCCGGTTGAACAGGTTGAACCAATTGAATTAGTTGAACCTGTTAAACCAGTTGCGGCAGCTGAGCCTGCGCCGGAAGTTGCAGCACCTGCCGCTGCCGATGAGCCACAGGCGCCGGAAGTAATTCGCGCAAAAGCCGAACGCTTAACAGGCCCTAACGTTATTGGAAAGATCCAGCTGCCGGTTAATGCGCCAAAACGCAATCCTGTAGCTTCATCATCAAATACCAATAGCGCAGCAGATCATAAACGCAAAAGAAAACGTAAAGATAACCAGGGCCCCGGCCATAATAACCAGGGGGGCGGCAACCAGCAGATTAATCCGGCCAACCTTGCGCCAAATCCTCCGGGGTCACAGCAAGCGCATGGCGGCAATCGTCCCGATTTCAGGAACAGGGGAAATAACCCCGGCGCAGGAGCACCTCATCAGGGTGGTGGCGGCGGTAATCGTCCGGATTTCAGGAATAACCGTAATACATCACCAAATACTGGTCCGAAGGAAGAACCTTCAGAAAAGGATATCCAGGATCAGATTAAGGCAACATTAGCACGCCTTAGCGGTGCCGGTAAATCAGGTAAGTTTGCACAGCGTGCTAAATTCCGCCGTCAAAAGCGTGATGATGTAGCTGCTACTGCCGAAGAGCTGGCAATGGAGAATGAATTGCAATCAAAAGTATTAAAGGTTACTGAGTTTGTAACGGCTAATGAATTGGCTTCAATGATGGATGTTTCTGTAACGCAGATCATCTCTACCTGTATGAGCCTGGGCATGTTCGTATCCATAAACCAAAGGCTTGATGCTGAAACGCTGAGCATTGTTGCTGACGAATTTGGTTATCAGATTGAATTTGTAAAACCACAGGATGAAGAGGGAAGCCTTGATCAGCCTGATGATCCGGAGGATTTGATCCCGCGTGCGCCGATTGTAACCATAATGGGCCACGTTGACCATGGTAAAACATCATTGCTTGACTTTATCCGTAAAACAAACGTTATAGGTGGCGAAGCCGGGGGTATTACCCAGCACATTGGCGCTTATGAAGTGAGGTTGCCGGATGATAAAGGAAAAATAACATTTTTGGATACGCCGGGTCACGAAGCGTTTACCGCAATGCGTGCAAGGGGTGCCCAGGTAACAGATATAGTAATTATAGTAATTGCAGCTGATGATAGCGTGATGCCGCAAACCCGCGAGGCCATAAACCACGCGCAGGCTGCAGGAGCGCCTATTATTTTTGCCTTCAATAAAATTGACAGGCCGGGTGCAAATGCTGATAAGATCCGCGAACAGCTTTCGGCCATGAACATTTTGGTTGAAGAATGGGGTGGTAAATACCAGTCGCAAGAGATCTCAGCCAAAACAGGCTTAAATGTCGATCTTTTATTAGAAAAAGTATTGCTTGAAGCCGAGTTGCTTGAGCTTAAAGCCAACCCTAATAAACGTGCCGTGGGTACTGTTATTGAAGCTGCTTTAGATAAGGGGCGTGGTATTGTTACCACTATATTGGTACAGGCCGGTAATTTAAAAGTAGGGGATCCGATACTTGCAGGCTGTTACAGCGGGCGTGTAAAGGCATTAACAAATGAGCGTGGCCAAAGAGTTGAGTCCGCCGGCCCGTCAACACCTGTACAGGTGCTTGGCATGCAGGGCGCACCAACAGCGGGTGATAAATTTAACGTGCTTGAAAGTGAAGTTGAGGCCCGTGAAATTGCCAACAAACGTTTACAATTACAACGCGAACAAGGTTTACGCACACAAAAACACATCACGCTTGATGAAATTGGCCGCCGTTTGGCAGTTGGTAACTTTAAGGAGCTTAACATTATTGTTAAAGGTGACGTTGACGGATCAATCGAAGCATTGTCAGATTCATTACTAAAACTTTCAACTGAGCAGATCCAGGTAAATATTATATCAAAAGCTGTTGGGCAGATCTCAGAATCTGACGTATTGCTGGCTTCGGCCTCTGATGCAATTATCATAGGTTTCCAGGTACGCCCATCAGGTAGTGCACGTAAACTGGCTGAGGCAGAGCAGATAGATATAAGGCTTTACTCTATCATTTACGATGCGATAAATGAAATTAAGGCAGCTATGGAAGGCATGCTTGCGCCAACCTTCGAAGAGAAGATTGTTGCGAACGTTGAGATCCGTGAAACCTTCAAGATCAGCAAGGTTGGTACAATTGCCGGCTGTATGGTGCTTGATGGTAAAATTACGCGTAACAGTAAGATCCGCATTATCCGTGAGGGTGTTGTAATTTACACCGGCGAATTGGCTTCACTAAAACGCTTTAAAGATGATGTTAAAGAAGTTAGCGCTAATTATGAGTGCGGCTTAAACATTCAGAACTTTAATAATATTGAAGTAGGCGACATTGTTGAAGCCTATGAAAATGTAGAAGTTAAGCGCAAACTGTAATTTTAATATAACTTAAGTAAAAGGCTCCCCGGAAATTCGAGGGCGCTGAAAAAGTGGCTATTTATCAAAAGAGGCTATTTTCTATATAGAAAATAGCCTCTTTTTCTTTGGCGTATTTGGACAGGTGGTGGAGAGCACTTTCATATAGACGATTCTCAGAGCGTCTATTTTACTTGTGCGATCATCTCTTTAACCTTATAGGACTTTTTCAGCGCCCTCGAAATTCCGGGGAGCCTTTTTTGCATTGCTACTTTCCAGTACTGGGGCGGTGATGCGTTTTAGCATGATGGTGCGCCTTGTGATGCTTATGATGGACCCTTTTGTGGTGCACAGTCTGTGCATTTACAGCGCTGAAGCTGAACACAGCTAATAAAATAATTGCCAATACTTTTAATGATTTCATATTATTTGGGGTTAATAATGTTGCCAATATTACAGATGATGTTTGGAAGCAGGAATGAATTTTTGTAACATTATTAAAACAATTAGTAGCATTTGAAATTAGATGATACTTAATTTAAAACTAAAAACACAGTTTTTTTAAAAAAACGCCGAAACTCCTTGGTTATTAGCATAATCTCGCGTAAATTCCATTTTTAACCGTTAACCCCAATTTAGCCTTAGTTCATGAATAAAAATATTTACCTGTTTTCAACAGTGCTTCTCTTTTGCGCGTTTTTTTGCCAAAACTTGTTTGCACAGGCAGCATTGAGCGATAGTAGTTCGCAGCAAAATGCACTAAATAACGCGATAATCCTATATAGTACATCATTAGGGAACCAGGCGCCAATTTATACGGGCCCTGAATATTATTTTTATGACCCCCATATTAAAGGCAATGCTTATTTTAAGGAAGTAAACGGTTTTACAAAAGGATCGGTTTATTACGACGGCATTTTATATAATAACATTTCTATGTTATATGACCTTAATCTTGACCAGGTTGTTGTGCTGTTACCCAGTCATGTCTCAAAGTTTATGCTACTAAAAGAGCGGGTAAAAAGTTTCGACTTTCTGGGCGCTCATTTTATCAATATCAACGTTGACACGCTGACTAATACTGTTCTTAAATCAGGGTTTTACAACCAACTTTATAGTGGCAAATCTGAACTGTTGGGCAAATATTCAAAGAGTATCCAAACTACTACAAGTTCAATAACCGGATTAGAAAATTATTTCAGCCAGACAAAAGATTATTATATAAAGAAAAGCAACGTTTACCGCAGCTTTGGCAGCCAGGCATCGCTTCTTGATGTTTTAAAAGACAAAAAGAAGGAATTAAAGAAATATATTAAGGCTAATAATATCGTATACAACGACAACCCCGAAGAGGCCATGGTCAAAATCACAACCTATTACGACCACTTATCAAATTAATATGAGAAAAATTTACCTCGCAAGTTTTTGCTTTCTGGTTTTTTTACAAGCGGTCTCGGCGCAGCAAAGCAATACAAAGTTATTCAGCGTAAACTTCCAGCAAGCAACCATTTCACAATTTGTAAACGACATTGAATCAAAGAGTAATTATCATTTTTACTATGATCCTATGCAATTTGATAGTTTAAGGGTTACCCTGCAGGTTACAGATAAACCACTTGGAACAATATTAGACCTTGCCTTTAAAAAAACGGCCTTTGTTTATGCTATTAACCAGCAGCAACAAGTGTTTTTAACAAAGGGGAGGCAAATAAAAACTGAATTGGCAATGGGCTATTCCCAGGTGCATTTAAACACCCCTGTTACACAAACTGCACCTATCGCTGATTATACAGCCGAAACAGAAAAAAAGGTGGCTGATGCAACAACCGAAAATAAGCTTTATGAAATAGGGATAAAAACCAATAATATAAAAGCAGGGAAGGCAATATTGAGCGGCTATATTCGTGATATTAAATCGGGCGAAGCGGTAACCGGTGCAAGCATTTACGTTGCAAATACAAAAACCGGGGCAGCTACTGATCAATTTGGCTATTTCTCAATAACGCTGCCACGCGGCAGGCAAACATTGCTGGTTAGAGGATTGGGCATGCGTGATACCAGGCGCCAGATCATCCTATACACTGACGGCAAGCTGAATATTGAGCTGCAGGAACAAATTAATAGCTTAAAGGAAGTTAAGATCTCTGCGGATAAAGTGGCAAACGTAAGAAGTACCGATTTAGGGGTAACCCGCCTGGATATTAAAAATATTAAACAGATCCCGACAGCATTTGGGGAAGCCGACGTTTTAAAAGTTGTATTAACGCTTCCGGGTGTTACTTCAGTAGGGGAAGCTACTACGGGCTTTAATGTTCGCGGCGGTGCTGCTGACGAGAATTTGATTCTGCTTGATGGTAATACCATTTATAACCCGGCACACTTTTTTGGCTTTTTTGCTGCCTTTAACCCTGATATTGTTAAGGATATTGAGCTTTATAAAAGCAGCATCCCCGAAAAATTTGGTGGACGTTTATCATCCGTTTTAGACATCACCAACCGCGAAGGCAATAAAAAGATCTTCACCGGCTCGGCAGGTATAGGATTGCTTACCAGCAGGTTAAACGTTGAAGGCCCGCTTATTAAGGATAAAACCTCATTTATATTTGGAGGGCGTACCACCTATTCCGACTGGCTGCTAAAGTTATTGCCTGAATCATATAAGCACAGCCAGGCATCGTTTTATGATTTTAATTTAGGCATAAGTCACCAAATAAACGAAAAAAATAACTTATACCTGAGCGGCTACCTGAGCCGGGATAAATTTAAGCTTAACAGCGATACGGCCTATTCATACAGTAACAAAAACCTTAATATTAAATGGAAGCATAGTTTTAATAATAAGCTATACAGTTTAATATCAACCGGGATTGATAAGTATCAGTATGATGTATCAAGCAGTGCAAATCCTATAAATGCTTATGACCTTGGGTTTAACATTAACCAATCAAACTTTAAATCAGATTTTACATACTATTTGAACAACAGGCATTCCATTAACTTTGGTTTAAGCTCGATATTATATAAAATAAACCCGGGCACGTTTGAGCCAAACGGCGAAAAATCTCTTATAGCGCCAGATGCTATTCCAACAGAAAAGGCTTTGGAGAGCGCTGTATATTTAGGCGACAAATTTGATGTTACTGATAATTTAACAATTAGCGCTGGCGTAAGGTTTAATGTTTATAGTTACCTGGGTCCGCAAACCGTTAATAACTATGCTCCAAATTTACCTAAGGAGCCGAACAACATACTTGACAGCACAAAATATGCAAGCGGCAAATTTATTAAAACTTACTGCGCACCCGATATAAGGGTCTCTGCACGCTATTTATTAAGTGATAATTTATCAATAAAGGCCGGTTATAATACGCTGCATCAGTATATCCATTTACTATCTAACTCAACTTCGATATCGCCAACTGACATTTATAAGTTAAGTGACCCAAACATCAGGCCTGAAAATGGCGACCAGGTTTCATTAGGGCTTTTTAAAAATGCTAAAGCCAATACAATCGAAATGTCAATAGAGGTGTATTATAAAAGGCTCAGGGACTATCTTGATTATAAAAGCGGTGCGGTGCTTTTGTTAAACCATCATATTGAGCAGGATGTAATTAATACCCAGGGCAAGGCCTATGGAGCTGAGTTTTTATTGAAAAAAACTGCCGGTAAATTAAACGGGTGGCTTAGCTACACTTACTCCCGTACTTTCTTAAAACAGGATGATCCTTATGCCGGGGAGTTTATAAACAGCGGCAAATATTACCCTGCAAATTATGATAAACCACACTCGGTTAATTTTAACGGTAATTACCGTTTCACCCACCGCTACAGTGTGTCATTTGATGTATCATACAGCACAGGCAGGCCAATTACTTTACCAATTGCCAAATATGAATATGCCGGCTCTGAAAGGGTATTTTATTCAGACAGGAACGCATACCGGATCCCTGATTATTTTAGGTCTGACTTCTCTATCATTATTGAAGGCAATCACAGGGTACATCAGCTAACACATAATTCATGGACCCTTGGTGTGTATAATATAACCGGAAGGCAAAACGCTTACTCAACATTTTTTACTGAACAAAGCGGTGTTATAAGCGGGTATAAACTTTCCATTTTTGCAGCCCCAATTCCATTTATTAATTATAATATCAGGTTTTGATGTTATGAGTTACCGATACAGTTATATCATTTACATATTCTTCACCTTAGTAATTATGAGTTGTAAAAAACCATACAGCCCTAATGTTATCAATTCAACAAATAGCTTTCTTGTAGTTGAAGGGAATATAAATATTAACGATACTACCGTAGTAAAACTAAGCCGCACGGTTAATATTTACAGCAAAACCTCAACAAAGCCGGTATTGCACGCCATAGTCACCACAGAAAATGATGAAAACCGCAGCTTTCCTTTAACAGAAGTTTCAAATGGAAAATACAAACTGGGTGGTGTATTACTTGATACTACCCGTAAATACCGCCTTAGGATAAAAACAAGTGACAACAAAGAGTACTTATCCGATTTTGTTCAGCCAAGGGTTACGCCGCTAATTGACAGCGTTGGATATACACTAGTTAGAGACGGGGTACAGTTTTATGTAAATACACATAATTCGAAAAACGATACCCGTTATTATCGGTGGGATTACGCTGAAACATGGATAATCCATTCAAGATATATATCCTTGTTTAAGGCAACAAGCAGCCCTCGAATGGGGATTGTTAACCGGCGTTTAAGTGAAGAAATATCCAGGTGTTGGGCAAGCGATACATCAAGCAGCATCACTATTAGCTCTTCAGCAAACTTAACGCAAAATGTAATTGCAAATCAATCTATAATTTTAGTACCCCTATCGTCAGAAAAATTTACTGAGCGATACAGTTTATTGGTTAACCAATACGCCATAAACAAAGATGCCTATGTTTATTACGAAAAGCTCAAAAAAAACACGGAGCAATTAGGAAGCATTTTTGATGCTGAGCCTTCACAACTAACGGGCAATATTCATTGTATTACCAATTCAGATGAGCCGGTTATAGGTTTCATTAGCGCAGGTTCAGTTTCACATAAAAGGATATTTGTTGATCCTGAAAAGTTACCGCATGCAATTTTGGAAACGCCTTATAACAGTTGCTCTTTGGATTCGCTTTTATTTACAGATCCATATTTCACTAAATTTTATTATTCGGATGAGATTCCTGTTAACGCAATAGTTGATCCGATTATTCAAAAGGATACTTTGGGCTTTACCGGATCAAGCAGCGCATGTGTGGATTGTACTTTAAGGGGCACAAATAAACAACCCGGTTTTTGGCAATGAGAGAAGATATGAATAACTGGAGGATTTTTTTATTTATTGGAATAGTAGCGGGGGGATGTAAGAAACCATATTCACCGCCGGTTATTGACGCGCCCAATAGTTACCTTGTTGTAGAAGGAGTTATAAACAGTGGTCAGGATTCAACTATTATAAAGCTTAACCATACAGTTAAACTTTCAGGAACGGTTAATGTAAACCCTGAGCTAAATGCAACTGTAACCGTTGAAGGTGATGATAATACAACTTATGCTTTAACCGGCACAGCTAACGGGGAGTATGTGTCTGCGGGTTTAGACTTAAACAATGCACATAAATATCGTTTAATAATAAAAACTGCTGACAATGAATATAGATCTGATTTTGTCCCTGTGTTAAATACTCCTGACGTCGACGGCGTTACCTATGCTGTAGAAAGCGATGGCGTGGGGATTCAACTAAGCACACACGACCCTCAAAATAAGAATAAATACTACCGCTGGGAATATGATGAAACATGGGTATTCACCTCTGCTTATCAATCAATATTTAAATCAAACGGCGATACTGTTTTAATCCGCGATCTTGTAAACGATCAAATTTATACCTGCTGGAGAACTGAGCACTCAAGCACCATAGTTTTGGGTTCGGCTGCAAGGCTCTCCCAGGCCGTTATTAATAACAGCCGGATAGCTTTCCTGTCGAGGCATTCGGTTAAAATACGTCATAAATATAGTATCCTAGTGAGGCAGTATGCATTAACAGAGGACGCTTATAACTTCTGGCAAAATCTTAAAAAAAACACGGAACAGCTGGGAAGCATTTTTGATGCCCAGCCGTCACAAATAAATGGCAATATTCATTCATTAACAAACCCCCAGGAACCCGTTATAGGCTATGTTAGTGTGGGCACTTTCACAACAAAAAGGGCTTTTGTTGATCAACGGAATTTGCCTGCATGGCTTGACCCTATTGTTCCTGATGCAAGCTGCAAAGCAAAAGCATATTTATATAAGTATACTGACCCTAACGGAGGTGGTATAATTAACCAGGTGGATAAATATTTAAATTACAATAAAACCCTGATAAACGTAGACATACCTATAGATGGAATTTATATGAGAGGTAACCCTTACCCGATAGGATATTCGGGGGCCCCACCCGAGTGTGTGGATTGTACCTTAAGGGGCACAAATAAACAACCGGACTACTGGCAATGAGAGAGATTATGAGAAATTGGAAAATTATGTTATTTGCTTTTGTTTTATTTGAAGGATGTAAGAAGCCTTATAATCCGGAGGTGATTTCATCAACTGAAAATTATTTAGTTGTGGAAGGCCTGATCAATAGTGGATCTGATTCAACCATAATAAAACTCAACCGTACAGTTAAAATTTCAGATGCAGTTAATGTAAATCCTGAATTAAATGCTGTAGTAACCGTAGAGGGCGATGATAATACAGCTCATTTGCTAAATGAAACTGCTAACGGCGTATATGTATCAGCAGGTTTGAACCTTAGTGAAGCTCATAAATACCGGTTACGAATAAAAACTGGCGGTAGCCGGGATTATGTATCAGATTATGTACCTGTATTAAACGCCCCGCCAATTGATAGCGTTACCTATAAAGTAAAAAGTGACGGCGTTGATATTAATTTAAATACACATGATGCTGTAAATAATTCGCGTTACTATCGTTGGGAATATGATGAAACATGGGTATTTGTATCAGATTATCAATCAGTTTATAAATCAAATGGCGATACGGTTTTACGCCGCGATTTAATAAATGATGAAATTTACACCTGCTGGCGAAGCAATGCTTCAAGTGTAATTACACTTGGATCTTCGGCTAAGTTGTCGGCAAATGTTATTAGTGATGCCTCCATTACTTTTATATCCCGCCATTCTGAAAAAATAAGGCATAAGTATAGCATTTTGGTAAGGCAATATGCTTTAACAAAAGAGGGGTATGATTTTTGGCAGAACCTTAAAAAGAACACGGAGCAGCTGGGAAGTATTTTTGATGCCCAGCCATCACAAATAAAAGGTAATATTCATGCAGTTAATAACCCGCTTGAACCGGTTATTGGTTATGTAAGTGTAGGTGATTTTTCAGTAAAACGGCATTTTGTTGACCAGCGAAATTTACCAGCCTGGATTGATCCAAACAATAGTGGATGTAAATTAGGTAGTTATCTTTATGCATTTCATGATCCAAATACTGGAGAAGTTGTTAACCAGGTTGATCAGTATATTAATTTTAACAAAGCTACCCGCGGCCCGATAATACCGGTTGAAGGAATTCAGTCGCCCGGAGCGCCTAAGATAGAAGGTTTTAAGGGATCGACCCCTGAATGTGTGGATTGTACCTTACGCGGTACAAATAAACAACCAAACTTTTGGCAGTGAGAAGAAATATGAAGAATTGGAGGATATTGATAATTAGTATTATATTATCGGTGGGGTGTAAAAAACCATATAATCCACAGGTTATTAGTTCACCCAACAGTTATCTTGTGGTTGAAGGGACTATTAATACAAATGATATTACCACTATTAAACTTAGCAAAACAGTAAATCTTACAAGCACTGTAACCACAAAACCGGTTCAGGCTAGCCTGGTTATTGAATGTGATAATGGTAACATTTATGGGTTATACGAAACTGCAGATGGGGTTTATCAATTATCGGGAGTAATACTTGATAATACCAGGAAATTCAGGCTTAGGATAACCATATTCGATGATCACAAAGAGTACCTGTCGGATTACGAGCAGGCAAAGGTTACTCCAATTATTGATAGTGTCGGCTTTATTGCAGGAAACAACAAACTGCAGCTTTATGCCAATACGCACGATGTGAATAACAATACACGCTATTACCGGTTTGATTATGTTGAAACATGGCGGTTCCACTCAAAATATAACTCGGAATACGTTTCTGATGGAACTAATATAGTTTCAAGACATGCAGATCAGCAAATATATTATTGCTTCGCCAATCACGCCTCAAGCAGCATAGTTTTAGGTTCATCAGCCAAATTAAAGCAGGATATATTATTCCAGGCTCCTTTAACAGCCATTGAATCCACATCCGAAAAAATAGAAACAAAATACAGCATTCTTGTACATGAATATGCGTTAACTGAAAAGGCGTACAAATTTTGGGAAAGCCTAAAAAAAAATACGGAACAATTAGGGAGTATTTTTGATGCTGAACCAACGCAGCTTATTGGTAACATACATAACACAGCCGACCCAAAAGAACCGGTAATTGGCTATATATGCGCCGGCACAGTATCATCAAAAAGAGTATTTATAACAAGCGAGCAATTACCGGATACATGGAGACCCAGTTATCCTTACGATTGCCAACTTGATTCATTATGGTATAATAATCCTAAAACCAAGCTAAACCAGGTTCAAACTTTCCTTGTACCAGGAGTAGAAATACCTGTGAGCCCCTTTTTTACTAAAGGCAGCGCGTCACCGGTTGGGTTTGTATCATCAAGTGTAGAATGCGTTGATTGCACCATACGGGGAACCAGACAACAACCTGATTTTTGGAAATAGAATTAATATGGCAAACTGGAAATTTTTATTATTTATTATTTTACTTTCTGTTGGATGTAAAAAACCATATAATCCAAAGGTTATCAGCTCACCCAACACTTACCTTGTTGTTGAGGGAGTTATTAATATAAATGATATTACCAACATTAAACTTAGCAGAACAGTTAACTTGTCAAATAGTGTAACAAATAACCCGGTAGATAATGCCGAATTATTTATTGAAAGTGATAACGGATCTAATTATGGTTTACAGGGGATTGGAAATGGCAGTTATCAGTTAACTGGTGTTACGCTTGATAATACCCGCAAATTCCGTTTAAGCATCAAATTAGATGGACAGAGCTATCTTTCAGATTATGAACAGGCAAAAGTTACTCCTCCTGTTGATAGTGTAGGGTTTATTGCAACAGGCAATAAATTACAAATTTACGTCAACACACACGATCCTAAAAATGACACTCATTACTATCGTTATGATTATGTTGAGACCTGGCGGTTCCACTCAAAATATGCCTCGTCGTTCGTTTCTAACGGCACTAGTATAGTGCCCCGGCATGAGGATCAACAAGTATATTATTGCTTTTTAAATAATACTTCAAGTACTATACTTTTAAGCTCCTCCGCCAAATTAAAACAGGATGTGATATTCCAGGCGCCTTTAACAGCCATTGAATCAACATCCGAAAAAATCGAAGTAAAATACAGCATTCTTGTTCATCAGTATGCATTAACTGCACAGGGGTACAAGTTTTGGGAAAATTTAAAAAAGAATACGGAGCAACTGGGAAGTATTTTTGATGCGGAGCCATCACAGCTAAGCGGTAATATACATAACGTAGCTAATAAAACGGAAATAGTAATTGGATATATAAGTGCATGCTCAGTTCAAACAAAAAGAATATTTATAACAAGTGAACAATTACCAGAAACATGGAAGCCCATTTATCCATATGATTGCCTGATTGACTCATTGTTAAAAAATAGCGTTCAACAAGTGTTAGTCCCGGGATTAGAAATACCTATAAATGGCATTTACAGTGGCCAAAGTCTCAATCCTATTGGATATACGGCTTCTGATCCATATTGTGTTGATTGCACATTAAGGGGGAGCAAACAAACACCGGATTTTTGGGAATAATTTTTTTATTGATTTATAAAATACGACATATATACCGGCTAAGTTCAAATTAGCTGCTTTAAAAAATACTTAAACCGGCATTGTTACATGCTTTTTTTGAAACGATAAAATAATTGATTATGAGAAATACTATACAAACAATTAAGACACTGCTGTTAATTTCAGCTCTTTCCCTGCTCATGTTAAACAGCAGGGCCCAGGCTATCCAGGAAGTTCAGAACAGCTTTAATTTATATAAGCACAGTGCTTTACAGGAGAAAGTATTTGTTCATACTGATAAAAGCACTTACCTGCCAGGCGAGATAATATGGTTTAAAATTTATTGTGTTGACGGCAATGATCATAAACCGCTAAACCTGAGCAAAGTGGTTTATGTTGAAATTTTAGATAATAGCCAAAGCCCGGTGGCCCAGGCCAAAGTTTCTATTAAAAACGGCATCGGCGATGGCTCCGTTTATATACCGGTAACGGTAAATAATGGAAACTATAAATTAAGGGCCTATACCAACTGGATGAAAAATTTTAGCCCGGATTATTATTTTGAAAAAATGATCACTTTGCTAAATCCCTTAAAGTCACCTGATAATATAACAAAGGAAGCGGCAGGTAACTACGATATCCAGTTTTTTCCGGAAGGCGGCAGTTTAGTTAGCGGCATTGAAAGTAAGGTAGCTTTCAAGGCGGTAGGGAGAAATGGCCTCGGCGTTGCTTTTACAGGCGCCATTGTTGATCAGCATAATGATACTGTAGCGCGGTTTAAACCATTGAAATTTGGAATGGGTAATTTTTCATTTACTCCTGCTGCAAACAACACTTATAAAGCGGTTGTAAAATTTAACGGCGGGGCCGTTACTAAAAGTCTTCCTGAAGCAAATAGCCAGGGATATGTAATGAGCATTATTGATAAAGGCGCTCAGTTAGATGTAAATGTAAAAGGTGCCGACGGAAATATTTATCTTTTTGTGCATACCCGTCAAATGATAAAAGCTGCCCAAAGCACATCTATTAGTAACGGAGCGGCCCACTTTACTATAAGCAAAAATGTGCTTGGCGATGGGATCTCAAGCATCACCATTTTTAACAATGCCAAACAGCCGGTTTGTGAAAGGCTTTATTTTAAACGCCCGGCTCAAAAATTGTTCATTGATGCAAGTGCCGATCAGCAACAATATGCTTTACGCAAAAAAGTTAATATAAATGTTTTAGCAAAAGACCAGGCCAGTAAACCCGTATATGCAAATATGTCAATGGCTGTTTACCGCATTGATTCTTTGCAGGATGTTGACCGCAGCAATATTTTTGACTATTTATGGTTAGGCTCCGATCTGAAAGGCAGTATTGAATCGCCGGACTATTACTTTAAAAACACAAATACCGAGACGGATGAAGCATTAGACAACCTGATGCTTACGCAGGGCTGGCGCAGGTTTCAATGGAGCCAGGTGCTTGAAAATAAACCACCTGACTTTAACTATTTACCTGAATATAACGGCCATATTGTTACGGCAAAAATTACCAATACCCTAACCAATACCCCGGCTGCAGATGTTATGACTTATATTGGAATCCCCGGTAAAAGAGTGCAGGTGTATGCATCGCAAAGCGACTCATCGGGGCACCTGTTATATAGTACAAAAGATTTTTACGGCCCGGGCGAAGTAGTTGCCCAAACCAATACGATGATTGATACTACTTACCGGATTGATATTTTGAGCCCTTTTTCAGAACAATACTCAAAAACAATGCTGCCGAAATTTGAATTTGCCAACGGTATGCAAAACGCATTGCAGGCGCACAGTTTAGGTATACAAGTGTTAAATATTTATTCGGCAAATAGCTTAAAGCGGTTTTATGATCCGGGAATTGATAGCAGTGCATTTTATGGCAAGCCTTATAAAACATATAAGCTTGATGATTTTACCCGCTTTACAACAATGGAGGAGGATTTGCGCGAGTATGTATCTGAAGATAATATAGTACGATCAAAAGGCCGGTTTCATATAAAGGTGCTCAGCGACCGTGGCTTTTTAGATGGCGACCCCCTGGTAATACTTGATGGCGTACCTGTTTTTGATGTAAACAAGATCTTTTCTGTTGACCCATTGAAAGTAAGAAAGCTGGAAGTTATTCGCGATCGATTTTATTATGGTCCGTCAGCACAGGAAGGCATCTTCAGCTTTACTACCTATAAAGGTGATTTGGGCGGAGTGGAGCTCGATTCGAAAGCGGTAGTAATTGATTATGAAGGTTTACAACTGCGCAGGCAATTTTATTCGCCGGTTTATGACAGCGAAGCGCAGGCTAAAAGCCGGATCCCTGATTTTAGGAATCTTTTGTACTGGGCGCCATCTGTAAACAACCAGGATAAGGTGTCTTTTTATACATCAGACCAGGCCGGAAAATATGTAGGCGTTATACAAGGAATTACAGGCAACGGCGATGCCGGAAGTCAGTATTTTTCATTTGAAGTTAAATAAGAAATATTATTGAAAAACTAAAAAAGGATGATGATGAAAGCTCATTGTCCTTTTTTTATTACAAATGCATCAATTTAAAAAAAGGCTATATCTTTAATTAACATTAGTCGCCAATTGCCGCCCTTTGAGGTTGCGCCTAAAATGCCTGTTTATGAAAAAACACCTGCCAGTATTTGTTGTAATAATAAGTCTTATTTCATTTAAACAAATTTGTTTTTCTCAACCTGTATCATATTTAAAACCACAGGTTCAACTGCTTAATACCATTAAACAGAATTTTGATGACGCCGGTAAACAATACAAAATTATGGCTGCTAAGCTTGCTCCAGGAGAGTTTCCGCGGAGTTACAACCCCGCAGCTGATAAATTTGTAACCAGTAAATCAGCATGGTGGTGCAGTGGTTTTTATGCCGGTACTTTATTAAATTTATATGAGCAGGGGCATGATGACGCTTTGCTTGCTGAAGCAAACCGGTCAATGGATAGCTTAGCCAAAGAGGAGTATAACACACATACGCACGACCTTGGATTTATGATGTATTGCAGCTTTGGCAATGCTAACCGGGTTGAGCCAATGCCGGAGTACAAGCAGATCCTGATAAACAGTGCCAGGTCATTATCTACCCGCTTTAACCCTAAGGTGGGCTGTATTAAATCATGGGATTCAAAGCCTTCTGATTTTTTGGTGATCATAGATAACATGATGAACCTTGAATTATTATTCTGGGCCACAAAGGAAAGCGGTGACTCCAGTTTTTATAAAATTGCGGTAACACATGCCAATACTACCATGAAAAATCATTACCGGGCCGACTATAGCTCTTATCACGTGGTAAATTATAACGCCCAAACCGGCGAGGTGCTGCAACGGAAAACAGCACAGGGATCTGCTGATGAGTCGGCATGGGCACGCGGGCAGGTTTGGGGGCTTTACGGTTTTACGGTGATGTATCGCGAAACAAAGGATAAAAAGTACCTGGACCAGGCAGAGCATATTGCCGGTTTTATACTTAACCACCCTAACCTGCCGGCAGATAAAATTCCTTACTGGGATTTTAATGCGCCGAATATTCCGGGGGCGTTGCGTGATGCATCTGCCGGGGCAATAATGGCCTCAGCCTTGCTGGAGCTATGCCGCTATGTTGATAAAAAGGATGGCATGACCTATTTTAACACGGCGCAAACTATTATAAAAACCCTGTCATCGCCTGAATATAAGGCGGCCCCGGGCACCAATGGTGGCTTTATTTTAAAACATAGCGTTGGCCATCTGCCGCAAAAAAGCGAAATAGATGCGGCGTTAACTTATGCCGATTATTATTTTGTAGAGGCAATGAAAAGGTATCAGCAATTTTCAACCAAATGAATTACAAACTTTTAATGATAGCCCTGCCAGCCATAATTGCAGGCTCATATAGCAGCGTAAACGCTCAAAAAGTTACGCTTGATTATTACTTTAACCATGAAGTTCATAAAGCGGCTTCGGGGAAAATAGAGCGGTATCATTATTTATGGGACGGGAAAGCAAACTCCGGCTTTTCCATTTTTGGTGATGCCTTTAAAAGAGCCGGGGCAACACTGGATACATTAAACCACGCACCCACAATCAGTAATCTAAAAGGCACTGCTATTTACATCATAGTTGATCCCGATACGGAAAAAGAAAGCCCGGATCCTAATTATATCGGACAAAAAGATATTAACGAAATAGCCGCATGGGTAAAAAGCGGCGGCCTATTGGTAATGATGGCTAATGACAGCGCCAATGTTGAGCTGCCACATTTTAATAACCTGGCTGAAAAATTTGGAATGCATTTTAACAATGATCTGCAAAACCACGTTATAAATGACGATCATTTTGAAGATGGTGCGATAATTACAACCGGTAACCCTATTTTTAAAACCGCCGGTAAAATATTTATGAAGGATGCCTGCTCCATATCTATAACCGGCCCGGCTAAGTCAGCACTAAAAAATAATAACGGAGCGGTTATTATCGCGGTAGCAAAATATGGAAAAGGAACTGTGTTTGCTGTAGGTGATCCCTGGCTGTATGATGAGTATACTAATGGCCGATTGCCTGCCAGTTTTGAAAATGATAAAGCTGCAAATGATGTTGCTGGATGGTTAATAGGAAAGGTTTCTCCTGTTAAATAAACCTATGTCATTACTGTAAAGGTCAAGATAACCGTTAACAGAATTATCTGGCCTTTACGGCAATGACAGGTGGAAATTACTTATACCGCAACATCGAAGCCGCTGCGTCATCTAAAAACCATTGGATCTGCCCAACAATCGGCTCAATTAATTGAGCGGGATATTCTTCAATGTCTTCGTCATCTTCCAATACATGGTGTACTGCTATTGCTTTTTCCTCGCCATAAACTAAAAAGGCAATGTTTTGGGCCTCATTAATTAAGGGGGCATTAACTGTGATGCGGTAAACCTGCTGATCTTCTAAATAAACATCGCTTACACCGGGTACCCTGTCATGTAAAACAGGAGTGTGCGGAAATAAAGAGGCAGTATGGGAATTGTCGCCCAGGCCCAGCAATATCAAATCAAAGCTTAACTCACCCTCGTCAAAAAACTGTTCAATTTCTTCCTGGTATTTTTTAGCAGCTTCTTTGGGGGCAAGGCTTGTATCAACAGGAAAAATATGCATTGGGTCAATCTCCAAAGGATCAAACAAAGCCTTTTTGGCCATCAGGTAATTACTATCCTTATCCGTTTGCGGAACATTGCGCTCATCGCCAAAAAAGAAATAAACTTTTCTCCAATCCAGCTGATCGTGAAATGAGGATGCCAGCAATTCATACAATTTTTTTGGCGAGCTTCCGCCGGAAAGGGCAACTGAAAACTTACCATTCTTTGTAATGGCTTCACCGCCTATTATTACAAAATATTCAGCCAGTGCTGTCAGCACTTCATCGGCGGTATTATAAATGTTTAACATGGGTATTTAGAGATTAGTGATTGGAGACTAGAGGTTAGTGTTAGTGACCAGAGGTTAGAGATCAGAGATTAGTTTGGAAAACCATTTAGCCGCTCCATGCTTACCTAATCTCTAACCTCCAGCCTCTAATTACTATTTCTTCCCTTGTACCGGCAATGTGAACCAATTAAACCCGTCGCGGGCAATCAAAGCCTCGGCAGATTCTGGTCCCCATGAGTCGGCAGAATAATTAGGGAAATTTAAACTCTTTTTATTTTGCCAGGTGTTTAAAATTGGCATAACCAACTCCCATGCAGCTTCAACCTGGTCACTGCGCATAAACAAGGTTTGGTCGCCCAGCATCGTGTCCAGTATCAGCGTTTCATAAGCTTCAGGAGCCTGGTTGGCGTAGGTGCCTTTATAATCGAACACCATATCAACAGCATTTAAAACCATATCTATACCTGGTCTTTTGGCCTGTACTTGCAGGCGAATACTCATTTCGGGCTGGATACTGATGATCAGCCTGTTCTGCTGCCAGCTTTCAGCGGCTTCGGTAGGGAAGATCAAATGCGGTACATCCTTAAACTGGATAGTAATAACCGATGAGGACTGGTGCATCCGCTTGCCTGTGCGCAAATAGAACGGAACGCCCTGCCAGCGCCAGTTATCTACAAAAAACTTTATAGCGGCAAAGGTTTCTGTATTTGATTCCGGATTAACCTTTGGCTCTTCGCGATAACCGGAAACCTCCTTGCCTTTCATCCATCCGCTGCCATACTGGCCCCTAACAGCTGAATTACGAACGTCTTCCGGACCAAACTTGCGCATGGCCTTTAACACATCCACTTTACGGTCGCGCACTTCATCGGCATTAAAGCTCACAGGCGGCTCCATAGCTATGTGGCAAAGCAGCTGCAGCAAATGGTTCTGGATCATATCACGCATAGCGCCTGATCCGTCATAATAGTCGCCACGTTCTTCAACGCCCAACTGCTCAGTAACCGAGATCTGTACATGTTCAATATAGTTTCGGTTCCACAATGGCTCCATTATGCTGTTAGCAAAGCGGAAAGCCATTATATTCTGAACCGTTTCCTTGCCCAGGTAATGGTCAATGCGGTAGATCTGGCATTCATCAAAAATACGGCTAAGCAATTTATTTAACTCTTTAGCGGTTTCCAGGTCATGGCCAAATGGTTTTTCAATCACAATCCTTACCTTTTTAGGGTCATCAGCCAGTTTAGCCTTCGAAATATTGGAAGCGATTATAGGGAAGAAATTTGGCGACACCGCCAGGTAATAAATTACATTGGCTTTTGTTTTCCAATCGGTATTGTGCTTTTCAACACGCTTACCAAACTCTTTATAGGTTTCAAAATCGTTGATATCCGACACCTGGTAGTAAACGCTTTTTTCAAACTCGGCCCACTTCTTTTCATCAGCCTTTCCGTTGCGCGAAAACTGGTTGATATCGTTATGCAGGTTAGTCCTGAACTGTTCATCACTATATTGGGTACGGCCTGTGCCAATGATGGAGAACTGCTTGGGCAGCCATCCGTCTAAAAACAAATTATACAGCGCCGGCCCAATTTTACGCGAGGTAAGATCGCCTGTACCGCCAAAAATTACAAATATCGTAGGGTCTGAATGTGTGCTTGTGCTCATTTTATTTAATATTATCAGCTATTAAAATTATGATAATTAATCCTCGCTTTTAGGAACCCATTGCGTATGAAACACGCCTTCTTTGCCAATTAGCTCGTAAGTGTGCGCTCCAAAATAGTCGCGTTGTGCCTGGGTTAGATTTGAGGGCATCCGCTTGCTGCGGAAGGCATCAAAGTAACTCAATGACGATGCGTAGGCCGGGGTTGCAACACCTGCGGCAACTGTTGCCGAAAGTACTTTTCTTGCACCCGGTACTGCAGCTTTTATCAGCTCCGCAACATTGCTGTCCAGTAATAAATGGGCCAGCTTAGCATCCTTTTGGTAAGCCTTGAATATATCATTCAAAAACTCCGAACGGATGATACAGCCACCGCGCCAGATCTTGGCAATATCACCTAAGTGAAGGTCATAATTAAACTCTTCAGATGCTTTTGACAACATGTGCATGCCCTGTGCATAACTGATGATCATATTGAAGTAGAAAGCCTGCTCCAATGCGATTAAAAACTCATCTTTATTTACGTCAAGCTTGATCTCATCCGTGCTGTAAATATCGCCGGCCTTTACTCTTAATGCTTTGTATTTCGACAGATCGCGCATGGATACTGCTGTATCAATGGTAGGGATTGGGGCCTGCAGGTCCATAGCCACTTGTGACGTCCATTTACCGGTACCTTTTGCTTTAGCTTCGTCCTTAATATCATCTAATAGCAGGTGATCTGTACCGGGTGCTTTATAAGCAAAAATGTCTTTGGTGATATCCAGTAAAAATGATTTTAGCCTGCCCTCGTTCCATTTGGTAAATATCTTGCCAATGGCATCGTTATCAAGCTTTAAACCGTTTTTAAGAATCTCGTAGGTTTCAGCTATCAACTGCATTATGCCATACTCAATACCGTTGTGCACCATTTTAACAAAGTGACCGGAAGCACCGGGACCAATATAGGTAACACATGGGGCTCCATCAACTTTTGCAGCAATAGCCTCAAAAATTGGTTTCATTACCGCGTAAGCATCCTTATCGCCGCCCGGCATCATGCTAGGGCCACGACGTGCGCCTTCTTCACCACCAGATACTCCCATGCCAAAGAAATGCAGGCCTTTAGCTTCCAGCTCTTCAACACGGCGGTTGGTATCAGTAAAGTGCGAATTTCCGCCATCAATTAAAATATCACCTTTATCAAGCAAAGGCGTTAACTCTTCAATAACACTATCAACAATTTTACCGGCCGGAACCAGCATCATTATTGCGCGCGGCGTAGTTAAACTTTGTATAAACTCTTTAACATCGCTAAAGCCCTTCACATCTTTTTCTTTTCCCTCATCATTCAGCGATGCTACTTTGGCCGCATCCTTATCATGCCCTGCAACGGCAAAGCCATGATCCGCCATGTTAAGCAGCAAGCTGCGGCCCATGGTTCCCAGGCCTATCATGCCAAAAGCATATTTATCAGTAGTTGCACTCATTTTATTTGGGGTTGATTTTCTTTTTTTAATTTTTCTAAGATCTTTTTTGTCGATACGAAGTCGGTATGCTGGTACGCCTGGATGCCCATTTTTTTGGCGGCATTTACAAACATTATCCTGTCGTCGAAATAAACACACTGGCTTGGCTGCGCCAAAGCAACCCCCATGGCCAGGTTAAAGATGCCCGGATCGGGTTTGCGCATTTTTACTTCGCACGATGATATAAAGGCATCGAACAGCTCATGCAGCTTAAATTTTTTAACGCGGTAATCGTTCAGTTCCTTACCCTCGTTATTGATGGAAATAATGCGGAAACCGCAATCTTTTTTCCATTCCTTTAGCCATTTAAGGGTATCAGGCAGTTCAAGGCTTTGGCGGTACATAAATTCTTTAAAGTCCTCGCGGGCAAAATCACGGGGATGGTTAAATACAACCGTATCCAGGTATTCGTCCAAAGTAATACTGCCCATTTCATACACGTTAAATATAAAAGTGTGCAGTTCTTTTACTTCCTCATAATCAAGGCCGAACTTTTCAGATGCTTCCCTGCGCGATTCATGGCCCCAGCCATTGGTAAGCAGTACACCTCCAATGTCAAAAAACAGGATCTTTACTGATGTAGCTTCCACGGTATTAAACTTTAGTTTTTTGATCTTCAATTGCCTGCAGCAATTTTTCAAACGGCTTGTTGAATTTCTCAATGCCTTCATCTTCCAACTGCTGGGTAATGGCATCAATATCAATTCCTGCTGTTTTTAACTTATCTAAAATTGCAGTGGCATTATCCAAACCTTGTTCTAAAGTATTGGCTGCGATACCGTGGTCGCGGAAAGCTTCAATCGTTTCTAACGGAACTGTATCAACAGTATCGGCACCTATGAGGGCCTCAACATATTTAGTATCTTTAAATGCAGGGTTTTTGCTGCTGGTACTTGCCCAAAGCAAACGCTGTGGTTTAGCACCTTGTGCAGCCAGTTTTTCCCAACGCGGGCCGCTAAACACTCTTTTGTAAATTTCGTATGCTTTTTTTGCTGACGCGATGGCAACTTCACCTTTCAGATCACCAAGGCCTTTTTCATCAAGCATTGGATCAACCAATACATCGATCCGGCTTAAAAAGAAGCTGGCTACTGATGAAATATGGCCAATTTTATGGCCTGCCGCCAAATGATCTTCCAAACCTGAAATGTATGCTTCCGTTACTTCTTCGTAACGCGGCAAACCAAACAACAGGGTAACGTTAATATTTATCCCTTTGCCAATTGATTCCCTTATAGCTTGTAGCCCTGGCTTAGTACCCGGTATTTTGATCATTACATTTTTGCGGTCAACTTTTTTCCAAAGCTCGTCTGCTTGTTTAGCCGTCCCTTCTGTATCAAGGGCTAAAAACGGCGATACCTCTAAACTTACATAACCATCTTCGCCTTTTGATTCGTCATAAACGCCTTCAAAAAGTTTAGTGGCATTTTGGATATCGGTAATGGCTAATCCGAAAAATATTTCTTCGTTGGTTTTATCGCTGTCAGCCAGTGTGCGGATATCGTTATCATAATCCGAGCTGCTGGTAATAGCTTTTTCAAAAATTGCGGGGTTTGAGGTTACGCCTCTAACGCCATCATCATCGACCAAGCTTTTTAATTTTCCTGATGAAATGATTGCCCGATCAATAAAATCAAGCCAGATGCTTTGGCCAAAGCCGTGTATTTGTTTTACTTTATTAGTTTCCATTAGTGCGTTATTTTATAAATGAATTATCTTACTCAAAATGAGTGTTTGTTTGCATTGTTTGCGACAATAAGTATACCACTACGGTCAGTTTAATGTAGTATTAAATAGCTTACGCCATCAAAATCTCCACATTATAATTTATAAACAGCCCGCTCTCGATTACCCCGGTTATTGATTTTATTTTCAACTCTGTATCAACCGGGATGTTGTCAAACCACGCGTCGATTATCAAATTGCCGTTTTCGGTAATAACAGGGCCGTCTTTGCCTTTGGCCGGCCGTAAAATCAATTCCCGCGTTCCCAGCTTTTTCAGCTCTTCTTCTACATACAGCAGAGCCTGCGGGAAAACCTCAATTGGTACCGGGAACTTGCTGCCCAATTTATCCACCAGCTTCGAGTCGTCGACTATTATATAATTTACCGGGCAGCTGCTTATCAACAGCTTTTCCTTAAACATTGCACCGCCGCGGCCCTTTATCAGGCTACGGTTTGGGTCAACTTCGTCGGCGCCGTCAAACAGCCAGTCAGGCCGATGCTCGTAAAGGCTCGTCATCGGTATGCCAAGGTTAGTTAGCGCCATGCTGATTTCAACCGAAGTAGATATCGCCTTAACATTAAGCTTTTCCTCTTTTACCCTTTTCGCGATAGCAAACAGCGCCATAAAAACCGTTGAACCTGAACCCACACCTAACACATCCCCATCCTTTACCTTTTCAGCAATTTTAGCAGCAACTTTTTCTTTACCCTCCTTGTTGATGATGGTATCAGACCAATGAAGGTTGTTTATAAAATCGCTTTGCCAGTTCATTAGGTTTTATTTTTAAACTATCAACTCTGCCAATGTGTTATGATACTTTTTTTTGATTTTTTAATAAAGTCAAAAGATTCATATCGCCCTCTTTAAAAGGATATATGAAATTTGTAAACACCCACTGACTATTAGTCTTTTTTAATTCTACAATTAATAAAAGGTCGGCTTTTGAAAATGTCTTTTCCGATTGCCTTTTTTTGATGTCGCGCAGTTCAACCTTAAATATATCGCCTTTCTGGCTCACATTACAGGCGCGATAACTTGGCCCATCATCCTGTGCGTTTAAAAATGGGTCAAAATCAAGGCCGATATCATCGTCTTTGGAAGGCGTATTGTAATAGCGGCTCAACGCTTTTCCCAGCCGGGTATCAAAATATTTCTTTTGTTGTTTCATTACCGTTGCCTCTGGCGACGGTTGGTCTTTCCTGGCCGGATTCCGGGCAATAGACGTGGCAGTGTACCAATCGTAAAATTTTTGCACAAAAACGCGAGCGCTTTCTTTGTCATTAACAGCTGATTGCGCACGTACCTGCGGTGTTACCGCAAGACCGAGCACGGCCAGTCCAAATAACAAAAAAAGCTTCCTCGTCATTTTCATACTAAACTGCAATTATTTTAGCAGCGCCTTTGCCTTGGCCACAACGTTGTCAACTGTAAAGCCAAAGTGCTTATAAAGGTCTTCTGCAGGTGCTGATTCACCAAAGGTGGTCATGCCCAGCATATCGCCTTCATCGGTAGTGTATTTATGCCAGCCCATTGGGGATGCCATTTCAACTGCCAAACGTTTTTTGCTTGCTTTAGGGAATATTTTTTCTTTATAAGCGGCATCCTGTTTTTCAAACAGTTCCCAGCTTGGCATGCTTACTACACGGGTTGAAATGCCCTCAGTTTCCAGTTTTTCCTGCGCCTGCATTATTAATGCAACTTCAGAACCGGTTGCCATCAGGATCAGATCCGGACCTTTACTTCCTTCTGAAAGGATATAAGCGCCTTTTTCAAGTCCAGATGCTTTACCATATTTATCCTGGTCAAGTATCGGCAATCCCTGGCGGGTAAATACCAGCACAACCGGGCCATCCTTATGCTCAATAGCCACACGCCATGCATGCGCTGTTTCATTGGCATCAGCCGGACGAATAACGGTGATTCTTGGGATAGACCGCAAAGAAGCCAGTTGCTCTACCGGCTGGTGGGTTGTGCCATCCTCGCCTAAGCCAATACTATCATGTGTGTAAACAAATATCGGGCTTATCTTCATAATGGCTGCCAAACGGATTGGCGGGCGCATGTATTCAGAAAACATCAGGAAGGTGGCACCAAATGGGATAACTCCTTTTGTTAATGCCATACCATTTAGTGCTGCTCCCATAGCATGCTCACGAATGCCGAAGTGGAAATTGCGGCCGGCCCTGTTCTCTGATGTAAATGAATCAAATTCCTTTAAGTTAGTTTCTGTTGATGGGGAAAGATCTGCCGCGCCACCTATTAAATTAGGGAGTTTCGCTGCAATAGCATTTAATACTTTGCCTGATGCCTGGCGCGTTGCCATTTTGGGATCAGATCCCTTGAACGTTGGTAATGAATCTTTCCAGCCTTCGGGAAGTCCGCCGCTGCTTAGCAATTCATATTCTGCTGCCAGATCCGGGAATTTTGCTTTATAATCGCTGAACAGCTTATTCCATTTTTCTTCGGTTTTTTCACCTCTTGCCCCTGCCTTGTGGTAATAATCCAATACTTCAGCAGGCACATCAAATGATTTTTCAGGATCAAAACCGAAAAATTCTTTAACCAGCTTTACCTCATCCGGGCCAAGCGGCGAACCATGGGAACCTGCGGTACCTGATTTATTAGGGCTGCCATATGCAATTAGCGAGCGTACCCTTATTAATGATGGTTTTTGCGCTTCGGCTTTGGCATTTATTAATGCAAGCTCTAATGCATGTGTATCATTAACATCGCTAACTTCCTGAACATGCCACCCGTAAGCTCTGAAACGCGCACTTACATCTTCGTTAAAGGTAATATCGGTACTGCCTTCAATCGAGATATGATTGTCATCATACAAATAGATCAGGTTGCCAAGTTCTAAATGCCCGGCTAATGACGCGGCCTCGGAGGTTACGCCTTCCATCATGTCGCCATCACTGCAAATAACATATATTTTGTAGTTGAACAGATCGAAGCCGGGCTTGTTATAACGTGCAGCCAAATGTTTTTGACCAATTGCAAAACCAACAGCATTAGCAAAGCCCTGCCCAAGCGGGCCTGTAGTTGCCTCGATCCCCGGGCATAAGCCATACTCAGGGTGGCCGGCCGTTTTACTATCCAGCTGGCGGAAGTTCTTTATATCATCAAGTGAAAGATCATATCCCGTTAAATATAAGAAAGCATACTGCAGCATACACGCGTGCCCGGCCGAAAGAATAAACCTGTCGCGATTAGCCCAATCAGTGCTTTTTGGGTTATAATTCATAAACTTTGTCCAAAGCACATGTGCCATTGGTGCAAGTGCCATCGGCGTGCCCGGGTGTCCTGAATTTGCTTTCTGTACTGCATCGGCAGCTAATACCCTTGCGGTATTAATTCCAAGAGTTTCAATGTCCTGTGTAGTTGCGCTCATTGTTGTGTAGTGTTTATTTCTTTTGAATTTTTATTGGTTTGATTGTTTCGGGTGCATTATCATTTATCCACAGTCTTGCTCCTCCCTTTATTCCGTCTGCATTCGAAACAATTTTCATGTTCTTATCCAGCTTAAATGTGAGTTTATCGGAGTTGCCGCCTCCTATGTATAAATAATCGTAATTGAATACGGTTTTTAAAACTTCAAAAACCTTCTTCATACGTTTGTTCCATTTTTTGTCGCCTTCTTTTTCAAGCGCAGCCTCACCAATATACTTATCGTATGATTCTGACTTTCCAAATGGCTGATGCGAAAATTCAAGGTGCGGCAATAAATTACCGTTAAGCAGCATGGCTGTGCCAAAGCCTGTACCAAGGGTTACTACCAGCTCAAGGCCCTTGCCATCTACCACACCCAGGCCTTGCATGTCAGCATCATTAACTACTTGCGTATCCTGTCCTAATATTTCTTTTAGCTTATTTGCCAGGTCAAAATCTTTCCAAAGCCCGTTACTAAGGTTTGGCGCTGTTTTAATTACACCGTTCTTTACATATCCTGGAAACCCAACTGAGATCTTGTCATATTCCGGAAAATCTTTTACTAATGTTTTTATTGAATTTATAACATTCTCAGGGTTTGCAGGAATTGGTGTAACCACCTTTTCGTATTTTTTTTGCAGCTCTCCTTTTTCGTTCAGGATGGTTCCTTTAATGTGCGAGCCTCCAATATCAATGGAGAGTACTTTTAATTGCTGAAGGGTTGATTTCATTAAGCTGGTTGGCAGAGATGTATAAATAAATGAATTACGATGTTTTATATTGGAGCTGTAAATATCAATAATTATACAATATAAAGTATAATTATACGTGCACAAATATCAAATTCAAATAAACAACATTAAGCTTAAGTCATTGTTTTTTTTATGTCATGCTTTTGCAGTTTTGACAATGGGGTTGCAAAAAAGGGATTATTAACAGCAAAAGGGCCTTATGAGCCCTTGGTTTTGAACTAAGATTTATAGGATTAAAAGATTATAGGATTCCTGGTACCTTTTTAATTAAGCATCTTTCCATCCTTTAATCAAGCGCATCATAGTTTAAAGCATTATCTGAATACCAGCATATCAATGTCCATTTCGCCTTTTTCCAGTTTTAACCCGAGTACGGCAATCGCATCTGTAAGGGAACCTTTCTTTTCGGGTTGATAATTAAATTCAATATCATATTTAATGTCCGAGCCGGTTTCGTCAACAACCGGCATATTTACCAGGCCGAAACCTTCAAGATAATCGGCTATTTTACTCAATTTTACGGCCTGCCCGCTAAACGCGCCATCGCCGCCGCTAAAAGCTTCTTCTTTATTGGTTGATGGCTTAAGTAGTTTTATTTTAGTTGTATCAGCAATTTTAAGCAAGTAAACTTCTTTCTTTCGCTTTTCAATCCTGGCCTTTAAATCAAATCTCGATTGAAGCTCCTTTATGAGCGCGGGCATCAGCTCATTTTCATGGCCTTTTGGTACAATTAAATCAATGCAATAATTGGTTTTATTTTGTTTGATGTTTTCCTTTGGTGTAAGGTCAATAATCCGCACATAAGGCAAATCTTTATAGGCAATCCGGTAAATAGTTTCTAACGGCAGGTTAAATAGGGTTATCCGCCGGTTTTTAAAATTACTGTCAGTTGGATACGTTTTTGACATACTGCTTACGCCTTTAATTTCTGGTTGGATCAAAAGGCGGCTTTGAACCGTATCAGCTGCGTTAAAATATGCTTTCACAGGATCTGCAATCATATTGTCTTCTTTAAGAGGCAAATTGATGGGCCTCCCGGCTATAACATTGGCAATGATCTTTGCAGTTACGTTAGCCGGTTCAGTAATAGCTACAACTTTACCGTCGCCATCAATCAATACTGTATGCGGAATAGTATGATATGGAAAAACCGCACGAAGTTCATCAGCTGTATCAACAGCAAACCAAAGATTTGAGGGTATGGTGGTAATAAACTGCTTTATCCGCTTTTCCTTTTCAGTACTTATCGTTATCACCTGTAACTTGCCTTTAAATTGTTTCTGCAATTCCTGCAGATGTGCCATCGCTGTTATGCAGGGACCGCACCAGGTTGCCCAAAATTCAAGCAATACAACTTTGCCTTTAAAATCTTCAAGGCTAGTTGTTTTTACCGTGGAATTTAAAACAGTTTGAAATTTAATAGCTGGTACATTTTGACCTACTTTTACCTGCGCCGATGCACAAATGCTTAACGCGAGAGCTAACATTGATAAGGTTATTTTTTTCATTTTATAGTGATTAATTTTCACATCAAACGTATCTCAATTTGAGGATAGCGAAGGTTAACCAAGGTTAAGAAGGGTTAATTAGTGTTAACGTTTGCTGAATTTAAGCTGATGAAACCTTATTTTGCGCTAGTGAAAAAAAGGATAAACCTTGTGGTATTTTTAATGGCTATATGCACAGCGTTTTTGCTGGGACTGCAGTTGTATTGGAACTACCAGGCATATCAAAATTCCGTTAAAACCTTTAGAAGTCAAACAAATGATGCGCTTGATAAGGCTGTTGAGCAGTTGACAAATATTCGTAAAGATGAAATACTTGCTGATTATAAAAAGTGGCTGGCAGATACTAATTTAATTGTGGTAGCCTGTAAATATAATGCCGAAGCAAAGCAAACGGTTTTTACTATCAGGGATAAATACCCGATTAATAAACGAAGGCCTTTTTACTTAAGTATCAATGATTTTAAGGGTAAATTAAACCAAATTACACCCGAAGCAAAAATATTTTTTATTGATCATTTTGTAAAAGGAACTATCCGGGGAAACCTTGAAACAAAGTCAGCATATTATTTTACACAAAGTTTAGGTGATAAACTGGTTGAGGCGTACGATAAAGACAGATTGAATTTAACTCGTCTTGATTCCATATTTAAAAGGGAACTTTTAAAGCGTGATATAAACAGTTCCTACCATTTCATCGCTAAAAAATTTATTTTCAAAAACTTCAATGAAACTAATGAACCGTTAAAAGAAAATTCTTTTGGTACGCGTGCCTACAATTATGGTTTTAAAGAACCGTTCAAAGCCATCAGCGCCTGGTTCCCTGATCCTAATCTTATTTTTCTAAAAAAAATGAAATGGGTTTTATTAAGCTCATTAATACTTATCTGTATTACTATTTTTTGTTTCACTTATACAGCAAAGATCATTTTCAAACAAAAAAAGCTGGCCGAGCTGAAAAATGATTTTGTGAACAACATGACCCATGAGCTTAAAACTCCGGTTGCTACCATTAATATAGCCGCCGAGGCCATCCAGGATTTTAATTTAAGCAAAGCATCGGCAGATGAATACCTGGAGATTATCCGCTACCAGGCAGGGAACCTAACAAACCTCATTGACCAGATCCTGAAAAGTGTAGTATCGCAGCAAGAAGATGTTGCCCTTAATTTATCAAAAGTAAATATCAATCAATTAATAGGCAGCATAATACAGGAATATAAGCCACAGTCGCAATTAGCAAACGTGAACATTATTTATAAAAGCGGGGATGAAGATTTAACGGGTATGGCAGATGGCAACTTATTAAAAAATGCCATTGCCAATTTGGTGGATAACGCCATAAAATATAGTGGCCCGGATTCTTTAGTCAATATCAGTGGGCATGTTGAAAATAGCAGCATCATTATTAATGTATGTGATAATGGTCCGGGGATTCCGGCTCAATACCAGGATAAAGTGTTCGACAGGTTTTTCCGCGTACCATCCGGAGATCTTCATAATGTGAAAGGCTACGGCCTGGGGTTAAGCTATGCCAAAAGTATTATTGAAAAACATAAGGGCTCCCTATCGCTAACAAGCAAAGAGGGCCGCGGAACAGAATTTATAATCAGCATACCACTTATTTACAATGAAACAAGCCAAAGTTCTGTTACTTGAAGACGAATTGCAGCTTGCAAAAATTGTAAGTGAAAGCCTGAGGACGCGGGGCTTTGTGGTTACCCATGTTGTTAACGGCGTTTTGGGTACGGAAGCCATCCGCAAAAATGATTTTGATATTTGTATTGTAGACGTAATGATGCCCTTTATGGATGGGTTTACCTTTGTTGAACAGGTACGTAAAACAGATAAACAAATCCCCGTTTTGTTTTTAACGGCAAAATCGCAAACGGATGATGTTATAAAAGGCTACGAAGCCGGCGGCAATGATTACCTGAAAAAGCCCTTTAGCCTGGAAGAGCTGATACTGCGGCTAAACGAACTTTTACGTCGGAAAGCATCAGGCCAAACACAGGTAAGTACTGTTATAGGGCAATATACCTTTGACATGAATAAGCAGGAGTTGAGGCTTAGCGGCCGGTTATCATGCAAGCTATCGCACCGGGAAAATGAACTGTTAACCTTGCTGATCCAACACAAAAACCAGGTACTTGATCGTAAGGCCGTATTGTTAAAGCTTTGGGGCGATGATAACTTTTTTAATACCCGTACCATGGATGTTTTTATCACCAAGCTGCGTAAACACCTGCGGCACGACCCATCGGTTGAAATTATTAATATAAGGGGAGTAGGATATAAACTTACCGTTTAAATTTTAAGTTTATACATAAATATATCGCACTTTGCCTGGATTGCTTTATTACAAATAAATAAAACAAGCTCAAAAGGTAATTGTTAGTAATTGTGGACTATGAAAATTAATCTGTAATTAACTACCAGTATTAATATAAATCTTAAAAAACATGAAAAAGCTAATTAGTATGATTGCCCTGGCGGCAATCTCCTATGGAAGTGTTTATGCAATTGCGACACCGCGCATTGTTAAGTCAACAATGCAAACAGATACTACTAAAAAGAAGAAAACAAAAAGGACCAAGGATACAACAACAAAGAAAAAAGACACAATGGTTGTGAAACACTAATATTTAAAGAGGCCCCGATATCGTACCGGGGCCTCTTTAAATATGTTTATCTACAGTTCAATGCTTTCACCAATTTCTGGTAATTTTATATTTATTCCGGCTTTTATAAATTTTTCTGCAGCCTCTTCTTTATTGATCTTTATAACCGGGAAGGTATCATAATGCATGCCAATAATATTTTTGCAGTTAATAAAGCTGCTCGCTTTTAAGGCATCATCAACGCCCATGGTATAGTTATCGCCTATTGGCAGGTAGGCCCAGTCGACGTTTTCATCGGCGAGTAATTTCATGTCATAAGTTAGCGCTGTATCGCCGGCGTAATAAATGGTTTTTCCACCGGTATAAATTACAAAGCCGGCAGGGTTTCCGCCCGGTGCGCCATCAGGCATGGTGCTTGAATGTACGGCATTAACCATTTTTACACGGCCAAAATCAAAGTTAAAACCGCCGCCAATATTCATGCCGTGGGCATTATTTATGCCGTGTTTGCCAAGCCAGTTTGCAATTTCGGCAATGCAGATTATTATAGCGTCACTGCTTTTTTGGATCGCAACAAGATCGGCCACATGGTCGCCATGCCCGTGCGAAACCAGTATGTAATCAGGTTTAAGGCTATGGATGTCAATATCCTTAGCCATTGGATTTGGTGTAATAAAAGGATCAAATAACAGTTTTTTTCCTCCAGTTTCAATCATGAAGGTCGACTGTCCGTAAAAGGTAGTTTTCATAAGTAATTTTTAAATTTTTAAATAGGGGTAACGAATCCGAAACACCGCGTTTCAAAGTGCCAATTTCAGCATTCGATGTTTGATGTTAAACATCCGGATGTCAATATTCAAAATATGTTAAAACAGCCCGCCCATGCCGCCAAACATATCTTTAGTTATGGCAGCCATTTCACTCTGGCTCACATTATCGGCTTGTTCCATTGCCTTGTTTATGGCAATAACCAAAAGTTCTTCCAGTTGTTCCTTATCAGCTTCCTTAAAAAAGTCGTCATCAATAGCTACTGACAGGATCACCTTGTTGGCATTAGCATTCACCGTGATTTTACCGCCCTCGGCAGTACCGGTTACTGTAATAGCATCTAATCTTTGTTTTACCTCGCCCGCCTTTTGCTGGGCCTGCATCAGTTTATCGAACATAGCGTATTAGTTTATTGGGTTGATTAAGTTGATTAAGTGAGTAGTTGCAAAATTAAAAAACTTAATCAACCTAATCCAACTCAATCAACCACTCACTTAAACCTTAATCATCACTTGTATCGCCATTGCCATTGTATGCGCTTTTGCGTACTATAGGCATGCCTGCGGCTTTAAACAGTTCATCTAATTTTAACAGGCTGCCATTTGAAAGGTTTGACAGCAATACAATAGTAATGTCATCTTTAATATCACGCAGATAAATATGTCTAAAACCGTGCCACCAGCCTGTGTGATAAATAACCTGTTTGCCCGGTGCTTCAAAAATACGCCATCCATAGCCATAGCTAAAATGCCCGTGCACCATAGGATTACGCGCAACGTAAGCTGAATCCATAGTGGCCTGTTTTAACAGGCGCCCGGCTCGTAATGCACGGTCAAAAAGCCAAAGATCACCAACAGTGCTGTAAACACCTTTATCACCAACAGGGCCATCCAAAAAGTTCTGAACTACCGAATAGCGCCACTGGCCCCTGTCATGTCCTACCACATCAACAGGAATTTTATCATAAACCGCCTTTGAATAAACTGCTGTATTCAGCATTTTGGCAGGTTTAAAAATATGGGTCTGCACAAAATCGGCATAGGTCTGGCCGGTTACTTTCTCAATAATTGACCCAAGCACCATAAAGTTTGAGTTGTTGTACAAAAACCTGGCATTAGGTTTATTAAACGGCCGCGGTTTGTACTGTGCTATCAACGCCATCTCTTCGGCATTAGTGATCCCCTTTCTTTGGTTAAGGTGCTGACTGCGGTACAAATCATCTGTAAAATAAACATAGTTCATCATGCCAGAGCGATGGGTAAGCAGCAGGCGGATGGTAACGCCATCATAAGGAAAATCAGGAAAAAACTTTTTTACATCGTCATCCAGCTTCAGTTTTCCCTGTTCCATCAGCATTAATACTGCGGTGCTGGTAATGGTTTTAGTTACCGAAGCCAGCTCAAATTTCGAGCCTAATTTCAGGCTGTCCCGGTGCAGGTAATCGGCCCAGCCAATTGCTTTTTCATATATTATTTTGCCGTGTTTGGCAACCAGCACATTACCATTAAACGCACGCGTTTTATGCAGGTTTTGCATAACCTCGTCAATCTTTTTATCCGCATTTTTAGGATCGTAGGCTAAAAATGCTTTGGTATCAAACGGGGCATCAGGGCCGGGCAACTTTGCACTTTTATCACTTTGTTTGGAAGAGCAGGAGGCTAAAATAAACAGGAAGGAAACAATTATTATAATGGGCTTGTATACTAATCTCATAAAGCAAATATCTCACTGGATAAACGATGGCAAAAGTCAGAAATTATACAGCAGTTATAAAGTAATGTTTTAATTATTTTTCTTTTAGTTGATTGCTCTGCCTAATTTTGAGCATGAAATACTTTCAATACCTGCTGATAAGCCTTTTTGTAATTACGATTTGCAGCAAAGCATCTGCCCAAAACAATGAAGATGCCCGGGCGCTGGTTAAAGAGGGGGTAAAACTAAATGATGAAAAAAACTATGCCGGGGCAATAGAAAAATATAACCAGGCTTTAAAGTTAGATACCGGCAATTTATATGCTGATTACCAGTTGGCGTATTCTTTATTTTTATGGGATAAGGGTAAAGACGGGATCCTGTACCTTGAAAAAGTAATAAAGGGGGACACGAAGTTAAATGCAGCGGCTTATGATCTGTTAGGGCTTATTTATTTTAAAAACAAGCAATATGCCGAAGCGGAGAAAAACGCGATTGAAGCCATAAAGCTTGATCCCAAACATGCAGGCACACAGCGGATGTATGCACTGGTTTGCTTTCATCAAAACAATCGTGCGGCTGCCCTGCTTGGCTTTTGCAGCTTTATTTTACTGGAACCAAACACCGCCCGAAGCGCTGAAGCTTATGGAAATATTCAGCATATTTTACAGGGCGGAGCATTAAAGCCTGAGCCGGGTGAAATAACGTCACGCGCTATTGATGCCAACACCAATGCGCTTAACCAGGCCATAACACAGGCGGTAGCTGACTTTATTAAAAAGAGCTATGCCTCCAGCGGCGACCTGTTATCCGCCGAGTTAAAAGCCATATTTATAAATTTAGGTCAGCTGTCAGAAAAGCAAACCGGTAATGATTTTTTTAGAACGTATATGGCTGCTTACTTTTACGGGCTGGCCCAATCGCCAAACGTGCCGGCCTTCGCAAGGCTTGTGAGCGGAAGCACGCCTGAAAGTGCAAAATGGATAAAGGATAATCAACAGCAAATGACGGAGCTGGATAATTGGGTGAAGGGGGCGGAAAGAGGTTTTTAGGCACACAAACAGATTTGAAGACTTACAACTTAAATTGCACCGCCAGCAGCTCCTTCACTTTTTCACGATTAAGCTTTGATACCGGGATTTTAGTGCCATCAGTTAAAAGCAAGCTGCCGCCATCCTCGCGCAGGCGGGTTTAGCATAAAATTGTATGTATTAATTTTATAGCAACTGGCTTTAAACCACATAAAACTATAAATTTGCACCCGCATAAGATACTGTCATCATGAGTTTCAGAACCGAACACGATACCATGGGCGAGGTACAGGTACCTGCCGATAAATACTGGGGAGCACAAACCGAAAGATCACGCAATAACTTTAAAATTGGCCCCGAGGCGTCAATGCCTAAAGAAATTATTGCTGCATTTGCTTATCTTAAAAAAGCTGCCGCTTATACCAATACCGATTGCGGCGTACTGCCTGCCGAAAAACGCGACCAGATTGCACAGGTTTGCGACGAGATCCTGGAGGGAAAACTATCCGGCGAATTTCCGCTGGTGATCTGGCAAACAGGCTCGGGCACACAATCAAACATGAATGTTAATGAGGTTATTGCCAACCGTGCCCATGTTGTAGCCGGCAATAAACTGGGCGAGGGTAAAACTTTTGTCCACCCAAATGATGATGTAAACAAATCACAATCATCAAACGATACCTATCCAACTGCTATGCACATTGCCGCCTATAAAATGGTGGTTGATGTTACCATACCCGGCATTGAAAAACTGCGCGATACGCTGAAGGCAAAATCTGAAGCGTTTAAAAGCGTGGTTAAAATTGGCCGCACCCACCTGATGGATGCTACACCATTAACTTTAGGGCAGGAATTCTCAGGCTATGTGTCACAGCTCGATCATGGCTTAAAAGCATTAAGAAACACGCTTGACCACCTTGCCGAGCTGGCATTAGGCGGTACCGCTGTTGGCACAGGAATTAACACACCAAAGGGATATGATGTAAAAGTGGCCGAATATATTGCCAAATTCACTAACCTGCCTTTTCGCACCGCCGAAAATAAGTTTGAGGCACTTGCTGCCCATGATGCCATTGTTGAAAGTCATGGAGCTTTAAAGCAGATAGCCGTTTCATTAATGAAGATCGCCAATGATATCCGCATGCTGGCCTCGGGCCCGCGTTCAGGGATCGGCGAGATCCATATCCCGGATAATGAGCCGGGATCATCAATTATGCCAGGCAAGGTTAACCCAACCCAAAACGAAGCTGTTACGATGGTAGCTGCACAAGTTATGGGTAACGATGTAACTATTTCTATCGGCGGCTCAAACGGGCATTACGAGCTTAATGTATTTAAACCGGTTATGGCAGCCAATTTTTTACAGTCGGCCCGCTTAATTGGCGATGCGTGTACATCATTTAATGATCATTGTGCCGCAGGTATTGAGCCAAACTATGCCGGCATTAAAAAACACCTCGAAAATTCATTGATGCTGGTTACCGCATTAAATCCGCATATTGGCTACGAAAATGCTGCAAAAATTGCCAAAAAAGCGTTGAAGGAAAACCTTTCACTTCGCGAAGCGGCTCTTGGCCTTGGATTACTCACCAATGAGCAGTTCGACCAGTGGGTTCGGCCGGAAGATATGATCGGTAGTTTAAAATAAGCATCACCTCAAACCCCTTTCCAAAAGAGAGGGGCTTATATAAATCCATGCAAAAGCCCTTTCGCCTTTCGCCCTTTACCTTTCGCCTCCTGGCTTTTAGCTTTTTGCTTTCAGCTTTTACCTGCGCCTGCAGCTTCAATCCCGACATGCAAACACCAGGGCAAAGTTATTTGCAGGGCGAATGGCAGCAGGACTCCGTATCCGGGCAAAAGCAACTGGTAAACTATTCCTTATATCGCCTTAAATTCAGCTGCGATTCTTTTTTTATGTCGATCCATTCATACAGTAAAGTAAACACTGACTCCTGCACAAGTAAAGGTCAATGGATGGAATATTGCAAAGGTACTTACACTCAAAGGCACGACACACTGCACATGAAGGGCCTATTTTGTAATGCAGATATGACCTTAAAGGACGACAAAGGCTGTTTCCGATCAGGTGACTATGACGAGTTTTTTAAGATCAGCAAAAGAACTGATTCGCTGATCCGGTTTGCCAGTACTACAAATGTTATTCCTATCAATGCACATTTAATAAAAAGAACAACCTGTATTCCAAAACCTTTGTAACATGAAAATGAATTTTTTAAAGCAACTGGCTATATGTATCGCCATAATTTATGCACCATTGCAATCTATGGCCTGGGGTGCCCAGGGGCACCGCATTTGCGGCCAAATTGCCGATAGTTATTTAAGTGCACAGGCACGTAAAGCCATAAAAGAAATTTTAGGCAATGAGTCAATAGCCATGGCCAGCAATTGGGCTGATTTTATAAAATCAGATCCCGACTACAGCTACTTGTATAACTGGCATTTTATTGATTTTGACAAGGCTTACACATATGCCGAGATGCAGGACTACCTGGCTCATGATACCAATGTTGATGCTTATACAAAAATAAACTTCATGATTGCCGAGTTAAAAAAGAAAGACCTCGCGAAAGAGAAAAAGCTGCTTTATCTTAGGGTGCTGATCCATGTTATTGAGGATGTTCATCAGCCCATGCATACCGCGCATAAAGATGACAAAGGGGGCAACGATTTTAAAGTGAACTGGTTTAGCACGCCAACAAACCTGCATTCCATCTGGGATTCGCAGCTGATAGATTTTCAGCAGTTAAGCTATACCGAATATACAAGCGCCATTAACCATACAACCCTTGCACAGCGTAACGAATGGCAAAACGCCCCAATAGCCCAATGGTTATATGAATCGAACCAAATAGCTGAAAAACTATACACCGAAATAAAACCCGGCGATACGCTGAACTATAAATACAACTTTAACCATATTGATACCCTGAACCAGCAACTGCTAAAAGCAGGGGTTAGGTTAGCCGGGGTATTAAATAAGATTTTTGGTTAAGAGTTGTTGTAATGGTTGTAAATGTTGTAGTAGTTAAAAATGTTTAGCTACTACAACTTTAATTCGACATTAATTTTTACAACCTTTACAACAACTACAACCTTTACAACCTCAAACAATGAAAATACTAATGGTTTGCCTGGGCAACATTTGCCGCTCCCCGCTGGCACATGGGATAATGGAACACCTGGCCAATGAGCAAGGATTGGACTGGGAAATAGATTCTGCCGGGACTGGTAACTGGCATGTTGGCGAGGGCCCCGACCGCCGCTCAACCCGCACAGCCGGCGAGCATGGGATTGATATTAGTCAGCAGGTTTGCCGCTTGTTCAGGATCAGCGACTTTGACGAGTACGATCACATTTTTGTGATGGACAAAAGCAACCTCGGCGACATATTGGAGATGGCCCGCGATGATGAAGACCGTAAAAAGGTAAGATTACTACTGGGTGATAAAATAGTACCTGATCCTTATCAGGACGACAACCTGTTTGAACCCGTTTTTCAAATGATTGAGACAGGGTGTAAGGAGATAATTGAACAGTTGAGGGATGTGTAAATTAAAGATAAGAAATGGCTATATTTGATTATGTTGATTTAAAAAGAGTATTAAAGAAGTGAAATTATAGCCTAAACATTGCCAGTTCCTCGCCATTCCTCAAATAATTTTTATCCCTTTTCATGCCGGCTTTTTCAAGCACGCGTTGCGATGGGATGTTGGCCAGATCGGTTACGGCCACAAACTTTGTACCCGGCTTTACAGTAAACATGTGGGCCAAAAGCGCAACGGCCATTTCTGATGCTATGCCCTTGCCCCAATAGTCATAACGAAAGGCATAACCCAGTTCAACGTTATCGCTGCCATCATCAAAAAGGCGCAGCAGGCACATCCCGATAAAATCATCATCTGCCTTATTAAATAACCCCCAACGACCGGTAACACTGCCTGCAGGCCCTGCAACCAGGTGCTCCCTGAAGATCTTGATATGGTCTTCCCTGCTGCGAAAGGGCAGATATTGCATCACCCGTTCATCGTCATAAAGACTAAGGTACGTTTCTTCTTCTTCAGGCTTAAACCGTCGGATAATTAAGCGGGGTGTTTGGGTAATGATGCTCATTGGGTTCAAATTTATGTAATACAGATTTGTATAGCTATGGATTTTATTTATTATTTTTGTTTATGCGATATGCTATGGTAAGAGAGCTGATTACACCCGTTAATAATAAATATATTCTTAATCTGCCAGATGAAATGATTGGCAAGACGGTGGAAGTTATTGCCTTTGAAGTAGATAGTAAAGAGGATGTTTTGAAAGTAAAGCCGACTCAAAATATTCAGGATATTAAAGAAAGATATTCCCGGTATCCAATAATATCTCACGATAACTACCAGTTTAATCGTGACGAAGCGAATGATTATGAATGAGATCTTTATAGATTCAAACATAATTTTATACTTGATGGATGCTAATGATCATAAAAGATCAATTGCTCAAAACCTTTTATTACAAAAACCTTTAATAAATGCCCAGATATTAACTGAAGTAGCTAATGTTTGCAAACGCAGGTTTAAATATGACAAAGACCAAGTAGTGCAATTATGGATCGATCTGTTAACTGATTGCATTTTCGTAGAAACAACAAAATCAACATTTTTCAATAGTATTGAATTAGTAAAGAAATATAATTTTCAAATTTTTGATTCGCTTATAGTAAGCTCTGCATTAAATTCAAATTGTACAATTCTTTATTCTGAAGATATGCAACACGGCATGAAAGTAGATAATAGGCTTAGCATTATTAATCCATTTATATAAGCAATACTACACGGTTTGGCCTTCCGAACATCTAAAAGCGCTACAACCTTTCCCTCTTTTCAACTATAAAAAGTACCTTTGCCCCTTATGGCATCCATCAAACCATCCGTACCAAAAGGCACCCGCGATTTTTCACCCACCGAAATGGTGAAGCGTAATTTTATTTTTGATACCATTAAAAGCGTTTTTCGTAAATACGGCTACCAGCAGATAGAAACACCATCGATGGAAAACTTGTCGACCTTAACCGGTAAGTATGGTGAAGAAGGGGATAAGCTGATATTTAAGATCTTGAATAGCGGCGATTTTTGGGACGATGTCGAAAGCAAAAAACTAAAAGATGGAAGCTTTGAATTTAATTCAAAGAACCTTGTTTCTATAATCTCCGAAAAAGCTCTCCGCTACGATCTTACAGTCCCTTTTGCCCGCTACGTAGTACAACATCAAAACGAGATCACTTTCCCATTCAAGCGTTTCCAGGTGCAGCCGGTTTGGCGTGCAGACCGACCGCAGAAAGGCCGCTATCGTGAGTTTTTTCAATGTGATGCAGACGTGGTTGGGTCTGATTCGTTATTAAATGAAGCAGAGTTTGTATTGATCTATGATGAAGCTTTAAGCCAATTAGGCTTAAAGGATTTTACCATAAAAATTAATAATAGAAAAATTCTATCGGGAATAGCCGAACTTATAGATAAAGCTGATAACATTATTGACCTTACTGTAGCCATTGACAAATTAGATAAAATTGGCTTTGACGGGGTTATCAAAGAGCTATTGGAAAGAGGATTTACCGAAAGCGATATAGAGAAAATTAAACCTGTTATTTTATTGCAGGGCACTAACGAAGAGAAACTGGCAAGCTTGCGTACAGCCTTATCCACATCGGTAACAGGGTTAAAGGGTTGTGAGGAAATTGAAACGGTTTTGGATTACCTGAAGATCTCCAAGCCGCTAACAG
>NZ_JAQBOC010000029.1 GCF_028288225.1 Mucilaginibacter sp.
CTCCTGATAGTTTTTCTTTCCTTGCATGACACAATATACTAATAATCAGTATATTAAACAAATTTATTGTTTGTTAGGCATGTAGTCGTGCAACAGCCACTGAAGCCAAACGGCAATGAATGAAAAAATAGCAGACAACCTCATTGCACTTTTAAGTGACGGATAGGATAAATGAGTGACTAAGGGCTTTAGCCCAAAACCAGCAGGTAAGCGACAATTTGATTTGCACGGATAAAGCATGATCATACTTCAAATATTATTTATATATTGTATTATTCTTAATACTAACAGATTATGAATTACAGATCGATAAGTTATGCGGGATATGTTTTCCTTATTCTTGGCTTAATCGGCTGGATAGGCCACACCGCCCCGATGTGGCCGGTGTATACAGTCTTATTGTTAGGAATCACCATTATGGTGGTAACAGTCTCTAAGAAATCCGGCAAATAAATAATAGGGCGATCAAAACATGCTCGTCTGCCTGCCGCCCTTTGGCACAAACAATGTGTAATCAAACTCCGGCATTTCCCTATCAGCCATAAAGCGGGTACAGGACATTTTGAACATCTGGTGGATAGATTCCGCAATTTTCCCCTCGCCGCTCATCCGGCGACCAAAATCACTATCATTCAATTTGCCGTCATGACATGATTTTATCATGTTCAAAACCTTTTCGGCCCTGTCAGGGAAAGCTTTGTTTATCCAGTCGGTAAAAATTTCTCCGATGCTGCCGTTCAGGCGAACAATGGTAAAGCCGGCAGATAATGCACCCCTGTCGGCAGCAGCTTTTATAATTGCAGGCACCTCGTTACTGTTAAGCCCGGGGATAATTGGTGCGGCCATTACCCTGCAGGGGATGCCTTTTTCAGTCAGTTTTTGAATTACTGCCAATCTGCCGGTGGCTGTTACTGTGCGTGGCTCCAGCTTTTGCCGCAGTTGTTCATTCAGCGAGGTTATTGATACATTAACGTGGACTAAATTCATTGCTGCCAGTTCTGTAAGGATATCAAGATCGCGCAGGATGACGTTGTTTTTGGTGATGATGCTAACCGGGTTTTTATATTTCAAAAACAGCTGTAAAAGCGAGCGGGTTATCTTTAACCTGCGCTCAATGGGCTGGTAACAGTCAGTATTGCCCGAAAGCAGGATGCATACAGGCTTGTAGTTTTTTTTATTAAAATACTGCTCTAAAAGCTCGGCGGCGTTGCGTTTTACAATTATTTTGCGCTCAAAATCAAGCCCTGCACTAAATCCATAATATTCGTGTGTATTACGCGCATAACAGTAAATGCAGCCGTGTTCGCAACCCTGGTAGGGGTTTATAGAATACATGTGACTAAGGTCAGGACTGTTTGACTCGCTTACGATTTTTTTTGAGGTCTCCTCAAAAAGCTGGGTAGCGGTATTTTCAAGCAAAGGCTCGTCAAGGCCCTCAATATGCTCTAATACATACTTGTTTTTTAAGAACTTGTTATGTGTATTTACCTGCGCACCGCGCCCTTTAAAAAACTCATCATTATCCTCATGTCCCATGAAGACAAATTTGCTAAAAAAATTAGCAAACTACAATTCTATCAGTTTATTTTTTATGGCGTATAATACCAGCCCGATTCGGCTTTTTACTCGCAGTTTTTCAAATAACTGATCGCGGTAGCCATCAACGGTGCGAATGCTGATGCACATTTGTGTAGCAATTTCTTTGTAAGTAAGCTCAGAGGCGGCCAGCTTTATAAACTCAAGCTCGCGCAGTTGTAACGTGACCTGCTCACTTTGCTCATTAAATGAGTTTATTAATAGCCTGGTAACAAACTCCGGATAGTAAACTTCGCCTACGGATACCTTTTGCAGGGCCTGTTCAAATTCATGCGGCTCCGAGTCTTTAAGCAGGTAGCCTTTTGCCCCAAACTTAAGCATGGCAAGCACCTTTTCGGGGTCTTCAAGCATCGATAAAACTATGATCCGGATCTCCGGATAATTTTCCTTGAGCCAAAGTGCAGTTGCGGTGCCATCCATTACGGGCATATGTATGTCAAGCAGTACAATGTCGGGTTTTAGCTTTGAAGAAATTTTTCGCACCATTTCTTCCCCGTTGCTTGCCTCAAAAAGTATATTAAATCCTTTAAAATTGTTAATTAATGATGCAATTCCGCTTCTGAAAAGGCGGTGATCATCAACTAACGCGATCTGGATGGTTTCCATCAATGTATATTCTTTGTTGTAAAAGGTTTAGGGTAACGTTAACATTACAGCCATTTCCCGGTGAACTATTGACCGTTGCCACGGCGCCAATCACTGCTGCTCTATTTTCAATATTTATCAAACCAGAACCGGTGCTGTTATCCAATGAGTTAGGTAAAAACCCAACGCCATCGTCCCCGACCGTTAAGTTAAACATTTCGGCGCCATATTGCAAGCCTATTTGCAAATGAGTTGCACCTGAGTGTTTAATGGCATTGTTTAGCGCCTCCTGCAAAATACGAAACAGCACCAGCTCACTTTGCTCACCAAGCGGATATATATCACCCTCTACTGAAAGACTTGCTTCAATAATGCCGCTTTTGTTAAGCTTGTTTACTTCGGTTTCGATAGTTTTAACTAATCCTTGCTTTGTTATGTGCTCAAAACTCAAACTTTTTGAAAGATCGCGCAGGTCGGTAATTACCTGCGCGATCAATTCCCGGTTTTCATTGATCTTTAGCCGCTGTTCACTGTCAACATTGCTTATCATAGCCAGGTTAAGCTTCACAAATGATAGCACCTGGTTAACGTTATCATGCAGCTCGCGGCTTACATGTGCGAAGGTTTGCTCCTGCATCTCAAGCCGTGCCTTTAGAAACTCCTGCCTGAAATTTGCCTGCACCGCCTCGCTTTCTGTCCTGTGTTGAATCTGCCGCTTTTGATAGAGTATGATGAAGTAGATAATAAAACCAGATAGAAATACAAAAAATACTGTTGCCGAAAAAAACACAACATACAACTCGTTGATATTAGGAACACCACTAACCATTACTTACCCTGATTGCGGTTACATTGCTATTATCAATTAACAGAGAAATGCCAATTACGATATAAAATATAAAATTAATTACCATGCTAAAGTAAGCAAGGGGTATCACATCAAGTTTGTTTTCTATAAAATAACTTAATAATGCAAAATTGAGGAACATGGTAGTTGCGTAAAATAATACATTTATGTTAAACCAAAACAGGCTCTGTTTAAACAGGCTTTGCTCCATAGGGAATAACAGCATTTGACGAAACAGCAGGAGTGAATAAACAACGTAAAGAATATGTGAAACTTCCAGGATCAGCGAAGGAAACTGCGTTAGCTTCTCAAAAAACAATACGTTTATAACTTCCAGGACAAGCATGGCAACTGTTGAAACAATGATCGCTTTTTTTATCCACCCGTTTGTTAGCAAATAAAAGTAGGTTAAAGAAAGGAGCGCATATTCAATAACCGCCCAAATGTGAGCAATGGGCATATTATTATGGTAAATTTTTCCATATACCTTTTTTATACTTTCGCTTATTAAAGTACATAGAATTAGCACTGTTAAAACCCGGAAGCCCTTTGAAAGTTTCTTAAAACGCGTAAAGCCGGCAATAGCTATTAGTAATAACAGTATTAAATATACTGCATATATGGTGTCTATACTCATATCAATCTATCAAATAAGCTCGGTACAAAATGGCGGGCAGGGTGTTAGCTGATCCCAATTTTCATATCTTCCTACATATGGAGCCGCACCGTTTACTTCAGGATAATCAGGATTCGGCTCGGCCCCGGTAAGGATCAAAGTAAATATATTATCGGTTGAACCCACATGATCAGGGTGTTTTGCAAAATGCACGCTTACGCCAACACAGTTTTTGTCGCTTAACATGGCATCCAGGGACCGGCGGCTAATAAAAAAGCCATTTAAAAATTGCCCTTCAGGTGTCACCAACGACGGGCCGCCTGTACCTGAATTTTGAGACTGATAATTACTGATTAAACTTTGTGCTAAGGTTTTGTCGATTACTGAAGACATGATAAATTAATTAAAGGGTTAAGGTAATATGGTTTCAATATAGGATTTGTCCTCTATAAATCCGCCCCGTTAAATAACGGTATTTTTACCGTATTTTAACGCATAAAATACCGTTATTTAACGGGGTGGAAATTCAAAGTAAAATATGTATATGGCTTTTTACCTGTGTTGTGTTTGGTTTAACACAATTGTTACACTTAATGGACTAATATGTAATTAAACAAAACCTTTTAATCAATGTTAACCTGCTGATGCGGAAGTTTTTACAAAGTATTTTTACAAAGCCGGCAATAACACTTGCCAACCGGCTTTCATCAAGGCCGGATAAAAAAAGGGTTGATGAAGCATTAAGCGATCTATACGATCAAATTAAAGCTAACCATACTAGAAAGGGGCCGATGCTGCCCTTTAATGCAGCAACCGATAAATTCATCGTTTTTTCGGACCAGCATAAAGGCGCCCGTGACGGTGCTGACGTTTTCACCAGGTCAGCGCAAAACTACCTGTCGGCTTTGGATTACTACAACAGGAATGGTTTTTTTTATATAAACCTGGGTGATAGCGAGGAGCTCTGGGAAAATCTTTTTATTACAGTAAAGCGGCATAATAAAACAACTTTTGAGGCAGAAAAAATGTTTATTGCCCGAAAAGCTTTTATCAAGATCTTTGGCAATCATGATCTTTATTGGGATAATGATCCGCTTGCGGCAGCTGGCCTGCAAACTATATACGGGCAAAAAGTTGAGATCAATGAAGGCGTTGTGCTAAAAACCACGGTTGGCAAAAAGTCGCTTGAAATTTATATGACCCACGGCCACCAGGGCGATCTGCAAAGTGATGGCAATTGGTTCAGTAAATGGTTTGTATCAGATATTTGGGGGCCTTTCCAGGCTTACCTGCGAATAAATCCCAACACACCGGCTAATAATAACGAATTAAAGAGCGACCATAACCGGATAATGTATGAATGGAGCTCGAAAAGGGAAAACATTTTATTAATAACCGGGCATACCCATCAACCGGTTTTCCGGTCGTTAACCCAGTTGGAATCATTGTTTGAAAAACTGGGTATTGCAAAACAAAATAATGATACTGCCAAAGCCGCTGAGTTGCAAGTAAAAATTGAGGCCCTGCACCTTAAAGCCTCAAGGCCGCCGGATTTTAAAGGCTATTTGGATACTTATTTTAATAGCGGATGCTGTTGTTTTGATGACGGTGATATAACCGGCATTGAAATAGCTGACAATTGTATCAGGCTTATTAAATGGAAATACGGACAGGGCAAAAAGAGCGAACGGACGATATTAGAAGAATGCCCGTTAGCAAATTTAAAGTTGAATCAGTAGTATGCAAAAGCATCGCTGTCCATGTAAGGAGGAATGTTCATTAAACAAGCGATGTTAACTCATAAGCCCTGGCCCGGCATCAGGAAAAGTGCATTTAAAAATAGCAGGCCATACAAAATCGGTTAGAAAACAGCGATAAACTATCGGTTTTATTAACCTGTTTTGTATGACATCCGGAATAAATGGTGTTAAAAATGCTAAAAGCGATTTCCCTGCCCCGGCATTTATTCCATTTTGGTTAAAAAATATTTGCCCGTTTGGGTTTAACCCGTAAACTTTCAATATTATCCGGCTTTACTTAGGCAAACTGTTTTACACTTATCGTAAAATATGTTTACGATTATGTAAAGTATTGAAAAGTGATTCACAAATTGCTATCAACTTGCTAAGTTGCTTTACTATTGAATATCAATTAAATAAATTTGATCCAGCTAAAAACAATATTGTTAACCTGTTTCATTTATAGGAAGTTATTGAAACTGATCAGATTACCAGACTGCAAATAAATTAAGTATAGAGATTGATAATAAAGACTACTTTAATTTAACCGGCCTTTAATTTACATCGAAACCATTATTATTCCTGAATGGCCATGTAAGTGGGCTGGCGAAGCTATGGCTGGTGTAAGTTAAAGGAAAACGCAAAATAGTTCTTCTCTCAAAGCATTGTGTATATAAATTCAGTGCTCGTTTTACATATTCGTTTCTGTCGATGAACTTGTACTTAATTATCATCAGTTTAGTTGACGAAGGTCAGCGGAAAAGAAAGTTGGCGAGGCCAAGTGTATTGTGAAACATGCTATATAAAACAAACTAATAATAATTATAACCATGTGGAAAGAAAAATTAATACCAATGACAATTGGCCTGGTCTTACATATGCCATTTGTCAAAACACTATTGTCGTATAGAACAGGTGGTACTATTGAAAGTAAATATTGCTACTCTGTCTGGCTAAGACACCTTAAGATGTTGAAT
>NZ_JAQBOC010000031.1 GCF_028288225.1 Mucilaginibacter sp.
TGGCTTTCCAAAGCCAGAACAAAATTGAAAGTTCCTGATTTACTTTCATTTAGCCAGTTATTTGAGGTTAAACCATGGCCCCACCACAACCCCAAATTGAACTGTCGAAATAAATTCGGTATACTAATTTCCGTTTTTTTGGTAGTATACCGAATAGTATACCGAACGGCTTAAACTGTTTTGACCCTGCCTGAATGAAAAAGTGCTTTAAAATGGATTTAAAACAAGAAAAGCCTTTCTTTCGAAAGGCTTTATCTCCGTTTAAACGGTTTTTGTGATCCCGCTGGGAGTAATTTATCATGATTATATAGTTAAATATCAGTAGTTTATAAAAACACTGCGAAACATTTACGAAACATTACAAAATTTCAAAGCCGTTTTTGTTGCCCTCGCTGCGTAATGTTTCAATTATTTTACCGAAACCTTTACTGAAACTCTTATCTGTTCCGCTTATGGTTATCTGCACTTTCATGCTGTTCTCTTTATTGGGGTATGGCACATGCGGATCATTCACTGAGTTTGATACCGGCAGAGCATTCCGCTCTAAAAATTTGTAGTAATCAACAATAAAATCAAACTCCAGTGCCTTACTGATCTGCATTACTACTTTAAATTGCAGCTCCAAAATTGATTCCATTTGAAAATACCAGCTTTCAGATTTGCCGATTTCAGCGCAAAGCCATACCCTGGTGCGACCTAATTCCTTGGATTTCTGTTCAATTTTTTCCTTAAATGGATACTCTTTTGCCATAACTACAAAATAATGTAACTGATTTACAGCCAGTTACGCATTTTACTACAATTATTTACTATAAAATATTGTATTACTACAAAATATTGTAGTACTTAGCCGTACAATAATAACACATTATTAATACAAGCGGTGTATAACCACTTCACAATAACGGTACAATATTAATACAATAATTATACATAGTAAATACCATTTAAATAGTATATGATGCAAAACGAAGCCCTTAAAATCCCTACTGAGTTTTTACCTGAGAACTGGGCGAAAGATGTAGCTGCAAAATTTAACCTGTCGCGGCATATGGTAAGATCTGTGGCGAATGGCAAGCGCAAAAATAACCTGGTGTTTGACCACCTGTTAGAACTTGCCGTGCAGGGCAAAGCAAAGGCGGCGTCAGAAAACGCTTATCGCATTAAATTATTAACCAAGCTAATTGCCTAAGCCATGACACTACCTGCCGGATTACGTGATAACAACTATGAATTTTTTGCCGATGATAACCGCGCCTGCTTTATCACACAAGGCGCAGTTGCGGAGGTTGATAAGCTGAGCGAGCAGATGCTGCAGGCAATTGAAAGTGAGCTCGGTAAGTATCCCGAAAAGCTTAAGGGGATCAATAAGATGGGCGTTAGCGGCCGGTTGCCGGTTATCAACCAGTTCATGATCTGCAACTATGGCGGGTTTGACAGCAAGCCCGATTTGGTTAACTACCAACTTGGCGAAACTGAATACTGGCCGTGCCCTAAACGTGGCACCTGCGCCTTTGAGGGGATAGTTTGCGATGGCTTAAGAACCAATACCGGCGAGGTTTTGAGCAAGCGTGAAATTGAGGTGGTGAAGCACATTGCCACAGGTGAGCTTGATAAAAACATTGCGCATAACCTGAACATATCGCACAGCACGCTTACCACCCATACCCGCAACATCAGGCGCAAAACAAAACTTTTCAGAAAGGCGGATATAACCAGGTTCGCATATGAGAATACATTAATCTAAATCTTAAACAATAAACCATAACCAAATAATGAAAAAAGAGCTAATAAGCTTTCACGGAAAGCAGGAAATTAAGGATGCAAAGGTTGCAGATATTACCCGCCACAGGGAACTGGATAACATGACCCAGCAAACATACTTCGACGAGGAGGAAAAGAAAGGATGCGCAGTTACCTGCACTATGTTTAGTCCGGCAGAGTTTGTTAAGGGCAATCTTACCACAACGGGGATCCACAAGCGGTATGAAACCGAGTTAGGTATCCCGCGAATTATAGCACGCTTGGAAGATCGAATTTTTGAGGGGCTGCCGGTTGCAGAATCTAAAAACTGGCCTTTAGCTTTTATTGAAGCTGTACCGGTAGGTGTAAACTTAGAAAACGTATGGCGGAAATTTATGATTTGGCTTTTAGTAGATGACACCGCAGGTGTCATAAAATATGTAAAAGACGAGAATGGCCGCCAGGCCATTAAAAATATTGCGGATGCCTTTGAGCGTTCGCTTGAAAGCGAAGTTTCACGCAGTGAATGGTTGACGCTAAGATCAGCGGCAAGGTCTGCTGCTTATGCTGCTGCTGATGCTTATGATGCTGCTTATGCTGCTGCTGATGTTTATGATGCTGCTGCTGCTGCTGCTTATGCTGCTGCTGCTGATGCTGCTGCTGCTGCTGATGCTGCTGCTGCTGCTGCTGATGCTGCTGCTGCTGCTGCTGCTGATGCTGCTGCTGCTGCTGCTGCTGCTGCTGCTGCTGCTGATGCTGCTGCTGCTGCTTATGCTGCTGATGCTGCTTATGCTGCTGATGCTTATGCTTATGCTGCTGCTGCTGCTGCTGCTTATGCTGCTGATGCTGCTGCTGCTGCTGATGCTGCTGCTGCTGATGCTGCTTATGCTGCTGCTGCTGATGCTGCTTATGCTGCTGCTGCTGCTGATGCTGCTGATGCTGCTGCTGCTGCTGCTGCTGCTGCTGCTGCTGATGCTTATGCTGCTGCTGCTGCTGATGCTGCTGCTTATGCTTATGCTGCTGATGCTGCTGATGCTGCTGATGCTGCTGCTGCTGCTGATGCTGCTGATGCTGCTGCTGCTGCTTATGCTGCTGCTGCTGCTTATGCTGCTGATGCTGCTGCTGCTGCTGATGCTGCGAGAACAAACGCTCGCTTCGCTCGCTATATCGCAATGAGCCAAAAGCTCATAGAACTTTTACAAACCGCTGCATAAATGCAGACGGAATTAGATTTCGGCGGGCACCTTGTGCCCGCCGAAATCCGAACCTGAGTTTAATACCGGTAAGGATGTACGCAAAGAGCTTAGCGATTATATAAAGGAAATCGGGCTGCTGCCCTACAAGGATTTTTACATGCGGTGCAAAAATTCCATTGCCATAAAATTACCCGACGGCATAAACAAAGATCAGTTTTTAATGATCGCCCGGGATGTGTATGAAAGCAGGGCATCCTTTTTAGATCGCAAATCAGGAAACAAAAAAGCAATCAGGTTTAACAGGCATAAAAAATAACAACCATGCAAGCCCAACAATCAACCACCATTATTACGCCGTTCACAGTTTTGGAGATCACCGAACGCGATGTGATCACCAAGCTACGCAGTTACGCCGAAGAGCGCAGGCATGCAATCAAGGCTTATCCATTTGCACATGGCGCCAATGAAAAGCTGGAAGCTATTGAGCAGATCATATACAACCTTGATCGCGCTGAGGCTTGCCGTAACCCATCGCAGGCTATAAAAATTGTGCTTACCACGGCGCTGAACTTCCATTTTATTGCACCGCGCCAAACGCACAAGCTATTTGCCGCCTGGTATGAAAAGGTTGAGGATGTGATGCGGGCTTGTCGCCAGTTTTTAGGGTGGAGGGCACAGTCATGAATACGTTGCTTTTAAGGGCCGCTTTATCTGAATTGGAATTATTGAAATTTGAGATAATCGACCTTAAAGAAATTATTGCCGACGAGGGATTGCCTGATTTTCACCGTACTGCAGCCACTATTAGACTTAACCTGCAACAACGATCTGTTGTCACCTTGAAAACAATGATAAATGTTGAACTGGATATGGTCGACATTAACGAGGTGTTGGATGAGGTAAATAATAACCTTTCTGCGAAATGGAGTTAACCACACCCTACACCATCGTATGCCCCAAATGCAAAACAAGGCAGACCGCTTTTATAAAGATCGGCCAGGCATTTAAGCACCCGTACATAAAGTGCGTGAACCATTGGGGTTGCCGGCACATGATAATTGGCGATGATCTGAATTATTTAATAGAACCAGTAATCAAAAACCCGGAGGACCTGAGAAAATTTAAACAAGGAATTAACTTTTAAAAACCTAATCAATGAAAAATTACCTTACACAAACCATCATAGCACTTGTTGCTTTTCACACCGTTTTTGTGCTATTGGTTACCGGCGCACTGCGCGATCTGAAAGCATGGTTTAAAGAACCGATAATTATTAGGGGCTGCGAAGCCAGGGGCGACGCGCATAGCGCCTATCTATCGCGCTGGAAAATATTTCAGCGGAACTGGGGCGCCCTTTATTTCCACAAGTTTCACCGCAGCGATGCCGATGACCTGCACGATCATCCATGGAACTTTATTAGCGTGATCCTTTGGCGCGGATATCACGAGGTAGTTATGGACCCGGATAAGCCGAACGTGAACGGCGCATATCTCTGCAAAAGGGTTTACCCCGGCACAATCATCTATCGCAAGGCAACGCATACGCACAGGGTAGTTTTGTTGGGTTACAAACCCGCTTACACTTTGGTTTTCCGATTTAAATACGTTCGATTTTGGGGCTTTTATGTGCGCGGTAACTGGCAGATTTTCCGTGAATATTTTAAAGAAAACGGGTGTTAGCCATGACAAAGAAACAAACCTTTTACGCCTGGTGCATATGCATAGGTGGCAGCTTACTGATCGGATTAGCAGTGGGCGTATTGATCTGCAAAATAATAAGTAACAATTAAACCAATTATATCATGAAAATGCTGTTAGTCCTGTTTTTGGCATGGGCTGTTTATTGCCCGTTTTGTGCCAGTTGCACCGTTTATAACCTGTTTTTTTAATCAAAACCAAACCTAATTAAGTAATCAATTTTTTCACAATAAATAAAATCAAAAACAATGGCAAAATTAGAATTAAAAGGAATCGTAACAGACGTATTTCCTGTTGAAACCGTCGGGCAGAATCAAACGCGCAAGCAGTCGTTAATATTAACGGTTCCGGGTTATGTGGATGAATATGGCGACAAAAAAGGCGAGGATGAGCTTTGGAGGCTGGACGCAATCGGGGATAAGATAGACGCCCTGAACATGCCGGCAGCTAACGGCAAAAAGGCAAAAATATCAGTTTTTATAAATTCAAAAAAGATCAGTAAAGCTGATGGATCACCAATGTATATTATTAATGTCAATATCAATAAAATAGAACTTGCCGCTAACCAGGCAAGCAATGCCGCCGCTGCACCCGCTGCAGATGATTTGCCTTTCTAATCTAAACACCAATTTTTAACCACCCAATATGCCCGGACTGATATCCTATTATACAAACGGTATTACCAACAAAATACCTGATACTTCGCTCAACCTTGATGCTGCCATTGGCATGATCAGGGGCGGCGAGTTTCAGGACGCAATTGAATTATTGCGGCAAACTACCGATAAGCCGGCCCGCGAAAATATCAAAAAGGGGCTGGCTTACTTTACCTTTTCTGGCACATTTTCTACCCGTGGCGTTTCGGGCCTTGTTGAGCATTCGGGGTATTTGTGTTTAGATTTTGACGATGTGGAAGATCTGTTCCGCCGGATGGGGTTGGTCCAGCAATCGAAATATGCTTGCGCCTGTTTTTTATCCCCATCGGGCAAAGGCTTTAAACTGATCATCAAAATTAACCCGAAATACCATGCCGAAAGCTTTTTGGCTTTGGATCGGCACTTTTGGGCGATAGGCTTAGAGGTTGATAAATCGGGAAAGGATGTTAGTCGGGCATGTTTTGTAAGTTATGACCCTGACGCTTATTTCAACCCGGAATCAGAAGTTTTTGAGTTCGACCCGCAGGCCGAACAGGTTTTAAATCAAACGCCTGCCGTTGTAAATAAACCAGCGACTTTTAATAAGGTTGATACGCAAACGGCGCTGAGCCTGGTTGATTACATTGTTTGCCAACTGGAAGAGCAGGGCATCGACCTAACAAATAATGAATATGATGCGCGCCTCGAAATTGGTTTTGCTTTAGCCACCTACGGTGAAGATGCCCGGGCGCTTTATCATAGGGTAGTGCAATTTAATGACGCATACACCGTGCGCGATGCAGATTATAAATTTAACGATGCGCTGCGCAAGGGCAGGTTTCAAACCCCGGCAAAATTCTTTGCGATGGCAAAAGCGGCGGGTGTGCAAATTGTGATGCCGAAAAAGATTGAGCCGGTAAAAGAGGTTAAAGCGGTTGACGAAACACCCGAACCTTTCCGCCTAATCAATCCTGATAAAGCTGTTAATTATTGGCACCTGGTTATCCATACCGACCTGATCGTAAGGATGGGCGACACGCCTAACCTGGTGTTTGACATCGCCCAAATAAATAAAGAAACTGTACCCGATTTAAAAGCGATCGGCAACAAGGTTCGACTGATCAGCTACAACCCTGCGGAAGACTTCGACCTGTGCGATGCGCTTGCCGCCCAGGGCTTCACCATCGCTATAAATACTTTTGCCGGTGAGTTTGTGGCTTATCATAAATACCTGATCCAACATTATACAGCTCATACGCCGGCCGATGACCTGAGCGACAATTTACTGAGCGTTTGCGAACACATTAGCTACTATAAAAATGCACTTGAACGGGAAGAAATTGCCGTTGAAATAGCAAAGCAGTTTAAAAAAGCAAAGGCAACGTTTGTTAAGGAGATCAACAATTTTGTAACTACCAGGGAAAGGGATAATGTGCAGATTGTTGCCGATGGTGAGGCTGGTTTGCCGGCATGGATAGACGCGGACGTTTACTGGAAGTACGGTTTCGACAGCAAAGCTACCGGCGACGGCATCGGCATTTATTTTATGACCAGCAACGGCCCGAAGCGCTTAACAAACTTCGTGCTTACGCCGCTAATTCACGTGTACACGCCAGACGAGGCCGGAAACCGCCGGTTTACTGAACTGAATAACGGCCGCTACAAAAAAGTACTGCAGTTGCCCGGCAAAGCATTTACCAGTATGGATGTGTTTGATACCATCATCACAAGTGAGGGCTCATTTTTTACGTACGACGGGTTCACCAAGTCGAACCTCAACAAAATGAAAACATATTACCTAGACGAATACCCCAAATGTTTTGAGCTTAATACACTCGGCTGGCAGCCTGAGGGTTTTTTTAGCTTCAGTAACCTGGTGTTTAAAAATGAGATTATTGAATATAACCAATATGGCATTGCCGAAATTGATGAGGTTAATTACCTGAGCATGGGCGCAAGCAGCGCCTTAGAGGGTGTGCGTGCCGAGGATGATATTTATAAAAACGACAAATACCTGAGCTATAACAAGGCCGAAATTGATTTTACCAGGTGGTGTGAGCTGATGGTTGCCGTTTTCCCCGAACATGGGATGATGGGCGTTGCCTTTGCCATGATGTCGGTTTTTAAGGACCTGCTATTTAAGCGGAACAATAACTTCCCGATGCTGTATGCCTATGGCGCGGTGCAGGCTGGTAAATCAAAGTTTGCCGAATCGGTTTGTAACCTGTTTACGCATGATATGCCGATGTTTAACCTTAACCAGGGGACAGACTTTGCATTTTTTAACCTGCTGGGACTTTTCCGCAATGTGGCTATCGGCTTGAACGAGTTTGACGAGAACGGGATAAAGGAAGAATGGTTCCGCGCGCTAAAGGGAGCGTTTGACGGTGAGGGCCGCAGCAAGGGCAGCGGGATCCGCAACAAAACAAAAAAGCAGGAAATTAACGCCGCCATCATCCTGATAGGCCAATACCTGAGCACAAAGGATGATAACAGCGTTTTAAGCCGGACGCTGCCCTGCAAGTTTACCGAAAATAACAAGCGTACCGAGTTGCAGATCAGCCAGTATAACGAGTTGAAGATGCACGAAAAAAAGGGCATCAGCAGTTTGCTTTGCGAGGTACTGGCCTGCAGGCAGTTTGTTGCAGATTGTTATCCGCTGCGCTTTGAAACCATAGGCGCTGAACTTAAGTCCGCGTTTTTAAAGGACGGGCAGCAGCCAAAAAACAGGATCATTGAAAATTATACCTCAGCGTTAACGATCATCAGCCTGATCAGTGAACGGATAGAGCTTGGTTTTACTTACCGCCGATTTTTTGATTATTGCAAAGAGGAAATTGGCAAACTGGCCAATATTATGACGGAAAGCAATTCACTCAGTCACTTTTGGAAAACAGTTGAGTTTCTGCTCGATCAGAATGTTATTGAGCAGGGGTATCACTTTAAGGTTGAGGTAAAAAATGAGATCCGCTTAGATAAGAAAAACACCTATACCAAGCAGTTTGAAGAACCTAAGAAGCTGCTGTACCTGCGCCTTAGCACCATACATGCGCTTTATCTGCAAGCTGCGCGGAACCAAACCGGTAAAATGGGCCAAAATGAGCAAACAATAATCACTTATATGAAAGATCAGGAGTATTATATCGGCAACAACCCCGGCAGCGGGTTTACAGACGCACAGGGCAACAGCACCAACACCAGCAGCTACGTGTTTGATTATGATGTGCTGGGCGTTAACCTGGAACGCTTTAAACAGGACACCGCCGTGCCGGTTACACTGAGCGGAAAAGTGCAGTACGATGCCGCCATTGAGGTGGTGATTGATAAGGAAAAGGTAAAATTTACGCTACTGCAGGATGAAAGCTACACCAATACAGACGGCCACCGGGTAAAGCGGGAAATCCTGACCTGGTGCCTGTGCGACCAAACCAATTATGTGTACACCCTGAAACGCGACCGCGAGATAAAGGTAACCGGCACCCTGAACGAGCAAAAGAACGGCGACAAGGTTTACCGCCGTATGAATGTTACCAATATTGAATTTACCGAGGCTATGCTGCCTTTTGAAAAAAGCGATGCCGAAGTTGATGCGGCGTTTGGGGAGGCCGGGAAATGACTTTAGCCACAAATAAAATACATTTAATGAATTGTATTGACGGCTTAAGGCTGCTATTGCCAAAGTCGATAAATACATGCGTATCATCACCACCTTACTACGCGCTGAGGGATTACGGCATTGAGCCTACAAAGTTCCCTGCCATTGAATATACGCTGTTTGGTTTCACAATTAAAGTAAAAGCGATGACGGTTTGTTTAGGCTTGGAACCAACGCCTGAAGATTTTATTGGCCACATGGTTTATATCTACAGATTAGTGCGCGAAGCTTTGAAAGATGACGGTACTATTTGGGTAAATATTGGCGATAGTTATTCAGCAACTGCAAAAAGTAGAAATGATGAGCAAGCGGCGCGCAAAAGCAAGCTGATGGGGAGCAAAGGCACACAAATAAGTTGCGCAAAACAGCAAAGCAAAATATTTACCGGTACAGGAATAAAACCTAAAGACATGATCGGTATCCCCTGGATGCTTGCCTTTGCTTTACGTGCAGATGGTTGGTATTTAAGACAGGATATTATTTGGCATAAAAAAAATTGCATGCCTGAAAGTTGTAATGATCGGTGTACAAAAAACCATGAATATATTTTCTTGCTGTCGAAAAAAAACAGGTATTATTTTGACCAGGAGGCAATTGCCACGGAGGTCGCACCAAGCACGGCCCGGGACGCACGTGTAATAAATGATATGTATTCTACAAATAGACCTGATCAGGGGTTTGTTGGTAGCCCATCGCAAGGTAAGGGGATGCTTAAGCCAAAATATAAAGTTCCTAATGGTTGGGATTCCCGGGCCGGAAGTCACAATGTGATTGACTGGGCAACGGAAGAGGCTCAAGGGAGAGGAAACCCAGCATCATATAAGGGATCATCTTTTGATAAGGGTAAAACTGGCGAAGTCTTACAAACGAGAGGCGGAAGATCACCACGTCCGGATGATAGTCGCGGTGGCAACCAAGGCAACGGTGATATCCCTGCTATCGGTAAAGGAAACCGGAAAACTTTTAGGGGTGGCGGCACTTATGTTCATGACCAGGCTTTTGAAAATTCCGCTGCAGTTGCAAATAATTCGGTAGGTAATACACCAAACGAAACCGGGAAAGCAAACAAACGCTCAGTTTGGACAATAGCCACACAAGGTTTTAAAGAGGCTCATTTTGCCACTTTCCCCGAAAAGCTTATAGAAGATTGCATAAAGGCAGGTTGCCCGCCTGATGGGTTGGTACTTGATCATTTTATGGGTAGTGGCACTACCGCGCTGGTAAGTTCAAAACTGGGGCGCAATTTTATCGGCTTCGAGCAAAATCCTAAATATTTAGAAATAGCTAATAACCGGCTTTTTAAAGAGCTTGGCTTATTTAACCCTATATCGAATGCCCTATAACCCCTACGCAGATATCCAGCAATACACATGGTACCGCAGCACCGGCGGGCAGGTAAAATATTACCTGTGTGTGAGGGCGCGGTTTACCTGGGGCGATTGCCGGCCGTTTGATATTGAAATGTTAGAATATTTAACCTGCACCCCAAAACCTATTGATTGTGAAAAGCTTGCCGAGCTGCTTACAAAAGGTAGTTTGGTGGTGGCTAAAAGTCCGTTTGGAGAATAAAAAATTAAATAAAAATACGATGAAAAAGAAAAAATCAATACCTGTAAAATTCCTTTGCCACCAAATTAACCCGGCAGTAACCGACGCGCCATTTGATGAGCAGATGCCTGCGCCTGGCTTTAGACCTGTGCGCAACAAGCCAATTTTTATTAACCAGGATAAGGTTGTAGCCATAATTGAAAACACGTTAGGCGAGGTGTACCCAAAATTGACGCAGATGCTGGTTGTTCAAATTAAAGCGTTATGAAACGGGTAATAAATTTCAGCGGCGGTAAAACATCAGCATTGATGACAATTTTACTTAACCCCACTGATGAGGATATAGTTTTATTTACCGATACATTACGTGAACATCAAAAGACTTATAAGTTTATTGATGACTTTGAAAAATATGAGGGAATAAAAGTTCACAGGGCTTACTACACCCACCAAAGAGCGCCTGGATTGCAAGGGTTCGATGCTTTAACTAAGTGGAAAACCTATTTACCGAACAGAGTAAGACGGATTTGCACTGAAGAGCTTAAAATAGTAACCGCTAAGCGATACCTAAGAAATTTAGGGGTGCGAAAGTTTGAAAACTTTATTGGTTTTAGGGCTGACGAGATGCACCGTGTAGAACGAAGTTCGCAACGATATGTAAATGTATTTCCGAAATACCCGCTGGTAGAAAAAGGCATCACCAAAGAAATGGTCAATCAGTACTGGCTCACCAAGCCTTACACCCTCGAAATACCGTCGATACTTGGTAATTGTGATCTGTGTTTCTTAAAGGGAAAGGATAATATTATTAAAATATTACAAATGTACCCTGAACTTGCAGAGCCATGGATAAGAGATGAGGAAAACGCTGGAGCGGGTAGAACTAACAAGCCTACATTTATTAAGGATATTTCATATAAAGAGTTATTACATATCGCTCAATCTCAAAAAACTCTTTTTGATTTAGATGATGCACTGCCAGCCTATAATTGCTCATATACCAGTTTTTAACTGTCCTTTCCATCGCCTAAAAAACAACCAACCTTTGAGCCTTGCCAGTGCAGGGCTTTTTTATTTTGCAGGATTTTTGCCGAAAACAGGGTAAAAAGTGCCGGGTGTTCCTTGCGCTCCTAAGCTGTTCCTTGCAAATTGGGCTGTTTTTGGGGTAAAAAGGAACACCTGTCCGTTTTTGGCATCGCGTTAGCAAAGTACTGCGGAATTTTAAAAAGTGCCATTACAGCGTTTAAACGCACATTGGTTTGTAAAAAAACAGCGAATGTAAAAAGCTGTGGCAAAGTAATAAAATGTGTTCCTAATGTACCTTTATACCTTAATATTGATTTTTAACTAAATAAAGCTATATTATTGCTTAGGAACACTTAGGAACACCGGGAGCGCTTAGGAGCGTTAGGAACACTTTTTCGCGTTTTGGCATCCCCGCAATACGTTTCTGTATTTTTTTGCAGTTGATGTAAAATAATACTACAATATTTCGGAGTAAATAATTTATCTTTAGCAAACTAATTACCAAATTAATGGCTAAAGATATCCTGATCAGGCTTTCGGTGTATCCATACATCCGCAAGTATTTGCTGTATCATTACAGCGAGCCTTTTTTTGTTACCGAACTTGGATATATTCCATCGTACCTCGAAAATTGTTTAGAGCATGTTACAAAAGTAAACCCGGCCACTTACCGCAAAAAGGACAAGGTAATTTACGGTGACTTTGTAGGCATAATGATTGGCGAGGGCACCATCCGTAAACATGGGTGCCACATCAGCGGCGAAAACGTAAAGAAATTTAATGCCACGGTGCAGGACCTGATCCACGAAGAGATGTTCCGCCTGATCACGCAGCTTAAGCAGGCTGGTTACCAGGTTGATGATACGATCCGCGAGTTTCAGCGCATGTATGGCTTTAGCGAGGATGAGCTGCCGTTTGACAATCTGAAGCGCTGGTATTACCGCGAGCGCGAACGGATTGAGCAGCGGGCCGGGAAACGGATTGAGGTACACCCGCAATACGTGCTTAATTTTTTTGAAGAGGTTAAGGAGCGCAGCGGGTTTAACGGGGTGGTTAGTCAGATGAATTTTAGTAGTTTATTAACGGCATGAAAGCGAATGAACTAAGAATAGGAAATATTGTTAAAAGCAATAAAGGCTCTTTTGTGATTGTAAAAGAGATTAATGAGGGATCATTCAACGGTACTGTTAGGGTTGTTGATACCACACATTATGATGATGAGGTTTTGTTTGGTTATAGCTGTAGCGAAATTGAGCCGATAAAATTAACGCCTGAAATATTTTTAAAATGTGGATTCAAGCAAATTGGAGTTTGTGAGTTCGGCTACTCATACCGGTTAAAACTTAATTCACGAATGGAGTTTGCATGGTACCCTGGCGAGGAAATTTTAAGGGTACAAACGACCTCATCAGGCTCAACCACTAGTTTACGTCATATCGAAGCTTTACACCAATTCCAAAATTTATTTTTTGCCTATACTGGCGATGAATTAACAATAACCCTATGAGCGCACAATTTTCAGAAGATAATAACATTGGCGGTGCGCAGCGGATACAGCTGGCGCCGGCTTATGCTTTTAGTAGTTTAAGTCCGGGGGTAGTTTTCCGCGCCGGGTATAGCTGGGATGATATGGTGTTTTTACCCGAAAATGCCCAGCTGACCGACGAAAGCGCCGAGGGGGATAACGGGATGCAGTACACCTATAACCTGGTATTCGCCTTTAACAAAAAGGACGCGGATAAAATTGCTGCGCTGCGCAAGTATCTGGGCACGGTGGCGGTTGCCCTGGTAACCGATAGCAACGGCTTTCAGCAGATCATCGGCAACCAGCAAACGCCCATCACCATAAAACAAAACACCGACAGCGGCAAGCAATATACCAACATGAATAATTTGCTTTATACCGGCGTTGTGGTGCAGGATAGGGAAGCGCTGCTGTATGACCCCAACTATGTGCCGCCGGTTATTCCGCCGATTATTACGAACGGGATTTTTAATGCCAGCTTAACCGAAAACCTGATCCCCTGGGTTGATGCCGATGTTGAGATTGATGATAACGGTGCAAGTGTGCTGGAACTTTTCGCCAATGGCGACCATGGCAGTATTTCGATGATCCCGGGCCATGCGTTTATTATAAAGGCGATCAGTCGGAGCGGCGGGCATACGGCGGTTGATCCGCAGATAAGTTTGCGGGTGGTAAAGAACGGCGTGCAAGTGTTTTTTGATCAGCAGCCCGCTACGGTCGGCCGGGTGATATCCTTTCCGGGAACGGTTGAGGATAGCGCGGTTTATACCGTTACGGTGGCCGGGGCTGATGTTGGGTAATAACTAAGATTTATAGGATTTAAAGATTTATAGGATGGACAGGTAAGCAATTGCCTGTCCTTTTTTTGTGCTTTTTGGGCTGGTAGTTTTGGCTCAATGAGTTTGAAACTGATATCAGCATTAGCAAAGGATTACTGGGCCATTACCGAAGATGCGGTAAATACCTATTTCCCTATTGCGCAATCAATTTTAAACGGCACCCATGTATTAAAAGCCGAAACGCTGGCGGATGATGAATTTGAGCCGGTTGATTTGGATGATGATAACAGCGAGACTATCGCATCCCCCGACTCATACACCGGGCGCATTGCTGTAATGAGCATAATAGGTGTGTTAATGCATTACGGAGGTCCCTGCAGTTATGGCGCTGTTGACTATGCTAACCGGATTGACGAATACAGGAACGACGAAAGTATTGCCGGGCTGATTGTAAAAGGCGACGGTCCGGGCGGACAAGTGCAAGGCACTAAAACGTTGCGCGAAGCATTCCAAAGATTTGCAGCAGTAAAACCATTAATCACGATTGTTGATGACGGTGTTGTTGCCAGTGCGTTGGTGTGGGCATTTTCACCATCTACGGAAATATATTGCAGCAATGCGATATGCGAGTTTGGAAGCGTGGGGATAGTAGCCTGTTTTATGGATGTGCGCAAGGCTATGGAGATGAACGGAATTAAGCAGGTTGTGATCTATGCCCCGCAGAGCACGCAAAAAAATAAAGATTTTCAGGACGCACTTGATGGCAAACCGGCAGCGGTAATTGCCAAACTCAAATTTGTTTGCGAAACATTTATTACAGATGTGGCAGACGACCGCGCCGATAAAATAAAAGCCGATACCTGGAAAAACGGCGAAATGTTTTTCGCCGAAGAGGCTGTCACCATCGGTCTGATAGACGGGATAAAAAGCTACACTGAAGTGGTTGCCCGCATGCAGGAATTAATTGCACAAAATCAAAACGAAAATATCATGTTACAAAACAAATTACCAAAAGTAGCGGCCCTGAAAGGCGCAACGCTCGCTTCGGCAGCCGACCTACAGGCGGCTAATGAAGATATTGAAGCCTACGGCATTGCCGGGGTAACCCTATGCCTGGATAGTGAACTGGAAGCCCTGCAGAGCAGCGCTGAAACTATTGCAGGTTTACAAACCACAGCAACCGCCAACACCGCGCTGATAGCCGCTAAGGATGGCGAAATAAACACCCTTAAAGCGGAAAAGGTTGCGCTACAGGCTAAGCTTGACGGCAGGCCAGCTGTGGAAGTTACCGGCACCCCTGCACCTAAGGATGTAATTGCTGGTGAGGTTGTAGTTGATGCCTTTGAAACTTCGGTGGATAAGGAAGCAAAGGCCCTACAAGCCCAATGGTAATAATTTAATCACCCCTATTAAAAAACACAATTAAATGAAAATTTCTAAAGGATTATTTCTGCTTGCGGGCGCACTGTTTGTAAGCTTATTTATCGGGCACTCTGTTGCAAATGCTTTCGGGCATTCGGCATACGCTTTGCCTGTAGCGGGTGCATTATTTGTATCCTCATTTATTCCGCGTGCCCAAATCGGAGCATTTTTAGTTAATACGCCCGACCTTTCATTGCTATCAACCGCTTTCGGGCAGTTCGGCGGCAAGATCTTGCGCAAGCATGTTAACGAGCTCGACCTGGGCACAGGTGTAACGCAATACAAAGGTGTTAAGGTGCCGGTATTTATGACTAAGCTAAGCGCGCAAGGCGGACCTGTTCCGTATAACGCTGCCGACGCAACCGGAACAGCGGCCGCTAAGTTTACAGACAGGACATTGACCGTTCACCAGTCTAAATGGGATTTTGATATTGACCCGGAAATTTATCGCCAAAAATATCTTGCAATTGCCGACCCTGCAAAAGTGCCTTTTTACCAGTTCATTCTTGACCAGGTAGGTATCGAATACATGGCCGCAATAAACGACAACGTGTTAGGAACGGGCGTTTATAACGCCGCAGGAACTACCGCAGCAGCCATTGCAAATGGCTGGATCACCTTGCTTAAGGCTGAGGTTACAGCCACCAACCTAACCGCCAAGGTGGTTGGCGCAATAAACGGCACCAATTCGGTTACAAAGGTTGAGGGTTTTGCTTCGGCACAGCCAACCTGGTGGAGGAAAAAGGGTTTTGTGATCAAATGCTCATACGGAACGTTTGACGCCTACAAAACCCACTACCGCACATTAAATGCGTTCGGCTTTCAGCCACGCGCAAACGGTGTGTACTATCTTGACGGTTTTAAGGATGTGATTTTGGAGCCGGTTAGCTGGATCACTACAGACGGGCTTTTAGGTGTTGTGTTTGATGCGCTTGCTTTCGGCACCGATGGCGACCGTATAGAGGTTGCAGCATCAATGCGCCGCAACATTATCGAACTGCGCTTAATGCTGCCTGTAGGTTTGGAGATGGAAGATTTGGATTGCGTAAGCGTATCTGATAACCTGGTAGCATAATTAGCTGATGGCAAAGAAAAAAGATACAGGTACACCGGACGGTGTACCTGTTGCCGAAACCATAGTGGTGGATGGCAAAACGGTACGGGTTAAGTTCGGCGGGCATATCCCCGGAATGAAAACGTACACCAAAGAGGAGTTGCTTGCTGATCCCGAGGCAGTGGCTTACCTAATCGAAATACAGTCGGGCTGTATTGAAATTTTATCAAACGAAGCATAGATCATGGCAGCAGATTACGCAAATATAATTCTAACCGGTCTACAGCACGTAGACGGTAACGAAAACCCGAGCGGCATACAGGAAGATGTGTTCATTATGATAGTTAGTCAAATGGCTACTATTGCGGAGCCCGCCGCATCGCCAACCGCGCCCGAGGCAATGCTTACCATTGCAGGCCCTCACGTTATGGCAACCGGTAAATCGCCTTTCGCGGTATACAGCATGTTTGAGAAATCAGACTTTGAAAGCCCGATGGCAGGCGAGGTTTATAGTAAGATATTTATGCCTGATGTTACCTGCTTTATCCCGCAGCCAACGCCTGAGAATGCCGGTAATTTTTCGGTATTGAAAAACTCGCGCCTGATTGTGCTGATCAAACGCACCCAGGGCGGCGCAGGCTTTACGCAGATCGGCAGTAAGCATTTATCGGCCAAAATAAAAGATGGATCCGTTAAATACGGTAAAGGCCCCACAGGCGAGCCCGGCATCACCTTTAATATTGAGGCGCCAAGCATCCACCCATTTTATTACTACACCGGCATTTTGCCAGTAACAGGAGTATAATGAAGAGGTCAGAGGTCAGAGGTCAGAGGTCGTTTGAAAAGGTTGTAGATGTGGCGAACCCTCATCTTAACCCCGATTTGGAGGGTAAGTTTAAGATTGTTGGCACGCATTGCCCACGGGTATTGCAAACCAGCATCGGCGATATTGATTTTCGCAAGCTTACCGAGGCTGAGGCTGAGCAGCTGGTAACCGATGGATTTGCCCATTTAATAAAATTGTCTTTTCATAATTTAGGTTTATAAATTGGTTAGTTTTAAGTAAAGCCGCATCGCCAGGTGCGGCTTTTTTGCGTTTAATTATAACCAGGTATATCTATTTCGCCATTTAAAAAGAAATCTGCCAATACTGCCGCATAGAAAACTATTGGAACTCTTTTATTAAAGGTTAGTTCCAATTTAAACATCTTGCTATAGTCTGTACCAATCAAAGATATTTCAGTATCTACTGACCTGTAGATTACATGATTAACCTTATAGTCTGAAAATAAGTGTTTTAAAAGCATAATCAAATATACCGATACAAAAACAGTTTTGCAATTCTTTCCCTGTCCTTTTTAACCGGCGCTTACTTTCCCTCTTTTGTGCTATGCAGGATGTTGCAGCATGGTTACTTACAAAGGATTACGAAGCCGGTGTTTTGCTTTACGCGAAGTACGGGACTAATAGCTTTTTGAAACAAAAGTTCGGTAATGGCCCGGACGAATACAACGTGAAAAAGTTGTTTGAGGTTTTGAGTGCTTTAAGTCCGATGTCCGAAAAGTCCGAAAGTCCGAAAGTAGCTGCGGTTGTTGCAATCCCCAAAAATTCAAATCCTGATCACGCAAAGAAATACCTCGATCTGCTCAAAAAAAAGGAAAAGCTTTATATGGAGCTTAATATTTTGATGGGCGATAAGCACCATTTGCCCGAGGGCGAGGAGCTGCGGATCTGCTGCACGCAGATCTTGATCAAACACCAGGCGCTGCGCGAATGCTGGGCGCTGGTAGATCATTACCAGGAGCACCAAAGCTTCCCTGCCGAAAAACCATTTAAAGAAATTGATCCGGATACGGAAATTCAATACCTGCGCCAAACCATCAGCAAGGCAAAAGCCCGGATAGCCGGTGGCAAGTGCCGCAACGTTGATCAAACACAAAAACTCATCGACAGTTCGCAGTCGCGGCTTGATCTGTTACTAACCGAACGCAAAACTGCATGAGCCTCAATAAACTGATAAAAGCCAGCGATGTAAAAGGCGACGCCCCTTATGAGGTGATATTACGGGCATGGCTGGAGCATAAGGTTGATAAGCTGCCGGAAATTCATTCTAAAATGCTGGCACGCTGGCAAATGGTTGATAAGCTGATCAGGCAGGGCGACACAATAACGGTTATTAATGATGATAATTCGATTGAAAAAAAGTTAAAGCGCTTTAACTTCCGCGACCTGGTGGAATGGCTGCAGGAAAATTACGGCATCTCCGCCCGCACCGCTTACGATGACATTAAGAATGCCAAACGCTTTTTTTTGAGTGCCGAGGGCAGGGAAGATGTGGAGTATGCGCGCGGCGTAATGGTGGAGTGGGGCGAGATGATGATGTTTAAGGCGTTCGATAGCGGCGATTTTGACAGCGCATCGAAGTTTTTTAAAGAGCTTAATAAAATTAAAGGCTTGCATGAGCAGCACCTTGATTTGCCGGATTATGCCGACTTTGTGCCGCCAAGCTTTATCATCACCGGCGACCCTACCGAATTGGGTTTTGAAAAAATTGAGAACCAGGACGAGGTTGTTAAGCGCATCCTGAGCGAGCGCCGTAAGGACTTTATTGACACCGAGGCCGAAGATGCGGAGGTATTGCCCGATGAATGAGCCGCGTAAAATATGGCTCAACAAGCCGCAGCGCGAAGCCTTTTTAATCCGCGCGCATGAGCATTACCATGTTTGGGCACGCGGTACCGGTAAAACCGAGGGGCCGATTGCCTTTCGCAGCATCCACAATGCTAACGTGATGCCCAGGGGCGCTACCGGCATGGTGGCGGCAACTTATATGCAGATTTTAACGCGTACGCTCCCACCGCTTGAAAAGGCCTGGCAGCGTTACGGCTACATGCCTGATGTGCATTACTGGGTTGGCAAGTATCCGCCTAAAAACCTGAAGATAAAAAAGGCTATTTATCACCCAAGATCGCCCGAGCATTGTGTTTTTTGGTGGAACGGCCACGTACGCCATTTTATGAGCCTCGACCGCCCCGGCCTCGCCAACGGTAAAACGGTAGACAGCATCGACGGCGATGAGGCGCGTTTTATGAACTTCCAGCGCTACCTTGATGATATTGCCCCGACCAACCGGGGAAACCGCGAAATTTTCGGCCATTTAGCCGAGCACCACGCCGTTACGTTCTGTACCGATATGCCGGAAGATCAAAGCGGCAAGTGGATCCTTGATAAAGAAAAGGAAGTAAACAAGCGGCTTATTACCGAAATATTAAATATTCAGCTTGCTTATAATGATATTGAAACGGAATATTACCTGCCTCGCACCACCAAGCCACGGCGCATCTACCTGGCGCGAAAGCTTAAGGATTATGCCTATTGTTTGAATGAGCTGCGTAAAGGCAGTGTTTTTTATTCGGAGGCCACAAGCTTAGAAAATATTGCGGTGCTGGGTGAGGAGCAATTCAAACAATGGCGGCGTGAGTTAAAGCCTAACGTTTATGAGCGGGCAATATTAAATAAGCGCATCATACAGGTTGAGCAAGGTTTCTACCCCCAGCTTAACCTCGAAAAGCACACCTATGATGCCTTTGACTATAGCTACATCGATAACGCTATTATGCCGATCAGGGCTAACCAGTTCGTGCAGGATAGCCGTTGCGATGCCGATGTGAATAAGAGCAGGCCACTTGATATAGCCTTTGACAGTAACGGTTACTTCAACTGTATGTGCATAGGTCAGGAAACACCCAAAGAATACCGCGTACTTAACGCGCTGTTCATCAAAGAGCCCGACTTGCTTAAGTACCTATGCAATAAGTTCACCGAGTACTACCGCCATCACCCAACCAAAGAGGTTAACTTTATCTATGATCATACGTTCATGGGTACGGATGCCACTCGGCACCACAGCTTCGCCGATGAGATAACTAAAGCAATAACAGCTAAGGGTTGGAAAGTAAAGCGGGTGTATATAGGCCAGCAGCCAGGCCATGACACCAGGTACCGCATGTGGGGGACCGTACTTAAAGAGGAGGACAGGCGTGTACACAAGGTAAGGCTTAACAAAACTAACTGCAGCACCCTGCTTGTGGCACTCCAGCGTGCAGCTGTAAGGCAGACAGCCAAGCGCTTTGAGAAAGATAAGCGCGATGAGGCACGCATCCACACCGTGCCACCCGAGGAGGCCACCCACTTCACCGATGCCTTTGATACACTATACATAGGCAAGTTCAAGCATCAAATAGGTTACGCCCTACCTCACGCTGACTTCATTGCCCTTTGAGGGGGATATCGCAATATCGTGCTCCGGGCTTTCCCTCTCGCGATAGTGTGTGCCGTGGTCAACTTCGTGTAAATGTAATTCAAAAAAGCAATTCCGAGGCTTAATGTCCAAATATCTAACCATTTACAACTTTTTGTACTGCAATTAGTTGTGTGCGTTTGCCTGTCCTTTATTTCCGTCTATGATATAAGAACTTTTGTGTTATGGAATTTGTCCGGATAAGCGAAATGTTACAGATAATGGGAATGAAAGACGAGGATGGGCAACCGATCCCGTTTAAGTTTCGGTTTGATACCTGTAACCTTAAGGACGGTACCGGCGGCAAAAGAATTTCCATGACGGATGTTATTTTGGTCGGCGGAGCGGTGAGCAGAAGCAACACGCAAAACCCCGGGCACTTCGCCAACTATACCCGCAATTTCAGATCAATTAATAACCAGGAGATCCGCAAGTTTCACCCGCTGCTGGTTGAGGAGTTTAACGATATGAGGGTAATTTTATGAGCACCGAGATATTATTCGCCGAAACGGTGGCTTACCTGCCAAATGCTAAGGCAGCGGTTTATCATACCCAGCCTACGGCAAGGGTCGGAAAGGTTACCCCGGCATCAAACACCCCGGCGGTGCAGGCAAGCGAACCTGTTTTATTCGACTTTAAATCTGTTGACAACCTGGCATACTGGGGCGACAGCAATATGTTTCCTCAGGAGATCATCGCGTTAGCAGAAAAAAATACAGAGCTGCCGGCATTGCTCGACTGGAAAGCCCGTGCCGCACAGGGCAGCGAGATACTCCCTTACCAGCGCATTTGGAACAAAGACACCAAAGCATGGGAAGATGAACCGATCCTTGATGCCGATATTCTCGGCTTCTTTTTAAACGAAAACACTAAGAAATATTTCCGCGAAGCATATACCGATTTCTATTGGTTTTGGAACGTGTTCCCCGACCTGATAAAGAATGTTGAGGGTGATAAAATCGCCTACATCGGCACACATGATGCAAGCTGGTGCCGCTGGTTTAAAATGAACGACAAAGGCATCATTGAAAAATGCGCCGTCAATTCAAACTGGCTGGGCGGGATCCACTTTGAGAGCAAATATGTGATGGTGCACGACGTTGTGAACCCGCATAATTATATGATAGTTGATGACCTTAAGGCCAATAACGCTATTAAGCGGTTTATCTATCCTATCTCATACCCATCGCCGGGCAAAGCTTATTACCAGCTGGCGCCGTGGGATGGCATCCGCACTTCCGGGTGGCTTGAACTGGCTTCGCAGATCCCCGCCTTTAAAAAGGCGATCATGCAAAACCAAATGCATATCAAGTACCTCATCCGCATCCCAACAAATTACTGGCCTGCGGTATATCCCGACTGGGATAACCTTACCCAGGATGTGCAGACCCAATATAAAACAGCCAAGCTTGAACAGATCAACCAAAAACTAACGAACGTTGAGAACGCGGGCAAGTCTATTTTAAACGAGGTAAGCTATGACCTGAACGGCGAAAAGCTGCCCGGCTGGGATATTGAGGTAATTGATGACAAGCTAAAGGACGGTGCCTACATTGAAGATTCGCAGGAAGCATCCGCGCACCTTTTACGCGCGCTTAGTTTGGATGGCACGCTGGTAGGGCAAGGCCCCGGCCGCAACCTTAACGCAGGTGGCGGCAGCGATAAGCTGATTGCCTTTAATATGTACTGCGCGCTTTTAGGTCCGCAGCGCCAGGTGATTGACGAGCCGGTATATTTCATCGCCCGCTATAATGGCTGGTTTGACCGCTACCCATTTTTTAAGATCAAAACAATTGACGCCTCGCCGCAGGCATTAGATACATCCCGCAAAGTTTCAAACCAGGTACAAGATCAATGGCCACAAAACTCATCTCCACAACCGAAGAATTAAAAAGCGGGATGGGCGCGATAAACGTCGATCTCAGCTATGAAGCAATTACCTCATTTATTGATGATGCGGAACTAAACCACATCATCCCGGCAATAGGCTACCCGCTTTATAACGCCCTGCTCGCTGCTATAACAACGAACACGCTAACCGAAAAGCAAACCCGCGCCCTGGCACTCATCCGCAAGGCCGAGGCTAATTTCACTATACATTACTTTGTTGCCTTTGGCGCGGTCGGGATTACCGAAAGCGGCATCTATGTCACAAAAGATGCGACGCACTTACCGGCATCCGACAAAAAACTATACCTGTTGCGCATGCAGAGCCGGGCCGATGGGTTCCGTGCACTAGAAGCGGCAGTAAATTATTTGGAGGCCAATCTTGCGGACTTCCCTGCTTATGCTACTGATGTTACCCACCAGCTAAACCGGCGGTTTTATATCAATACTACCGACGAGTTTTCGCGCGGGTTCAACCTTGGTCAAAATGCCGAGGTGTTCAGCACGCTAAAGGCTGTAATGGAAACGGTGGAGGAGAATTATATCGATCCGCTTTTGGGCGATGACCTTTCTGCGGTTCTGCGCGCGGCAATCCTTACAGGGTCGCTTAGTGCCGACCAGCAAAAGCTTGTTACCAAAATTACCAAAGCCGTGGCACTGCTCAGTATTGCCGAGGCTATCCCGTACCGCCTGGTAAACATTGAGGCAAACGGGTTGGTAACCAGCACCACAAAGGGGAATATTGAAAACATTGAGGTAAGCACCGAGGGCGACCAACGCAGGTTGCAAGGCATGATGAACATGCTGCAAATGCGCGGCGAAAGCGAAATGGGCAAGCTCACCAAGTGGCTTAATGATCACGCCTCGGACTTTTCCGGCTATGTAGTTACCGACCTGCTTGCAAAAAGCAAGATGAACGATGATGAAAGAGGGGTGTATTTTGTATGATACTATTAAAATATAAAGCCATTACCTAACACTATGGAAGCTAACGAGCTTAAAAATTTAAACAAGCGCATTGATGATCTTTCTAAGGGAATGGAAGAGATCCGCAAAGCTATTTTGGGCGATGATTACAACCCGACAGGCTACCAAAAAAGGCTTGATAACCTTGAAAACAGAGTAGATATGGTGGAGGATTTTATTACAAAATGGAAGTGGATTTTGGTTGGCGCTATCGGCCTAGGCGGATATGGCAGCTTAACCTTTATCCAGCAGATCATTGAAATAATCGGAACGGCTACACATAAAAAATAATGCACACCCTCACATTCACCTATAAAAACACCCCTATGCTTTACCGCGGGGCGCGCAACTGGAACCAGCTTACCGCTGTGCAGTTGCTGCGCTGGTCGGCGGTGGCGTTCGGGCAGTTTACTGATGGTGAAAGGGTGCGGCTTGCCTTAATTATTATCTATGGCATCCCGGCAAAAATTTACGGTAAAATTCCGGATCATATCCTTACCCAGGTTGCGCCCACCATAGCGTATTTATTTGAGGGAAATGAGCTAACGCGATGGCTGATAAAAAAAGTAAAGATAGGTTTCCGCAGCTACCACGGCCCTGCCGACATACTCAGCAACCTGAGCGCCAACGAATTTTTTAATTATACCGAAGTGGTTTACCAGCAGTGCATCAAAGCCAGCAACAGCACGGCCATAAATGTGCTGTGCGCCATCCTGTATCGCCAAAAACGAAAAACAGAGGTAGAGGATGATCTGCGCTGCAAGCTTACCGACGCCGGTATTGCCCTGCGCGCCCGCAAAATGGAAGCGTTGCACCCGCACGTAAAAACCGCAATCCTTTTAAACTATGAGGGTTGCCGGGCGTTCATCATTAAACACCACCCGGATATTTTTATAAAGGGAAAGAACGGCCAGCAAACCCCAAAAGCCGCCGACCTGGTGCTGAGCCTGTCCGATGGCCCATTTGGCAACTATAACCAAACACAGGGCGCAAACCTCTATAAGTTTTTAGAGCACATGCAGCGCGTTATCAAGCAGGCAGAGGAGGCCAAAGCGAAACCATGATCACCGAACTTGAATATATCGCCTACTTTGAAAACCTTGCCACACAAAGCAAGCAGATCAACCACAACCCGCCCGCTGCCAGGGCTTTCTTTTACATCCCCGAGGAGTGGAACCTTGCCGAGATAGATAAGGCCCTGCGCTCCAGCAAAATTGCGCCTATGTTTTTACTTGACAGCCTTGCCGGGATATTCACCGATGAGCAGTCGGAAAACCATGTGCAGATGATAAATGCGCAGTTTACTATTTTGGATATGGTTGATGTTGGCAACGTGGAAAATATCCGCGCAGCGCGGGATAAATGCCTGGACATTGGCCTTAACTTTTTAACCCGGATAAAGAAAGACAGCCGTAAGCGCGAGATGATTACCCCGCTTACCCGCTTCACTATTAACCAGGTGCAGTACAACCCGGTGGGGCCTATGGCCATTAAACATTACGGGTATACGTTCCGCTTCAAAATCGCCTGTCCTTTCGGTTTTACGGTAGATTCGGCAACTTGGCGGGATATTACTTAGCGCCCGATGATCACCATTAACCAGCAGCCCAATGCCATTGCCTTTAGTCGTAACCCCATGGTTTACGAACTGCAGAGCAACCGGTTATACCAAAGCGCAGGCGCTGCTTATGTGGGCATCCTTACGTTTGGCGCAGGCTACCTGGTTTCAACAGGCTTTAACTTTACCCTTACGTATGGCAGCACGCCGCTAAAGTTCTTTACATCGCCATTTGCTGGCGGCTACCAGGATGACGGCTATACACTGCCTAAAGCCGATACGCTAAGCTTTGATGACTGGATGACGGCAAACCTTGCCGTTTTTCAAAGTAATTTTTTCTTAAACCGCGATTTTATAATTGATCTTACCTTTATCGGCGGCATAAAATACATTCGTTTTACGGCTAAACAGGTTGGCGACCAGTACAGTATCACCCTTGATGACACCACGGTTGCCAGCTTAACACAACTTACCGCAGGCGCAGGCAAACAACCACAGCCAAATTTTAAGCTGATGATTGAGGTTTTTATGCAAAAGCCCGATAGCGCGGAGTTTGAACTATTGAGCCAGGCATTTACCGAGGTTGATGATGCCGGCAAATCCATCTATGATCTTTCTGCCACCCTTACCGATGGCCTCGCTGCCTATGGCTTTGACAGGCCCGCGCTTAATATGCCGTCCGCAGAATATTGCCCGAACACCTGCCGCAACTACTACCTAAAAATAGCTGAGGTGTGGGGCGTAACGCAGCAAATTCGCGCGGTAACACAAACCACCACAAAAGCGGCATTGTATGGCGGGTTCAGCAAGCGGATGCGCGAGGAGCTTGTTTTCCCCGGTTATTTTGCCGATGGCGCACTGCTTAAGTTCTTAGACCAGGAGCCAAACCTGAAGATCACCCATTTAAAGCAACCCGAATTTTTAACGCTCTGCAACTTCGGGGCAGCCATCGCAACGCTAAAGCAAAAGGTGGTGGTTACGTTTAACGACAACACTGCGCAAACGGTTTATAATTTCCCTTATACCGATGTTGTGCAGTATGCCAAGCTGTATTTTCCCTCGGGTTACTCGCAGCTTAACCTCGGGCTTATTGATGATACCAAAACAGTTGCGCAGTGGGATATCACCATTGTAAATAACGCCGGTACCGCGCTAAGCGAAACCCGCACTTATTTGATTGATTACAGCTACCGCCCGTATGGCAATTACCTGCTTTATCAAAATAGCTTTGGCGCTTACGTAAGTAGTTTTACCTATGGCAAGGCAAGCCGTGAATATGACTTGGTTTTCCAAAGCGCCGAGATCACGCCGGCCGGTGGATTCAGGCTGATAGAGGGCGAGCGGTTGGATTATGACCAGCAGATAAGCTCAAAGCTTACGCTGGCAACCGGGTTTATTACCCGCCGGGCGCTGCTGCTGTATAAAGATCTGATCCTGAGCACCGATAAGTTTTTGATAGACAAAGGCAAAGCGGTACCTATCAGCATTATCAGCAAAACAATCAAGGAGTTTAAAGATGGCGATAACATTTATGCGCTCACCTTTGATATTGGCTTCCAGTGGAACGAGGAACTATATACTTACGACCCGGAAGAAACCGACCCTTATACCCCAGCAGACCTGAGTAATTATGTACCACCGACCCCCACCGACACCATGCCCGATAACTTTGATGACAGGTATTACCTGAAAACACTCACCTATAACCGGGTTGAGATAGATGGCAAAATAACCACCGAGGCCAGCGCCAGGAATACGGAAGATGTTAACCTGCAGGCACAGATCAATGCCTTTGTTGCATCGCTGGCAACCAAGATGGATGTTACCGCCAATTTCGACAGCAGATATTATACCAAAGATCAGATCGATACTTATTTTTTGGGGATAGTTGGCGTTATTGTGATTGATAAGCCTGCGGGATCACCCAACCCAATAGTTATCCCGACTATCCAAACAACCTATCCAAATTTAGGCAGCAAACCAAGTATTATCTGCCTGCAAAAAATGAGTTCAACAGTGTATAAGGACCGTACCGATCTGCAACCTGTACGCACATTTATAGGCGCCAACCTCGACAATATCAGCATTGATGTAGAGGCAGACATTGCCGACCCAACAAAAATCGCAATTGATACAACAATTTATTTAAAAGCATGAAAAAGCTACTAATCATCACCCTGCTATCCATCCTGTGCATTACGCAGGATTATGCGCAGAACATTACCGCACCGCCATCGCTGCCGGTAAGTAACACCCCAAAAACCAGCACCATAAATATTACGGATACCACCAATTACCAGGTATGGGATTATTTCGGCGGAGGCTATCGCAGGCGCTTCACCTGGCCGGATTTTAGGAAATTCGCCATAAGTAAGGCCCTCGGGGCAACTAAAGATAGCACATCTGTTATTTTGCCCACTATATCAGCGCTTCAAGCTTATGCGGGCCGATATACCATTGCTTTAGTAACCGACACATTACGCGGAGGCGGTACGCCATTTAATTACGTTGGAACTGGTACAGATGACAATGTAGTAACATTTGCAGCAACGGCAAAAGGCAGCGGGCATTGGGTTAGACAGTACAATAAGAGTAACCCGGTGGATATGCGTTGGGGCGGTGTAACCAATACCAAGACCGTTGCACAGAACAAAGCAATAGTTAATGGCTATACCACGGCTCATCCTGATGCTTACATCGCTTTGCGCAGTGCTTATATTCCGTTGGATAGTATTACAATTAGTAATAATATTCGAATTTATGATCAAAGCACAAAAAATGAAATATTTAGCGGGCAACGGGTAGGTAGATCAACCGGTGCTGGCGGATTGCATTTTAATGTGCAGGGCGCACAATATAACCTACCCGGTAGGTTTTATGATCAACCAGGTTCAAATTTACAAAGCATGTTCAACACGGCAAAGCTGGATATATTCGGTAATTGCTATGAATGTGATTTTGTAAATTACCGGGTACTGGAGCTTGACTTTAATAATGATTATTCATTAGGTACAAATGGCATAGCATTTATAGGCCCTAAGGGCGTGGGTAATTATTTTGGTTCGCCTCCAACCCTTTTATGGGGGTTCCAAAATGGCACAATATCACCTGCAAAACTTCAGTATTATGATTTTGATGACACTTTTTGGCCTACAACTTTACAAGGTGCCTGGTTTTCAGGTTATACTTTTTCAACCGGCGATTATATAACCGCATCTAACCATTTATATCAAGCTACAACAAGCGGAATTGCAGGGAGCACAGTGCCATCACATACATCAGGCACGGTCTCAGATGGTGGCATTAGCTGGTTATTTGTGAAAGATTATAGTGGTTCCGAAAGCGCCAATTTTAAATCATCGTTTATAATCGGCGATAGAAATGTGCAAGGTCTTCACGGTATCCCTCACAGTGTTAGATTTCAATTATTAGGCGATGCACTTATAGGTAATGCCAAAAATACATATTGGGTTGGCGGCACAAATCAAACTTTATGGACTGATGCTACGACCTTAAATGGAACCGACTGGCGCCGCACATCATCAAACGGCACTAATTCCTTTCAGCGCTGGGAGCAAACCAAAAATATGATACAGAACAGTGGACTATCGTGGACGACGGCTACCAGGTTTATCACCAATAACAGCACTACACCCAATGTAGATAGTGCAATGATGATCACTTTTATAAATACCGTTCCGACTCCTATAACTAACCTGGTGGGCGAACCTTATCAGCTGCTGTATTTGCAAACAGGCAATACTAACACCTCGCTTGTTTACGGAACTAATATCCAAACCACCGCGCAGGAAAACTTAGTCCTGCTGCCCAATACTACCTATATATTTCAAAATAACAGCAGCGGTGTGTGGCAACAGGTAACGCCCGGGCTCGCAAGCGCGACAGCTGCCGGCATTATTGGTGGATCCGCAGATCAGACCTTTGAGCCAGGTAAGAAGATCTTCCAGGGAAACATTGATGCCAATGCAAGCGTAGCCGGGTCAACAGCAATAACCGTTATTAATTCAAACGGAGGCACAGCTGCGGATGCGAAATTAAGAGCATGGAACGGAACCGATTTCTTAGACATTACAACCAGGGGAGCAGGCTTTACAGGGCACGCAGGAAACGGTGTTATTAGTATGTCAACAGGTAAAAACATAGAGATTTTATTAGGTGGATCACAAAAAGCAGTTTATTTTAGCAACGGTCATTACGCATTGGGCACCACCTCCGATAATGGGAATGTATTTAACGTTAATGGTGCAGCAAGCGTAACCTCTTTAACCGCAGCAAAAATAGCCCCGGCAGTAACATTTCAAACACCTACGGCTGCGTTAACGGATAGTATAACTGTAAAAAATGCTGCAACCGGCAAGTTAGGCGCGGTAAAAACGCTTGGTGTGTCACAGTTGGATACGGCCAATGTTGCTACACATACTTATACCGGGCGTTATGCAACCATTAACGGCTCTCCAACATTTGTTACCCAGGCTACTTCTGATAATAGCAATAAGGCCGCTACCGATGCCTGGGTTAAGGCTCAAAATTATTTTTCAAACCCAATGACAACATTGGGCGATATAGTTTATGGAGGTGTAAGCGGCACAGCTGCAAGATTAGGAGGCAATATCACAACCACGCAAAAATTTTTAGCCCAAACGGGGGACGGAACAAATAGCGCTGCACCTGTTTATTTTGATCTTTTTGGGACGGTTAATAATTTTGGCGCCATACAAAACTTTACAGGCATCAATGTAAGTACAGGAATTAGTTGGACTACTCAGCCCAACACCACAAGCTTGATTCAAAATTCACCCACAACTCCCAATATAGTCGTAATGCCAGCCACATCAGGCACACTGGCGACTTTGGCCGGCCCGGAAATATTTATCAATAAAACACTAAGGGCACCTAAAATTGATGGTTATACAGTCGCAACCCTGCCAGTTGGCGCTATTGGAATGATTGCTTATGTGACCGATGCAACAGCCCCTACATATTTAGGTACGCTTACAGGTGGCGGTACAGTAACAACTCCGGTAATTTATAACGGCACTGCATGGGTATCGCAATAACTAATTCAAATAATCTTAATCAAATAAATCATGAAAAAAACCATCATCATCATCGCCTTAATGGCCATCAGTACCTTATCATTTGCCCAGGCAAAAAAAGACACAGCAAAAACCATCGCACCGGTTCCGGCAAAAAAAGAATTTAAACTAAACCCGGAAAAGCTATATCAACTGCCGCTTTTTACCTACGATGAAATTCAACTGTTAACACAATCCCCGGATGACGCCAAATCCATTGAATGGAGCGACCGGGTATCGGGCCTTCAGATCCAACAATGGAAAGCAGCTGCAGACGCGGTCCGGAAAAAAGTAGCGGTGGCCATGAACGAACTCATTAAAACCGAACAGGCGAAGTTTAGTGCAGACACGGCCGCAGCAATGACCACTGCAGACGTAAAAAAACGGGCTGTAATAGCCAGGCGATTAAAAAATAAACTTCCCCGCACTGACGCATTTACCTTGATAAAAGCGGCTAATGCCGAATTAGCAAAATCAACAAAAAACAAATAATATGAAAAATTGGAAAACCTCTTTAGCCGGGCTTATCACCGGCGTACCCGTAGCTATTGACGCACTGATCAATGCTTACACTGCCGGCGCATTTACCGGCAAATCAGGTGTGCAGCTTATTGCCGGCATCGGCATTGTTTTGCTGGGGCTGTTCACAAAAGATAAAAATGTGACAGGCGGCACCGTAAAGCAGTAACACCTCATTACAATTCCCCGGGAAACCGGGGAATTAAACCAACAAATTATGATAGCCGTTTACACCCTTGATGGTACCGAATTAAAGCTGAACTATGGTTCGGCATTTACCATTAATTGGGTAAGCACCGTTTTTAATGACAGCGACGAGTTTCTTGGCTCAAAATCTTTCCCTGTCGACCTTGCCGACTGCCCCTCAAACAACAAGGCCCTCAACATGGGTATCAGGCTCGAAAACCGAAGCGCCCGCGTTGATACCCCCGTTATGGTGCGCATCTTCGGCATCCACTGGAAAAAGTGCGCCCTGAGTTTTACCATCGGCACAAACGGCTATTCGGCTTTTTTAAAGATCGATAACGGCACATTCGGCAACCTGATCAAAAACACGCAGCTGCCCGATATTTTCACCAACCGTACTACGCTTGGCGCGTTCCAGTCGTTCAAAACTATAAAGCTCAGCTATTCTGTTGGCGATACCCTTACCTATTTAGCCAATAGCTGCGCTGCGCCTGGCAAGTACCCTGCATACTTTTTCCCGCTCTATAACAAAACTATGTTTGGCGGGTCCAGCGTTGATTCGCCCGCGTACGATAGCAGTTTGCAAACCGTGAACCCCTGGCAAAGCGGTGTTGGCTTTTTACCGGATGAGGTAACCAGTCCGGAGCAACATTTTTACACCCCGTTCTTTACACTGCACTACGTAGTAAAGCAGGTGTTAAGCTTTTTAGGCTATACCCCGGCCGGTGATTTCTTTGCAGATCCGCTGATGCAGGATAAAGTGATTTTTAACACCGGGTTTATTGACCATGCCGCTATGTTTGCCCCGGCAGGGTTGGAATTATCCCTTGCTAAACACCTGCCGGCACTTACACTTACCGAATTTTTCACCAAGCTGCGCACCAGCTTTAAGCTGGCCATCTATTTTGATGCCGATACCCAAACATGCACCATGAATTATGGTAAAAACACCATAACCAGCCGGGAACGGGTTGACATTAGCGGATATGTGGAAGCATCAACCCCTATAAAATCAACCCCGCCGGCCGGTTATGAGCTGATTAACCCGGTGGATGACGGCGACAGTCTGTACAAAAACTTTCAGTACGATAAAAGCTATTTTATTGGCGATGTAAGCAAGGTGGCGCCCGTAGCTATCGACGCCTTTATTGGCACCACCTTTGCCCGGATACTGGCTAACCCCCTGAGCGCTGGAGTAAATTACCGCATCCCGCGTGTTGACCAGGTGGGCAATGCCTACACTGATCTTGCAAACGGCAGCGATGCATGGAACCAAACAGGCTTTGGTAAAAACGCTTTTAACTTCCGCATCCTAACCTACAGGGGCATGCAGGAAGATAGCGCAGGCGAGTTATACCCATACGGCACCAGCGACGAGTTGAACAGCCTTGGAGCAGACGATCATGCTTATGGCCTTAGCTGCTGGCTTGGCGGAGCTAAAGGATTGTTAGCGGTTTATAATTTTGATTGGTACACCTTTTTTTTACGTACCGAATTGGTGGAGCTTACCGCGCACCTGCCTATGCGCCTGCTGCAGCGCGTAACCCCGCTGGGGCTTATTGAGTTTGTTACGCCCACGCGCGCAATTATCCCGGCCATGATGAACGATATGACGTTTGAGGCCAATAAGTTGACCCAAAAGATCCAGGCTAAAATAACGGCATACCCTATTTACAGTCAGAACGATTTGGCGCTGCCGGCACTGAGCCAGTTTAAGCCGAGCGAGGAGATCAACCCCGGCGGCATTTATGTGCGCATTGCGCCTGTGGTGCCAAATGAGAGCAGCACTTACGCCGATCTTGGTCACGGGTTGCCCCGGATACCGCTTGACCTTTATGCGGACATTACCCTGCAATTTTTCAGCGATGAGGCCGGCACCATCCCGCGCGAGGTTTCAAACCTGCTGATTCATTTGCATACTGATCATTATTATTTTCATGATAACCTATGGAGTAGTAACGGTTATTACATTACTGCCAGCGGAAGTGAGTTTGTGATTGGTAATGACCAATTACATGACCCATTCGATCAAATTTACCATCGCTTTAGCAGCGGCGGTTATTGGAAACACTTCTACAGCCTAAGCATTAACCCGGTTTTACTTGCCGGGCTTGACTATAAACTTTGTATCCCAAATGGCAACCGCGACCCCTACTCAGACCCAGCCTATTAAAGATATTGCCGCCACCGTTAACGGATGGGCCGAGGTAGTGATCGACCGCTTTCACCAGGCGATGGATGATTACGAGATTGGCAAGCTTGATGGCGCGCTATGGAGTTCATTCGCTTATGAATTGGTACAGGCAAACGGCAATGTAGATAAGGTAATTTTTAAGTTTAAACAATACGGACGCTTTTTAGATATGAGCGTTGGCAGGGGCGTACCCATAGGCGCGCGCGGTACTGCCGCGTTTACCCGGTCGCGCAACGATAACGGCCAGTTAAAACACTATGGACGCAAGCCAAAGCCCTGGTATAGTAAAACCAAAACCCGCGAGATCGGGATCCTGCGTACCATCCTGGTGCGCGATTACGGCATTAACACTTTGGCTGACCTTGAATCGGCATTTAATACTACCGAAATTGTAACCATACAATTATGAGCACACAAACCGAAAGCGCGATACTTAACGTACAGATCAATGGCGAAAAGGCCATTATGACCTTTCAGGAACTGAATAGGGCAAGGCAGGAACAATTGCGCCTGGTACAATCGCTTAATCAAAACACCCCGCAGTACGAGGAGCAAAACCGCAGACTGCAAGCGCTTAATGCTACCCATGCAGCGTGGCGGCAAAACATTTACGGCGTACAGGAAGCTAACAAGGGCATGTTCAGCGATTGGAGAAAGGGATTTGCGGAATTGGAAGAGTTAGCGGCAAAGGTTACCGTTGGTACTATTGTAGCTATGGGCGTGCGTGGCGCTATTGATTTTGTTAAGGATATGTTTAACGGCGCTGAACAGGCTTACACAGAGGCGCAAAAAACCCAAACCCAACTGCAGCAGGTTGTAAAATCAACAGGCGGAATAGCTGGCGAAACCAAAGAGCAACTGGAGGGCTACCAAAAGGCGCTGATGGATCAGACAGGGATTGATGATGATGTTATTGCCAAGGGCGAGGAGATGCTGCTAACGTTTACCAACGTACGGGGCAAAATATATGAGCAGGCCCTGCCCGCTATTGTAGATATGACGGCGGCGCTTAATGGCGGCGCGGTAAGCATGGAGGGCATACAAAAGACTGCTATTTTGGTTGGCAAAGGGTTGCAAGATCCAATTAATGGCGCTACAGCGTGGAAAAAAGCGGGCGTTGCTTTGGATGATCAGCAAAAGGAGCAGATTAAAACCATGGTGCGCAGTAACGATATGATGGGCGCACAGGCTATTTTATTAAAGGAGCTGCAAAAGGAGTTTGGCGGCACGGCCAAAGCTATATCAGATACTGATGTTGGCGCTTTGCAAAAGTTTAATACACGAATTGACAACATCAAGGAAAATATAGGCGGAATGATCATCAGCATTAAGGGTGGTATGGCGTCGGCATTTGAACCATTTTTAAGCTGGATGGAAAAGGTTACAACTACAACCATGCCCGAAAAATTAGAACAGGAGCGGATCGGGCTCAATGCCCTGGTAGGTGCAATTGTAAGCTGTAACGACAATCAGCAAGTGCGCAACCAATTAATAAAGGAATTGCAGGAAAAATACCCTGACTTTATAGGCAATATCGAAAAAGAAAGGATTAGTAATAAAATGCTGACCGACCAGCTTGTCGCGGTTAACGAACAGTACAGGGTAAAAATATTTATAGCAGCGAACGAGGATAAATTAAAAACGATACAGGATAAGCGCAATGCGGCAATTAGGGATGAGGCCGATGCGCGGCAGCGGGTTGCCGACGCTTCGGGATTGTCTGCTGTGGCACTGGCAAAGCTAACCGACGAGCAGGTGAGAAACCTTGCCGTAAAACAAACCGCTAAAAATATTGCCGATAACCATCAAGGCGGTACTACGGTTGATGGGGCTTTAACCATATTGGGGTATCAAAAGGATCTTGACCTTATATTGAACGGGCGTGACCGGATAAAGGCAAGCTTTAAAGAAGAGGCGGACCTGATGAGCGCAAACGCTGTATACAATGAAAAGCTTACAAAAATAGAGCTTGATAATGTAGATAAGCAAATTGCTGCCATAAAAAAAAGAATGCTCACCGAAAAAGAAGCCGATAAAGCAAACGACCATGCAGAGCTCAACCGGCTGGAACAAAAGCGAAAGGGGATCTTAGGCATAGTTGATAAACCAACCAGCGGCCCAACAAAAGCCGAGGGCGATGCCGCAGCTAAACGCGCCAAAGAGCTTGCCGCCAAGCTGTTGAAAGAAGACGAGGACCTGCAAAAAAAGTACGATGACCTTAACACGGTTGAGCTGGCCAATACCATGGCCAAATTTGACAAAGAGATTGCGCTGAGTAATAAGAAATACGATGACGAGATAAAGCTTAATGAAGCTTATCTTAAAAAGAAAGGCCTTACCGAAAAGGAAAAGGGCGATGCCGAAACCCGGATAGCTGATTATACAACCGGGAAAACCAAAGCCGCAACCGACCTGAAGAATAGGTATGAAACCGACCTTGCGGAGCGCATCAAAAAAATAAATGAGGGGCTTACCGTCATCCTGCAAAGCGAGTATGATAAGCAAAAGCGCCTGATCAATGATAAGTATGATGCCGAAGTAAAAGCCGCCGGCACCAATGCCGACGCTATAAAAACCATTGAAGCAAACCGCATCATCTCTCTTAACCAGGTAGATGTAAACGAAAAGCAAACAGCCGAAGAGGAGAAAAGCAAAATTGATGCCGAGTATGCCACGCTTACCGTTGATAAAAACGCGGATGCTATTGCTGCCATCAACAAGCGGTATGATCAGGAAATAGATGCGTTAAAGCAAAAGCATACTAAAGAGTTCCAGGAAACGCAGCAGTTTCAGCAAATGGTTGATGCGCTGAATAAGAACCGGGATGCCGCCGTTGCCAAAAAGAAAGAAGATGATGTAAAAACGCTGAAAGAAGCGGCGGTACATGCTGCAGAGGAGATATCGAACGCGGTATTTACCATAGGCGCCAATAACAGGGCGGCAGAGCTGGATGCTGCTGTAGGTAAGTTAGAAAAGCAACGCAATACTGAACTGTCAAACGCCAACCTGAGCCAAGCGCAAAAGGCAAAGATCAATGCTAAGTTTGATAAGGAAGAGGCCGCACTTAAGCTTAAGGCATGGAAAGCCGACCAAAAGGCAAAGATGACACAGGCTATTATAAACGGTGCGCTGGGGGTTACGCTGGCGCTGGCAACCTTGCCGCCCCCGGGCAGCTGGATCCAGGCGGCGGCTGTAGGGATTGCCACCGCAGCGCAGGTAACCGTAATTGCCAAAGAAAAACCGCCGCAGTTTAGCCGGGGCGGGATAGTGCCAAACGGCCCCTCGCATTCGGCCGGTGGTATGAACATTACCGACCCGCTGGGGCAGGTAGTTGCAAATATAGAGGGCGGCGAGCCGGTGATCAGCCGCAACGCCTATGCCAGTAATAAAACATTGGTAGATGCGCTGCTGGGCAGCGGCGGGCACAGTATTGATTATAACCGCATCACCAGCGCCGTTAATGGCTCTGGTTCACGGTCCGGATCAGGCTATGCCGGTACGCAATCAGGTGCGGGCGGCAACGGTTCGCCCGAGGTTACCAGCGCCCATATTGCCGAGTTAAAAGGGATGATTGCGCAGCTGGCGGGGATAGTGCAGGTAAGCGATAGCAAGCAAATTGTTTTAAGCAATAGGGTGTTTACCGACCACCAAAACAAGAACGCGCAAATAAGTGATGCGGTTAACGGATAATTTTTATAATTTTAAGGAAACTTTAAACCTTGAATTATGAAAAAGTTATTTATGTTCCTTTGTTTGGCAATCGCCTCTTTTTCGTGTAAAAAGTCAGACAATCAACCGTCTGTCATTGTTGATTTTTCAATAACTGCCACACGTAAAATTCAATCATACTATGTGCTTAGTTCTAAGGGTGTTAAAACCGAAAATACATCTCCGACAAACACAACTTTTTATGATTATCAAACAGCCGTAACTACCTATAAAGTTTCAGGAAGCTTTAACGCAATAAAGGCTGATAAAATTTCAATGCGTATACCAGAGGTTGATGTTTTAAATATTACTTATTTTACCGTTCAGGGGGTGAGGATTGGGGGAGAAACGTCATCCGATTGGCCAAATGAAATTGCGGCTTCTTTTACTATTAAATAGTTAACTCACTTAAATAGTATTGCATAAAAAAACCGGCTACTTAGCCGGTTTTTTTGATTCTTCCTTGAACATCTTTTCTAACAGCTCAGCCGCTATTTTATTAATTGCTGTTGGTTCTACCTTCTTTTTTTTGCGTTCAAGCTGGATGGTTAACAAACCTATGTGAACATCATCCGAAATATCCAATGCTATTTTTGTCATGTTTCAAAGATATAAAAAAAATTATTTAAACAAATTGTTTTGATATATTAATTCTTTTTGTTTTCTTTGTTTTAAATAAACAAAAAGAACAAAAAGAACAACATGGAAAATCAGAGAAAACAAAAGCCACAGTTGAATTATTTACAAGAGTTCAATTTTGAAAAAACGCCCATTTTAGCGGGAATCGTGACCACGCGTGAACTAATCGCTCTACGGCCAATAGTAGAAAACCTCGGATTAGACTGGTCATATCAACTAAAAAAGCTAAAAATGGATGATGCTGGTGATCAACTGTGGTCATATGCTAAAGTGCTTTCTGCCGACAATAAACCGCGCGAAATGGTATGTATGGCCCCTTTTGAGTTCCAAAATTGGCTTTACGAAATTACCCCTTCAGATAACATGAATATTCACGTGTGGTCATCCTATAAAAAGGGACTTGTACTGTTTATAATGGATATGTTAAAGACTTCACTTGATGAGGTCTTAAGGCTCCGCGGTATCGAAACTGAATTTACATTGCTTAAGAAGGATGTAATAGAATACATGAGTACAGATAATGAGGGAAAGGATGCCAGCAAATTGGCAAAAGAAAAATTTAAAGAAGCCGGCAGCATTAAGAAAAGGATACTTGACCGGATGAATAATATTAACCCGGATCAGCTTCTGCTTTTATAATTCAGTTGCCACGCTGAGCGTTTCAACTACCGTTTATGTAAACGGTAGTTGAAACAAAAAATACCTGGTGTTTCGACCACCAGGTATCAATAAAAACACTTAACCCTTAACGATTAAATATCATGCCCAAATATAATAAAAACCAAACATCCGCAGCACTTACCCTGCGCAACAACTTAGAAAGCCAGCTGGATAGCTATATTGAAGATCAGCATTGCGCCAATGAAACGGCCACAGCTGTAATTTCATTATTGGTTGATGGTCAATGGTGGGTAGCAATTAAGCCAATTTGCGAGGCTTTAAATGTTCATTATAAACATCAGGCAGAAAGCATAAAAGAAGATGTTATTTTAGGGCAACTATCCCGTAGTCAAGGGATGGTTGCTGCCGATGGCAGGCTTAGAAATATGACTTGTTTGCCGGAAAAATATATTTATGGTTGGCTGTTTTCAATTCAGTCAGATAGCACTGGACTCATTGAATATAAAAAGGAATGTTATGATATTTTGTATGATCATTTTCACGGTGGCATACGCGAAAAGAAAATTTCCGAAAAGCTTGATAGAACTGCTCAAATAGAAATCCTAAACAAGAAAATTGAGGGTAAATTATCCCTTGATGTTGATTATATCAAGGTGAAAGAGTTAGAGGCTGAAAATATCAGAATTGGGAAAGAAATAGCGATGCTTGAAAAAGAAGATCAATCAATACAATTAAATATGTTCAGAGAAAAATACCAGGAAAACTAATATTCGGTTGCGGTGCCCAGCACCGCAACCGCCTTGCTGGGCAAGGCGGTTGAACTAAAAAATACCTGGTGTTTCGAGCACCAGGTATCAATAAAAATACTTAACCCTTAACAATTAAATATCATGCCCAAATATAATAAAAACCAAACATCCGCAGCACTTACCCTGCGTAACAACTTAGAAAGTCAGCTGGATAGCTATATTGAAGATCAGCACTGCGCCAATGAAACGGCCACAGCTGTAATTTCATTATTGGTTGATGGATCTGATAACCTCAATGAGACGCAGGTAAAACACATGCATAAGCTGCTATACATGCTGAATACCGTACAATCATTGCAAAGCCACTTAACGCTGCAGTAATATTAAATTGTAACATCTGTTCTTTTTTCATATTGTTCATAGTTGTTTAACTTATGAGCCGGGTGATGTTACCCGGCTTTTTTATTTATAATTCTTTTCAACCAGCTCCCCTAAAATTTGAATGTCATCTATGGTGAGCTTATTGGTATTTGACATCAGGATCCATTCCCCATTTCGCTTAATCAAATCACCATAGTAATAATTATCAATAAGCACCGCGTACCCGCCTGAGCCAGTGTTAACGTGCGAGATCCGCACCGTTTTTTGTTCATCCCCAAAAGATGCTGTAAACTCCATTTTATAACTCTTTATTAATTAATACTTTATATTTAATAGTTTATAATTACAACTTTTAGTTTTTTATTTTCGTAAAAAGAGAATACCAAACTAAATTAAACTATCAAAATATGAGCCAACCGAATTAGTTATTTTCATTATCATTGTACGGTATAAGATATTGTACTTTTTATCGGGTGTTGCTTTTCTAAATAACCACAAATAAGATCCCATGCAACGCAATATGAAGTACGCCGAAATGGCGTGGCTGAGTGTTTTGCGTGGGATGGGCTGTGGTTAGCCCTGAGAGGCAAGAAACATCTTGGTTGCGCCATATTTCTTTTGCGGCAACCGCCAGTTAACAGAACTTCCTAAACTAAAAAATCTTAAACAAATGCTACAGCAATGCGGTACAACCCCGGCCAGCTTTAACGGCTTATTAAAAATTTATGAAGATGGCGACGCCATCAGGATGATCGACATTTTAACAGAAACCCTTTCAAGGGATGAGAACCTGCACCAGGCCGATAAAAACGAAATCGCCCGGTTTATCCACTTGTTAACCGCCATCACCAGGCAGCACGATGCCGATAAAAACGAGATCATCAGCAGCTATAAAGTAGTGTAGCCCCATACCCGCTACCCCCTAAGCGGGTATTTTATAAATTGTTGAAATTATCCATCAGCAGCTGTTTGCGGTTCTCGCTCATCTTTACATACTTTTCGGTAATCCGTACGCTGCCATGCCCCAGTAATTCCTTAAGGGTAAACACATCGCCCCCCATCTCAATAAATAAGGTAGCAAACGTATCCCTGCTAACGTGGAATGTCAAATGCTTATCAATATTGCATTTATGGGCGATGATCTTTAGCCACTTGTTACATGTCTGATCTTCAATCTCTGGAAATAATAACCCTTTGCGGCCCTCAATTAATTTATTAGCATATTCAGCCAAAGGAATATCAACTACCCTGCCAACGCGACGGCCTTTTTTTACATCAACCCGGATATGGTTATTGCGGATCATTGCCCTGGTAACCCTTGAATTATCGCTCACCCGCAAACCTGTAAAGCAGCTGAAAAGAAACTTACGTAATACTTCCCGCTCTGTATGTTCAAGCTTACTATCCTCAAAATGTGCCTGCAAAGCCTTAAGTTCGTGTTTTTCGAGCGCCTCGCGGTCGCCATCATTATAGTTAAGCTTAATTTTTGCGAACGGATCTTCTATTTTAAAGCCATCAGCCACAGCAGCATTAACATACCGCTGCAAACCCTTAAGCGCATTGACCACTGTGTTATAAGCTATAGTTGTACTTTCTCCCTCTGTCTTAACCATTTTCTTTTTTTTGGTGAGCCATTTTTTGTATTTGATCACCAGGGCGGCGGTTAATTCGCTCATAGGGAAATAACTTTCATCGCCTAAAAAAGCCTTGAAGCGTTTAAAGTTGGTGGTGTGCCTTACGCCGGTGTCCTCGCTTATGATATCCTGGTTTATATTATCATCAATCTTATTTTCCCAATACAACAGGAAATTGTCGCGGCTCTCATAGTTTTCAAATTCCTTAGCAAACAGATCAAGCGTAAGGCTGCGGCTTTCAGAAAAGTACCGCAGTTTTATCCGGGTAGCGCGCCCCTTAGCTTCATTGATCACCATATTAACAGAGTCAACCTCGCTATCCTTAGCGTGCCGGGGCTTGGCCTGTTCCTTTTCAAGATCGAAAAAAGCAGCTGGCCAGCTCACCTTTAAGTTAAACTCGCGCTTTTTACGGGCGATGGTAACGCGCAGGTAAACCGTGCGGGTTTTATCAGCCCTGTCCTTATCGGCAATAAACACTTTGATGCTAACGCCCTGGTTAAATTCGCTTTTACTCATGGCAAAAAAATATAAAATTTATGCGAAACACTGCGAAACATACTCGAAACATTGTCCGATAAATGCCCTTAAAAACCTGTTTATAATTAGAAAAATTATTTTGCGAAACACAAAAACAGCCTTTAGATGTATCCAAAGGCTGTTTTTGGTGTGAGGAGTGATCCCGCTGGGATTCGAACCCAGGACCCCAACATTAAAAGTGTTATGCTCTACCAGCTGAGCTACGGAATCATACTTTAAGCGCTTCCGTTTAAAGTGGTGCAAATATAGGACTATTAGGCTATGGGTGCAAGCGTTATTTTAATTTATTTTTTAATGTTTTTAAGCGCTTCATTGCCAGCTTTCTACATTTTTAAAATGCCGATTTTACCGCCGTTGCCAGCTAATAAAATCAATTTTCCATATTTTGCCTTGCGACAAACGTTAAAACTGGTGTCATCAATTTTGGTCCATGTTTTGCCGCCATTGGTTGTAATATTGCTGCCGGGAGTGCCTGTCGAAAGAAAAATATCACCCATTATAAACTCAACACATGATTGAAAACCAGCAGGTTCTTTAACCGGGGGGCTTAAAAGTTTAAAGGGATGAATAGTATAGCTTACTGCAATTGAGTCTGTTTTTTTATCATTTGCGTAATCTCCGCCGATTAAAACATTATTTTTTTTGCCGATAGCTACCGAAAATGCCCCCTGGCTGGGTTTTCCATGGGTTATTGGGAAGTTTGCATAATCCCAAACGTTTTTATTTGAATATGACAATAATCGTGAACTGCTGCCGCCGGAAACTATAAATATTTTTCCGTCAATAACACGTAAACAAGTACCACTTGCCGCAAAAGAAGCCTCGTCTTTCAATGCATCAGGTAGATTTTTAAAAGGGTTCCAGGTTTCACCGCCATCATTAGTTTCGAGCAGTAAAAATTTGTTATTGATCGGGTCGCCTAATATTAAACCATGTTGTGGCTTGTCAAAATCCATTGCATCTAAAAAATAGTTTGTATCGGTATTTTGGTATTTTACCTGCCAGTTTGCACCTCCATCTGTAGTTTTTAAAACCAGTGCCGGTGTGCCAGAGCTCATGATAACTGCGCTTTTATCCGAAAAAGCTTCAATATCTCTGAAATCGGCTTTTTCAAATCCTTTTACCTGTTGCCACGCCCAGTTTTTTCCGCCATCACGCGTAATGGCGATGTATCCGCGACTACCACTGATCCAGGCAACGCTGTCGTCCACTACAGATAATCCGCGAATGCTGGTTGGTTTGCCTTGTTGCAATTGTACTATGCTTTGCGCTTTTAAAAAAGAGGTGATCAATAAAAAAAGTGATAAGAAACAAGATTGTAAAAGGCGGAATTTTTTCATTTTACCAGGATAAAGGATTGAATAGTTTACCCGAAATTAATTTTTACATCGCCAAGTTGCAACCAATTGCAGTTTTTTATATTTATAGAATGGCATTTTGCATTAAAAAATTATATTTGCATCGGTTAGAAGATGTGAGACGTGAGATATGAGTATTGAGATGAATAGTCTCCTTTCTCAAATCTAACATCTCAAATCTCTTTCGCAATGCCCGGATGGCGAAATTGGTAAACGTTGCGGTCTCAGAAGCCGTTGAGAATTGTCTCTTGAGAGTTCGAGTCTCTCTTCGGGCACATCCATTTTAGATTTGAGACATTAGATTTGAGATATGAGACTGGTTTATTACTATTAATCTCGCGTCTCAAATCTAACATCTCAAATCTTTTTTATATGCCCAGGTGGCGAAATTGGTAGACGCACCATCTTGAGGGGGTGGCATTCGTAAGGATGTGGCGGTTCGAATCCGCTCCTGGGCACACACTCCTGTTAAATTCAATTTTATATTTATTCCTTAAGAATTACCTTTTTTCAATGGCGCTTAACATAGCGGGATCTGCGGTTTTTATAGAGGATGAATTTGATGATGATACCTGGTTTGTTTTACTGGAAAATTCAATCTCATTAACCTCTTTTTGCAAAAGGGCCGCTTGATCTTCAAGTATTTTTATCCGGATGCCATTGATGCGTGACTCCGTTTCCTGAGCAGATTTAATAGTTTGAATATCTGTTTTAAGGCCAAAATAAGTTGTAATTACTGACGCTACAATGCTGGCTGTGCTAATGATTGTAACAACCACATTTTTTATTGTTATACCTTTTAATTGCCGGTTTTCTATAGCTGTCATGTTTTATATTTTTTAGGAGTTATTTGAAAGGAAAACCCTCTTCTTTGTTGATTTTGGTTTATTGGGCCGGAGAAATAGTTTTTGCTGCGGTAAAGAAGTTTTTGCCCAGGTATGATAAGCCGGCGGCTAAGGCCACACCGCCTATACTTTTCCAGTTGAAGGAAAGTGAGCCAGCCTGAACACTGGTTTCAATTGTGGCAATAACAGCGCTGCCAACAGCAACTAAAATACCTTTTGCCAGGTCTTTAATGTTTAGGGAGAATAGTGAAGAGGTTTTCATAATGGGAAATTGTTAGTTATTAATTTTTTTGCCATAGTCTAAATAAACTTTAAATTCGGTGTTTAAGGGGATGAATGGTAAAACTTGAAACAGCAATAAAGAGGAGCAATAATAATTTTGATCTAATAAGACTCATAGCGGCTTTAATGGTTGTATTCGGGCATTCATTCCAGCTATTCAGGAATGATGGGTATTCCGAACCAGTGAGCCATCATTTTCCGGATCTAAACTGTGGTGGTTTGGCCGTAGATATATTTTTCTTTTTAAGCGGGCTTTTTATTACAGCGAGCTTTGTAAATAGCCCAAGCAGGCAGGCATTTATCATAATGCGATTATTTCGGATCTGGCCAGCATTAATAGTATGCACCATTGTTACTGTATTTTTAGTTGGGCCTTTAGTGTCTAAATTAACCGTATTTCAATATTTTAATTCCAAAATTACCTGGAGTTATTTTTTTCGTAACATAACGCTTCAAAATGTCAGGTTTTTTCTCCCCGGTGTTTTTGATGCCAATCATGACCCACGCACCGTTAATGGCCCGCTTTGGACTTTACCGGTTGAAGTTGGATGTTATTTTTTGATATTCATTATGGGTATTATGCATGTTTTTAAGGAGAAATGGTTTACGGTTTTAATCTTTACTACGCTGACCCTGCTTTATGTGTTTAATTATGAGCAATTATTTATTTATTGGAACAAACCGGTTCCGTTTTTCTTTGCAGGCAGCCTGGCTTATATCCTGAGAAAACATATAGTAATTGATTATAAAATATGTTTAAGCCTGATAGCTTTAACATTCATTCATTATACCATTGTTTTACTTTACATAGTAATAATATATACTGTACTTGTTATAGGATCATCAGGCATTGTAAGAAAAATAAAATTACCCGCTGATTATTCTTACGGTATTTATATTTATGGTTGGTTAGCACAACAAGTGCTGTCTCACTATATTCCAACAATTACTTCATATAAAAGTTTACTGATAACTATTCCCGGTGTATTTTTATTAGCATCACTATCATGGCATTTTATTGAATATCCATTTTTGAAAATGGGTAAAGGAATCGTGGATAATCCACCTCCATTTGTTATGCTTTTTAAGCGTAAATTTTCGATTAAATAACAAAAAACTAATTACTTAAACTTAAAAAAAGAGATAACCGAATTGAATTATTAGGAGATAAAGCAGTGAGTTTAGGGGAGTAGAAGAGAATGTGTGCATTGGAATTGAGGTTTGCATTTTTTTATAAATGATTTTATTATCATGTTACTTTTGAGAAGCAAAGCACATGAAATATCTTAATTTTGTTAGATTTTCAATTAGTTATAGGTTTGTTATTGTTGATAATCCTCCATTGTAACATCCTATAATTCTATTCCTAGCGTTATCAAATACTGCTCCTGATAAGTTTGTACCCGTTACAATGTTGCCTATAGTGCCGAGTGTTGAGCCATTTAAAACGTATAGGTGGTTAGATGCTCCTGCTATCCTATTATGAGAAATTATGGGATCAAATGAAATATTAGAAGTGCCACTACCGACTGAACCCGTAGCGCTATAAGAAAAAGTGCTTGTGTCCATTGTTAATAAAGTGCCGCCATAACAACATATAATCAATCTCGTTATGTTTCCTGGGTCAATGGACAATCCAAAAATTCCAGAATTGCTTATGGTTATAAATGTAATTAATGCTCCTGTCGTTCCGTTTCTTACCTCTACAGAGTTATTACTATAGTTACAACAAAAGAATCTATTATTTGCAATATAGGGATCAAAAGTCATGTTCGAAATAAAAGTACTACCGAGTGAAAATGTACTCATAACAGACAGCGTTGCAGTATTTATTATTGTACCTTGACTCCCAACAGAGATCAATCTAGTAGTGTCAGCTGGATCAAAACCTAAGCCAATTCCGTTTACGCTTGGAATTGTAGCTAAAATTGAAAAGGTATTTATATCCATTACCAGCATAGGGCCTCCCGTATTTACAAAAAAACGGTTATTGGAAGCTATCGGATCAATAATTAATGTTTGAAAGTTATAATTTGGGATAGGATAGTTATTAATAACATTTGAGACTACATCTTTAATTTTAAAGAAATTATTTCCTGCTTTGAATATGTTTGTTCCTGATCTATATAAATGTGACATAGCTATACTGTTTGTATTGGTATTTTAAACCACAGAGTGGATGTTTTTTTAATGTATAAATTATTGGTTCCGAGTACTTGTTGTAAGGGTAGAGCAGATGAATAAGCTGCATTAAGCTGAATGCTTGTTTTATCTCCAGTAGTATCATCAATATCGGATAGGTATAGATCCAAAATATTACCAGCTCTAGCGGATCTTATCCATTGGTTGACACCTATGCAATCATATCTATAGTCGGTATCTAATGCATACTGCCCTGTTAAACCAATAACCGATGCCATTCCTGAACTAAAATCAGCAGTTGTCAAGTTAGACGGCGAAGTCAATTGATCTATTGCATCGTAATTTTTTTGAGCACCTGATGAAGTTATAGTTATTACTTTTTCACCACTTGTGACTGTTGGCAACACTCCAGAGACATTGCCTATAATTTGAAAGTTTGTGCTATCATATGCTAATAAATAAATACCGCTCGCCAAGATATCATTTGCCAATAATGTTGCTGTACTGTTCTTTTTAATGGACTTAGCTCCTAAGCCATTGAGATTTAAAGTCGCAGCTCCAGTATTTGCATTACTGAATTGTATTGAAAAGATTTGTGTATTCTCGTAAGTAGTTATTGCAGGAACTATTGTGGCTACGTACGAATCTGTGCCAGAAGCGATGGTAGTAGCCACTCCACTACCTCCGGATGACGGATTTACCCATCCTGTATCGTAGTTTGTGCCTGAGTTTTTAGCAAGTATTTGCCCCGTTGTTCCTCCTGATGGAATAGTTTTACTTATTAATGCCGTAATTTGTGCCTGCAGTTTTCCTAGCGCTCCTAAAATAGTATCGGTGGCAGTAATAGCAGTCGTGCTGCTAAAGCCTAACCCTGTTAAAACTGTTGCTAAAACTCTGGCTATTGTAAAATAAAGATTCGTGCTTCCCTCAGGTACAGCATCAGTACTGCCGGGAGATGCTACCAATTGGATATAAGTACTGCCACTCCAACGGTACTCGGCATTATCATTCAGCGTTATGTATATTTTGCCGGTTTCTCCTGTAGCTGGCAACGCAGCGTAATTGGTAAACTCTGAAACATCGTCAACATAGCCGGGTAGCTGTGCTGCAGCTACTTTGCCGGAGCCATCCAACCCTGCATAGCCGTTTGCTATGTTTTTGCTTGCGGCATTTTCAGCAATATAACCTAAACTGTTTTGTTTGGTGGCCAAAACAGCGGCCAGGCTTGTATTGTCTGCCGGATTGCCGGAAAGATTTTCAAATGAGTTGTCCTGCCAATCGGTATTAAAATCGATGCCATCAACCTTTACCAGTACCTGGCCTGCTGCGCCGCTGTTTGCAACACCTGCTCCTAAAAAGGATACCCCATCCCCCCAAACACCAGCCGTTTTGGGCCCAAAAATGATATAGTTAGAAGTGTTGATGTAAAAATTTCCATTAACCCCCGTGGTGCTGTTTGATGGATTGATGGTTCCGGACAGCACGGTGTTCCCGTTTGTGCCATTAGCTCCGTTTGTTCCAGCAGTTCCCTGCGGGCCTTGAGGCCCGGTTGCCATGGAGAAAACCTGGGACCAGCTTCCGAGTGATTTTTTATAAAAGATCCCGGTCAGGGTATTGATATAGCTATCCAGGTTTTTGCCTGTTGCTGATGCCGGCAAACCGGCGCCGTAAAGTAAAGTTCCATCGGCGGCATTGGCAGCCGGAAGGGTGTAAACTACGGTCCAGGTGCCGGCCACTTTTTGTGCAAAGGATCCGGCTGTTGTGCTCATTGGCAGTGCCATAAATAAATGTTGGCGAACCGGTGAGCGTTTGCACTACGGCTTCTATTTGGTTACGGATGGGCATTTGGGATTAGAGATTAAAGGTTAGTTGATTAGAGATTAGTTGGGTTAGTCCATGCGTCATTGCGAGGAACGAAGCAAACTTTGAGCTATGCAGATCAAGAAGCATTAATATTGTGGCGACCGAACTGCGGCTGAAAGGCCCCATCGGCATTACTGTTCATTGATTGTCCTTAGTAAAGGTTGCTTCGTTCCTCGCAATGACGGGGTGGTGAGTTTGATTTTCAATTATTGCGCCTGTAAAAGCTCTGAATATTTTTTTTGATACTCAGCTTCCGTTTTATTCAATAGCAGCTTGGTTAGTACACGTTCATAGGGCATGTTTAAGATTAGTGCCCATTTGGTAATATCGCCACCGGCAAGAGAGTTTACTGTATTGATGTATTTAAACTTTTCAAACGTTTGGATGCCCGCCCTGCGCTCCAAAGCTGATGGAGCCGATGAAAGAAGCCGGTTCTCGTCTTCGACAAGGCGGGATAAAAGGTAAAAAAATGCTTGGCTACGGGCAGCGCCTCCGTTACCCTAAGTTGTTTTATTTCGCTGGTAAATTCTTCGGCTTCATATTCGTTGTAGGGTTTGCCGGTGGCCCTGCAGTAAAAGTAGTGGGCAAGCACCTGGCAACAGGCTTTTAAGGATGGATTAAAGGTTTGCTGCCAGCCCTCATCGCCATAAAGCTTAATATGCTCACTTATCTCATCGCCAATAATTTCGCGGGCGGCCATAAAGGCCCCGGCAGGTTCAACAGACAGGTTGTTCATCACGTTTACGGTTTTGCCTGTTACAAATGTTATTTTTTTGGGGATGGCATCACTGTTGTATAAATATTTTATTTGGTGCGATAAGGACAATACAGCTTCGCCAAATATTGCGAAATCATCCATGCTTTGTACATTTTGCAATTGCTGAACAGGAATGCCCGATAAAATGCTGATGGCTTCCAGATCATACAATGCTGGGTTTTCCTGCAGGGCTATCATCTGGCCCAGGGTAACTTCATCCAGTTTATCAGGAATTTGAAACCTGAGTTTGCCGGTGGTTGTTTTTAGTGTTTTTTGTATCATTTTGATTTCGGAATTCGGATGTTGGATTTTTCGTGTTATATTGTTTTTTAACGGCTCTCAAGAAGGCTACGCCGTTTCGGATTGGGTTGATTTGAATGGATAATTTTTAAGAGGAGAGGCTGTAACTATATTTTCTTGAACTAGAAAGAAGATGGCCTTTAGCTTGCAAAACGCAGGTAAATCGTCATGTTTAATATTGTGTAATTCTGCCGTCCCATGAAATTCTTAATAATTGATAAACTTTTTTTTTGTTAATTACATGCTTAATATCCACTTGGGAGCACGCCTTCTAAAGCGATAAAAAACGCCACTAATCCAGCTACCAATACTATAGTAGCGGTCGGGTTTGGTTTTCTTCTCTCCTTATTTATGCCGTGTGATTCCCATTTTGTAACATTTCCATTCCCATCAAATGTGAATTTTACAAAACGATCATATTGGCTAAATTGAGTTACATTGTTAGTTTCGAAAGTTGAATTGGTAGAAATACCATTATAATTATAAAGCCATTCTTCTGTTCCTTCGCTTTGTCGTTTTTCAGCAGGCCGGCCAAAATCTTTAGTCACCTGTGATTTTGTGGTGTAGCGCTGCATTACTTGTTTGTGCGAGTAGAGCACCATGGTACAACTACACATAGAAAAGATACCTATAAGGGCAATAAAGCCGAGCAATGCTTTTTTCATGTGAATGATTTTTATTCTAATGTACGTAAATTATTGATAATCAAAAGTTTATTCATGGAAATTGCTATCGTTTTTTATTAAACAGGTGGTCAGTTACAATAACATGCCCATCTCCCTAAAAGCTACATGTTTATCGGGCCGCGGGGCCAGCCAGCTGTTTCGTTTTATCCTGCCTGCCGATCTTAACTTATTCAGGGCCACATAACGCAGTGGATCAATCAAGTGGTTCCATGAGTCTACCGGTTCATTAAGGGTACGGCCTGTGCGATCGGTTCGCCATTTGTAGCGGCCAAGTTCGTTGCGGAGGTTTACGCTTTGGCGGGTTACGTTTATTTTGTAGCGCTTTAAAATATCAATAGAGTTATTAACACTGTCGGCGCCTTTTTTTGCACCTGCTATTTTCCAGCCAAGGCGCCTCAGTTCTTCAATTGATTTTGGTTCGGCGCTGTCGGCAATTATATCAATATGCTGGCCTATGCCTAAGTCAATTAAACGCGCCGAAATATCGGTATTAGTAAGGCCGGTATTATATAATTTTTCATCAACCCAAAGCTCACCGTTTTGCTTGTATACCATTACAAAGCCGGTTTCATCATTGGTAAAACCAAAATCGAGCCCGGCAGCTACGAGCTTTGCACCGGCCGGAATCTCCTCGCATATAAACCAGTTGTTAAATATCAGCCCGGTTATTTTGCCGGTAAGGCCGCGGGCATAAACGCGCCACTGTTCAAGATCCTGATCTTTCAGCGCTTCAATTTTTTCTTTTGTTTGGGCTGATAAAAAAGGATTGTGCCTGTGGTCGGATATAATAAGCTGTACATTTGGCTTGCCTATTAGGTAATCATGCACCCAAAAGGCGCTGTTTGGATTATAATCTATAAAGATCTTTTGTTTGGTGCGCAAGGCCAGCTCGGTATAAACATCATAGCTAATGCCGTTAGCTTCGTTTACAAACAAAAAATCACGTTTCCCTGATTTCGCATCCTGGGCATTATCATAGCTTTTAAATTCGAGGATTGTTCCATTATGAAACTCAAAGATCCTATCGGTTTTGTTATAGCTTTTTACCAAATTTTGCAAGCCGGCCCATCCGTAATAAATACTCTGCGCATCGCGCAGGGCACCGGCTTTAAGGTTGGGGATGTCTTGTCCAACTACTGTTATAACCAACTTTTCGGCCTCACAGGCGAGGCAAAAGAGCACCTGGGTGATGGCAAAGGTCTTACCTGAACTTGTGCCACCTTGATTAATAACAATATGATTATCAGTATAATAATTTTGACGGAAGAGCACTGATGCTTTTTGTGGGATCATTTTTTAATGTCGGATTATTTTTATATTTGTTACCTAAAACCTGCTAAACCTGCTGCTATGCAACGTATTCACTTTTTATTAATGGCCATTTTTATATGCTTTTTGTGTGCCTGCGGTAACAAAAGCGGCAATAAGCCAGCTAATTTGCAGCTGGTGATGATTATCGGTAAATGGAATCTTCAAAAGCAAAGTGATGAAGTATACATTGACGGGGCCTTAAAATCAGACACAACAATGCTGGCATCGAACAAAACCCTTAGCTATGCACAATTTGATGCCGATGGTAAATTTAGCTCAATAAGCTTTTACAATTCAGGCGGCATTGGCAGCACATCATTAGGCAATGTTATAGCTGTTGATAGTTTAAGCGGTACATACAGTTTTGCAGGACCGGGCTTTAAGCTTTCATCTGCAGGCCTGGGTGGTTTTGGCGTTGGTACTATAAATTTCATTACAGGCCCTGTTCCTGTAATTCACCTGGTATCACAATCGGCACAAATAGTACAATTAACGGCATCGTTATTAACCTTACATATGGAATATACCACCACCCAAACCCTTAATGCCGATGTGAAAAATTATAAATATGTGCTGGATTATTATTACACCAAATAATTATTAAAAGATAGCATCTGGCTTATAAAAACAATTGGTACATTTAACTTACCAATTGTGAAGCAATGAAATACAAACACATACTGTTAATTTTACCCGTATTGTTTGTGTGTATACAAGCATGCAAAAAAGTGGCTGCCCCGCCGGAGGCAAAAGTGACCGTTGTAGGAAAGTGGTTTATAATCAAACATGATCTTAAATTAATAAAGGATGGTGTGCAGATTGGCGAAACAATAAAAACCGACTACACTGCCGACGATTTTGCGCAATTTTATAAGGATGGTACCGGTTACCAATCCGCTAAAGGAACAGCAAACTCGCCCAGTCTTACCATATTTCATTATACGCTTAAAGATAGTAGTATAACGCTGTACATTAATGGTAACCCGGGTGTTGTTGAAACCATCACCAGGCTTACCGAAACCGGGTTTGCCGTACATTTCGAAAGCCAGGTTATTGATCCGAATAATCCCACCCAAATTTATACCGGGATAGAGGAGTATGAATTTAAAAGGTGAGCTTTTATAATATAACTTCTTTTTCGCTTTCGGCAGGCTTTGGGCCCGATTCAAGGATCTCCACCTTAATAGTTTTAGGCTGCTGTTCTGTTGGTTTAATATCGTTGCGCTCATTCCACCCCATGTTTTTTAGGGCGAATATGGCTCCGGCAGCTGATTGGGCATGGAGCTTTTTCTCATACGATGCCTCAATACGCAGGTGCCCCCATTTAAGCGCTTCGGCAAATTTGCCATTTTCCATATAATTGTCAAATGCCCTGATGCTGTTAAAGCCTAAAAAAAGTGCAAGATCGGCAAGAGTAGCAGGCTCCGGATTGCGGTCCCAAACTTTTTGAGTAGGTGCGGGCAGATCCTTAGCTTCTTTTCCGGGTTTGTTTTCCAGGTGATACTCGCCTTCAATAAGATTAAAATAAGCATCAATGCGGGCGATAAGACTTTTCTCATCGCTAAAACATGGTTGAAACATCAGGTTTATGATTTAAATGCCATTTGGCATAGTACAGATGTAAAGGTAGGAATTTTTAAATTAAAATGCAAATATTTTTAGCAAAATAATTAAAGGGATTCTATTTTTATTTTTTAGATAAAAAGGCCGAATGACAAATAAATTATCCCTGTTTCGGTATTGTTACGATTTTAGGTTAAAAAAAGTTAAATTGTTTATTAAATTTGACATGCAGGCAACTTTAGATGTTTTATCTTCGTTTTTTATTTAGTAGATTTAATTAATAATTTAAAACATGTGCAACAAGAGGTTTACCTACCTTTTATTTTTCATAACAATAGCTTTTATGGCGGTGCTTTCATCATGCCAGAAGGATAGTGATGTGAAAGAAAACAGCGCATTAAAAGCCAGTATTGCTGCAGATAGTGCTGCCATTTCATCGCCCGGTAATTTTCTGGCAGCAGCAGGTACGCTATCTTTAACAATTAAAGATTCAACCTATGTGTTTGATGCATCAAAAGATTCAATAGCATTTATTAATGTGCATGATGATAATGATAATACCAAACGTTATTATGGCATTACAGCTATAAATAAAGAACATACCATGAGTTTTGGCATCAGTTCATCGGGCTATGTGCATAATGATAAAAGCGGGGATATAGCAGGCAGCCAGTTTTTGCTGCTCCCCGGGTATAAAAAGCCAGGCTTTCAGTTTTCATTGAGCAAATATTCAGGGCAAAAAGAATTTGGGAACATTTACATTGACAAATACAACCAGGATAGCGTACTTGCCAAAGGTACATTCCATACATTTTTAGCTAGCGACGATAAGGCAAACGCCCCGTTTTATAAAGTTGAGGGTAGTTTTGATCTGAAGCTGAAGTAAAGTGAGTCAGTAAAGTCGGAAAAGTCCGAAAGTCAGTAAAGACGGAGGCAAGGTATCACATCATAAAAAAGTTACTCATAACATACAACTTCCAGAACTTTACGACTATCATATTTTTTACTTTCGGACTTTTCCGACTTTCCGGACTTTCGGACTTCTCCAAAACATCATCGCAACGTAATAAAACCCCATCGCTTTTAACCTTTCGTTATTCACCGCCCTAAATACGACCTTTTTTGCGTATATTTGTGCAAATTTAAAAACATTGATGAAAGTATTTATTGCAGGCTTGCCACTTGAAGTGGATGAGGCCGAGTTAACTGCTGTGTTTGGTGATTTTGGGCCGGTTAGATCGCTCAGAATAATTAAAGACCGCGAAACAAAAGAGAGTAAAGGTTTTGGTTTTGTAGAAATGGCTAATGATGACGAAGCAAAGGAGGCGATTAGGTGCATGAATGGAGCAAGTTATTATGGCCGCCGGATCACGGTTAACGTTGCCGAGGACAAAGGTCCGGGTTTTAACGCTGGCGGTGGTAACAAAGGTGGTTTTAGACGCAATTAATTGCCAATAGTAATATTCTTTTTTATTGAGAAAGCTCTCCGATGGTTCGGGGAGCTTTTTTTTTGCGCGCTGCTTATCCGGAGGGGAATGATTGGATTTTGTGATTTTAAAATTGTTATATTGTATAGATCAATAGCCATACTCACTATGACAACCCTAACTATTGAAATCCCTGACAATAAAAAGTCCTCTTTTTTGGAGGTTATAAAAAAAGCTGTTGCTGAAATCTTAGATATTGAAACCGATGATTTAAGCGAAGCTGAATTTAACTTTTAAAGGAGTCGCACAAAGAAGTATTGGTGATACGGGATAGCAAAATAAAGTCTACACCTGAATCTGAATTGTGGAATGATTAATATTATTGTTTAACACTTCGCTCCTGACCCCAAAAAGGGGGAATGATTGTTGTAAATTATTTAGCAGCAGTTGTATCCCTTTTACTTTACAGACTCCAGTATAGTGAAGGCACTTCAAAAGGTATTTTTATTAACCATTGAGCTGTACCAGGCGGACCGTGCAAACAGGGCTAAAAACTTAAAGGTTTCGTAAAAACATTATTAGTTGCTTTAACCATTCTGCATAAATTATTATACTTTTAGCCTAAACAACCTCAACCCTCCACTATTATAAATGGATGCCATTAGTCTTAAACGAAGTAACACAATTTTAATAATTGGGGTACTCATTGCCTTTTTATATTACCCTTCAATTGGTTTTATAACATTCAGGGGAACCGGCTATACCGTAAACACACTTTTTATTTCAAGGTTATTTATCTGGCTTGAAGTGGCCATACTATATTTTTATGCTACAAAAGTTGAACAGAACGATTTTTTACTGTGGCCCGAAAAAAAAGAAACATTTTGGTTTTATCCTGCTTCGTTTGGTGCCTTGTACCTGTTAACAATTGGGGCGGGCATAGCTTCAAACATACCTTTATTATTTGGGCATCATGATAACCGGCAAATAATGCTGCACATGGTGGCTGTGCTGAATAAAAGCTGGCCCCTGCTTATTTTTGCCGCACTAACCGCCGGGTTTACCGAAGAACTAATCTTCAGGGGATATCTTGTGCCAAGGCTCGAGATGCTCTTTAAAAACAAACATATGCCGGTAATTACCTCATCATTAATGTTTGGGCTTATCCATTTCAGGTATCAAAGCTATTCAGAAGTAATTTTTACTACTTTAGTTGGTGTGGTATTTGCCATTCATTACCAATGGTACCGCAATATTAAGATCCTCATTTTCACCCATGCATGTATTGACCTGGTCTCTTTTTTAGTATTCAGGCTTGCATTGGCTTATCATCTTCCCTTAAAATAATTCCTGCATCAAATAATTTCGGGTTGCGCTGAGTGGTCGAATATGCAATTGAGCCACTGGTAGTTACGCCCAATTTGTCATTTTTTAAAACAATTTCCCATTTACTCTGCTTAAATTTGCAGTATGAAACCCGGGGATAAGGTAATTTGCATAAACGATAAGATAGATCCTGACAAAAGTGCGGAGATCCGCCAGGATTTTGAGATCTGGATAACGCGGGATAAGGAATATACCATCCGCGAAATACTGGATAATGGCGGCATAGTTACCGGTGTGCTGCTTGAGGAAGTGCACAATTTTCCTAAATTTTTTAAGTTGATAAACCGTTACCAGGAGCCTGCTTTTGCCATGTGGCGTTTTCGCAAGCTGCAATATGCAAGTAAACCTGCCGAAGAAGAAAGCGCTGTGGAAGAGCTGGTGAAAGAAGCTAAAGAACTGGTTAAGATTGAACGATAAACCTTTGATACTATGGAACAGAAATTTGTTTTAGGCGATGTAGTAGTAATGGTTGCTGATGGTCCCAAAATGGCCGTTGAAGGCTACGTTGTAAATGAAGACATAAAAACCGGTGCACTTACCGAAAGTGACGAGCTGGTTAACGTGGTTTACTACACCGGCGAAAAATTTAAACGTGATACCTTTCACCAGGATCTGTTATTGTTTATTGATGAGGTGGAAGAGTAGACGAGGAAGTCGATAGTCCATAGTCGATAGACCATAGAAGGAATTGGAATAATGTTACTATATACCCTGACATTCAGATGCCCTTGAAATTAAAACAACCATCTTAAACCATGGTCTATGGTCCATCGGCTATGGACAATAAAATACCTAATCCAAATGAACGCCCTCGTACACGACGATAAAACCTTTGACGAAATAAGCTATGCCGGCACAACTGTAAACGGCAAGGAGTTTAATGGCTGCATCTTTAAAAAATGCGATTTCAGCAATAGCAACTTCGGTAACAATAAATTTATCGACTGTGTTTTTGATGGCTGCAACCTGTCGGTTATGAAACTTATCAAAACCACTTTAAGCAGTGTTGAATTTAAGAACTGCAAAATTCTGGGCGTAAACTTTACCGAGTGCGTTGATTTTTTGTTCAGTGTTGGCTTTGATGGCTGCATATTAGACTATTCGTCGTTTATGCTTAAAAAAATGCTGAAAACCAAATTCAGCAAATCGACCTTAAAAGAAGTAACCTTTACCCAGGCCAACCTCGCCGGCTCCGTATTTGATGACTGTGACCTTAACGGCGCCATATTTAACCGTACAGATATCAGCAGCGCCAACTTCATCACCGCCTATAATTATGATATTGACCCCGAGATAAACCTCATTAAAAAAGCCAGTTTTTCGGCACAGGGCATTCATGGGCTGCTGAATAAGTACCAGTTGAAGATAGTTTAGCTTACAGCATTATAATGTTTTATAATGATAAGCATTGCCATAAGCAGCGATGCCAGTAAAGCCATTGCAAACCATGGGTTGGGGTGTTTAATTAAGTTCATATTGTTGTGGTTTAAAAATGAGGATTTATAACTTTAGTGCTTATAAACTATCGCAATGAATTTTCTACTCCGGCTTAAAGCGTGGCAAATGTTTCTTGTGCATATTTTGCCTTATTTATTTTCAATCTATTTCAGCCATACGCACATTGGGTTATCCTTATACTTTTTTTTAATGTTATACATGAGCTGGATATACGCCATTGGAGTTAAGATGAATGCATTGATGCCTGTTAAAATAAGGCCCGGGGTTATGTCATTTAGGATTCATTGTATACTATTAGTAATTGTTGCGGTATTTATGTATAATGATTTACATTATTTAGTAAGTCTAACTGGTGGCCACCGTTATGAATTAGTTGTTATTATTGCTTTTACATTAATCTATTTTTACCTATTGTTTTCAGTTTGGATGTTTGCATCCCGTATGCTCGAATCAATGGTTAAAGGTTATTTTGTTAACCGGAGCGATGCTTTAAAGAGTTTCTTCTACTTTTGGATCTTCTTTTATGGTGTATGGTATATTCAACCCGCTGTGCAAAGGGTGCTTGCCAAATGCGAGCTAAATAATTCAGAACCAGACTTTCCAGCTAAAAACACTTCCCGTTTTTCTTCTATTACCCTATCCAAATCCCCGTCCTCCAAAACAATGTTATTTAAAAAGGCATCCAGCGCCAGCTTTTTGGCACGCATTTTAACAAGCGTGAGCTGCTCTTCGTTAACAGGGGTATGTTCTGTAATAGCGTTGGTGTACGCTTCAATTTCCTTTTTAATAGCGGTGCGTTCAATATAGGGCGAAATGATCAGCTTGTATTTGAGTTCAGCTATCAGCTCGCGGGTGGCATCGGCCATTATATCATATTTTTCATTGGGAGTAAAATGCAGCAGGTTTAGCCTGTCTAAAAAATTATAAACCGAGCTTGAAATGCCGGAGATGTCCTTTTTCTCCTTTTTGCGCTGCATGGCGTACATTGCGTTGTTTTTAGCGGTAGCAAATTGTGTTTGCAGATCAGGCACCGGTTTGGGCACATCGTTTGCAGGGAGCGCCTTAACCATGCCCGTGCGCCTGGCCGACAGCAGGTACTGTTCAATAAACCGCAAAAAGGTTACCACGCTAAGTCCGTAAAACTCACCAAACTTGCCACGGATGCCCAGCGCAATAGCCTCCGGGATCTCATTTAAACGGATAGAGGGATGGTATTTAATAATGTTATCCGCAAGCTCATTCACCAGGTACTCGCGGTCGGCCTCGCTAATCTCTTTCACGTTCATATCGGCAAAGGCGCGGGCAACGCTCATTAAAACAATGTTAAACAAGTCGCGTTTAGGGAGCTGCACAACCATTTCCTGCTTCAGTATTGCCCAGCCGCCGGTTACCGGCTCTGCGTTTTTAATAGTAACCGTTCTTTCTAATCTTTTATCTGTAAGCTCTCCCATTACACCGCCTCCCTCATTTTAACATCTGCAAACTTCATCGCTACGGCAACGCCCCTTAACGGCTGCTCTTTGGCCGACCGGCCGGAACTTTCTTTTTTAGCGCAACTTTTTTCTTTTTGCCCTGCTGCAAGGTATTTAGGGAGCCAGTAATAAAAGTTTCGGGCTATTTCTTCAATAGTTTTGTTGTTAAGATCGCCAAGATCAATTTTTGAATCGTAGAAAGTTTTGAACAGTGTAAGCATGCCGGTATTATCCAGGCCGAAACGGTCTTTGAGCATGCGGTTATTTTTTGTTTCCACATAAAAAGCAAAAGCCTGATCACAGCTAATTGCTACTACTTGTTTTGGTTTTGGTTTATTGTTTTTATTTAGCGGATCATTATCTGTAACAAAACCCGGATCACTACCCGGCTCAGTACCTGCGTAATTGTTAGTGGTAACAGGTTGATTTCTATCCCGGTAGGCATGTTCAAGATCGGTTAATTTATAGGTTACGTTTGGTGTGCCATTTATCGAGCGGAAATTTAAGATGCCCGCCTTTTTTAGTTTGCTGCGCGATCTGAAAAATGTGGCCCTTGACAGGTGCAGATCAGCCATTACTTTGGCATTGTTGCGTTTAAAAGGATTTACCCAGTTAGTGCTGTTGCAAACCTCTAACAGGTAAAAGTACAACGCAGTATCGGTACTGTTCAGGGCATGCATTTCGTGTTGCAGCCAAAAGCCTTTTATTTGTGTGATGTAGTTCATGTGTATTTCGAATTTTCGATTTATCGTAAATATGTTTTATATGCTATTTGGCATATGTGATTAATATAAAACCATATCTTCGCCCAGTGTTTGCGTTTCAATAAGCTGGGTTAGCAAAAGTTTAAGCACTGTATCGCGGGTATATTGCTGCTCATAAAGGGAGGCATCGTCCTGGTACCAGCGAATGGGGGCGTTTATCTCAATGCTATCCTTATACAAATAGTTTTTTGTGGGATGCATTTTCGAGCCTTCGTAGCTATTGAAGCTTTCGTCTTTTATTATTTTGGCGAATTGCTTCAAAGGGATATCAACCTGCAGGCATTCGTCAAGCGTGTTTTTAAAATCGTGTTTGTCTTCAAGCCAAAGGGTTAACACATCTTCGGTCAGGTCGTGGTCTGCAATAGTAATGCGACTGTAATCGTAATCAACTGCGATGATGAGCCACCACAGTTTGTCTTTTAATTTTTGAGAGATTTTTATCATTGTTGTTCGTTTAGTCCATGGTCGATGATCCATAGACCATGGTGTGTTATTAAATTTAATTATAAGTATTTGCGCTATGGACTATTGTCCATTGACTATCGTCTCCCTCAACGAAACTTCGGTACCCAGCCGGGGATATACTTTTGGATTGCGGCTATTTCCTGCCTGAATTTTTCGCAGGTTGCCTGGTAAGCCTGGTAGCGCAACATTAATTCGTTATCCGGTGCGTGCTGTTCGTTTTGTGGCTGTATTATATTTGTTATTCTTAATGCGGAATATGCAAGGTTCATATTGTGATCGGTGAAATCCGGAAGGTCAGTAAAATCTAAAGGTCCGGGTTGGTGGTTTAGTTTAATGTAGTATAGTTTATTTACAGGCGGGATGCTTATGACATAGATGCTTTACGGATCAACCCGTCGCCTGTTTGGCAAAGAAAGGAACAGGAACCATTCACTTTCATGCCGCTTTACTTTAAAATACAATGTGATTAAGGCGGTTCTCTCCCATTAAAAAAATATTCTGTATATTCTTTAGTCATTTGTTTGGCTTTAATAAAATTTGTAGTACTTTAGAAAAAGATTACAATGCAAATATAAAGAATAATTTGTATATTTGTAAAGAAAATAAATTAAAATATTTATCAACATTATGGAAAATTCACAGAAGCCCAAAAAAGTAAAGCTTATAAGGCCCGAAACGCTTGAGTTTATAATATTGTATAATCAGCTTAGAGGTAAGGCATTTAACGGAAATGCGCAGCTTGCCGAGGTGCTTGGTTTTAATAATGCCAGCTCAATTACAGAAATAATAAAGAGCAGGCAAAATATTGATCCAGAAAAATTAAAAATATTTAAAGAAAAATACAGCGATTTCTTGGTTGGATTGAAAACCACAATGAAATCTGAATATAGTATGATCTCAAGGCCGTATGAAGGGATTCCAATGTATGAGGTAATAGCCACTGCATCAGGCGTTGAGGTTTACAGCGACATAAATTATAAAGAACCTATGGGGCACATGAACTTTCCCGGAATTGAGGATTGTGACTTTGCCCTGCCCGTTTGGGGACACTCCATGTATCCATATTTAGAGAATGGCTGCTGGGTGGCGCTAAAGGTAATTCACGATAGAAAGATCCTGCCCGGTGAAGTATATTATATTGAATGGGGCGACTACCGCATGTATAAACGCCTGTTGGCCGGCGATAATGAGGATGAGGTAATTGCCCATTCAGACAATATAACCGAAATTGTAGGCGACCGCCTTAAGTATGCCCCCTTTGTTGTAAAGATCTCTGAAATTAAAAAGCTTTGTTTGGTGAAAGATATTCATAAGAAGCATAATCACTAGAGGGGAGGTGAGTGGTTGATTGAGTTGGATTAGGTTGATTGAGTTGGATTAAGTTGGATTAAGTTGGATTAAGTTGGATTGGGTTGCTTGAGTTGGATTGGGTTGCTTGAGTTGGATGAGGTTGATTAATGTTGGTTTTTACTCCGGAGGAGTGTCCTGTTTATAGACAATCACAATATTTCTGTCGGGGTTCTATCGGAGCCTCCTTTTAATGTGCTTGTCCTGATATAATCACCTAATCATTTTAATCAAAGGTTAAAAGTAGTAAAATAGTAGTATTTACAAAAAGTGTGCGCTTATCTCACTAATAATCAATAGTATTGATAAACTCATCAATTATTGATCTAATCCTATTATTATGAAATATTATATTGAAGGCTGGAATGCTAAACAAGCGTGGATTGACCTGGGGCAGGAAGAAAGAGGCGCTTACATGGCGCAGCTTGCACCGGCAATACAGCAACTAAGCGAACAGGGGGTGGAAATACTTAGCTGGGGCATAAATGATGCTGATACCGATAAACGGCTGGCCTTTGATTTTTTTGCGATATGGAGATTCCCCACAGACGAGTTCGCGAAAACCTTTGAAACCATGGTTGCCGACGCCGGATGGCATAACTATTTTGAGCAACAAAACATGAAAGGCAGTCCGGCCAGTCCGCAGGATGTTATAGGTAAGCTTATTGGGATGTAGATGAAAGTTGGGTAAGCCTTTATAACCAGGAACATTTGGTAGATAGGGTTGATTGGTTTTTAATATTTAGGATGCTTCAGATCGGCTCTCCTTAATAATCTCTATAAACATTTTCTTTCGGACTTTCCCAACTTTCCTCACTATATTTATCCATGCCCAAGTCCATCAAATATCCCTACAGTTTAAGCTATAGTTTGGCCAGCTTTTTTGTGATGCTGGTATTAATGCTGCTGCTGCTTACCAATGTAATGGGGAGCAATAGCAAAGCCGGGTGGATAGTTTATGGCCTGTTGGTAATTGTATTTGTTTTGATAAGTGCATTGCTGATAATTAAACGGCTGATTCCGGCCATTAAAGGGGGAATTGCGCTTGAACTAAATGAAACCTGCCTGGTTGACTATATCCGCAATATCACAATTAACTGGACAGACATTAAGGAGATCAGCCTGATCCGCAGCAGAAGCTCATCCATCATCAGGGTTCATTTGAAATGGCTATCTGACTATGGCAGCGAAATAGCTATTCCGCTCCGCTTTATTAAAGGCAGGGATAATGATATTTATAACGAAGTGAAGGCCTATTTAGCCAATGCAGATGGCGATATCACATTATAATATTATTTCTGATTAGGGAGCGATGAAATTGCTGCAACTCAATTAAGATCCTTCTAAACCTTAAATCACCTGTTATGGCAACCACCACTGTTAATGATGTACTTGCGCAGCTTGAGGGCATAATTGCCGAAAGCATTAAAACCAATAACCGAATGGGTTATTTTGCGGCCTTATATTATAAGGTAACAGCCAGCGTAAAGGATGGGATAACCAAAGGGCAGTTTGCAAATGGCCCCCGGATGGAAAAGTTTGACGTGATGTTTGCCAGCCGGTACCTTGATGCTTTAACGGCATGGAACAATAAGCAACCGCTTTCAGCATCGTGGCAGGTGGCTTTTGAGGCTACTAAAAGCTCATCGGCATTAGTGCTGCAACAACTGCTGCTTGGCATGAACGCCCATATCAACCTTGATCTTGGTATTGCGGCAGCCGAAGTATCCGGTGGACAAATGGATGGCGTACAGGCAGATTTTGATTCTATAAATACCATTATATCCGCATTAACTTACCAGGTGGTGAATGATATTGCCCGTATGTCGCCCTTGTTATCGTTGCTGGGACTGCATTATAATAACCAAACATCAATACTAATACAGTTTAGCATTGATAATGCCCGCGATGGTGCCTGGTGTTTTGCTGAAGAGCTGGTGAAAAAACAAGGCGCTGACTATACCGCTTGTACTACCCAGCGCGACCAAACCATTAAAAAGCTTGCCGACGGACTGATCCACATGCAGGGCTTTATGCGCTTCACCGTTTGGCTCATCCACCTGTTTGAGTGGAAAAGCGCATCAAGAATTATTAAGGCATTGCATGAGGATAGTAAGCAGAAGATTGTGGTGGGATAGGATGGGTGAGGAAAAGTAATTTGAAGATTCTATAATTTCAAGCAAAAAAATGAATTTAATAAAAAGATAATCTGCATCTCATTAATTCGGTATACCGGTTTAAACTAGTTTCAAAAGGCAAAACGTATGTATTTTTGCTGACAATAAATCTACTTGCTTTGGCTATTTTTGCAGCGATTTGTGCTTTATCATAAATGCATTATCCTGAAAATCCTTTAAATCAAAAAATCGTGTCCATGCTCATCCGCCTCGCTACCCTTACAGACATCCCCCCAATAATGCAGCTTATTGCCGAAGTTGTGCCGGTTATGATTGCCGCAGATAATTTTCAGTGGGATAATACCTACCCAAATTCACAGGTATTTGAAAATGATATTGCCTTAAACCAGCTTTGGGTGGCTGATATTGACGGCAGCATCGCAGGTATAACCGCCATCACTACCGACCAGTCGCCGGAGTATGCTGATGTGGGCTGGGACATTACTGAAACTGCTATAGTTACACACAGGCTGGCTGTTAGTCCGCTGTTCCAGGGCAAGGGGGTTGCCGCGGCTTTGCTGGTACAGGCAGAGGTGGTTGCCATTAACCGCGGAATTAAAGTGTTACGCATTGATACCAACACCAATAACCACGCTACCCAAAAGCTTTTCCCAAAGCTAGGCTACCAGTTTGCGGGCGAGATAGGCCTGAACTTCAGGCCGGGGATGCGGTTTTTGTGTTACGAGAAGAAAGTTCATTAGTTGATGGTTCATAGTTCATAGCAGGAAGGTTTGGATAGCCAAAAATGGTTGTCAACAGCACCTCACCACGCTTAAACGCACTATTTATTAAAAACCATGTACCATGAACCATGATCAAAGAACTTTTTCAAAATATTTCTTCAAATAACGTAACTACTTAGCTGCCAATAACGTAAAAATAGATCAAACCATAAATATTTTGGATTAGGTTACTGATTAATTTTAAAGCTATGGACGTATTTTTTTTCTTTTTGGTAGCAGGCGTAACCATTATAGTATTGATCTTAAAGTTCGATAAAAAACAAGCTGTAAAAGTTAAAGCTGTTTTAAGAGAGAGCAGGAGCGTTCCGCCGATGTTTTTATTGAAATCGACAGAGCATAAAATAGAAGCTTTAAAAGTAACCTTGCGTTTTGATGATGTGCCGCAAAATATGGCTGCAGCAGCAAGCATGGCATCTCTTTATAATAACAAAAGCGAAAGCCTGAGGCTTTCAAAAGTGCAGGAGCTTAAATTGCTTTCGGCAAAATATAATAATGGCCAGATCTCTATCGAGGCCTATAATGCCAAGCTTGACGAATTGCTTGATGTAGTTCATCAACACAGCGGCGAATTTGTAATGGCAGGTTAATTTGAAATTGAATAGTTTGATTGGTTAGTGTTTTGTTGGGTTTTTTTGAAAGGCTATAGGTTGTTTTTACAACTTATGGCCTTTGTTTTTTTATAGCCATTTTTAATAAATTAATTAACCCAATTTAACTCAATCAACTAATAGCATTTACTTATTGACAATCCCGCTACTTTGTTTATTATTGCAATCTGAATGTCTGACGAAGCAATAGTAAAACGGCTAAAAGTAATTGTAAAGGAACATGGCGGGCAACTGGCTCTGGCCGGTGCAATTGGTGTTGACCAGGGTTTTATTAGCAAAGTAATTAATAAAAAGCAGGACGTTAGCTATTATCTTATCCGCAAGCTGTGTTTCCAGCTAAAATATTCGCCTGAGTGGCTCATACTCGGAACCGGCGAAAAAAAGATCAACAAGCCCGAATCGGCCAAACTTATTACCGAGATCCAGATGATGCGCACCGAAATGGATATTCTGCATGCCCGCATGCGCGCCTATGAACTTGAGCTTAAAGAGTTAAAGGAGCATGGGGTTATAGGGGATAAGAAGGTAGGGTAGAAGGGAAAGCTTAAAGCCGAAAGCTTAGCCGAAAGCTTAAAGCAAAAAGCTAAAACAGGATTAAAGCCGAAAGCAATACCATATTAAAGCTGAAAGCAAAATAGGATCAAGGCTGAAAGCTTAAAGCAATACCGAACTTACTTTAAGCTTTGGACTTTTGCGCTTTAAGCTTTCTGCTTTGCGCTTTCAGCTTCCTCCCCCTCACCTGTTTATCAAAATTATCTCCAGCACATCAGCGGTGTTTTTGCATTTGTTTACGGTAGTTTCTAGTGATTGCAATATTTCACGGTATTTAATAAGATTGATGGGGTCTTTATCATTCAAAAAAAGGTCGGCCACGGCATTGTAATAGGTTCTGTCGGCCTGGCGCTCATATGCCTTTACCTGGCGGCATGCAGTTATAATAACATCCGCCCGGTGATGCACCTTTAACAGGTTAACAGATTTTTGGATCTCGGCACATGCTTTTTGTATTAATATGGCAAGATCTTTCATAGGCCTATTAAAATCGATTATATTATACAGGTTTATCCGGTTGCTTCCTTCCTTTATAATATCGGCAACATCATCTATGGCGGCAGCTAAAGCGTGTATATCGTTACGGTTTAATGGTGTAAATACTATCCTGTCAAGCGCCAGGTATATCTTATGGGTTATACTATCGCCATAATGTTCCATCTTCTCTACCTGTTTAAACAAAATGCTGCGCTCATCAGCCTGTTCGGTGTTTACAATGGCAACCAGTAAAGTTGCCATATCTGCCGCGTTTTTGGCAGCCATATCAAGCTGATCGAAAAATAAACCCCTATTTGACAGAAAATCCTGGAATAACACCCTCATAAACAGTTTTATTATGGTAAAGCCCAAAAATAACGCTGCTATGTTAAACACATATTAAACAGAATATGCGCTATGTTAAATCTGTGTTATCAATTTTCGTATAGGGAAAATTGAATGCAAATATTTGTTTATCAGATTTTTATGAATTATTAAAATATAAAAAACCGCATTTATGCATGTATTTTAGGGGTTTTACAAGTTAAGTTAACATTTAAATAATATCATCAAAGATTAATGATTACTTAACATTAAGATAATGCTGCCGCCCCACTTTTGAGGAGAAATTTATTTAATCCTCAATTGATTATGAAAACAATGTTTACGAAGCTTTTTAGTGCAGCCTTACTAGCATCCTTAATAGTAGGCTACACTGCTAAGGCACAAACTACCAGCTTAAATGCTGACCCAGCTGTACCAGCTGCAACAACTACAGCCACTCCGGCATCTATCCCAGCTGAGCCAAAAACTGAAGCAAAAGCTACCGCAAATACAAAAGCCGAAGTAAAAGCACCTGTAAAGGCAGCAGAAGATACTTCATGGAAGCCACAAAGAAGAATTTGGGGATATGCCTTCGGTGATCTTTATTTTGCTCAACACGCTCCGGCAATAACTTCCAGCCAGGGCAAGGAAAATAACTATACCGGAGTGCCTACCGGTAGAAATGCTTTCCAATTCCGTCGTGTTTATTTAGGTTATGATTATGATATAACCAAAAAGTTTAAGGCTGAAGTATTGCTGTCATCAGAGCCAAGTGCAAGTACAGGCGTTAATGGTACAACCTCTATACAAAACGGTGATAACCTGGTTGATGGCAAGATGAGTTTTTTTATCAAAAACTTCAACTTAAGGGTTAGAGACCTTTGGAACGGAACAGACTTAGTTGTCGGTGAAATGAGCACTCCTACTTTCGCATTAAATGAGCCCGGTACAAATGCACCAACTTCATTAGCGGAAGCAACCTGGAGCTACCGTTCAATCGAAAGAACGATTACCGATTATCATAAAGACAACTCATATGATCTTGGCGCTGCTTTGCAAGGAACTTTTGATCCGCAAACTAAAAACTTTGGTTACGTTGCAATGGTTGGAAATAACAGTACTTCAAGCTTATTATCAGCTGCTAACGCTAATACGGGTTTCTATAAAATATTCTATGGTACTTTATGGGGTAAGTTCCTTGACAAAAAGTTATATGTAGACTTTTACGCAGATTATGCACAAACTGCGCCAAATACCCCTACAGTAGGTGCACAATCTCATAATATGTTTAAAGTATTTGCAGCCTATAATGCTAAACTCTTTACTATAGGTGCAGAAGCTTACACTCAGAAATTTACAAATGGGGTTACAAATAAAACAACCACCCTGGCAGAAGATGCAACTGCACACGGCCTTTCATTATGGATCAGAGGTGCAATTGTACAAGGCAAATGGGGTTACTTCGCCCGTTGGGATACTTATAATCCGGATACTCAATTTAACAGCGCTGATCCTTATGCTGTTAATACTAACTACGGCTCTTACGACCCAACTACCAAAGAGCAATTTGTTACAGCCGGTTTAGATTTTACTCCTGCTAAGAACATACACTTCATGCCTAACATTTGGTTTACACAATACAAAGATAAGTTAGCACCAACCACAGCAGGCTATTTACCTGATAACCATACTATGGTTTACAGAATGACTTTCTTTTACACCTTTGGTAAATAAAATATATCCCCTTTAAAATGCTGATCTTCTAATATGAGGATCAGCATTTTGAAAAAAAGGCAACTAAAATCTTTAGAATATACAAGGAACAAACTAAAACTCACACAACACAAAAACAAAATGAAAGTAATTAAAAGTTTAAAGATAGCCGCCATAGCAATTGCTGCAAGTGCGATATCATTATCAGCATCGGCGCAGGACAATACTTTGCTGGGTGCAGGCAGTACATTTGTGTACCCGCTGTTCTCAAAAATATTTGCCGAGTATGGTACTAAAGCAAACGTTAAAGTTAATTACCAGTCAATCGGTTCAGGTGGCGGTATTTTACAACTAACCAACAAAACTGTTGACTTTGGCGGATCAGACGCTCCTTTAAATGCCGACCAGGCCAAAAAGATCGGTGTTCCGGTTCTGCACATCCCAATGGCATCAGGCGCGGTTGTAATTACTTACAATGTGCCAGGACTTACCACCGGTTTAAATTTAAGCGGTGCTGTTTTAGGTGATATTTACTTAGGTAAAATTACTGTTTGGAATGATGCTAAGATTGCCGCACTAAATAAAGGCACTAAATTGCCTGAAACTCCAATAGTAGTTATTCACCGTTCAGACGGTAGCGGTACTTCTTTTATTTTTACGGACTTTTTAACAAAAGTAAATCCTGAATGGGCTTCAAAAGTAGGTAAGGCATCTGCCGTTAACTGGCCAGCTGGCTTAGGCGGCAAAGGTAACGAAGGTGTTGCCGGTTTGGTTAAACAAACTCCGGGCGCTATTGGTTACAATGAATTAGCTTATGCTATTCAAAACAAAATGGCTTATGCTGACATTCAAAACAAGACCGGTAAATTTATTACCCCAACGCTTGAAACAACTACAGCATCAAGCAATGTTGAGCTGCCTGCAAATGCCGAAGTATCATTAACAAATACCGATAACCCTAAAGGTTACCCTATTACCAGCTTTACCTGGGCTTTAATTTACAAAGAGCAAAACTACAGCGGCCGTACTGCTGACAAGGCAAAAATGTTATTAAAATTAATGTGGTATAACATTCATGACGGACAGAAAAATTGCGCTCCTTTAAACTATGCACCGCTTTCAAAATCGGCATTAAAAGTTGCTGAAAAAATATTAAAATCTGCTACTTTTGACGGCAAAGCAATATTATAATTAGAAGCAGGAAATCAAGAAAGGAAGCAAGAAATAATTCAGATCTTTTTCTCCTGATTCCTGACCTTTTGAATCTTAATAAAATAACAATTACCAGTTTCCTAATATTTAAGGGGGCTGGTAATTGTGTTGTATAACAAAACCCAAATTTTGTGAAAAATAAAAGATTAGACCTCTCGTACAGCCAGATGAAATGGGAAACCATTTTCAGGCGGATCTTGATCTTTATGAGTGTTGTTTTGGTGCTGATTGTTATCGGCATATTAATAACACTGATAAAGGAATCAATGCCTTCCATTAAATCATTAGGGATTGGATATTTGTGGGGCAAGGTGTGGGACCCGGTTCAAAACATTTACGGAGCTTATCCTTTTTTAATAGGCACGTTGTTAACATCATTTATTGCCCTTATCATTTCTATACCTTTTTCATACGCAATTTCTATTTATCTGGGCGAGTATAACCCTAAGGGCTGGCTTTCAAACCTGCTAAAAAACACCATCGAGCTTATTGCAGCCGTACCCTCAATTATTTATGGTTTTTGGGGTTTGTTTGTTTTAGTGCCGATGATCCGCGTATTTGAGGCAAAAATTGGTGTTGCTCCATACGGGATTGGTATTTTTACAGCATCATTAATACTGGCTGTAATGATAATTCCTTATGCTGCATCATTGGGCATAACACTTATCCGCATGGTGCCATCGCCATTAAAAGAAGGCGCTTATGCATTAGGCGCTACCCGTTTCGAGGTTATTCGCAGTGTAATTATGCCGTTCACAAGGTCGGGTTTGTTTGCAGGTGTACTATTGTCATTGGGCCGTGCCCTTGGCGAAACCATGGCCGTAACTATGCTGATAGGTAATACAAGTACTTTAGCCCATACCTTTAAAGATTTGATTTTTGGACCAAGCAATACCATGGCCAGCGTTATTGCCAATGAGTTTACCGAGGCCGACCATACAGTTTACCTTTCCGCGCTTATTGAGCTTGGTTTAGTGCTATTTTTTGTTACTGTGGTCATCAACCTAATAGGTAAAAGGATAATCACCAGATTTACCAACAATTAACTATATGGAAGCACGCATAAGAATTAGAAATACCAAGAGTATTTTATTTAAAGGGGTTATTGTTTTTTTTGCCTTTTTAATTACGCTGCCGCTGATTATTATATTGCTTTACATAATAAAGCAGGGTGTTACGCAGGTAAACTGGCACTTTTTAACGCACGTACCTGCGCCTGTTGGTGAAACAGGAGGCGGTATAGGCAATGCCCTGTTAGGCAGTTTTATAATGGTACTGATGTCATCGATACTGGCCATACCAGTAGGGATGCTGGCAGGTATTTACCTAAGCGAAAACCCGCACACCAAACTTGCTTATTACAGTGGTTTGTGTGTTGATATTTTGCAGGGGGTACCATCAATTGTTGTGGGTATTGTCATTTATTTTTGGATAGTTAAGCCGCTGGGTACTTTCAGCGCCTTATCAGGTAGTGTGGCACTTGCCATCATGATGCTGCCTATCGTTATCCGGTCAACTGAACAAACGCTACGCCTGTTGCCGCCATCACTAAAAGAAGCTGCACTTTCATTAGGAGTGCCATACCACCGGGTAATTTTAAAAGTTATTGTGCCTTGCGGTTTTGCCGGCATTCTGTCGGGTATTATGCTATCAATAGCGCGTATAATTGGCGAAACAGCACCTTTACTGTTCACGGCGTTTGGTAACCCTTATTTATCATCGTCAATTACTAAACCAATGGAGAGCTTGCCCCACCTGATATTTACTTATGCCACCAGTCCGTATGATGAATGGCATAACCTGGCCTGGGGGGCATCGTTCATATTATTAATGTTTGTTTTAACTTTAAACATAATTACAAAACTGATTACAAGAAAATGGAACATACAGTTGTAAGCTCTTCAAAATTTAACGCCTGGTTTGGCGATAATCACGTGGTAAAAGATGTAACCATCGGGATAGAAAAGAACCAGGTTATCGCAGTTATGGGTCCGTCCGGCTGTGGTAAAACTACCTTTTTGCGTTGCATAAACCGCATGCATGAGCTTATACCTGGCGCAACCGCTAAAGGCTCGATGAAATTATACGACGATGAGGTTTATACCATGAACCCCATTTACGTGAGGTATAAAATAGGCATGGTTTTCCAGAGGCCAAATCCTTTTCCCAACCTTAGCATATATGATAATGTGGTGGCCGGTTATAAGCTAAACGGACTTAAAATGGCCAAGGCAGATATGGACAACATTGTTGAAAAATCATTAACATCTGCCGCTCTGTGGAAAGAGGTTAAGGATTCACTGCACAAAAAAGGTACATTCCTTTCGGGCGGGCAGCAGCAGCGTTTGTGTATTGCACGTGCAATAGCTATGGAGCCTGAGGTAATATTGTTTGATGAGCCAACTTCGGCGCTCGATCCCATATCAACATCAAGTGTTGAGCAGCTGTTTCATGAGCTCAAGGAAAAGTATACGCTTATTATTGTAACACACAATATGCAGCAGGCTGCACGTGTAAGCGATAAAACAGCATTCTTTTACCTGGGCGAGCTGGTTGAATTTGATGATACAAAGCAAATGTTTACCGCGCCAACCGATGTGCGCACACAAAATTATATTACAGGAAGGTTTAGTTAGGTTGTAGTAGTTGTAAAAGTTGTAGTAGTTGTAAAGGTTAAACCGCCTTTCAATTTTACAACCCTTACAACCCTTACAACCCTTACAACATTTTAAACTAAAACAGAAATGACACCATTAGAAAACGAAATTACCGCGCTAAAAAAGGAATTGGTTAGCATGTGGATCTTAGTTCAGTCACAATTGAACAAGGCGAAAGATGCCATGGTACAATTTGATAAGGACCTTGCCCGCGAAGTTTTAATAAAAGAAAGACGGGTAAACTCTTTTGAGCTTAAGATTGACAGGGATTGTGAAAATATTTTCGCCCTGCATTGCCCTGTAGCGGTCGACCTAAGGTTTTTACTTGCAGCACTTAAAATAAACACCAACCTTGAGCGCATCGGCGATATTGCTGCCGGTATTGCGTTGTATGTGGTTGAATCGTCAGTAAACTTTGACATAAAGGCATTGGAAAGCACTTCGTTGCTGAGGATGTATGAAGAGGCCGTTAATATTTTAATTGATACCCGTACAGCGTTTGAAAAAGAAGATACCGTACTGGCCCGCAGCATTTTTAAAAGAGATGATGTGCTTGATGCTATTAATGAAAGTGCCCCCGCAAGCGTTGCTGAGGTTATTAAAGCTGACTTGAATAGTATTCCTGAGGCGCTTTACATCTTGTCGGTAATCCGCAAGTTGGAACGTGTTGGCGATCAGGCTAAGAATATTGCAGAAGAGATTATATTTTATGTTGAAGCCAAGATCTTGAAACACCTGGAAAGCAGCAGCAGGAAGCTTGAAGGGGAAGAAGAAGATTAAGGATTTCGGAATTCGGATGTTAGATTTCGGATTTTAATGATTTTCGGATTTAATAAATTACGATTTTAGATTTTTTTAAAGAGATTAATTAGGTTGATTGATTAATAAATGAGGGCAAGGCGGATAGTGATATCCGCCTTTGTTGTTGATAATAGTCCATATATAAAACTATCTCATTGCGAGGTACGAAGCAATCGCGAACTATGCATTACGCATTACAGATTCTACACCGTTCTACCCGTTCTGTACAGTTTGCGGTTGCCTCCTCTAATCAGCGGATCGCAATTGCCAAAATGTTTCAATCACTTATTAAAAGGAACCTCATTAACCCAATGAAACCCACGCTTTAAAAGCGAGAAGTTTTTAGGATCCAGCTTGTGCACCCTGACGGATATTGAATCCTTCTTCCAGATACCCTTTAGTATCATTATATCAGGTTTTTCAAAAGTGTAGTTTAATGTGACAGCGTTATTTACAACTATCTGGTGTTTTACGGTATCCATGGTTGCCGGGTAGAATTTTGTACTATCGTTCATCAGCTTAATTGTTATTCCATCGACATAGCTAATCCAAAATTTACTCCAGCGCAAGGTATCGGTTGTTAGTGGTGGTAAAGTATCGTTGTTTTTTATAAAGCGTTCTACATTATAAATTCCGTAAAGCGGCGGTTTTTTTGCGTTATCGCCGTACTGTTTTGCTAGTGAAATGCTGTTAGCAAAATTAGAGAACAACGTAAAAGCTACTAACAAATATTTAATGGCAGCAAGTGTAATGTTTTTCCATTTAGCTTTAAAACGGTGTGGCGACAGGTTAGATGGCAGCGCCTCCCTGTTCCTGAAAAAAAAATTGATTAAACGGGTTGTATCCCTTATCATTAAAAACAGGCACATAAAAACCAAAGCCGTTGAAAGTAATTTTACAGGCACATCAAAGCAATAATTAATGGCCATTATATTGCCTGCAACTACAAGCCCTACAATTGCACCCAGCGTAGTGGTTTTACGGAAAAAAAGCAGGAGCCCCGCAATTAATTCGGCAAAGCCGGTAAAATAATTAAACCCAACAGAGTATCCCATGTAGGTCCAGGCCAAGCCCATTGGCGACATGCTGCCAACAGGTTCTATTAACCGTCCAAATGATGGCGAGGGAAACTGCAGCTTAATAATTTTAGCACTGCCATAACTAACCATGGTAATTGCTACATAATAACGCACAATTACGGTAAGCCAGTAAAGCAGCTTGTTATAGTTGTGCGTTTTTCTGCCGGTTATTGACCATATTATTGCACCAATAGCTGATAGTGTTGTAAGAAACAAAAGAATTACATAATCGTACGTGGTATCGCCGCTGCCGCCGGTAAATTCTGTTATTGGCCGGGACAGGTGCAGCACATGTTTTGCCAGCCAGGGGATAAGAGCGTGAAAAGGCGCTATGTAAAGATTGAATAACCCAAAAGTGAATGGCGCTACGGCATTAGGATTTAACAAAACATACAGAACAAAAAATATCATGAAAAAGCGGAAGGTAATTTTCTGGGCGGTTGACCAATATGCGGGTTCGGCTGTTAAGGTTGTCATAAAGTTTTTAGGTTGTCAAATTGTGATTATCAACTTCTAAAATAATGAAAGAAATAACAATGTTAATGGGAGGAACTAATATTTAGAATTATTTAACATTTTTTTCATACCATGTAGCGAAATGGCTCATAATATCGTAATTAATTAGAAACCAGCTATAAACAATATGAAAACTAAATATTTACTATTAATTGGAACAGGCGTAGCCTTATGTTTAAATGCCTGTAAAAAAAATGACGATAATAGCTCCAACGGCCAACTCGTTGGAAAATGGTATGAAAACAAGCTTGTGCTGCATGAAATAACGGGCACTAATACCTTTCGTGATACTACTTTCACAAGCGCCGACTTTACCACTGACGATTATTTTCAATTTAACCCTAATAGCACTGCAGTTATCTCTAAAAGCGGCACTTTTAGCTTTTCGGGCAAATCTACCGTTGAGCTGGCCAATAGACTTTATGATTTTGTAACCCACTACAACTATAAAATTAAGGACTCGTTGATAACAATGACGCTAACAGATCTGATACCAACTGCAGTAACCGGCAGTGATAACTCAATTACCAGGATCGAGTCCATTGTTCAGCTGGATGCCAACCATTTAGTAATGCATATTGATATTATACCGCAGAGTTCAACAACCTATCCGCCGGGTTTAACTGCAACCGCTTATTTTACGAAGGAAAAATAAAATGAAAAAATATTATCTATTGGCGATTTTTTGCATTGTGCTAGGATTAGCAGCATGCAAAAAAAATAATACAAGCCCCGCGAATCCAATTATTGGCAAATGGTATGAAACCAAGCTAACAATACATGAATCTAACGGTACGGCTGTTGATCATGATACAACGTTTACGGGCAATTCATTTACTGCATCAGATTATGTTCAGTTTGATGCAAATAAAACAGCTGCAGTTTCGCAAAGCGGGATCTACACAATTACGGGCAAAGGCCAGGCAATTAGCGGGGGAACTATTGATGTATCATTAATAAACTACACCTATGAAATTTCGGATTCAACTTTAACATTAATGCCAGTGCTTCGTCATCCTACAAATGGAGGTGGCGGCAACGGAATGGAAAGTATAGTTCAGTTAGATGCCACTCATTTGGTTTTGCGCACCTATTACTATTCGCCGTTGCCTTTTAGCCATAGCGAAACCGCGTATTTTATAAAAAAGAGTTAGGGCTTTAAACAGCTTGCAATAAAATCTTTTGCGTAAGCTTTTATCAAATCACGTACTTTTCTAAACTCGTTCATTACCTGTTTAGCGTCCCCGCTTGCTTTTGCCGGATCGGGAAAGTTTTGGTGAAAGCGCCCAACATTACCGGGAAAGAACGGACAGGCCTCATTTGCGTTATCGCAAACAGTGATCACATAATCAAAGGGGATGCTAATATATTCATCTACGTTATTTGAGGTATGCTTGCTAATGTCTATGCTGTCTTCGGCCATCACCTGTATAGCTTTTGGGTTTACACCATGTGTTTCAATACCTGCGCTATAAATGTTTGCTTTATCGCCCGCAAAATGCCTTAAATAGCCTTCTGCTATCTGGCTGCGGCAGCTGTTGCCTGTACAAAGCACCAGTATGTTTTTCATGCGTTGATTGTTTTTATTTTTGTTGGATAATATTTTTTACGTAGCCAGAAAGCCACATTCACCAGCGCTATTAATGCCGGTACTTCAACCAGCGGACCTATTACACCTGCAAAGGCCTCACCTGAATTTATCCCAAATACGCCAATAGCAACCGCTATAGCCAACTCAAAATTGTTGCCTGTAGCTGTAAATGCTATTGAGGTGCTGCGCGAGTAATCTGCACCAAATGATTTGCCGATAAAAAAGCTAAGCAGGAACATAATGGTAAAATATACCACCAATGGGATAGCAATGCGCACAACATCAAGCGGAATGTGGACTATCAAATTGCCTTTAAGGCTAAACATCACTACGATAGTGAACAGCAAAGCAATTAGTGTGATAGGGGAGATGAACGGAACATATTTATTTTGAAACCATTCTTCGCCTTTAAGTTTTATCAGCGCATAACGGCTGATTATTCCGGCCGCAAACGGGATGCCCAAATAGATGCCAACACTTTTTGAAATTTGTAAAATGGTAATGTTAACCACCAGGCCTTTAAAACCAAAAAGCGGCGGCAATACGGTTATAAATACATAAGCATAAACACTGTATAACAATACCTGGAAAATGCTGTTTAGCGCAATTAAGCCGGCTGCATACTCCCTGTTTCCTTCGGCCAGTTCATTCCAAACAACCACCATTGCAATGCACCTGGCAAGGCCAATTAATATCAGTCCGATCATATATTCAGGATAGGCATGTAAAAAGGTAATGGCTAAAACAAACATTAAAATTGGGCCGATGATCCAATTAAGCACTAATGATGCACTTAATACTTTAGTATCTTTAAATACTTCGCCCATGTTTTCGTATTTCACTTTTGCCAGCGGCGGGTACATCATTAATATCAATCCAATTGCCAATGGTATGTTGGTTGTGCCACTTGAATAAGAATTTATAAAGGCAGATGATGATGGAAAAAAGTACCCTTCAGCAACACCGATAGCCATGGCTAGGAAGATCCACAAGGTTAAATAACGATCTAAAAAGCTCAGCTTTTTTCGTTCTGATGCCGGGGCATAATTATTTGCACACATTATAATTTGTTAATAGATTTTAGCATCGCTATAGCCGATTGCGGGCAAACATGGCTAAACTCAGATGATTGCTTTACTTCGGGCGGCACATCTTCCCTGGTGATCTTTTGATAACCTTTCCGGGTAAAATAACCGGATGCTGTTTCTGTAAGCAGGTAAATGGCTTTTAGGTTTTTTGCAGCAGCGAGTTGTTCAATATGCAGCAGCAGTTCATTTGCTATGCCTTGATTACGGAAATTATTATCTACAGCAAGAGAACGCAATAGTCCATAATCGCCATAAATTTCTAAACCGATTACTCCTGTTATTTCTTCATCCTGTTTGGTAACGGCAAAGTTTTCCAGTTGATCAGGCAGATCGGTAGCCGGCAGTTTTTCTGCTGTTAATAGAGCAATAATGCTTTCCCTGTATTTATCAGCTTGTTCTACTTTCATGAGTGTATTTTATTAGCAGCAGCCACCGCCAGGTGTACAGCAGCTTTCAGCCGCAACGGCCAGGTTCTTTAATTCAACTTTTGATTTTTCAATAGCCGGAGTGCAGCATTCTTCGCCGGTTGCTGTTGTCCCGCAGCTGCCACCGCGGCTGATTGCTTTACACTGAACAGTATCCGGGCGAAGATCAACCAGCAGGTTATCGCCGCTTACAGTAATTTCATTAGGGTACATTTGCCGGGTATCAAACTCTGAATTACCGAATTCAATTTTTACTGTTGCATTTGCATCCAATGGTAATAATTTTTCAACCACGTTTATAATTGATAATGCTTTGTCAACTTTCATGGCCCGTTCCTGTTGCCCGTCAGCAGGCTCCCAGAGCTGAACAATTACTTCCGTCCAGTTATTCATCACTCCGCCGCAATCAACGGAGGTGATAGGGGTTTGTTTAATTTCGGTAATGTGATAGGAGGCATCTACCCACTTGTTTTCTGCATATTGAAATTGCAGCTCTAAGCCGGGGTTTTGTAGCAATGCTGCTTTAAAAGCGCTCCAGTTTAATGATGTTGTATTGTTCATGGCTTTATATTTATTGCAATATTACGATGGATGGGGTCAATTTTTTTTTAACAGCAGTTAGGTTTCAAATCCGCTAAGTTTAAAAAGCCGTTTAGTTGTTCTTTGAATAGTACCCAGGCTTTTGGCTCAATGCAATAGCACACGCTTACGCCTTCAATGGTGCCCTGGATTAACCCGGCAGATTTTAACTCTTTTAAATGCTGGGATATGGTAGCCTGTGCCAGCCCAAGCTCGATAGAAAGATCGCCGCAGATGCAGGCGTTTGCTGCCATTATCTGCTGTAAAATGGCAATCCGGGCTGGGTGCGCCAATGCCTTAAGCATAATAGCCAGCCTGTTTTGCTCGTCGGTAAATATTTCTGTTTTAGTTAAGCCCATATATTATATTGCAATATTACGATGAATGGTTGGGATTAGCAAATGTTTAATAATAAATGATCGTTGAAATTTATTGTTGATATTTTTTAAGTCTATAGTATTATAAAATTAATTGTTTTTAAGGTTATAGTATTAATTAAAATTTGTTTTTTAATATTATAGTATTAAATTTGATATGGTTTTAAGTTTTAGTGTTATGAAAGATAAAAAACAACATTTATTAATTGAGCAAGTAGATAAAAAGCTGATGGTTTTTAAGCCAGCCGAAAATATGCTTGTTCCTTCAAAGGGATGGTTAAATGCTGTGCGGACATCTTTAAATATGACATTACAGCAATTAGGCCAGCGATTAAAAATTACACCCCAAAGTGTACGCGATCTGGAAATTCGTGAAGCAGAAGGTACAATAACCATTAACAGATTGCGCGAAGCCGCAATGGCGATGGATCTGAAATTGGTATATGGTCTTGTCCCAATGGATGGGTCAATCGATAAAAAAATTGAAAAAAAAGCAACGGAGGTGGCAAGGAAAATAGTTTTAAGAACATCCGACTCGATGAAACTTGAAGACCAGGAAAATTCAAAAGAAAGAATAGAGAAAGCCATACATGAAAAAGCGGCTGAAATAATAGATGAACTACCTAAATACATATGGGAATAGACTTTGCTTATGAGGAAGGACAAACCCCTTTGGACGAAGAGGAAAAGGACGGGTTACTTATTTCAACCGTAACTACCAGGGAAGAACTGGATGAATTTGAACAGTTGAATATTCAAAAAGCTATTGAGTGGACATTAAGAAGAAAATTTAAAAAAGAAAAGATCTTAACGGAAGATTTCATAAAAGCTTTGCATAAAAAAATGTTGGGCGATGTTTGGAGATGGGCTGGAACGTTCAGAAATTCAAACAAAAATATCGGGGTTGATCGTTTCCAGATTAGAACCGAATTTAGGAAATTATTAGATGATACTAAATATTGGATTGAGCATCAAATATATGAACCTGACGAAATTGCCATCCGTTTTAAACATCGGATCGTATCTATACATTGTTTTGCTAACGGAAATGGGCGGCATTCAAGGTTAATGGCTGATATCCTAATTGATCAGCTGTTTTCTTTGCCAGTCTATTCATGGGGAAGCTCTAACCTGGTTAAAGCAGATGAAATAAGGGCAGCGTATTTAACAGCTATCAGGCAGGCCGATATCGGCAATGTACAACCGTTGATAGCTTTTTCAAGATCTTCAACTTGAGTAATGTTCAGTTAATTCTAAAGTAATACGTATTTAGCCACAGCACGAATCCCCAGCCTGTATTGGCGGACACTTAACCGTACCATAACTGCAAAATACGCAGCAATCGCCGGGCAGAGGTTTTAAATGAGCCCGGCAGCCTTCGCAAATATAAAAATACTGACAAGCATCAACAGGCATTATTTCGGCCTTCTGATACCCGCAGGCAGGGCAGGTGAGGGTGGACTGTAATTGAATTTCTTTTGCCATAAATGCCCCTAATTTAAATTCATGGTATCCCTCTTCAAAGGTATCCCGTTTGAATGTTCCTTTACAACCATATTCTCTATTGATAAAGTCATCAAGCTCAATAAGGTCATTGTTTTTCTTCGTAGACATTCAATCAAATATAACTAAAAATAGCTTTAATGGGCAACCTTATAATGATGATTATGTATTGCAAACAAAAAAACCAACCCCGCAGGATTGGTTTTATCAATATTGAATGTTCTAACCTTTTAGCTTTTGCCTTTCAGCTTTCACCTCAAATTATTGCTGAGGCTGCTGCCTTTGTAAAACAGGAGCAAACTTATTGCTGTAATCTTTTAATTGCGCGCTAAGCTTGGCGCTTAAAGCTGTTTGGTGGTTATCACTAGTGATGCCTACCATCGCATTAATAAACGATACGCCGTACTGTACATTACGCAGATCTAAATTGCCTGAATTATTTTTCAGCAGGTTATAGTTATAATCAAGCTGGTCAACAATGTAATTATCTACGCTGGTTATAAACTTGTTGGCTAAAACATTATCATGCAGGCCATAGGCTGTTTGCGCCATAAATATTTTACGGTCGGCAACTTCCAGTCCGGGGTTTATATCAGGCATTACGTCATCAAATTTATGCAGGGCCTTTATTGCCAGGTCAGGGTGACCATCTTTTACCAATCCATCGGCCAGGTCAAGGAAGGTTGTTACCATAACCGGGTAAAACATAGTGGTAGACTCATGATCCAAATATTTGGCAGTTTTAAAGTTGCCATATTTAAACTTGGTCATCATGTTGTTATACATCACCAGGCTATTGATCTTACCTAACTGATCGTGGGTGCTGGTATCAGGCTTAAATGGTATCAGGTGATAGGTGAAGCCTTCTTTATAAAGATAAGGCTGCAATCCTATCAGGTTTTCGTTACCAATAGTTGTGGTAAAGCAAATAGGCCTTTTCCAGTTATTATGTGCCAATATGTCAAGCATAGCCAGGTTTTCTTTGGTCACATAGTTGGAGGTGTATTTCCACTCCATAACTGAAGCAAGCTTATCTTTCTGTTCGGGAGTTATTACATGGTTCTTTAATACATCATCAGGATTGATGGTGATCTTGAAGTTTTTAGTAGGCAGGTAGTTTCCATAATCGCCGCTTTGGTATTGTACCTGCGCAGCTTTATCATCTGACGATATAAAATCAAAAACCTCTTTTACCTCAACAGATCCCGCAATCTTTTTATCATCAAAATAAATAACATCACGTACACCTTCTTTATATTTATCATAAGGCATGGTAATAGGCAATGGTTCAGAAGCATTCATTTTACCCTGCATCTGGCGGATGTACCAATCGCCTGTAAATAAGCTCAGGTTAACTATGCGTACATCCGGACGGATGCCTTCAACTTCCTGGTCATACCATAACGAGTAAGTATCATTATCGCCATAAGTAAATAAGATAGCATTTGGCGGGCACGATATAAGGTAATTATAAGCCATATCATGCGGCGTCATTTTGGTTGAGCGGTCATGCGCTTTCCATTCCTGTTTTGCCATAATAACCGGGGCAGCCAGCAGACAAACAACGGTAGCTAAAATAGCAGCAACCTTAGGGCTTAACTTAACGCGGATAAGCTCGGCAAGAGCAATTACCCCAAGGCCTATCCATATAGCAAAGGCATAGAAAGAGCCAACATAGGAGTAGTCACGTTCGCGTGGTTGAATGCTCGGCTGGTTTACATATAATACAATGGCTAAGCCAGTAAAAAAGAACAGCAGCAGCACTACCAGCGCATCGCGTTTTTTACGTTGAAAATGATAGATGGCACCCAGTAAGCCAATAATTAAAGGCAAAGCATATAACGGGGTATAGGTGGTGCCTAACTGAATTCCCTGGTTTGGGATCTTTGGACCGCCCACAACAGATTTTGGCAGGTGTCTGCCGCCATCTAAAATGCCGCTTGTCCAGTTACCGTCAATGCCGGTCATGCTTTGTTGCCCGTCGGCATCGTTATAGCGGCCAACAAAGTTCCATAAAAAGTAGCGCACATACATTTGGTAAACCTGCCAGCTGGCCAGCCATTTTAGGTTGTCGGCAAATGTTGGGGCGGCGCCTTCATCCATTTGTAACCATTGACGATAAAATTGCGGGTCCTGACCTTCGCTGCTATACATACGCGGCAAAAAGGTGGTATGGTCATAAACATAATTTGTTTTTTTACCGGCATTTTCATAGCTGGTTTTACCTTTACGATAAAGCGTGCTGCCTTCGGTTTGATCAATAACCTTGGCATCAAAATACTGGCCGTATAACAAAGGTGCTTCGCCATACTGAATGCGGTTTAAATAACCATAAAGCGTAAAGGCATTATCCGGATGTGAGTTATTCAGATCGGGATTAGCTGTGGCCCTGATAGGGATATAAGCAAATGAGCTGTAACCTAAATAAACAAAAGATATACACAGGAATGCCAGGTTCATTAAAGGCTTTTTATTACGGATACTGTAAATAATACCAGCAACCAAAATGCCTGCAATTATAAGGAACCACACAAATGCACCGCTCCAGAACCCTGTACCTAATGAGTTTACAAAGAAAAGATCGAAGTAAGCGGCTATTTTTATAGAATATCCCCTTATGCCATATTGAACAAATACTAATATAAGCACACCTATTAAAAATGTACCGATAGCACCGCTTACGCTTATGTTTTTACCGCGGCGGAAATAATAAACCATAGCAATTGCCGGGATAGTTAACAGGTTGAGCAGGTGGATGCCTATTGAAAGGCCAATTATATAGGCTATAAATACCAGCCATTTATCTGCACCCGGCTCATCAGCATGGGCATCCCATTTCAATATCGCCCAAAAAACTACTGCAGTACATAGCATTGATAATGCAAACACGATGGTTTCAACAGCTGAGAACCAGAAAGTATCAGTATAGGTAAAGGCAAGTGCGCCAACCAAGCCTGCACCCATTATAAGAATTATGCGGTTTTGATCTTCCGGATCGCCGGGTTTGCCTGCTAACATTTTTTTAGCAATGGCAGTAATGCTCCAAAAAAGGAACATAATGGTTGCACCGCTGGCAATGGCCGACATTAAGTTAGTAAAGTAAGGCACCTTTGCATTGTTGCCAAATGATAACAACGAAAATACTTTACCCAGCATAGCAAACATTGGGTAGCCGGGCTGGTGGGCCACCTGTAAACGGTATGCGCAGGAGATAAACTCGCCGCAGTCCCAAAAACTTACAGAAGGCTCTAAAGTAAGGATGTAGGTAAGTGATGCTATGGCAAAACAAAGCCAGCCTAAAAGATTATTTATTTTTTTGTATTGCATGGATTACAAATAATGGTTTATTGCAGGGTAAATATCAGGATTTTTAACACTTTTTTCACTAAAACAGGTTCGGCTTAACAACTTTTAACATATTAATAGGCTGCACGGCTTTAAAAGTTGCAAATATGGTAAAAAAGTCGGGAAAATCAGTAAGGTCCGGAAGACCGTAAAGTACTAAAGAAGAAAAGGTAATTGCCATTTAAGGTTAAATACATTTACAAAAGTAGCCCAAATCAAATTTTTATTTCACCGTAAATAATACTTATTTTGTTGCGATGCAAAATATTGGCTGTTTACCTATGAGGAAACTAATACTACTTACTATAATTATAGCGTTTTCAGTCAATTTAAGTAAGGGGCAGTCTGTTTACCTGCCTTATTCATACCAGCTCGATCAAAAATTTAATTCAAGCGTTTATTCCATACAAAGTTCACTTCACACATCATTAAAGCCATTTTTAATAGACAGCACCTTAAGCTCCACGTATAATGCGATTATGAACCGGGGCGTTGATAGTAGCCGCAAAACTTGGATAGTGCGCAAAATATTTAATGAGCATGTGTTTGATGTAAAAACCAAAGAGTACACTTTTTATGCTGATTACCTGCCCGACCTGCTGATAGGCCGCGATTTTACAGACAAGGTTACCACTAACCTTAATACCCGGGGGTTCCAGGCCGGTGGTACAGTTGGCGATAAGTTTTCATTTTATACCAGCGGTTTTGAAAATTCGGCTAAGTTTCCCGGCTACTATAATGATGTTGTTAATAAATATGCCTTTATCCCTGGCCAGGCTTATAACAGAAGCTATCATGGACAACCTACAGGCTCGCAGGACTGGTCGTACGTAACGGCTATAATATCATATACACCTATAAAACAATTAAATATTACTTTAGGTACCGATAAAACATTTATTGGCGATGGCTACCGTTCATTGCTGCTCTCTGATTTTTCGGCCAATTACCCATTGCTGCGCTTAACTGCAAATCTGGGAAAGGTTCAGTATATGATGATGTGGGCATACCTGGAAGATATTAACCTGCATAAATTTGACACTTTTGGCAGCAATCGCCGTAAATGGGCAGTTTTTCACTATTTAGACTGGAACATTACAAACCGACTATCGTTAGGTTTTTTTAATGCCCTGATAGCACAGGAAGCTGATGACAATGGTAACTTTCATGGCTTTGATGTGAATTATGTAAATCCACTGTTTTTTTCAAGCTCGCTGGGGCCATCATCACAGCCTGATAATGTGCTGGTAGGCTTTACGGGTAAATATAAAATATTTGACAAAACAGCTGTTTACGGGCAATTACTTATAGATGATTTTAAAGCAAGCAATTTCTTTTCAGGCAGTAATACTACCGATAACACCAATGGTGTTCAGTTGGGCATCCGGGGTGCCGATTTGTTTAGGGTGAAAGGCTTTAACTACCTGCTTGAGTATAACAGCGTTAAACCATATACTTATGCAAGCCCACAGGCAATAACAAGCTATACTGATTATAGCCAGCCGCTCGGCGATCCGCTTGGAGCAAACTTCAGGGAGTTTATCGGGATCCTGAACTATTCGATCGGCAATTTTGATTTTACGGGTCAGTTTAATTATGCACGATACGGAGTTGACCCTGCAGATATGAATTTTGGTAAAGACCCTTTCAAACCTACTACTTCGGCATCAGCCACAACAACAGACATAGGGCAGGGACAAACTGCCAGCTTACATTATGCCGAAGGAACAGTATCATACCTTGTAAACCCTAAATATAACCTCCGTTTTGAGTTAGGCGGCCTTTACCGTGAAGAGAAGAACAACAGTACCGGCATCAGAAAAACATCATTAATTACCTTTGGCTTGCGCAGCACATTCAGAAGCATTTATCATGATTTTTAGGAGAAGTCCGAAAGTCGGTAAAGTCCGGAAGTCCGAAAGATAGGATGGTGTTATGTTGAAATTTAGCCTTGAGCCCAAAGTCGTTAGTCTTAAGCCAGGAAAAGAATAAAACTCACTTAAGACTAATAACTTTGACTTAACACCAATAAATTTCAACACAAATAATTTTTCTTTCGGACTTCCGGACTTTCCCGACTCCCTTCTAATTTTTGTTGCCTCAAATCAAATATAATCCGGCATTATAGCGTTATATATCCCGAAACCTGATTAAACCATTTATCAACAAACCAATCCAACTTAGTATAGCCGACACTTTTACAAAACTGATTGATTTAACTATGCTTAAGCGGATATTAATACTTGATGATAACCAGGATATATTAGACGTTGTTAAAGAAGCGCTATTATATGAGCGGTATGAAGTTACAATAACTTCAGAAACCGAAAATATTATTGAAGCCATACAGACCTGCAAACCCGACCTGGTTATGCTTGACTATAAATTGAACGGAACCAGGGGCGATGATATTTGTCGCCAGATAAAAGCCCACCAGCAGCTTAACAATATTCCCGTAATTATTTGCTCTGCTTACCTTAATAAAGATGACCTGCTTGCCTGCGGCTGCGATGCCATTATATCAAAACCCTTTGGTTTGGATGAACTTGTGGATACTGTGAATGGGTTGGTTTATTGTTAGTTTAAAAGAAAAAAAAAGAAGCCGCCTCTTGTGGATACAGCTTCTTTTTTCAATGCAATTATAAATTATTGAACAATTGTTACTGTCCCCATATCCCGTACAGAGCCATTTGCCACAGTAACGTTATTAACTACTTTTATAGCAAAAGGACTAACAGGTAAAAATTTAACACTATAAGTTCCTGCTGCAAGGCCTGAGAAATAAAATTTACCGGAAGCGTCAGCTACGGTGCCAACCGTATCGGTACCTGTTATTGCATACACTTTTGGGGAGGACAAAGCTGGGCTAACTATACCGGTTAACGCGCCGGAAACCGCCTCGGAATATGCGCGTATAACGGGTTTTAAAATATACTTACCATTACCTGTAAGCACAATTGACTGTGCTGCATCAAAATCAAGCTTCAAAGTATAGTCAATACCTGCAGTAAGGTTATCATGCAAATTTAGTTTTACTCCGGATGTTTGTCCGCTGGGTGTGGTTAAATCATACGAAGTTCCGTTCACAATAACAGTGTTGCCGGTTGTATTGAGCACTAAACGTACCTGTTGTATGGTGCCGGCTGGAATATCCTGCGATGCCAGCAAGGTATCTTTACCCAATCTGAAATGAAGAATATCAATTGGGCCCCCACCAACATTAAGGGTATGCTCACCTGTTGCGGTAACTATCACCACACTTTTTATATTTAATATAACAGCACCATAAAGCCCGGGCGCATCAGTTAATTTAACGTTAACATGTGCAGAGCCTGAGCCGGAACTATTTTTTTTGCACGACGAGAAACCTATACATAAAAATGCAGCGGCGAGTAAAATGTAATTTTTCATAGTAAAATTTAGTATTTAGTTTATATTATTCAGGCACAACGGAAATATTACACAATTGTTTCTTTACAATAAAATTGGTTGACTATCAATTACATAAAAACATGCGTTACATTTAGTAGCGTAAAGGGTATTTTTGCTTGTCGCTGTGTTGGTCTTTGGCTTTGTATTAATACACTTCATTTAAAAACAACTGCTTTCTTATTAAATCCAATCAATCAAAAAACACTATTTTTGCGCAAATTTTAGCGGGATGAGTAAAGTAAAAGTAGGTCTGGTACAAATGAGCTGTACTGCCAACAAACAGGAAAATTTAGATAAAGCGATTGTTAAAGTTAGGGAAGCAGCCCAAAAAGGCGCACAGATAGTTTGCTTGCAGGAGCTATTTACCTCGCTTTATTTTTGCGATGTTGAAGATTATGACAACTTTAAGCTGGCCGAGACTATTCCCGGTCCATCAACAGGTGCACTGTCGGCTGTGGCAAAGGAGCTTGGCGTGGTGATAATTGCATCTCTTTTTGAAAAACGTGCACAGGGACTTTACCATAATACTACCGCAGTTTTAGATGCCGACGGTGCTTATTTAGGTAAGTATCGCAAAATGCATATCCCTGATGATCCGGGTTTTTACGAAAAGTTTTACTTCACTCCCGGCGACCTGGGCTATAAAGTATTTAAAACCAAATTTGCTACCATAGGAGTGCTGATCTGCTGGGATCAATGGTACCCCGAAGCCGCCCGGATCACGGCGCTTATGGGTGCAGAGATCTTGTTTTACCCTACCGCAATAGGCTGGGCCACCACGCAGGACGAAGCAACAAACATTGAACAATACAACGCATGGCAAACCATCCAGCGCTCGCATGCAGTAGCTAATGGCGTACATGTGGTAAGTGTAAACAGGGTAGGTGAAGAAGCGGGTGTTAAGTTTTGGGGAGGATCATTCTTTGCCAATCCGTTTGGCGCTTTGATCCATCAAACATCAACTGATGACGAAGTGGTTGTAGTGCAGGAGCTTGATCTGGCTAAATCTGATTATTACAGGAGCCACTGGCCATTTATGCGCGATAGGAGAATTGACTCTTACCAGCCAATCACTAAAAGATTTTTAGACGAGGAGTAATTTAGTCCATGGTCGATGGTCCATAGACCATGGTAGGAAAATGCAAAGTAGATCATTCGGAATAGTCCATTGTAAAAGTTAATAAATAACTTAAATATTTTATGGCGTTTAAATTTGAAAATCTTCAGGTATGGCAAAAGGCATTAGACTTAACTGATGAAATTAACTTACTAACCAAAAGTACTTTCCCAAAGGATGAGTTATTTATTTTAACCTCACAAATAAAAAGAGCTGCAGAGTCCGTAGTGCTTAATATAGTCGAAGGATGTACCGGTCAAACTAATTTAGTTTTCAAAAATTTCCTTAGTTATGCATTAAGATCCGCTATTGAAGTGGTTGCCTGTTTATTTATTGCTAAACGAAGAAAGATAATTGGTAAAGATGATTTTCGAAAGCTGTACAATGAATATCAGTCGTTAACAAAAATGATCACTGCATTAAGAAATACATTATAACAACCCAAAAACTACTATGGACCATCGACCATCGACTATGGACAATTTTCATTTCCCCGCCGAGTGGGCAAAACACATCGCTACCTGGCTTAGCTGGCCGCATAAGGAAGCGTCATGGCCGGGTAAGATAGATCTGATCTACCCAAAATACTGCGAGTTTATTAAAGTAGTAAGTGAGGGTGAGTTGGTGCGCATTAATGTAAAGGATGAGCAAATGGCTGCCTTTGCCAAACAGCAATTGATGGTTGCCGGTGTTGATTTGAAACGCATTGAGTTTTTTGAGTTTGAAACCAATGATGCCTGGTGCAGGGATCATGGTCCGGCGTTTTTGATAAATAATGATACTAAGCAGAAGGCAATTGTTGACTGGGGCTATAATGCCTGGGGCGGCAAGTATCCGCCGTTTGATTTGGATGATGTTATCCCCACAAAAATAGGAAAGCATTTTGATTTGCCGGTATATCATCCCGGGATTGTGATGGAAGGCGGCTCGGTTGATTTTAACGGGAAAGGCACTTTAATAACCACAACAGCCTGTTTGCTTAATAAAAATCGTAATCCGCATTTAAACAAGCAGCAGATAGAAGAATACCTGCAAAACTATTATGGAGTGGAGCAGGTTTTATGGCTGGGCGATGGTATTGCAGGCGATGATACCGACGGCCATATTGATGATATTACCCGCTTTGTAAATGAGGATACCGTTGTTACTGTTGTTGAAGAAAACAGGAATGATGAGAATTATCACTTGCTGCAGGAAAATCTGCAGGAGTTAAAAACCATGCGCCTGCTTAACGGCAGGCAGCTGAATATTGTTGAGCTGCCAATGCCCGATGCGGTGATCTACGAAGATCAGCGATTACCCGCATCGTATGCTAACTTTTACATTGCCAACTTGGCCGTTGTGGTGCCTACCTATCGTTGTGCTAATGACGATAAAGCTCTTGCTATTTTACAAGACTCTTTCCCCGATAGAAAAGTTGTTGGCATTGATTCAACCGATATAATCTGGGGCCTGGGCAGTTTTCACTGTTTAAGCCAGCAAGAACCGGAGGTGTAAGGGCTTTCATTAGCTTAAGCTCTATGCTGTTCAATAACTTTGATTCGCTTTTATAATATTGATTTTTAGATATCTATAACTTGGTATAACAAGCTTTTGTTGTGCGTCACCATAGCTGTTAGGGAGATTATTCTGGAGGGTCTGTGCGATTCCCTCCCTTGGGAGGTGTATGGACCGGGTTTCTACACCAAGCTTTTACGCATGATTGGCCAGGGTATCATAGTTCGTGAAACCCCTACCTTCCCTTCCCCGAGGAAGGAATCGCACCTGCCACGGCTTGTTCTGATTCTTCAGGACAGTTTTGGGGCAATGATAAAGGAAAAGGAGCTGCTGAGTTATTATTCCAATTTTCTTGTTTCTTTTTCACCGACAATTTATCCCTCCACACCGATTTCTAGAAACACCTCGCCAACATTCCATTGTTGTGCTTTAAATACTGCTGTACTTTTAGGTAATATTTAAAACTTAATATAATGGAAACTATCATAAATAACCCAAACAAATATAGCGGCAAAACAATGGCCGGAATAATCATTGTTATCATTGGCGGTTTATTACTTATCGATCAGCTTGACCTGTTCTTTGTTCCTGACTGGTTGTATAGCTGGCCAATGTGGATAATAGGTTATGGTCTTTATATGGGCGGAAAATATAACTTCAAAAAACCAGTTTGGATCTGGATGATAGTTATAGGTACAGCCTTTTTATTCACCGAAAACATTGATAATGCCGACCGTGTAGTTTGGCCGTTAGCCATAATAGGTACAGGTGCATGGATGGTAATGAAACACAACAAACGAGCGGAAGCTCCTTACCAGGAAAGCAAATTTAAAGAGATCTAATAAAAAACATTTTTCATAGCGGTTGAGAGCTGCCCTGGTTATCCGGGGTGGCTTTCTTTTTAGTTGGAAAGTGTGTACCACGGTATGTTTAAGAGGCCTTTCTTCAAATAAACATCAATTCCATCGCCTTCCAAATACCTGTTAAACCTGGCTTGTGAAACTTCAATATCTTTTGGTGCGGGATCATCATCCCATGACACCAGTTTGAAATGATAATGGGTACGTTTATTGTATTCAGTGTACTTATTATAAACTTTGGTATGAATTAACGTTGGCGGCGCTTTATCCATTTCGCAATTTACTTGTACGGTGCTACCATAACCATAAAAGCAGGATAATACTATCATAAAAATTACCTGACCTTTTACCGCATCCGTATTTTTGTTGAAACCGGTTGCATACAACAGAAAAAAAACAATCACTCCAATCGGAACAGCAATTATCCAAATATGCCCATATCTTAAAATATCAAACTCTAATAACCCTTTAATAAACAATGTTAACGCCGGAATATAAAAGCCAAACATTACCCAAGGGTACACGCTTCTTTTCTTGTTAGAAATGAATTTTATCAGTCCGCCGCTAAACTTCATAACAACAATACCCAGCAGCGGATATATCAACGATAAAGCTGTTAGAACGGGGCTTTCAAAAATAATCATTGGAAGGCCAATTGCCGCACCTGCCACATTGTAAAATATAGCTACTTGCCGAGCTCTTTTCAATTTCTCCTCGTGTTCATTCTCTGTTGATCCAAAATCAGGGTCTTTCAGGAATAGCAGCTTTTCTTCGGCGAGATCTGCCTCATCTAAATCCGTAAAATTTTCTCTTAGCCAGTCAACTAGTTGTTCCGAACCTGCAAACTCGCTATAGTTTTTTATACTGAGCTTATATTCTGAAAAGGATTCAATTAAGATCAATTTGCTTCCGACTCTAATGCCTTTTACATCACTAAATAGCAACTCCTTATTTGTGAAGACGTTCACTTTTCTTATGCGGTCATCGTAAATAGATATTTTAGCTTTAAACTGATTGATAAGAATTAATATTCCACCAGCCAGTAATAAAATAGGAAGTATAAATATTAGTTGTTGGGCCCCCGCCTGCAGATTAGAAATTTTAAAAAGGAATAATGAAAAGAAAATCACTAAGATCCCTAAAATTGAATTAAATATTTTTGAGCCTTTTGATATTGTATACTCCGTCTCCATTTATATAAATTGTGATGCGCTAAATATATTAAAATCCATTAATTTGTGCGATCAATATCAATAATCAGCATGAATAAAACTTTACGAGCACTTATTTTCCTGGTAGCGCTTTTGTTTTTGGCAAGGTTCTCATCGGCACAAAATAAAATAGTTGTTTTCCAGTCGGATTTTGGGTTGAAGGATGGTGCAGTTTCTGCAATGAAAGGCGTAGCCATGGGTGTATCAACCGAGTTGAAATTGTTCGACCTTACCCACGAGATCCCTGCCTATAACATTTGGGAAGCAGCTTATCGCCTCGAACAAACTGTAAGATACTGGCCTGCCGGCACCGTATTTGTTTCGGTGGTTGATCCGGGTGTGGGCACTGCGCGTAAATCGGTAGTGCTTAAAACAAAATCAGGTCATTACATAGTTACGCCCGATAACGGCACTTTAACATTGGTGGCCCAGTCATTAGGGATTGATGAGGTAAGGGAAATTGATGAAGCTGTAAACCGCCGTAAAGATTCGCAAAAATCATATACCTTTCATGGCAGGGATGTATATGCCTTCACCGGGGCACGTTTGGCGGCAGGGATCATTAGCTTTGAACAGGTTGGGCCGGTATTGCCTAAACAGGTGATCAGGATCTCATACCAGCAGGCGGTAATGGAAGGCAAAATTATAAAGGGCGATATCCCGGTGCTTGACGCGCAATACGGCAACGTATGGACAAACATTCCGGATATTTTATTTAAACAGTTTAAACCAAAATTTGGGGATATGGTGCATGTTGTAATCTTTAATAAAAACAAGGAAGTTTACAAAGGCGATATGCCCTACAGCCAAACCTTTGGCGAGGTTGCAGAAGGGAAGCCGCTGGCTTATTTAAACAGCCTTTTGCAGCTTTCATTTGCCCTGAACATGGGTGATTTTGCCAAAACCTATCAAGTTGCAAGCGGGGGTGAATGGAGCGTGGAAGTTAGCCTGAAATAAACAGAAATCTCAGTGCTTCCTTGTGCGCTTTGTGATTTAAAAATTAACCGCAGAGATCGCCAAGACGAAAAAGAGAAACACGGAGATTTATAAATTCAGATAAACTCCAACTTTTTCACCGACACTTTACATTATCTTACCGACTTCTTTAAATATACTGCCAATTTTTGTTTGGCACACTTATAATGTTACCTTAGTTTTGAATACGATTTAAAATGCTAATAATATAATGGACAACGATATAGTACACCCTAACAATCCCCGCAATGGCAAAGCCCTGGCGGGGATAATTTTACTAGCCGTAGGCGCCCTGTTACTGGTAAAGCAGCTCGACTTCTTTTTTGTTCCGGGCTGGTTGTTTAGCTGGCCAATGTGGCTTATTGGCTGGGGCCTTTTTATAGGCGCAAAAACCAATTTTCATAAGCCATCATCTTTTTTGCTGATACTTTTAGGCATTGTTTTTTTGATAAATGAAAACTTTGATCGTGCCGACCGCGTAGTATGGCCAATTGCCATTATCGGCTTTGGTTTATGGCTGATATTAAGGCGCCATAGTCATTTTGATAAAACACAGTGGAATAAGGATAATAAATGGGGCAGTGCGGCTTATACCCCGCCGAACCCGGGTGAGCCTGTAGTTGATTATACAGGTACTACAGATTATACAACAATTAAAGAACCCATTAATCCATCAGCTTCATACAAACCAACAGGTGACGATTACCTGGACACTGTATCGGTTTTTGGATCGGTAAAGAAAACCATCCTTTCAAAACATTTTAGGGGAGGCGAGATAGTAAACATATTTGGCGGCGCCGAACTTGATTTTACCCAGGCTGATATTGAAGGTAAAGTAATAATTGATATTACCCAGATCTTCGGTGGTGTAAAAATGATTGTGCCTCCACACTGGCAGGTAGTTCCGGATATTGCCGCTGTATTTGCCGGCATTGAAGATAAACGAATGAAAAGTACAGCTACCGCAGGCAGCGAAAAGATCTTAGTGCTAAAAGGTGTTTCAATTTTTGCGGGAGTGGATATTAGAAGCTATTAGCTTCAGACCGAAAGTCCGGAAAGTCAGTAAAGACCGAAAGAAGGAAAAGTTGGGGAAGACCGAAAGTCCGGAAAGTCAGTAAAGACCGAAAGAAGGAAAAGTTGGGAAAGACCGAAAGTAAAAAATGAATTATCTTCAGTTATGAGTTTTAAGTTCGAAAAGTTAATTGTTTGGCAAAAGGCGGTGGATTTGGCTGCTGATGTTCATGAACTGACAAAGGCTTTTCCAAAAGATGAATTATTTATTTTATCAGCCCAAATTAAAAGAGCCGCCGATTCGGTTTCATTAAATATTGCGGAAGGATCAACAGGTCAATCAAATGCAGAGTTTAATAAATTTTTAAGTTACGCACTACGATCAGATATAGAAGTTGTTGGATGCCTGTTCTTAGCTAAAAAAAGAAATTTAATACAGGAAGATAATTTTAATAAACTATATAAACAATGTGAAGAGATATTAGCTATGCTAAATTCACTACGCAAAACGCTAAAAACTTAACTACTTAAAAAACACTAAAAACATCTTCCGGACTTTCGGTCTTTACTGACTTTCCGGACTCAAAAAAATGGCCTTACCATCAAACCTGACATCATCAAGACTCTATGCAGGGTTCATCGTCTGCGGACTGGTGTGGACCGGCCTGCAGAGCTATGTAGTGCATAGTTTTGACTTTAACTGGTACATTGCCTTTACCGATGGGTTGGTTTGTTCAATTTTGCTTGCTTCGGCTTGCTGGCTGATTAATAATAACCTCCGCTATTATCAGCCCGAAAAAGGCAATTATCTAAATATATTGATCTGGATAGCTGCCCTGGCTGCAATCTGCACATTTGGAAGCCGGTGGATCCTGCCATTTTTGGCTACCGGTCCGGCGTATACCAAGTTTTTAGTGAACTCATTAATCATCCGTTTCTTCACTAATTTTTTGGCGATAGGATGGATGGCGATGATCAGTATGATCTATTTCTGGCAGCTTGACCAAAAAGACAACGAAAAACGCAAAGCCGAGGCCGAGCAACTGGCCCGCGATGCGGAATTATATAATTTAAGGCAACAATTACAACCTCACTTTTTATTTAACAGCCTAAACTCAATAAACGCTTTAATAGGCTTTAAGCCTGATGAAGCCCGCCGGATGATTCACCAGCTTTCGGACTTTTTACGCGGTACGTTAAAAAAAGACGATCAGCAGCAGGTGCCTTTAACCGAAGAGCTGGCACACCTTAACCTCTACCTTGATATTGAAAAGGTGCGCTTTGGTCACCGTTTGCAAACTGAGATTAGTTGTGATGAGAAATCGGGCCAGGCTGTGCTGCCATCCATGTTATTACAGCCGCTTGTTGAAAATGCCATAAAATTTGGTTTGTACGATACCATAGGCGATGTGGTGGTAAGCATAAGGGCCGAAATGGAGGGTAATTACCTGATAATGATGGTACAAAACCCCTACGATCCGCAGACATCAAGGCCTAAAAAAGGTACCGGTTTTGGGCTGAGAGGGGTACAGCGCAGATTATATTTACTTTTTGCACGTAATGATTTGATGGAAACTCATGCAAATGATAATATATTTACAACTATTATTAAAGTACCGCAGTTATAAATATGAAACGTGCCTTAGTTATTGACGACGAGCCTTTGGCCAGGATGATTGTATTAGAGTATTTGCAGGCCTTTCCGCAGATAGAAGTTATGCAGGAATGCAATGATGGTTTTGAAGGCCTGAAGGCTATTCAGCAGTATCAGCCCGACCTAATCTTCCTGGATGTGCAGATGCCCAAAATAAACGGCTTTGAAATGCTGGAGCTGGTTGAACAGCAGCCCGCGGTAATATTTACAACTGCTTTTGACGAATATGCCATAAAAGCTTTTGAAGCACATGCGGTTGATTACCTGTTAAAGCCTTTTAATAAGGACAGGTTTAACAAGGCCATTGAAAAATACCTTGCCCAGGCACCCGAGGCCCCTACGGCCAAAAAGCATACCGAAGAGTTGCTGGAAACCGCCTCACATTCGCCGGCGCAGCATGAGCGGATTGTGGTGAAAACAGGTACCAAGGTAAAAATAATCCCGGTGCAGGATGTGCAGTACCTTGCTGCAGACGATGACTATGTAAGTGTATATACCGCCGAGGGATCATTCCTGAAAAATAAGACCATGAACTTTTTTGAGCAGATGCTTGACCCAAGGCAGTTTGTAAGGGTGCACCGCTCCTATATTATAGCTATACAGCAAATAACCCGGATTGATCCTTACGAAAAAGATGCCCACCTGGCCATCCTTAAATCGGGCGCTAAAGTGCCGGTTAGTAAAACGGGATATGTGAAGCTGAAGCAGGTGCTGGGAATTTAGAGGGATTTCGGATTTCGGAAGTTCGATTTCGCAATTAGGAGATCGCAGTTAATCCCAGATTTAATAAATGAAAAAAATTAATATCGATGGTGATGGGGTGTTTTTTTTAATATTCGGGCCTATTGTTATAGCGATAGTATGGATTAATTACGGATTTAAAACGGTAATCACGTTACCTTTTGTTTTTGGAGCATTGTATAGCTACTATATGATGTTTCTAAATATAATTTATGCGGTTAAGGATAAGAAATTAGAATCTTATAAAAATAAAATTGTTACATATTCTGTTGTTAGCACGTTTATTTTTATTTGTAGTACAGTAAGCTATGGCTTCGCATTTTCTTTAAAGCCTTTGGTAATTATTTCGGTTGTATCTGCGACACAAGCAATTCTCATATTAAGACGTTAGTTACTTTAACCAATAGTTACATTGTCAAAGGGGCAACCGGTCGTGCCAAAGAGCCTTCCGGTATTTTACTGCCTTAGAGGTAGTAATTATGCTCTGTGATTTCGGATGTTCGATTTCGGAAACCGGGGTACGATTTGTTTGAGAAAAATCATATACCACCGGTTGCGGGAATTAGGGGAAGGGATTATGCTTTTTGAAAGTGAAATTGATTGTTACGAACCCATGATAGATTATATTGAACGCGGGAGGTGTCATCCTGAACTTGTCGAAGGACGATGTGCGCATAGGCCCGTCCACGTGCTAAGCATGGCGCTGAGGCCTTTGCCCGCGTGCTTCGACTAGGCTCAGCATGACAGCCGTTTTGTCTATTCCCCTTCATGTTTCCCATAGAATCTACATTCTTAAAAAAATAAAGTTAAGAGTTCCCTCTCATCATCCGTCCGTAAAAATCGCCACAAAAAATAAAACCTAATCTCTTCCTCCGCATCTTTACAAAAAAAAGTAATTATGCCACATCTGTTTTCTCCCATAAAAATAAAAAATATCGAGTTTAAGAACCGTTTGGTAGTATCGCCAATGTGCGAGTACAGCAGCGAGGATGGTTTTGCAAATAACTGGCACCTGGTTCATTTGGGCAGTCGTGCTGTTGGCGGTGCTGCGCTGATCATTACCGAGGCCACTGCGGTGTCTGCCGAGGGCAGGATCTCCTATGGCGACCTTGGGATCTATAAAGACGAACACATTGAAAAGCTAAAAGAAATAACTGATTTTATTCATGCGCATGACGCTGTTGCAGCTATACAACTTGCCCATGCGGGGCGTAAGGCCAGTCATGAAGTACCGTGGCTTGGGAATGCACAGATCCCTTCCGGGCAGCCAAATGGTTGGAAAGCGGTAGCGCCAAGCGCTATTTCCTTTACACCAGCCGAAGAAGTGCCGGTTGAACTCGATAAAGCCGGGATTGAAAAAATAAAAGCGGATTTTAAAACAGCCGCAGCACGTGCTTTAAAAGCAGGTTTTAAGCTGATTGAGTTGCATGGTGCACATGGCTATTTGATAAATGAATTTTTATCGCCTTTAAGTAACCACCGAACTGATGAGTATGGCGGTTCGTTTGAAAACCGGATCCGTTTTTTGCTGGAAGTTATTGAAAGTGTGAAAGAAGCATGGCCGGCAGAAAATCCGTTGTTTGTCCGCATTTCGGCAACCGACTGGGCTGAAGGGGGCTGGACTGCCGATGATTCGGTTGCTTTAGCAAAGATACTGATCAATAAAGGGATAGATCTGGTTGATTGTTCATCAGGCGGTAACGCAGCCACTGCTAAAATACCTTTGAAGCCAGGCTATCAGGTTCAGTTCGCTGAAAAGGTAAAGAAAGAAGCGGGGATCCTGACAGGTGCTGTTGGACTGATAACAGAATCGGAACAGGCTGATGAAATCATCCAAACAGGCCAGGCCGACCTGGTAATTATGGCGCGCGAGTTTTTACGCAACCCTTATTTCCCGATGGGTGCCGCGCATGAACTGGGGCACGAAGTAAAATGGCCCGTTCAATATGAAAGAGCTAAATGGTAATAAGATTTGAATGTTGAACATCGAATTTTGAATATCGAACGCCGAAGTAGTACTTTTGTCATAACTTCGACATTCAGAATTCAATATTCGATGTTCGTTATTATAAAATCAATGAAAAAGTACCTCTCCTTAGTAACCTTTGCGCATACCATTTTTGCAATGCCATTTGCCTTTATTGGCTTTTTTTTGGCAGTAACAACCACAGATTATCGTTTTGATTGGGTAAAGTTAATACTAATGGTACTGTGCATGGTGTTTGCGCGTAACTCGGCAATGGCGTTTAACAGGTATTTGGACAGGAATATCGATTCAAAAAACCCGCGCACCAAGCAGCGCGATATACCATCGGGCCGGATCAGCCCGGCATCGGCGCTAACTTTTACTATAATTAACTGCCTGTTGTTTATAATAACTGCGTGGTGTTTAAATAACCTGTGTTTTTACCTTTCGCCGGTAGCTTTGTTGGTGGTGCTGGGTTACAGCGCTACCAAAAGGTTTACGGCGCTTTGTCACATGGTGCTGGGTTTGGGCCTTTCATTAGCGCCAATTGGGGCATACCTGGCTGTAACCGGTCATTTTGCTTTAACACCATTGTTTTTCTCATTAGCTGTATTATGCTGGGTTAGCGGGTTTGATATTATTTATGCCCTGCAGGATGAAGATTTTGACCGCGGCGAAAACCTGCATTCAATCCCGGCATGGCTGGGTAAGGTAAATGCGTTAAGGCTATCCACTTTTTTACATGTGCTGTCGGCAGCGTTTGTTATTATGCCGGTGTTTTTCACACAGGTTGGCGTACTTTATTACGTTGGGATCTTGTTTTTCTGCGGGATGCTTATTTACCAGCACCTGCTTGTAAAACCAAATGACCTAAGCCGGGTTAACTTTGCGTTTATGACCACCAATGGCATTGCCAGCGTAGTATTTGCGGTTTTCTTTTTGCTGGATAGGCTTTGGATTAGATAAAGTCGGGAAAGTCCGAAAGGCAATAAAGTCCGGAAGAAGGAAATTGTATATTTACAGATTCAAACATTCGCACGTCTGCATATCCACGCATTTGCACATCAATAACATGGATACATCAAGAGCACAAAGCATTTTCAGGGAGCAGCTTAAAAAGTATGTTGAATTTAACGAGGCTGAGTGGATAGTTTTCTCTCAGCATCTTGACTTCAGTATCCTGAAAAAGAAAAAATACTTTGCTGAACCCGGCACTGTTTGTAAAGATATCGGCTTTATTGCTAAAGGATCTGTTCGGTATTACCACGTTAAGGATGGCGAAGAAATTACCGGGTACTTCAGTTTTGAAAATGAATTTGTAAGCTCATACAAAAGCTATTTAACCCAAACCCCATCGTTGACATACGTCCAGGCACTTGAAGATACGGAGCTGGTAACCATCACCCATAAAAACATGCAGCTAATGCTGGCAAACCCCATGCTGGCCTATAAAATGGAACGCTTCGGCAGGTTGATTGCTGAGCAATACCTGATCTGCTATGAAGACCGCATTTCCTCCTTCATCACCCAAACCCCCGAAGAGCGCTATCTTGATCTGCTAAGTACCGGCCGCGAAATTTTGCAGCGCATGCCGCAGCATTATATTGCCCACTTTTTAGGAATTACCCCGGTTTCGTTATCAAGGATCAGGAAAAGGATCCTGGCTAGTGTCTGAATCAGAATTCCCGGAATTTAAGAATTGGCAGGATGCCTGGTGCCCAATTATGCATCACCTATCTAAACAATGCAAGCCTAATCTCTAATCTCTGGTCTCTAATCACTAATTTCTTATCTTTTGTTAACGTTTTGATAATCAAAGCTGACTTATCTTTGATTAAATCAAAAGCGAAACATTATGCACACTATATTAGGAGCCGGCGGCGCAGTAGCAAACGCATTAACCCGCGAACTGGAAAACAATAACGAAATTATCAGGCTGGTGAGCCGCAGGCCAATTGTAAACAACAATAAAAACGTAAGCTGGAAAAAAGCCGATCTGTTAAATTATGCTGAGCTGCTGGAAGCTGCAAAAGGTTCAACCGTAATTTATCTTACTGCCGGGCTGGTTTATGATAAAAAGATCTGGGCGGCACAGTGGCCCGTTATTATGCAAAACTTTATTAACCTGGGCAAAGAAACCGGCGCCCGGCTGATATTTTTTGATAACGTTTATATGTACGGCCTGGTTGATGGCCCGATGAAAGAGGATACGCCTTATAAGCCATCGAGTGTAAAGGGCAGCATCCGTGCTAAAATTGCAAACATGTTAATGGATGCTGCAAAAGCCGGGACCGTCCGTGCCAGCATAGCCCGCGGCGCTGATTTTTATGGTACCGACAACATGTTTGGCTTTGTAGATATTATGGTGCTTGATAAATATGCCAAAAAACAAAAGGCGCAATGGATAGGCACCCCCAACAAGCTGCACAATTTTAGCTACACCCCTGATATGGGGAAGGGTATGTTCCTGCTGGGCCAGCATCCTGAAAGTGATAACCAGATCTGGCACATGCCTACTGCACCTGCAATAACCGGCAAGCAATTTATTGAAATGGCTGCCCGTGTTTACGGAGTTGAACCTAAATATTTTGCTATTAATAAGTTTATGCTTTGGGTATATGGCCTGTTTCAAAAAGTGGTTATGAGTGTTGTGGAAATGTATTATCAATACGATCACGACTACATATTCAACAGTGATAAGTTTGAAAAAGCGTTTAATTTTAAACCAACAAGTTACGAGGAAGGCTTGAAGCTGATGTCGGAAACGTTGTATGCGAAGAAGTAGGCAGGAAGTCCGAAAGTCGGGAAAGTCTAAAGTCCGAAAGAAAAAATCTTGTTAATTCGTCATGTCAATCGGCATCACGTTTTTACATTGCGTTAACCTTTGATCTTTCCAACTTTCCGTACTAATCTGCATATTTGCATATCCGCATATTTGCACATCCATAACCATGATCCACAAAAAAACAAGAACATATATAACCGCAGGCTTCGAAATTAAGTGGGAAAGCCTGGAACCGCTTTATACAGAACTACGCGACCGCCCTATAACTTCAGTTGCCGACCTGGAAAAATGGCTGCATGACCGCAGTGAAGTAGAGGCTGCATTGGAAGAGGATTTTGCATGGCGTTATATCCGTATGACCTGCGATACCACCAATGAAGAGCTGCTGCAAAATTTTCAATATTTTGCTACCGAAATAGAGCCTAAAATTGCACCTTACAGCAACGATCTCAATAAAAAGCTGGTTGCCAGTCCATGGGTTGATAAACTGGACCATAAAAAATATTTTATATACCTGCGTGGCATAAAAAAATCACTGGAGCTGTTTAGGGAAGAGAATATCCCGCTGCAAACCGAGATCCAGGTTGAGCAACAAAAATACCAGTCGATAACCGGCGCTATGTCTGTTCATATTGGCGATAAGGAATTTACTTTAGAGCAGGCATCTGTATTTTTAAAGGATACAGATCGCGCTAAAAGACAGGAAGCCTGGGAAAAAATAACCGAACGCCGCTTGCAGGATAAGGATCAGCTTGATAAATTGTTCGATCACCTGCGAGAGCTAAGACATAAAGTAGCATTGAATGCCGAATTTGAAAACTTCAGGGATTATATGTTCCAGGCGTTGGGCAGGTTTGATTATACCCCCCAGGATTGCTATGCCTTTCATGAAGCCATTGAAAAGGAGATTGTACCTATACTGCACAAGGAGGCGGAAAAGCGTAAAAAAGCATTAAAGTTAAATACCCTGAAGCCATGGGATATGGATGTAGATATATCCGGAAAACCTGCTTTAAAGCCATTTAACAGCGGCAGTGAATTGATTGAAAAAACCATCCAGTGTTTTAGCAATATCAACAGGTATTTGGGTGAACGACTGGAGATAATGAAGGATAATAATCTGTTTGATGTGGAAAGCCGCAAGGGCAAAGCGCCGGGCGGGTATAATTACCCGTTATCAGAAACAGGCGCCCCGTTTATTTTTATGAACTCGGCAAATACCTTCCGTGACCTGACCACAATGGTTCATGAGGGGGGCCATGCGGTACATACTTTTTTGACTGCCGACCTTGAGCTGAACGATTTTAAACATTGCCCGAGCGAAGTAGCAGAATTAGCTTCTATGAGCATGGAGTTAATTTCGATGGATAATTGGGATGTTTATTTTGATAACGAGGAAGACCTAAAACGCGCCAAGCGCGACCAACTTTTTGACGTATTGAAAACCCTGCCATGGGTAGCCGTGGTTGATCAGTTTCAGCATTGGATCTATACCAACCCTAATCATACCGATGCAGAGCGTACCGAGGCCTGGATCCAGATCTATGAGCCATTTGGCGCCGGCTTTGTTGACTGGAGCGATCATAAGGAAGCAGAAAACAACCTGTGGCAAAAACAGCTGCACATTTTCGAAGTGCCGTTTTATTATATTGAATATGGAATGGCCCAGCTTGGTGCAATAACTGTATGGAAAAACTATAAGGAAAATCCTGAAAAAGGATTACAACAATACCTTGATGCCTTAAAATTGGGCTACACTAAAACCATCAAAGAAATTTATGAAACAGCGGGGATCAAGTTTGACTTCAGTGCCAGGTATGTTAAAGAACTGGCTGCATTTGTAAAAGGGGAGATGGATAAGTTGTAAATGTCAGAATATTTAAAAACTTTAAGTAATAAATTAAAAAGCGGGTACTGAAAAGTTATCCGCTTTTTTGGTTAAATTGTCATTTGAACCATGGCGCATTATTTTCCAGACGAGTAAGCATATCTGTAAATGATTCTCCAATTTCGATATGATATTGTTTGTCAAGATCAATAAATGGAGAAAGAATTATTCGGAAACTATTTTTTTCATACAGCTCAATTGCAATAAATTCACCACCTCCATTAGATCCAATACCAATTGTATATGGGAGATTATCGATAATGCCATAGCCATTATTGTGTTCCATGATATTATCAATATCCCATAATCTTAAAAACTGAGGACCTATAAAAACGTCATGTTCCATATAGTTTATAAGATAGTATTTGTAATCATCTGGTAGCTGGAAGCCCGCTATATTTTCGATTTCTTTGAAAATAGTTGGAGCCTGCTTTAAACGCTTAGGGAAATTATACTTACGCAATATTTCTTCAAGCTTTTTCATTTTTACCTGTCTCTTGTTAAAAGATATATTAATTGCTTTATTTATAAGCCTCAATCAACGGCCCTACCATTTTTGTTGCCTGTAAACGCCAGTTAACTTTTACAACTTCATAATCTGTATAAGCGTTGTATCTTTCAAAATTCAATTTTGTCGATCCCGGTTTATAAGGGCCTGTTAAACCGATGAGTTCATTTTTATCATCTCTTTCCGGCAATAAAAATTTAAATGCATAGTAAACCGCGCCATTTTTTATAATGCTGCCCAACAATGTAATTTTTGTGGGGGTGCCATCATCCTCCTGCGAAAGAGACTGGTACAAGCATAGCTTTGCATATTCGGACTGAGTTTTGTACTTCAGCGGTACCAGTCCGAGCTGGTTTTGCTTGCTAAATGCTTCCATTACATCGTAACGGGTGCCTACACTATCCAGGTATTTGTTAACCAATTGCTGATTATTCGGTAAACGGTTTTTTATCCGTGCAATCAAAGCATCAGTAGCGTAAAAACCGTTCGGGTCTCTTGCTAAATAACTGTTGGTTAATTTATCATTGAGCTCGCCGTTTTTTATTTGCCCTATTAGCTGCATGTAATTATACATTTCGCCATTGTACATATTATCGGTACTATCACGCAGCAGGATATAATTATCTATATCAGCCTGGGCATGGGCCATCAGGCTTGGATAATTGGCCTTTAATTTACTTGCGAAAGGATCGTCCTTTTTGTTTGCCATTTGTTGTGCTACACGCAAAATGTAGGTACGCAAGTTTTCATATTTAATAAGCGGCAGTATTTGCTCAAAGTGCGCTGCCGCAAACTCGAGCGAATCATTTAAAGGGTTGAAAATTTGATAACCCTCTTTTACATTTACCGGCGGATCGGTAGTGAGCAGTTTTAAATAGTTATCATAGCCATTCTTTTTATCAACGGTGGTTATTATACTTAAAACAGATCCCTTCAGGATGTCTTTCCCTTTTAATTTGGGATATAAGCTTATCAGGAAGTTTGCAGTTGTATCATTGCTAGCACCTCTGAATTTTTTTATTAGCGTTGCCCTTACGCCGGTTTTTAATGAATCGTCAGGATAGCTTTTTTGCAGCGCTTCATAAACGGCCGGGTACTCGTCTGCCTTAAAATCATAATAGGCAAGCGCGCCCAACGCATTGTTGTAAACGCTGGTATCGCTTGCATCAAGCGCCTTAAATATTTGGGCGGCCTTTGAAGCAGCCAAATAAGTATTTGAGGGGTTCGGATTGGTAATTTTTAATGAGTTGTAGAAAGTGTTGCTGGTTTTATCAAACAACTCTGAATTATCCAAATGGCTCACCAAATAAAATACACCATCGCCGCTAATTAGCATTCTTACGCGGCTTTTATCATTGGTTGCTTTTTTTTGAGTTAAAAACTCGCGGCCTTTTACGCCGTCAATCGTAATGGTATCAACTTTTAACAGGGTATCCTGGTAACCTATAAGGCTCTTTATCATCCGGGTGTATAAAGAATCGGTGTTGCTGATCCTGAAGTAAGGGCGGATTGTTGAATGCTCAAACCCATAAACGCCGCCCGAGTTTGGGTTGGTAGAATAATAAGTGACGATGTTTTTAACATAGTTGGTGTAATTTGTAGTGCTGGCACTGTCAATCAAAACCTTAGGTTTCGACACCATTTGTACCTCATACCTGTTGCTGTCGTCCTTAAAATTATAATAAGCAGGCTCAATATAAGGCGTGAACTGAAACGAGTCAAAAAACGCGTCCACGTTATCATCTTTTAAATCGGGCTGAATTATTTCTTTCAACAATATGTATATCCTGCTGCCCCTTATAAATAATTTTATTGTAGCATTAAACCCGCCTTTTAAAACTGCTTTTATTTCGCGTCCTTCGTAACCATCTTTCCATATTTTAACAGGGCCGCTAATAATCTTTCCGGTGTTTTTAAAATCATTAACCAGGCTATTTAATATGGGCCCTTTATCATCAACAAACATGCCTTCAGGATAGTCGTTATATCTAACAAGGTATGATATCGAGTTAACCGTATCAGTGCTTACATACATGTTAAGCTTAAAGCTCATTTTTTCAGTTTTTGTCTGCGACGGAATTTCTTTAAGTATATACTGCGGCTGGTCGGGGAATTTTACTGTAAATGCGCCAGCGGGGTTGCTATAAGTTATCCATGATGCAGGCACTTTTTGAACAACCGGAAAATTTACAAATGAGTTTAGAAACCGGTTGGTTGAAGGTTCATTTAAATGGTTAACTTTTGAGCCGGCATAAAATGAGTAGAGTTGGTTGTTTGCAAGAAGCAGGCGCATCCGCATGAAGCCGGAAACAGTTGTCATTAATACTTCAGTGCAGGGCATTTTATTAAACACAAAGTCTTTTCTGCTTATAACATGGTTTTTGGGGTTACTGCTTATTGTAGTTAAAAATTTAGTGATAATTTCAGACCTGTTGGCAGGCTTTCCGGGGGTTCCCCGGGGAATAGCATAAACACCATAATAAACATCATTTGCCAGGTCGGGATAAATAAAAGTATTTACACCGTTTATTGCGTATTTGATTGGCGTACCCGGAAAATTAACTGAATAGCCCATGCTCTCATCTTTGTATAGCGGCCAGTTCATTTTTAAATAATCAATATGGTAGGTATTAGCCACACCTGTAAATGTTGCCTGTACACGGCTTACAGTATAACCTTCTTTCCGTAATAGGGCTATAACACCATCCTCGCCTGATAAATGGGCTGCTCCAACGGCTGTAAAAAGGGAACCATCTGCCATATACTTGATCATGCTGGCGGCCATTACCTTATTGCGGGCTATAATTATTGAATCCACCATGCCCAAATTTTGAACATACTTATAAATTTCATCCAAATTACCTGTGCTGTAAATTTTTATCATTTCTTCTTTGCTTTCATCTTTTGCAGTTTCTGTATCATCGTCAAGCAAATCAAGCAGCCGCTCTTTTACTGCATCTTTTGATCCGTAATATAGATCAAATTGTGATGAGGCATCTTCCAGGCCTAATATGTTTTTATTGAATGTGCGGGCTATGCCATACAAGTAAGCATCAATGAACGAAACCTTATCACCGGCTTTTTTATCATCCCTTTTCATTAATGATTCCAATACCATTGGGTCCGTTTTACCCAGGGCATAGCCGTTTTTGTCTTTAAATTTTTTGGCCAGTTTTTCATAGTCTTCCTTGCTAAGCAGTTTATCAATATTGCGCAGGCTATCGCCATTTTGCAGTGCTGCAAACATTTTGATCATTAAGGTATCAGGATGAACCTCCATGGCAAAGCGGGAGCAGCTTTGCAGGGATAGCATTACGGAATCGCTGAAATTAAATACACGCTTGTCTTTAACATGCATAGTGCCAAACAGGTATGAAGGCTTACTAAGATTCTTTCCGGTTATTTTCCATAACAGGCTGTAATTTGATTTTTGCTGCGCGATAACATTTAATGCAAAAAAAGAAATAAATAAGATCGCAATGCTTTTGCGGAAGAGTGATAGGTTAATAGTCACAAATGAGGTATTAGGGTGTTAAACGATAGTTTTTACAGGAGGAATTAATGATGCTTTTAGGTTTATTAATTACACATCCAATATATAAAATTTATTGAAACGAAATGAGGTTGTAATAATATTAAATAGCCTGTTTTAAAAAATATCGCCGTAATATTTGCTTAATTTCATCATTTTTTAACTATTTATTTTAAATAATTAAATACATTTCAAATCGTATTATTTGTCATAATTAACTTAAAAACAACTAAATATGTCATAAAAATATCATTTCATATAAGTTACAACACTCATAATTAAAACTAATTCAATTTTTGGGAGTTTAATATAATATGAAAAAGATAATTTTAAGTTTCGCCCTTATATTTTATATTATATCGGCGTTTAGCCAAACAGCACTTAAGCCCGTAAAAATAGATAACCTGGTAACAGTTTCGTTGCCGGTGGGCTTCCAGAAAAAAGACACTTTAGGCCAGCGTATATATTCTGCTAACGCATTATACGGTTTTATGACTGTTATAGCTGCTCCTAACGAAAAAAACAATACACCGTTAAATAAGGAAAATGACCTTAATAATGTATTAAAAAAATATATCACCAGCATACAAGGCCAATCTGGCGCTGGTAGCAGTGCCCAGCATGTTAGGGATACAACTATTGGTACTTTAAAAGCAAAGGTTTTTACTTTAAAAAATGATGACGGCAATGGCACAATACAGCTGATAAATTTTACGCTGCTTTATACCAAGGATACAACCTATACATTTGAATATGTGTATCCTGCAGAAAGAAAGGATGTTGTAAAGACCGAGTATAAAGCCTATTCTTCATCTATTCGCCTTTCGCCACAGCTGCAGCGCAATGACCAATATTTGTCTAATGAAAAAGCGCTGCCGGTTGGTAAAATAGCATTATATGGCGGCGGCGCCCTTGTTATTATACTGGTAGTAGTATTGGTAGTGAGAAGAAAAAAGAAACTTTCTTTAAGTTAATTGATCCGGGAGTTTGGAGTTACAAACTTAAAGTCACATAACGGCTATTGGCTTATGACTTCAGGCCCTGTACTCAGGACTTTTTCAAAAGCCCTTTATTCCATTTAGGGGTATGTAAAAATTGTTTATTGTCTATATAACTTATCCAGCAAACAGTAATTACTACCCCTATCACAGATCCCACTGTTACATCTTCAAAAAAATGTTCGCTAAGATACATCCGCGAGTAACCTACCGCCGCAGCAATTATTAATAGTAAAATACTCCATTTTTTATTTTTAGTTAGATATGCTATAACTACGGCTGCCGAAAATGCAGTTACTGTATGGCCCGATGGAAAGCTGTGGTACTGAAGCATATCAACCCCCTTTACCAGGTGGATAAGGTTTAGTTTATCCTTATAAAGTAAGATAGGCCGTGGGGCATCAAAAATAAACTTCGCTACCTGCGCCAATATTGAGGTTATTGCATAGCTGGTTATCATTAAAAATGCTGTGCGATAATTATACAACACCAATAAAGCTGACAAAATAATTATTGTCCAGCCATTACCTATATCAGTTATATAGGGCGCAATTTCATCGCCAAAGGAATAATTTTTACTGTTTACCGCAAAGTAGATAACTTCTTTGGTAAACATTACTTTAACTGTTAAACAGGCGCAAAGCAAAATAAGATAAATGATAAAAAATAGCCTGATTTGTTTTAAAACATCATTTATTCCTATATTCATCGTGCAAAATAAGCATATCCTTACTGAATGCAAAAAAATGGTTATGTTTACAATTGCTGATCTAATTATTTAAGCGAATGTCTAAGAGTTTATTCCGTAAAAAATCTATTCATAAAATTTTAACTGATGTTGCAAGTGGGTTTAGTGATGCAGAGCATTCCGGAGGGTCACATTTAAAAAAAGAATTAAATGTAAAGGATCTTACGCTGATGGGGATTGCTGCAGTAGTAGGGGCAGGGATCTTTTCGACTATAGGGCTGGCCTCTTTTCATGGCGGCCCCGGTGTAACCATATTATTTGTACTTACCGCAGTTACCTGCGGGTTTTCGGCTTTATGTTATGCCGAATTTGCTTCGCGGATCCCTGTAGCCGGCAGCGCTTATACTTATGCATATGCCTCATTTGGCGAACTAATAGCCTGGATAATTGGGTGGGACCTGCTGATGGAATATGCTATAGGCAACATAGCGGTGGCAATATCATGGAGCACCTATTTTGTGAACCTTTTAGAAGGCTTTCATATCCACATGCCCGAATATCTCACCATGGATTATTTTACGGCATTTAAAGCACATGAGGCAGTGCAAAACCATACCGCCGAAATAACTGATACCATAAAACAGGGAGCATTGGCATGGAACACGGCTCCTGGGTTTGGAGGGGTTAAACTGATTGCTAATATCCCTGCGCTGCTTATAGTTATTGTGATAACTTACCTGGTTTATATCGGGATCCGCGAAACCAAGAAGGCTACCAATGCCATGGTTTTTTTAAAAATAGCCATAGTTATTGTGGTAATTGCAGTAGGATTTTTTTACGTTACACCCGCCAACTGGCATCCCTTTATGCCAAATGGTTTTAGTGGTGTAATGAAGGGGGTATCAGGTGTATTTTTTGCCTATATAGGGTTTGATGCCATATCAACAACAGCCGAAGAGTGCCAAAGCCCGCAGCGGGACCTGCCGCGAGGGATGATCTATTCACTTATTATATGTACGGTGCTGTATATATTGATTGCGCTGGTACTTACAGGTATGGTAAGCTATAAAAAGCTTGCAGTGGGCGATCCGCTGGCCTACGTGTTTAACCAGGTAGGATTAACCAAAATGAGTGGTATTATTTCGTTTAGTGCTGTTATTGCAACAGCAAGCGTGTTGCTGATATTCCAGTTGGGGCAGCCCCGCATTTGGATGAGCATGAGCCGTGATGGTTTATTACCCAAAGCATTTTCACGCATCCATCCTAAATACCACACACCCTCATTTGCTACTATAGTTACAGGTTTTGTGGTTGCAATACCTGCTTTGTTCATGAACCTTACAGAAGTTACTGATTTAACCAGTATAGGTACCTTGTTTGCCTTTGTACTGGTTTGCGGTGGTGTATTACTGCTGCCACGTGAAGCTTCACAGAAAGGGCGTTTCCACCTGCCATACATTAACTCAAAATGGATTGTGCCTGTGGTATTTATTGTCGGAGCATATTTTTTAAAGGATCATATATTGACCTTGTTTACAGGCAAAAACGCGCATGAAAATTTCCCAATCTTTTTATTCATTATTTTATCAACCGTGCTTGCTGTTTTGGCCTTTGTTAAAAACCTTTCATTAATACCTGTACTTGGTTTGCTAAGTTGTTTTTATTTAATGACGGAATTGGGATATACCAACTGGCTGCGGTTTTTAATTTGGCTGATAATTGGCCTGGTTATATATTTTACCTATGGTTATAAGCACAGTGTGTTAGGTAAGGAAAAGGCAAATAGTTAAGGGATTGAAATAAGGGATTGTTTAATTCAACAATAGGAAATGAATAAAATTGTATCTTCATTTCAAAAAGGAAAGATATGACTACAACCACTATTATTGGCTATATGGCGGCATTTGGTACTACAGTTTCCTTTTTACCGCAGGCAATTAAAACAATCCAAACAAAAAACACTTCGGGTATTTCATTATATATGTATGCCTTGTTTACGGCGGGCACACTTTTTTGGCTCATTTATGGTTTAATGAGCGGGAGTCTGCCTGTGGCAATTGCCAACGTTATAACCTTTGTTTTTGCCAGTATTATACTGGTATATAAGATAATTTACAAGTGAGGTTGATTAAGTTGGATTAGGTTGATTGAGTTAAATTAAGTTGAGAAAGATTAAGCCGGGAGCGTATTATAAAAGCAAAAGAGCCGGATTTTACGAATGAAGTACAACTACCCCAAACCAGGTGTTCAGCGCTCAATATCCGATATTGTTTATTCCTAACTACTTCAATCTTTACAACAACTTCAACTTTTACAACCTCTCTACAGCTCCATAGCAAAAGAAACTCCCTTTACACCATCCTGGTACATCGGCATTACCATGGTGTGTTTTCCTGTTTTGTCTGTATGCGTTAATTTATTACGAATGTAAGGATAAACCAAATATGCTGCTTTTGTAGAAAGGATCCCAAAGCCTGCACCGGCAACAACATCACTAAACCAATGGTCGCGGTGATACATTCTTAAAACACCTGTGGTAACAGCAAAGGTATAACCTACTATGCCGTATATCGGAGATTTCCCTGAATACTCTTGTGCCAAAAACTCGGCCCCCATAAATGCATTGGCCGTATGCCCCGAAGGAAAGGAAAAATAATCACCCTTATTGGGTCGTAAACGATGAGTGGTGTTCTTTAAGCCATAAACACTTATTCCTGCAATTCCGGCAGAAAGCCCAAGAAGGGCAGTACGGTCAATAAAAGTATTTTTCCCGGAAACGCCAACAAGATTTAACCCATACGTTAATACAACGGGTGCAAATTGAAAATAATTTTCAATACTTCCGGGGTAGCGGGGGTAATACTTATTGAAACCGCTGTTTATATAATAATCAAAACGGCGCACAGGATGAATTATAAATGTTGCCACTCCATAGCCAACCAAAATGGCGGGTGGTATTAACGCTGCCGTTTTACTGTGCAAATGTTTTACCGTATCCGGAGCAGTTAAAAGATCCTTTTTTATGGTGTCAGCAATTTTCTTTTTTGCAGTATCTTTAACCTGCGCACTGGCCTCAAACGAAATAAAACACAATAAAGCAAATAATATCTTTCTCAATGGCTGATGTTTCAATTTTAACAGTGTTTGTTCGTTATAGTTTTTATGTTAATAATATTAATATAACAATATCAGGATATATTAAACACAAACAAGGTAAAAATATTACTTAAATCTGTAGTAATTCTGAATTAATATTGAGTTAACGTTAAGGATATACGTTAAGACTGTTGCAAAGGTTGTAATTGTTGAAATGTTTAGTGAATGTTTTTTAACAACTTTAACTGCTTACTACAACTCCAATAACTTAATCCTAAATCACCCGATGGATCTCAACAGTTTCAGGTGCAGCCAGCATTAAAGGTACTTTTTCAACCGTAACAAAGCTCAGGTCGAGCCCGAAGCCGCGCTCCTCTGATAAGCTTATCTTTTTCAGGATCTTATAAAAAGCCATTATAAAGCTTTCATAAAACGAAAGGTTATGTGAGCGCGAAAGTACTTTTTCAATAACAACAAACCTGAAATCGCCAACAATTTTATGTCTGTTTAATGACTTATAGGTACTGGTGATATCAACCTCGCCTTTTTTTACAAGGTCTTCAACTACTTTTCTAAACAGCAGGTTTATCTGTTGTTCAACCCTGAAACCGAGTTTGAAATCAATTCTTATCAGTTTGTTAGGTACAAGGAAATCAACCTCGTATTCTCTTTTGTATGGCTCATCAACAACATCAACATGCACCAGCCAGTAAACATCTGCCCGTTTGGGTTGCTTTTGCAATATGGAATAAACAATTTTTGATTCTACCTCTGAATTGAAGTTTGCGCTGGTAAGGTAAACCAGCTGCGACGCATATTTGGGTACTGTTTCGTCGTCACTTAATTCTTTAAGAATGCTAAAATAATCCTCGATCTCAATAAATTTAACATACCGGTTGCGGATTTTGCGGGCTGTATGCCATGCCCACATTACGGTGAATAAAAAGAAACCAACCGATAAAGTGAACCAACCACCATGAACAAATTTGACCAGGTTACCTGCTAAAAATGTACCTTCAATAAGCAGATAGATCACTAAAAATATGCCTACTATATAAGTTGGAAGTTTTTTTCTCCGTAAAAAATTTGCTACCAGTAATGTAGTCATTAACATGGCAACTGTAATGCTCAGGCCGTAGGCGGCTTCCATATTAGCCGACTCTTCAAATAAAAGCACTACCCCAACACAACCTGCGCATAACAGCCAGTTTACACTCGGTACATACAACTGGCCTTTTTGTTCGGATGGATAGTTGATGCGTACTTTTGGCCATAAGTTTAACCTTACAGCTTCGGCAATAAGCGTAAATGAACCGGATATAAGCGCCTGGCTGGCAATAACTGCAGCAACCGTAGCAATCCCGATACCATATATTAAAAACCACGAAGGCATAATTTCATAAAACGGATTATGTAAATTCAAATCCATTCTTTGACCGTTATGTTGTAAAAGCCAAACAGACTGGCCAAGATAATTAAGCACCAGGCAGGTTTTTACATAGATCCAGCTGATCTGGATGTTTTTACGGCCGCAATGGCCCAGGTCGGAGTATAAAGCCTCGGCACCAGTAGTACACAGAAATACTGCGCCTATAATTACCAGTGGGTGAGCTTCGGGAGAATGACTGGTTAATAATTTTAAAGCATAATATGGGCTTAATGCTTTAAATATTGTTGGCGATTGAAAAATAAAAGTAAGCCCTAAAACGCCCATCATGGTAAACCATATAAACATCATGGGCCCGAAAGCCTTGCCTACCAATGATGTACCAAACTGCTGAATAATAAAAAGAAAAATTATTATAGCAATAACAATTGGCATGGTTTGCAGGTGCGGAAATGATGTTTGCAGCCCTTCAATTGCTGATGAAATAGTAATGGGAGGGGTAATTATTCCGTCTGCAAGTAATGCACACCCACCAATAACGGCCGGTATTATTAGCCATTTGGCACGGCGGCGCACTAATGAAAACAGCGAAAATATGCCGCCTTCACCTTTGTTATCCGCACGTAGCGTAATAACAACATATTTTAAGGTGGTTTGCAGGGTAAGCGTCCAAAAAATGAGTGAAACGCCCCCTAATATTAATGTTTCGGAAACATGCTGGTGGCCAACTATGGCTTTAAACACATATAATGGTGAGGTACCTATGTCACCGTAAATTATTCCTAAACTTATTAACAGCCCCGCGGCAGTTAGTTTTTGCAGCTCTTTATGATTCGACACTTTATACTTTCAAAGGCTCAAAAGTATTAAAAATTACAATTAACTGATTAAATAATAAATATTAACAAAAGAAAAGCTAAATTTATGGCTGGGTTAAACCTTACACTGTTAAATTTTGTTAAAATGTATTATAAAATGGCAAGTATCTAAGTTGATAACAGCTTTATTTATACTTTTGTAAATAATATACAACATGAGGCGAAATTCTACCTATAAAAATTCATGGTTCATAATAATTGCGATAGCAATATTTATGAATTTCGCCTTTTCCAGCGCGATGAGTTATCAACGGAGCGATACAAGCATCCTGCATTTTTTAAAACCGAAATCAACAAAAAATACATTTAAAAATAGCCTGCATTTGGTATTGCCGCCAATAAGGCCGGCTGTTATATCAACAACCAAGGTTAGCGTTGCAAAACCTGATGACAAGCTGCTAACCAACGTACAGGTATATCCAAATCCGGTTACAGATCAAATTAATTTAAAGTACGAAATTTCGCGTTCATCAAATGTTACCATAAAAGTTGTGGACGTTTTAGGAAATGAACTCATCACCCTGTACTCACAAAGGGTTGAACCCGGTGAAAAAGTAGTAAGCTATCAGTTAAACAGCAAATTAACCAAGGGATTTTACTTTTTAAGGGTTGTTGCCGGTACTGAATCAGTGATTAAGAGAATTTCGATTCTCTGATTTCGGATTTCGGATGTTCGATTTCGGATTTTTTGGATCAGAAGTGGCAGGATTTTAGAATTTCCGGAATTATTCATTTTTTGTGCGACTGATTTAATTATGGATGATGAAATTAAACCGTTGACAGGTTTACCAGAATTGGACTTTTGGAGCCAGTTACCTGCGGAAGTTGAGCAAGCTATAAACGAAGCAAAAGAGGAGCTTAAAAGAGGTGAAGGTATTCCTCACTCTGAAGTTATGGAGGAAATCAAGAGTCGCTTCACTCCCTAAAATTGATATGAAATTTAATCTCGATTTTAACACTGCGTATAATCAATTTTACGTTGTTGATAAATTTTTATACGCTGATGCAGATACCGGCTGCGCGGATTTTTGGACAGATTATGCTTTTGACAATAGATTAGCAGTTAGTTCGGGTGTTTTAGGAATAGGTATTGAGAGTTATGGACATGTTATAGGTCAACTGGAAGTATTGAGTTCAGAGAACCAATCAGTAGACTTAAATCTATATGACCATGTTGTTGAAGGATATATCGAACTTGAATCTGGAACTTTACAAGTATTAGATTGTCCCCATTCTGCAATTGAATTAGAAACATTAGTTCAACCTGGGCCCTATCGTGTTAAAGTATATTCCTCGAATTTGGCAAATACTGATATTGATGAGAATGAGGGTGACGACTATTATAAGATAGAAATTTGGCCAGGCAGCAACAAAGAATTAAAAGTTCTGAAGAAATTCATTCGCTAATAAATCACTGAAATCTTCATATTGTAAATTGTTCAGTCCTTGACCCCGGCTGAAAATTAACAATAAGTGAAAATCTTAGTTCATTTTTTCTAATTTCGGCTTTATGAAGATAATTGCCATAGGTCGCAACTATGCGGAGCATGCTAAGGAGCTTAATAACCCTGTGCCGGGCGTCCCGGTTATATTTATGAAGCCAGAAACTGCGCTGCTGAAAGATAACAAGCCTTTTTACCATCCCGATTTTTCGGAAGATATTCACCATGAGATTGAGATAGTAATAAAGATAAGTAAAGAGGGGAAGCACATCAGCGAGCAATTTGCTCAAAATTATTTTGAAGAAATTGCTTTAGGGGTCGACTTTACCGCCCGAGATATCCAGGCACGTCATAAAGAAAAAGGACTGCCCTGGGAGCTTGCCAAAGCGTTTGATAATTCTGCACCTGTAAGCGCATTTGTGCCTAAAGCGCAATTTGCCGACTTAAAAGATGTTAATTTTAAGCTTGATGTTAACGGAGAAGAAAGGCAGGCAGGTAATACCTCAAATATGCTTTTTTCGTTTGAATATATCATTGCTTTTGTGTCAAAATATATCACCCTAAAAAAAGGGGATCTTATTTTTACCGGCACACCACAAGGTGTAGCCAAAGTAAATGTTGGCGACAGGCTTGAAGGTTATTTGGAAGATGTGAAAATGCTTGATTTTTACGTTAGATAGGGGAAGTCAGTAAAGTCCGAAAGTTAGTAAGGTTCGGGAGTGTGAAAGAAAAATTAAATACCTGGTTGCGATTAAAGAATGATCAAAAAAAATATTGTTTTCCTGTTTATAATTTCCTGCTGGTGTTTTAATCTATTTGCGCAAGGGCCCGTGCAGAACATGCAATATCCGCTAAATTTTTTCCGGTACCCGCTTGATCTGCCGCCGTCAACCGCCGGTTCGTTTGGTGAACTGAGGGGGGCACACTTTCATTCAGGGCTTGATTTTAAAACCAACCAACGCATCGGCTACCCTGTGCATGCCGCTTATGATGGATATGTTTCGCGCTTGCGTGTACAGTTTGGTGGCTTTGGCCATGCTATCTATATAACCCATCCAAATGGGTATACCACCGTTTACGGGCATGTAAAATCGTTTACGCCGGCAATGGAAAAACTTATCCGCGATGAACAATACAGGCAGCAAAGCTATGAGGTTGATTTTAAGCTCGACCCATTACAATTGATGGTTTGCCAGGGTGAAGTTATTGCTATGTCCGGGAATGAAGGGGCATCTGCCGGGCCGCATTTGCATTTTGAGATAAGGGATACCCAAACAGAGGAAACCATTAATCCGCAATTATTTGGTTTAACTATTCCTGATAAGGTGCCGCCCTCTATAACGGCAATTGGCATTTACCATTTGGATGGTAATCCGTTTAGCGAAAACACAAAGCGACAGTTTTTTGCGGTGAGAGGCAGCAATGGCAACTATCATTTAACCAATCCCCAGGTAATAAATTTAAACGGGCAAATAGGCTTTGGTATCAGCACAACTGATATGACCAGCGCATCAGCCAACCACAATGGCATTTACTCGTGCGAACTGAAACTTGATGGTGTAACGGTATACACCTTCGCGGTAGAGCGTTTTGCATTTGACCAAACCCACGCCATTAATGCTTATATTGATTATCCCGAATTGATGAAAACCCACCGCTGGATGCAAAAGTGCTTTATATTGCCCGGCAGCAAGATCTCGCTTTATCCGCAATCAATAAACAGGGGAATAGTTAATTTTAATGATGGCGCCATTCATGATGTTGAATACGTTGTTAAGGATGCAGCCGGGAATACATCAACCTTAACCTTAAAAGTAAAATCGGGCCATACTGAAAGCAGCCTGTCCACAATTAAGGCTGCGGGTAATTTATTTCATTACGATCAGAAAAACGAGTTTGCCAACGATAAGGTTAAAGTGGTCATTATGCCCGGCAACCTTTATGATGATGTGAATTTTACTTACAAAATGTTGCCTAAGCGGCCTGGTGCTTTCTCGGCTACACACAGCATCCATAACCGTTTTACACCGATACATGATAATTATGAGCTTTGGATAAAGCCCGACAGCAATATTGGTAAGTATGCAGATAAAGCAGTGATTGTTAGTACTGATGGTGCCATGGCGGGCGGTACTTACCAGGACGGCTATATTAAAGGACAGCCACATGCATTTGGCGATTTTTTTATTAAGCTGGATACCATACCCCCGGTTGTTGTTCCGATAAATATTAAACCAAATGCTGATCTGTCGGCTGCGAAAAGGATATTTTTCAGGATGAGCGATAACCTGTCAGGCATAAAATCATATGCTGGTAAAATTGATGGCGAGTGGGTTTTAATGGAGTGGGATTATAAAACTAAAATTCTGAGTTATTGCTTTAATACCGATATTGCGGCCGGTAAACATATATTTGAATTAACTGTTACCGATAGTAAAAATAACAGCAAATACTTTACCGCAGCATTTAACAGATAACATGGCAACACTTAAAGAAGGCGATAAAGCCCCCGATTTTACCGCAAAAGATCAAAACGGAAAAACAGTTTCTTTATCAGATTTTAAAGGAAAGAACGTGATCCTTTATTTTTACCCGAAGGATGACACACCGGGCTGCACTGCTGAGGCTTGCAGTTTCAGGGATAATTACCAATCAATGCTTGGCCAGGGTTTTGAAGTTATAGGAGTAAGCACTGATGATGAAAAATCGCATAAAAAGTTCGAAACCAAATACAGCCTGCCATTCCCGCTGATTGCCGATACCGATAAAAGCATCAATGACGCCTACGGCGTTTGGGTTGAAAAAAACATGTATGGCAAAAAATATATGGGTACGGCCCGCAAAACATTTTTGATAAGTACGGATGGTACGATCACTAAAATAATTGATAAGGTTGATACTAAGAATTCATCGCAGCAGGTGCTTGATCTGTTGCAGTAATGGCGATAGGTTTTAAATCAACAGATATTTATATTTGAGAAAAGTATTATTATTGTTCTATAATAATAAGCAGGAAAAAAGGATTTAAGTTTAATTATTATACATGCCAATAGAGGTTGACGACGCAGAGATCTTAAGCAAATTCCAGGATGAGAGAACCAGGAACGAGGCGTTTAACATACTGCTAAAAAAATATCAGCAGAAAATATACTGGCATATCCGCCGAATGGTGATAGATCATGATGATGCCGATGACCTGGTGCAGGATGTTTTTATAAAGATCTGGAAAAACCTGGCCGGTTTTAGGAGCGATGCCCAGCTATATACCTGGATGTACCGGATAGCAACTAATGAATGCATTACTTTTTTGAATAAGAAAAAGCAAAAAAACAATGTATCGATTGATGATGTGGCTTATGAACTGGCGGATACTTTGGCTGATTCAACTTATTTTGATGGCGACAAGGCGCAGCGTAAGTTGCAGGAAGCATTGTTAACCCTGCCCGAAAAGCAAAAGCTTGTGTTTAATATGAAATATTATGACGACATGAAGTATGAAGAAATATCGCAGGTGCTGGGCACAAGTGTAGGGGCTTTAAAGGCATCATTTCACCTCGCAGTGAAAAAAATTGAGACATATTTACTTTCTAAAGATTAATTAAAATAAATTTTAAACCTTTTGACATTTATTCCATCTATAACTAAGATATGAAGAGTGAAATGGAAAATAAAGATTGGCTTAATGAATATAGGTCACTTAAACAGATTAACCCTGCTAATCCGTTTACAGTGCCTGCCGGTTATTTTGACGACCTCGGAGATCGTATTGCAGCACTCAAAAATTTAGACGAATTAAAAAGCAAAGGATCTTTTGGAGATTTTACAGTTCCGGACAATTATTTTGAGGAACTTACCGGTAATATAGAAAGCAGGATAGCGGTTGAAAGTGTATTAAACACTACCGACCCGGGGTTTACAGTGCCTGATGGTTATTTTGATAGCCTGCAGCAGCAGATCAGGAGCCGCATATTGGTTGAAGAAGCTTTGGGGGAGCCTGCTGAACTTTTCACTGTTCCGGAGGGGTATTTTGATAAACTTAATAAAAAAATATTAAATAATACCGTTAACCAAAACGCTGCTAAAAGCAGGGGGATAATAAAAAGATTATATACGTCAACCGCTTTTAAATATGCCACTGCAGCATGTTTTGCATTAGCCTTAGGCGGTGGTATCTTGTTAAGTGAGCTTACAGGTTCGGTTGTTGAACATAAAAGTACTTTTTTGCATAAGGAGTTATCAAATGTTCCGGTAGATGATATTAAAAATTATTTGCAGTTAAATCTTGATCCGTCAGATACACAGCAAACAGTAGTGTCTGAAGATGCAGCTATTGATGATGAGAGCTTAAAAAATGCATTACAGAATGACGTTAATAATGCACAGTAATTAATTTAAATGGGTAAGCTGATCAGAACTGTTTTGGGTATATTAATTATAATGGCCATAAGCTATAACAGCTTTGGCCAGCAGCGTACGCTTGTGCCTGTGCAGCGTTATAATTCTGTCCAAAGGCCCGTTATACGAAGTGCTAAACCAAAAGGTATAAGAAAGATGCAAGCCGTTAAAGAAGGCTTTATAAGTCAGCAGTTAAGCCTTACCCAACAGGAGACGAAAGCGTTTTGGCCATTGTACCGTAAATACAACGAAGAACTTACTGCTGTAAGGATCCTTAAAAGAATAAACAATTCAAGCGCCACGGCTGATGGCACCAAACAGGTTGATTTAGATTTAAAATACGAGTCGCAAATTGTAGACATAAAAAAACATTACAGGGATGAATTTTATAAAATACTGCCTCCCGAAAAAGTAAGTATCCTTTACAAAAGCGAGCGTGAATTTAACGACGAAGTACTTAAGCAACTCACCGAACGTAGTGTTAGAGCGGGGGATTAGTTTTAAGTCGATAGTCAATAGTCCATAGTGTATAGGCTGGATTGATCTGTAAATTTCTTCCTGATAGCAATAAAGACTGACTTTTGACTTAGAACTCAAGACTTGTTTTTTTAAGTCGATAATCCATAGTCGATAGCCTGGATGGCCCGTAAATTTCTTCCTGATAGCAATAAAGACTGACTTTTGACTTAGAACTCAAGACTAAAGACTTATTTTTGCACTATGCCCACTCTCCGACAACTTTTTCTTGCCAATAACGCCCAAACTACTGATTTTCCATTACTACTGGAGTTTGCGCGTGCCGAAGGTATTTATATGTACAATAAGGAAGGGAAGGCTTATATCGACCTGATATCAGGCATTGGAGTAAGCAACCTGGGCCATAGCAATCCTTATGTGGTTAATGCTATAAAAGAGCAGGTGGATAAGTACATGCACCTGATGGTATATGGCGAGTACGTACAAACCCCGCAGGTGCGCTTTGCCGAAAAGCTGGTTTCATTATTGCCGGCTCATTTGCAATCTGTTTATTTTACCAATTCAGGCGCCGAGGCTGTTGAAGGTGCGTTAAAGCTGGCCAAACGATATACCGGCAGGCACGAGGTTATTGCCTGCAATAACTCCTACCATGGCAGCACACACGGCGCATTAAGCGTAATGGGCAACGAAGAGTTTAAACAGGCTTATCGCCCTTTGCTGCCGGGAATTAGGTTTATCCGATTTAATAACCCCGAAGATCTTGAATTGATAACCGATAAAACGGCCTGTGTTATTATTGAAACAGTGCAGGGCGAGGCAGGCATCAGGGCGCCGGATGTAACTTATATGCAGGCATTGCGCAACCGTTGTGATGAAACAGGAACTTTGCTGATACTTGACGAGATCCAGGCCGCTCTTGGGCGCACCGCTAAACTATTTGCCTTTGAACATTTTGGGATAGAGCCGGATATTTTGTTGTTGGCTAAAGCACTGGGTGGGGGAATGCCTGTTGGCGCTTTTATTTCATCAAACAAAATAATGGGTGCTTTAAAGGAAAATCCAATCCTGGGGCATATAACCACTTTTGGCGGGCACCCGGTATGCTGTGCCGCAGGACTTGCAGCACTTGAAGTTTTGCTGAGCGAAAATTTAATTGCCGGCGTTGCTGAAAAAGAAACCTTATTTAAAAAACTATTGATCCATCCCGCAATAAAGGAACTACGCGGCAAGGGACTGATGCTGGCTGCCGAATTTGAAAGCTTCGATCTGAATAAAAAAATTATTGACCGGTGTATTGAAAACGGCGTAATTACCGACTGGTTTTTACATTGCAGCAACTCCATGCGCATAGCGCCGCCATTGATAATTACCAATGAAGAAATTGAAAAAGCTTGCGGGGTAATTTTGGAGGCGATAGAATTTTATTGCTAAAAAAATTTGATAAAGTATATCCTAATCAGCACAGGATTTACTGACAAAATCGTATATTGGCATATATCCTTTCAAAAACTATTGATACAATATAATCCTGGCAATAAATATCAGGATTGGAAACTCTTCCTTTTCTGTAAATGCCAATCGTAATAAGTGGCCAATGTTATTACGTTTCCTAAATTATAGTTATAGTTAAATCGGTATAGTTTATGATAACTATATAAAATAAGCGCGTAAATGGCCATTTCAAGGTCATAAACATGGATTATTGATCATTGTTGCATACTTTTTTGGTCACCGGATTGAACAATTAATTAAAATCAGGGTTATTAAATTACATTGTTAATAGAAAATGAAAATAGCATATATCTCAACTTACCCACCCCGCGAATGCGGAATAGCAACATTTAACCAAAATTTAATGTGCGCCATAAACGCAAATTTTCCCGAAATGAAATCATTGTTGAACGGCGGCTTTGTTGTAGCCTTAAATGATTCTGAAAATATACAGGAATATGAATACCCGGAGGAGGTAAAATATGTTATCAGGCAAAATCATCAAAAGGATTATATCCGCGCAGCTAATTATATAAATACCAGCAATGCTGATGTTTGTATAATGGAGCACGAGTTTGGAATTTATGGCGGCGAAAGCGGCATTTACATCCTGCCCCTGTTAAACAGGCTCGAAAAACCTTTAATATCTATTTTACATACTATTTTAAAAGATCCCAGCTACGTACAGCGCATTATTATCCGCGAAATAGCTGAACAGTCATCAAAAATAATAGTGATGAGCAAACGGGCGGTGGAGTTTTTAACCACCGTTTATGATGTGCCTGCCGATAAGATCCAGATAATTGAACATGGTGTTCCGGATGTTGAAGCATCAGAAGATAATCCTGTTAAAAACTTAACCGTGTTTAAAAACCATAGGGTACTGCTTACTTTTGGTTTAATTAGCCGCAATAAAGGCTTGGAAACTGTTGTAAGGGCATTGCCTAAAATAGTTGAAAACCATCCGGATGTAATGTATGTGGTATTGGGGAATACACACCCGGGGGTAATTAAAAGCTCAGGAGAAGAATACAGGGATCATTTAAAAACGCTGGCCGCACAACTAAATGTATCAAAGCATCTTTGCTTTATAAATAAGTTTGTATCAGAGCAAGAACTGGTAGATTACCTTTCGGCAACGGATATTTATGTGACCCCATATTTAAATGAGGCACAAATAACCAGTGGCACCTTATCATACGCAGTAGGCGCCGGCGCTGCCGTTGTTTCAACCCCTTACTGGCATGCAACCGAACTTTTAGCTAATAACCGGGGGCGTTTGTTTGATTTTAAGAATGCTGATGCACTTGCCGAAAACGTAATTGAACTGTTAGACCAGGAGCGCTTACTGAATGAATTAAAGGAAAACGCTTATGAATATGGCCTGCACTTACGCTGGCCGGTTATAGGTGCCGAATTTATAAAGGCGGCGCAGGAATCATGCACTAACCATGATTTTAGCGACAAAATATTAAAGAACAGCATTGTTGACCCTGAAATAATGCCAAAATTCAGCCTTGCGCATGTATTACGGTTAACTGACGATACCGGGATAGTTCAGCATGCAAAATATGGGATCCCTAATTTGAAAGAAGGTTATTGCCTGGATGATAATGCGCGCGCATTAATTATGGCTTTAATGGCCTATCAGCGCAGTAAAAGCAAGGAAGCATCTGAGCTTTTACCTATCTACCTAAGCTATATTCACTATATGCAAACGGAAGATGGTAACTTCCGCAATTTTTTAAGTTTTGACCGCAGGTACCTTGACGAGGTTGGTTCTGAAGATTCGTTTGGCCGCACCATTTGGGCCTTAGGTTATTTAATAGGATGTTCTTCCAGTAATTCGTACCGTGAATTTGCCAGGGAAATTTTTCACAAATCGTTCCCTCATTTTAAGGCTTTAAAATATTTAAGAGGGATGGCTAATACAATAATTGGTATCAGCCTGTATTTGAAAGTTTTCCCGGGTGATGAAGGCATGCTTAATGAGATGGTTAATTTAACCAAACCATTGATGGAAGCCTTTGAATACCACCAATCGGAAGACTGGCAGTGGTTTGAAGAAAAAATGACCTATGACAATGCTATATTACCGCTGGCGTTGCTGCACTCGTGCGAAATAACCGGGAATGAAAAAGTTAAGCAGGTTGCATTAAAAACCATGGAATTTTTAGATAAGCTTACGCTTGCAAACGGATATTTAAGCCCGGTTGGTAACGATGGCTGGTATCACAAAGAGGGCACTTTCCCTCCGTTTGACCAGCAGGCCATTGAAACCATGGCTATGGTGCTGATGCATTTCCAGGCCTATACTAATTTCCGCAAACCGCAATATATTGAAAAGATGTTTTTATGCTATAAATGGTTCCTGGGTGAAAACACTTTAAGGGCACCACTTTATGACCATGAAACCAAGGGCTGCTGCGATGGATTGCTGCCAACGGGTATAAACCGTAATCAGGGCGCCGAGAGCACGCTTGCCTACTTGATATCGCACCTTACAGTTTTAAAAGCATTTGAGCTTGAATACGAGTATAATAAAATTGGGCAGTATGCGTCGTCGTCATTGTCGTTTTAAATGAAGGTCGCAATATTATCATCCGTTGCCTGGCGCACGCCGCCAAGGCATTATGGCCCGTGGGAACAGGTAACATCAAACATTGCTGAAGGGCTGGTAAAGCTTGGAATAGAGGTTTCGCTATTTGCTACCGGCGATTCTATCACCAAAGGTAAACTCTATTCAGTTTGCTATACCGGTTATGAAGAAGACCGTAACCAGGACACAAAGGTTTTGGAGTGCCTGCACATCAGTAACCTTATGGAGCGGGCAGCAGAGTTTGATATTATCCATAATAATTTTGACTTTTTGCCGCTTACCTATTCCGGTTTAATTAAAACACCGGTTATTACTACCATACATGGCTTTTCATCGCCCAGGATAATCCCGGTTTACAAAAAATATAATTCGGCAGGGCATTATGTGTCCATCAGTAATTCTGACCGCAGCCCTGAGCTGGATTACCTGGCAACCGTTTACAATGGATTGAATGCAGATCTGTTTCAGTTTAATGATACACCCGAAGATTACCTGTTATATTTTGGCAGGATCCATCATGATAAGGGTACTGCCGAAGCAATAGAGATTGCCAAAAAAAGTAAAAGAAAATTGCTGATAGCGGGTTTAATACAGGATAAAAACTATTTTAAAGAAAGAATTGAGCCGCAATTAGGCCCCGATATTGAATATATTGGCAATGCCGAGCCTGCAAAAAGGAATACATTATTGCGAAATGCTTATGCCTTACTGCATCCCATAAATTTTAACGAGCCATTTGGAATGAGCGTGGCCGAAGCCATGCTTTGCGGTACACCGGTAATAGCATTTAATAAAGGTTCGATGCCTGAATTGATAAAACCGGAAAAGACCGGATTTTTAGTTAATAATATTGAGGAAGCTGTGGAAGCTACAAAAAAGGTGAAAAATATAAACCGCCAGAATTGCCGCGAATGGTCCGAATCGCAATTTTCTTGCGATAAGATGGTGGGGGATTATTTTGAGCTTTATAAACGGATCTTAAATAAATAAAACACTGCTGCAACTACTGTTAAGCACTTTTCGCATCCGGATCGGGCGAAACATTAGCCATGTGTGGTTCGATGTTTTCTGTTGATGTGTTTGCCAGATCAGGTTGATGATCATAATTTATTAAAGGCCGCAATTTAGTTTCTGAAGAGCCAGGATATGCATTTTCAATGATTTCTTCCTGGTGATACGGTTGAATTTCTGCTTCACGGGCATAACTATAGCCAAGTCTTTTATTTTCTTCCTCAATAAAAGTAAATAAATCACCCAGGCAAGAATGCACTGCCTGTAAAAATTTATAACTGGTTGATGTGAGACATTTTCCGGTATCATCCGGCCCTTTTCCCGGCTCACAAAAATTAAGCTTGGTAATTATACCATTAATCAGCTCAACCTCAAATTTTCCTTCATTGTGCCAGGTCAAGTTGTTTTTTATTTCCCTAAAATGATCCATTGCCTTAATAATTATTTTTTCATATAATATTTGTAACAAGCATATTATTAACTTAATAACAGCTTATTATTATGTACAATGGCTATGCCAAAATTTTCTTTTTTAATAAAAGTGGCAAATAATATCAAAAGGGCATCTGCTAGCCTGTAAAGTGTTAAAAAGCTACTAAAGGTGTATACTAAATTGGAATTTTGTGCAGTAGTTTTAATAATTGATTTTACTTTTTAGTACATATGTACAAAGGCTAATAAATCAATCTTATATCCCTGCTTTGTCAGTTTCCCTTTTGTCAGATAGCAACTTGGCAATAAGCTCAGTCAGGTCAACTTCCGCAAAGGCGGTCGATGAATCGGATACACCATAGGGTATTATAAGTTTGCCATTATGTACCAGCGCACCACATGAATATAATACGTTTGGTACGTAACCTTCGCGTTCATCACTGTTAGGGATCAGCAGAGGCTCTTTTAAGCGGCCTATTTCAACTTCAGGATCATCCAGCTTAAGCAAGCTGGCGCCAAGCACATACCTGCGCATCGGGCCCACGCCATGTGTTATTATTATCCAGCCATGTTTTGTTTCAATGGGCGAACCGCAATTGCCTATCTGGATAAATTCCCAGGTAAATTTGGGTTGCTGCAGCATTATAGGTTTTTCCCAAATGTTTATTTTATCAGAATACATGATGTAGTTATTACAACCATCTATCCTGGATATCATTGCAAACTTGCCATTTATTTTTCGCGGAAATAGTGCCAGGTTTTTGTTTTGGGCCCCGGCACCATATAATGGCATTATTTTGAAATTATAAAAATCGGTTGTTTGTAATAGTTTTGGCATTATCAGCGAGCCGTCATATGCGGTATAGGTGGCGTAATACACGGTGCTGTCGTCGTCATTTTTAAAATGCACAAATCTTGCATCTTCAATACCTTTGCGCTCATATTCAGAGATTGGGAATATAACCCGGTCAGATATATCGGTATCTAACGAAAAAACAATTTCATAATACGAATCGGCAAGCCATAATACTTTATCGTATTCCAATTTCTTCATATCGCTTTCCTGCAGCTTTTGCGAATCTGAAATTATCCGGCGCAGGTTTGCATATTCAAAATGATGGTCCAGCTTCGACTCCAGCTCATCCAATACATTAATATCAATTTGAGTTATCGCTGCTTTGTCAAAAAAAAGTTTTTTATTATAAACAGCATTTCTAACAATTTCGGCCTCGTCAATATAGCTTCCCGCAGGCAAAACGGTAATATTATTTGCCTGGTCAAGTAAGGCGCGCCTAAAGGTTATGGATGATATATGCCCTTCACCAACGGCCCTGAAACTAATGATAACACGCCTTTGCCCTTCATGCAATTCAGTTTGGTCGGGATCTTCAACTATTGATGGATTAAAAAAAGCAGCTGATTCAATAGAGTATTCATGCGTAAAATAGGAACCGATTAATAGCTTGCGGTATACTGTTAAGGCATCATAATCAATATCAAGCTCGGCAAAAAGAGGTTTTAGTTTGCTGCAATGCCGGTTTAATGCACGTGTTATGTTCCTGTGCCGTCTTGAATACTCCTGTAATAAAGGCGAAACAATGCCAAATGCAACATCTTCGCTAATGCTCATAACTCTTTGAATTACCTCTTTTGCACGATCATTTCCATTAAAAAAGAATCTGGCAATTACACGTTTCGGGTCTGGGTTTATTCTTATTGGCTTACGTTCAATGGAAAGTCTCATAAAAAAAATGGTATTTATACAGTAACGTCAATGCTATTAAATTGATTGGGGCAATTTTACAAACCTTTTATTTAATTTAGGTTATAAATGTTGTAAATGTTAAAATTATGTAAGAGATAATTTTTTTAACTTTTACGTCACTTGCAACCTTTACAACTTAATAAACCAAATTAGTATCTTGCCTGCCCATGAATGTATTAATTGTAGAAGATGAAAAAGGACTGGCGCTTGAAATTGATGAGTTTCTGAGCCATGAAGGCTTTACTATTGAACACGCCCGCACTAAAAGCATAGCGAGTGAAAAAATATTTGTTAACAACTATGATTTTATATTGCTTGACTTGAATTTGCCTGATGGCGATGGCTTCGGCCTGCTGCAAATGCTTAAAGGCTTAAAAGAGCGCGATGATGCGGTAATTATTTTAACTGCCCGCGGTGCGGTGGATGATAAAGTGCACGGCCTTGAACAGGGAGCCGACGATTACCTTGCAAAACCATTTTCATTAAATGAGCTATTAGCCCGCATGCATGCCATAACCAGGCGCAAGCATAAGCTTGAAAGCAATGATATAACGGTTAAGGAATTTAAAATGAATATACAAAATCGTACTGTGCACTATAATACAGAGCGGATAAACTTAACTAAAAAAGAATTTGAAATATTTAATTACCTGGTATTAAACAAAAACCGGGTAATATCGCGCACAAATTTAACCGAACACGTTTGGGGCGATGTGCTTGAAATTAATTCAGATTCGAACTTTGTTGATGTGCATGTAAAAAACCTCAGGAAAAAGCTATCCCAATTTGAACCGATAGAATGGTTTGAAACGGTAAGGAGCATTGGGTATAGGGTTAATATTTAAGGAGCGGTTGATTGAGTTGATTAAGAGAGTAGTTGATTGGGTTAATAAAGAATTGGAAAATAACTTAATCAACTTAATCAACCCAATCTAACTTAATCAACTTAACACACATGAAACTACAAATAAAACTGGCTTTATATAATACCTTAACAAAGCTGGCTATTATTGTATTTACAGGGTTGCTTATTTTGTTCTCGCTTGAGAAGATCACTTATGCACATTTATCAACAAGGCTTGAAAACAAAAAGGATGTATTTATAAGAAACCTTTCATCAAAAGAAATTAGCCAGATATTAAGTCAGCAGCAAAGTTTTACCAATTATAATATTTTAAAAGAGGAATATATATTTCTTAAATTAATTCCCTACCAACCCAACAGAGACTCTACAGAAAGCTTTACTACCCAGCGCCGAACCTTTGAGAAAAGTACAGATAGTTACCTTATTTTAACTTATCGCTTTAATTTCGAAAACCATAGCTACCTGCTGGAAATAGGGGATACCCTTGATACTGTAATACAGTTAAAGCAAACCATTAAGCAGTTTACGCTGCTGATGTTAGTAGTTGCATTATTGCTTACACTGGTTATCGACTTAATTTTTACCAAGTACCTGCTGGCGCCGTTCTATCGCATTATTGACAGGAAACTGGTCAAGGTAAATGATCCTATGAACTTTGATTACGAAAAGGTTGAGACCAGCACACAGGATTTTAGGCTGCTTGATGACAGCATAAGCACCCTGATGAAAAAAATAGCCGACCTGTTTATACTGGAGAAACAATTTATTGCTAATGTATCACATGAGTTGCTTACACCTATTTCCATCATAAGTTCGAGGCTGGAAAATATACTATCGCATGAAGAGTTAAAGGAGGATAGCGAGAACAAAATATTTGCCTCACTAAAAACTTTAAACAGGTTAAAATCAATTATAAACAGCTTGCTTTTGATATCGAAGGTTGAAAATAACCAATTTAATAAAAACGACAAGATCTACATTGCTGATATTGTAGCTGAGGTTTTCAAGGAACTTGAAGACAGGCTGGAGGACAGAAAAATTACTTTCAGCAACAATGTAAAGCATACGTACTCAATATGGGGTAATCATAGCTTAATGCATACCGTATTGTTTAATATTATAAACAATTCAATTAAATATAACCGGGAGCAGGGCAGCATTGTAATTACAGACCACTTCAATTATGAAGGATATATGCTTGAAATTGCAGATACCGGAACAGGAATGAGTGAGCAGCAAATTGAGAAAGCCTTTAACCGCTTTGAAAAACTGGATACCGACGAAAAGGAAAGCTATGGGTTAGGCCTTGCCATTGTAAAAAGTATAGCTACGTTTCACGACATAAAAATCCAGATAAAATCAGTGAGAAACGAGGGGACTGCAATTAAACTTATTTTTAATCAACACAACTTCACTAAATCTTCATAATTGCTGTGTTACTTTGGGATGTGGAGTTTTAGTTCCTTTGTTACCCCTATAAAGCTGTTTCTTAAAAGGAACAGCTTTTTTTATATCATTTTGTTCCGCTTAATAAGGTATGATTTTAGTACGTTATTATAGCCGTCTTCAATATAAGCATCAACAATATCAATATGGTATTGTGCACATTTTAACTCAAGCTGGTGGCGGTAGTATGCCAATGACGAGATATAAGAATCCCTTATTTTATTTGGATGCACCCGTACCTGTTCGCCGCTTTCTATATCAATAAATTGATGCGGGCGGTTATCAAAATTAAAATCAATCTCTTTTTTCTTGTCGTTAACATTAAAAATAACCACTTCGTGCTTGTTATATTTTAAATGCTGGATGGCTGCAAACAGTGATTGCATTTTTTCTGGGTTCAAGCTATTTTCGAGCATGTCGCTAAACAAAATGATCATCGAGCGCTGATGGATTTGCCCGGCAACCTGGTGCAGCACTTGTGTAATGTTTGTAGCTGTATTTATTTTAGGGTTATTATATGCTTTTTCAAGTTCGGCATACAAATAAAACAGGTGCGATGTGGTTGATTTTACCGGGGTTATTATATCGGCTTTGTCACTAAACAAGCATAAACCAAATGCATCCCGCTGTTTTTTAAACAGGTACATAAGTGATGCTATTGCATAGATAGAAAATTGCAGCTTGTTTATCCCTTTATCAGGGAAATTCATGGATGACGATGTATCCAGCAAAAGGTAGCAGCGAAGATTAGTTTCTTCTTCAAACTGTTTTACAAACAACTTATCGGTACGGGCAAGAAGCTTCCAGTCGATATTTTTTACCGATTCGCCATTGTTATAGAGGCGGTGTTCGGCAAACTCTACCGAAAAGCCATGAAAAGGGCTTTGATGTAAGCCGGTAATAAAACCTTCGACAACCTGGCGAGCCAGCAGCTCGAGGTTGGCTAATTGTCTTATATGCTGGTCATTACTTAACATATTATATGATTACACCGATTATAAAAAAGATTTCACCGATTTATAAGAATGGTTATACTGATTATAAAAACATTGATTTATAAAACAATTGCACCGATCAGATTTTTCTAATCGGTGCAATCATCCTATAATCAGTGTAATCCTGTTTAAACTAATTGCTTAGCTAATTTATCAGTTAAAACAGATTTTGGAACAGCGCCAATTTGTTTATCAACGATCTCGCCGTTTTTAAAGAATAATAGAGCTGGTATATTGCGGATCCCAAATTTTACTGAGATACCGGGATTATGGTCGACATTAACTTTTCCTACAACCGCCTTGCCTTCATACTCTTTTGCAATTTCTTCAACTACAGGACCTACCATACGACAAGGTCCGCACCATTCTGCCCAAAAATCAATTAATACTGGTTTGTCAGATTTAAGGACGAGTTCGTCAAAGTTTGCATCAGTTATTTCTAAAGCCATGATTTCTAAAATTTATTTTTTTGTTTTACAAATATATACTATTCAAATAGCTTGCCGCAAATGTATACGTGACAATATGACAATTAAATTATTGCCGGCCTGCCTAAATGTATTGTTTGAATTTGGGTTGACAATAGGATGAGTTTTTGATTGCATTTGGATGATGATGTACTGCTTTTTTGTCTGATTGAAATTTGTTTGGGCCATGATTTTAGGGTTTAAAAGATGCTTGATTTCTTAAAATCCGAAATCGAAAACCTGAATTTCAAAATATCTCACATCGCACATCACACATCTCATATCTAAAACATACATTTGAAACATGAGCATTGTTGTTGAATCATTAACAAAAGTTTATGGGGCGCAAAAGGCGCTTGATGGTATTAGCTTTAGCGCCAGACCGGGTGTATTAGGCTTTTTGGGGCCTAACGGCGCAGGCAAATCAACCACCATGAAAATACTTACCGGGTTTATTCCGCAAACAGCGGGTAAGGCATCGGTATGTGGGTTTGATGTTGAAACACACGCAATAGATGTAAAACGCAATATAGGCTACCTGCCTGAAAGCAATCCGCTATACCTGGATATGTATGTGAAAGAATCACTGGGATTTATTGCAGGCATCCATCAATTGAAATCGCCCCAGAAACGAATTGCTGAAATTATAGAACAAACCGGGTTGGGCCCTGAACAGCATAAGAAAGTAGGACAGCTCTCAAAGGGTTATCGCCAGCGTGTGGGCCTTGCACAAGCCATATTGCATGATCCTGAAGTGCTGATCCTGGATGAGCCCACATCAGGACTTGATCCTAACCAGCTGATAGGTATCCGCCAGCTGATCCTTGATCTTGGTAAAACAAAAACCGTGATCCTGTCAACCCATATTATGCAGGAGGTGGAGGCTGTTTGCAGCCAGGTTATCATCATAAATAAAGGAAAGATAGTAGCCAATGATACCCTTGGAGGATTGCGGGATAAAAATAAAGGTAAAATGCTGGAGAACATATTTATCGGGCTGACGAATGTGTAGTTAATGTTTAATTTTATTGGGAAAACCTTATCAAAAAATGATTGCAATACAAAGTATACAAAATAGAATTTATGAGATTCGTGGTGAAAGGGTAATGCTGGATATGGATTTAGCGGCACTTTATGAAGTAGAAACCAGGATACTTAATCAATCCGTAAAACGGAACATTAAACGGTTTCCGGAGGATTTTATGTTTCAATTATCAACTGCTGAATGGCAAAATATGTCATCACAAAATGTGACGACTTATCCCGGAAATAATCCATCATCACAATTTGTGATGATGGATTTACCCAAAAATCGGGCAGGAAAATATTTGCCTTATGCTTTCACCGAACAAGGAGTTGCCATGTTAAGCGGCATACTAAATAGCGATACTGCTATAAATATGAACATTGCAATTATGCGGGCTTTTGTAGCAATAAGGAGGCTTACTTTAAATCAAATGGATTTGAAAGAACAGTTACAAGAAATAAAGGAAAGGTTGGGTGAGCATGATGTACAACTAAACCAAATTTATGACGCAATGGAAAATCTAATGGACGAAAAAATAGCCCAGAAAAAGTGGGATGATAGGGAAAGAATAGGATTTAAGAAATAATTTTAGAATGGAATCAGTGTTTAGTTTAAAGAAAAAAATATTGAAATCAAGTTGTCTTTTTGTTCTATTGATTTGTTGGTCTGCATTGGTAAAAGCCCAGGATGAGCCTCTTAAAAAAGCCATTAGCCTGGGTGCAGAATTGGGCATTCCTAATGCCAGTGTTTACAGCATAGGGGTAGGGATATCTGGCAAAGCCGAATTTCCTGTTTCAAGCAAGGTTGCTATAACGGCAACAGCAGCTTATTCAGCTTTTTTCTATAAAAGTAATTTGTTCAACAATTCTAAAACATTAACATCGGCGCGGTTTATACCGTTAAAGGCCGGAGTTAAATATTATCTGAATCCGGGTGTTTATTTTGAGGGCGAGCTTGGAACAGCTATTGAAACTAATTATTTAAAGCAGGATCTTTTTGCGTTTTCACTGGGACCGGGGTTTATTATCCCTATAAAAGGAAAATATGGCATTGATTTTGGTTTGAGGTATGAAAAATGGTCAAACCACCAGGTGCAGCAAACCGCAATAAGATTTGCCCACAGGTTTGGCTGGTAAATTAAGCTACTTCCAGGTGGGTTTCAGTAAGTGTGCCCATCGGAACTGTAAACGAAAACTTGGTGCCCTGGCCTTGTATGCTGGTAACCCAGATCTTTCCGCTGCATTTTTCAACAAGGTCTTTGCAAAACAGCATCCCCATGCCTGTTCCCGATTCATTATTTGTACCGGCATTGCTGTTAACCTTGCTTTTAAATAATTTGCCAAGCTGATCATCGCTCATGCCCATACCAGTATCTTTTACAGAGATAATGTAATTATGATCATCCTGCTGTACGGCTGTAATTTCAATGGTATCGTTTTGTTTTGAAAATTTTATTGCATTGGTAATTAAATTACGGATAACAATACGGATGGAATTTGGATCGGCGGAAGCAACAACTTCCGGCGGAACGTTGTCAATCAGGTCAATGCCTTTTAATTTAGCCTGCTCGCCATAACTCTCCGTTTCATAGGCAACTATATCTTTAACATAAAAGCTTTTTGCCGAGTTCTCAAAATTATCCATCTGGCTGTTTATCCAGAATAAAAGGGTGTCTAAAAAGTCGGAAGTGTATTCAAGCTTTTTTAACACAGTAGGGATCATATCAAGCATTTGCTCGTGCGAGATGGTTTCATCCTGCAGTAAGCTGAATAAGCCCCTCAGTGTACTTAATGGTGCCCTCAGATCATGTGCCAGTACTGATATCAATCTATCCTTTAAAATATTCAGGTTATTTAATTTTTGAGCCTGGTCATCAAGGTCGGTTTTTTGCTGCAATACTTCCCGGTTCTTATCCTCAAGCATTGCGTTTACCTTTTGCTGCTTACGTTTTTGCCTGTAGTAAACAACTGAAACGGCAAGCATCGCTGCTATAATGGTTAAAAAAACAGTATTTATTAACCGTTGCTGTTTTATCCTTTGATTGTATGATTCATCCTTTTCTCTATGCTGTTGTGCAAGTTGCCGTTCTTTTGATGCAAAATTAAGCTCAAGATTATATGATGTAAGCTTTTGAATGCTTTCATTATTATTGAGGCTGTCTTTTAAGGTATTATACCGTTTTAGCATTTCATATGCATCACTGTATCTGCCTAAGCCGGCCAAAGTTTTATTCAACTGCAAAGCAGCATTTGAGCGCACGACCAAATTGCGTAAGGTAGCCGCTAATTGCTGGCCCTGTGTAGCATATATATAAGCATTTTTAAAATCTTTTTGCAGGTTATATATGGTGGCCATGCCTATTAAAGCGTATGCCTGGTTATAAACTATTTTGTACTTGCTTGCAATTTGTAATGAGGTATCAAGATAGCTTTTTGCCAGGGCAAAGTGGCTTTTATGCGCGTAGCATAAACCCAGATCAGTGTAAACGGAGCTCATCCCATCCTTATCATCCTGCTTTTTGGCAATTTTAATTGCTTTGGTCAGATGGGTGATAGCTCTGTCATATTCCTTATGGGCTATAAGTACTTCCCCAATATTTTGATTGATGATGCCAACGCCGGTAACATTGTTTGTGCCTTTAAACAGGTTAAGTGCTTTTTTATAGTAGTCCAGCGCTTTTGGATAAACCTCCATGCCCTGTAATACTACACCTATATCATTATAGATAGCGCCGGAAGCATTATTGTCGTTATTCTTTAGCGTTATATACAACGCTTTGTAATAATAATCAAGGGCAGTTGAGTTTTGCCCTTCACTAAAATAAACAATACCTATGTTTTTATAAATATCGGCAGTTTCGTTATCGTTTTTTAATTGTTTATTTACATCTAATGCTAAATTCAGATAATAAAGAGCGGTCTCGTACTTAGCCAGCAAATTATCCATACGGCCATAAAGCTTGTAACAATTGCTAAGACCTTTTAAATCATTTATACTTTTATAAATTACAATTGCCTCATCAAAATCCTGCTGACCCTGCTGGAATTTTCCTTTAAAGAAATTTGCATGGCCAGTTAGCACCAGGCCGTTTGCTATACCTGTTTTGTAATTGATCTTACGGGATTGTTCAATGCTTTTGCGCCCATAAAACAGGGTACTATCCGGGTTAGATTCAAAGTAGTTTGCAGCAAGTGTATTTAACCTGTTTATGTTTACAGTATCGGGTACTGCCTGTTTGTTTGCTGACGAAGCAATTAAAGTTTTTAAACTATCCACCCTGCCCCTGTCTATAGTGGCAAACCCCGAAATTGAGATGAATAATAAAGATAAGGTTAAATAAATCCTCAATGTTGCTGGTTTTAGTTATGGTATAATTTTGCCATCAGTAGCTGTTATACAATCATTTATACGGAGGAGGGGGACTGTTTTGTTTTGTTTATTTTTAAATAAGTTAAATTAATTTAAAAGGGTGTGGCTCAAAATTATTGTCAATAAAAAAGCCTGTCTCCGGGTATGGAAACAGGCTTTTTAATAAATATATCTGATACCTTATTTTAAGGTATTAACAAATTTTGTAAGCTTTGACTTGTTATTTGAAGCCTTATTTTTATGAATAACATTCTTTTTAGCCAAACGATCAAGCATTGATATAACTTTAACTAATAGCAGACTTGCATCAGCTTTAGTAGTTGTGCCTCTTAATTTTTTTATGGCGTTCCTGGTGGTTTTAGCCTGATACCTGTTACGTAAGCGCTTCGCAGCGTTTGAACGGATCCTTTTTAATGATGATTTATGATTTGCCATTGTATAGCTTTGTTATTCTTTTCTTTTATTTTAAGGACTGCAAATATAGGATGATTATTTATAAAATCAAATACCTTTTTTTATTTTTTGAAGATGTTTTAAGGTTGGAATGTTTTAAGGTTGAAAAGTTGTGATGTTCAGCGGGAAATATGGGCCAGCCAAGTTGAGTTTAATAGTAAATTCCTTATGTAACTTTCTACTTCAAAATTCTGGTAATTCTAAAATTCTGCGAATTCTGATTCAGACAAAAAAATTCCATCGTGCAACAATACATTTATATTTGGACATGAAACAATTCTGCAGGCTGACTATTGGATCAATTCTTCTCCTTACATTCTCCTCCTGGGGTTTCTTCGCCCATTACCGCATAGGCAGGCTGGCAGTTTTTACCTTGCCCAAAGCTATGGCAGGTTTTTATAAAAGCAATATTGAATACCTAACCGAACATGCCATTAGTGCTGATAAACGGCGCTATGTAGATTCTACTGAGGCTCCCCATCATTTTTTAAATGCCGACCACTATGGTAAAGATCCTTTTAAACGCATCCCCCATAACTGGTATGATGCTGCTTCAAAATATACTGCCGATACGCTTGATAAGTATGGCACCGTTCCATGGACCATTCAATATAACTATTACAGGCTGGTTAAGGCGTTTAAAGCACATGATACTACTGCAATATTAAATACATCAGCCAATTTGGGGCATTATATTGCCGATGCGCATGTGCCCCTGCATCTAACCCAAAACTATAATGGGCAGTTAACCAATCAAACCGGGATCCATGCCTTGTGGGAAAGCAGGCTGCCGGAGCTGTATAGCAATCGTTACAATTATTATGCTGGCAAAGCCCGGTATATTGAAAACCCGTTAACTGAGGCTTTTAAAATATGCCGCAGCTCATTTAAAAGCGTTGATACGGTACTGCGTTTTGAACGAATACTTAACAAAACTTTCCCTGCCGATAAAAAGTATACTATGGTACTGCACGGACAAAAAGAGATAAAGGATTATTCTCTTGAGTATGCCGCAGCTTATCACAAAATGCTGAAAGGTATGGTTGAACGAAGAATGCGGTCGGCTATACTCGAAATTGGCAGTTACTGGTATTCAGCGTGGGTTGATGCCGGGCAGCCTGATCTGAATAAACTCGTTAAACAACCAATGGGTTATGCTGAAAGGGTTAAAATTCAAAAAGAAGAAGCTTTGTATAAAAGCGGAAAAGTAGTAGTTTTAACTAAATAAGTGTTATGATCAGAAAAGCAGCAAGTGTTATAATCAGAAAAGCAGCCAGCCTTAAAAAGATAAAAATTATTGAGTGATACCGCGGCAGGAAAGCAAAAAAGAATTTGGAATTATTGCAACTTAGCTTTCTTGGTACTGCTACCTTTTATTGCCGCATAAATTGGCGGGATAATTGAAATTAAAATAATTGCAACGCCTATCATTGCGAAGTTAGCCTTAAAAAAGGGGACTGTTCCAAGCTCATATCCTGCAAACAGAAAAAGAATGATCCATGCTGCACCACCTATAACATTATATAAGCTGTAGCGTACAAACGGCATTTTACCCACACCTGCCACAAAAGGGGCAATGGTACGTATAATGGGCATAAAGCGGCTAAATATTACTGCTTTACCGCCATGCTTATCAAAAAAAGCTTTGGTTTGCAGATAATAATCAAGCTTTAAGATCTTATTTTTTTCTTTAAATACTTTGGGGCCTAAATAATTACCCAAAAGATAATTAACGGTATTGCCGGTAAAGGCTGCAATTATTAATATAATTCCCAGCAAAAAAACATTTAAACCTGTAGCGCCACCTGCTATTAATGCACCCGCGGCAAATAATAAAGAATCCCCCGGCAAAAAGGGAGTAACCACAAAACCTGTTTCGGCAAAAATTATGACAAATAATATCAGGTAGGTTAAAGCATGGTACTGGCTTATTATATCGGCCAGGTGCTTATCAATATGTAATATAAAATCAATCAGACTTTTAACTATTTCCAATGCTTTAAAGTTTTGGAGCGAATTTATGAAAATTTAGTTGATTGAGTTAATTAAGTTGGATTGAGTTGATTAAGTTAATTAAAAAAATGACAACTTAATCTAACTTAATCAACAACTCAATCAATCAACTTATTTTAGCGGTTAGTTATAATAGCGGTGTTAAATGCTGCAGAATCAACACGGTTGGTATAACCATAAGAATATAAGGTGTACAGCCTGCCATCCTGGATCGATACATTTTTAAGTGTTTGTAATATGGTTGCTGAGCCTGTGGTGTTTAGCTGGAAATCATAATTGCCGTTTGGTAACTCAATATAGTCTGAGTATTTTGGATATAATATCTTGTTAAAGGCCTTTACGCCGTTTGCGTAAACATCAATGCCGCCTGCACCCGTTGGCGAAGCATTAACAAAGCGTACTTTACCCCTGCCCACTGCAGGTAAGCTTGCGGTATCAACTGTAAAAATTGTAGTAAGCGTTTTATTTGCAACGTTACCCGTAATAAACAGGCTATAAGTTGTCCCCCTGGTCAAAATATCCGACCTTGAAGCTAATAAACTTCCGCCGCCGCCAGGTTGATGCACCCTTATTAAGTACGGCGTATCAAGGGCAGGTACAAAAAAATATCCCTGGTTTATATTAAAGGAAAAGGGAGTGGTGTTTGATATAATAAAGTTTATATATAGATCAACCGGGAAGGCGTCCGGGCTTAAATTTAAAACCTCGTATCTAATATTTAGGCCCTGGGCGTTTGAAATGGGTGCTTTGCCGCAAGATGATATTATTGAAGCAACCCATACCCCGGCAATACATACAAATAGCCAGCCCGATATTTTCCACTTATTTTTAAAGATCATATATTTTACCATTAGTAATTTAGGGTGTAACCAACATTAAATTTTGAGCTTCCGGTACCATTTAAAAGACCGTGCGAAAATATAGTATATACATGGTTCTGGTCCATGTTAAAAGAGGTGTCCTTTAACATGGTTTTTGTTCCGGCTTTATAAACTTTTACGTCTCTCAAACCATTTCCTACTAGTAAAAACTTTGACTGCGTTTTAAAAGCGCTTGCGGTAAACCTAATTGTGTCGCCTACTGTAACATCCAGGCTCCCGGCATCAGGTGCAGCATTTACAAATCCTAACGAAACCAAATTAGAATCAGGATTCAATACCTCTGTTGTTCTAAAAGCTTGCCGGGCGGTATTTCCTGTAATATAAAGGGAGTAATTGATCCCATTCTTAAGTGTATCGGGCCAGCTGAATAATATATCCGGACTGCCGTCTTTCTTAAATTGAAAATTTTGCAGGCCCAGGGGTGCTGCTATATAAAGAATTGAACCTCCGGGTACTAAGCTTGAACCGTTGTTAAGCCTTGTGCCATTTAAAAAGAAGTTTATTGTATTTGATGATGCATTTATAATCTTAAACCTGCCATCAGTGTTTACCGGCGGAAAAACATTATCGTTGTTTTTGCAGGAAATCAATCCCGCTAAAGCAGCAATAAAAACAAAAAAAGTTAACCTGGTATTCATACAGTAAATGCTATTATAACTGCTTATAATAAGTTTTGTTATCAGGGCGAATAAAAAAGTCCGGTTTTTATGCCGGACCTAAATTTGGATTTATAATTTAAGATATTCAAGAATAAAATAAATTCACGTTAAAATAATGCCAGCAGCATTATGCATAGCTGTTAAGCATTACCGGCATAACCAGCATCAGTACATCCTCGTTCTCGTCGCCGCCTTGTGGTAATAAAATACCAGCACGGTTAGGGGTCGACATTTCAAGGGTAACTTCCTCACAAGTTAAATTCTTCAGCATTTCTATCAGGAAACGGGCATTAAAACCTATCTCCATATCCTCGCCTTCATACTGGCAGCTTAAGCGCTCATGGGCCTCGTTTGCAAAATCAATATCTTCTGATGAGATATTAAGCTCGCTGCCGTTTATTTTAAGCCTTACCTGGTGGGTGGTTTTATTTGCATAAATAGCTACCCTGCTTAGCGAGCCTAAAAACGCCTGCCTGTCAATACTTAATTTATTAGGATTGTTCAATGGAATAACAGCTTCATAATCAGGATAGCGTTCGTCAATTAAACGGCAAACCAGGTTAATGTTGCCAAACTTAAAGAAGGCGCTGGTGCTGTTATATTCAACCGCTACATTCACATCATCAGATGGTAACGACGATTTTAAAAGCGTTAACGCTTTTTTAGGTAATATAAATGAAGTTGTGCTTGCAGCCTTTGCATCCTTACGGCGGTAACGTACCAGCTTGTGGGCATCGGTAGCTACAAAAGTTAAATGCTGGGTTGATAGCTGGCAGTAAACGCCTGTCATAGCAGGGCGCAGCTCATCATTACTTACCGCAAAAATTGTTTTGTTTATTGCTTCGGCCAAAACAGATGCAGGCAGGTTTACTGATGATGCGTTTTCAACAACGGGGATCTTTGGAAAATCCTCGCCGTTTTCACCGTTTAGCTTATATTTTCCGTCGCCGGCGTTTATTTCAATGGCAAAAGTAGTATCGTCAACCGAAAAATTTACAGGTTGCTCTGGCAGCGACTTTAAGGTTTCCAATAAAATGCGCGATGGTATAGCAATCCGGCCATTCTCTTTAGCTTCAACCGTTAATGAGGTGGTCATGCTGGTTTGCAGGTCGGTTGCCGAAATAGTTAAGTTTCCATCTTTTATCTCGAACAAAAAGTTTTCAAGTATGGGCAATACAGTACTATTGCTCAAGGCCCCGCTTACCGCCTGTAGTTGCTTGAGTAATGTTGATGTAGAAACAATAAATCTCATATAATTGGAATTAATCTATCAAAAGTAAAAAATTTAATGTGCATACTTTCTTCTGCGCACATAATGTTGAAAAATAGCAAATATTACCAACAAACCCAAGGGCAAAGCAGTATTTATAACCTGCCAGTATAACTTTTCGCCCCTTATGCGGGCCCTGCTAAGCAGGCGGATCTTAATTTCCTTGTTCCGCAAGGCTATCAATCCCGAGTCGTCGGTCATATAATCTGCAATATTCAATAAAAGATTTTTATTGCCGAAATTTCGCTGCATATAATGATCGTATCCAAGCGGGTAGGGCGAGCCATCAACGCCTACCTGGTTTTTAAATACGTCGCCGTCACTTATCACTATCATTTTTGTGGGGATGCTTTGTGGCAGTATGGGTACATTTTCATTTAAACCATCGGGCATTGGCCTGTTTTGAAAATCAGACTTGAATTTCCCTTCCAGCAGTACGGCAACAATTTTTGGTGTGCTTTGAAAATCTTTAGGGGTGGGTTCCTGCTCAAGCGCCTGCAGGGATAAGATATGCGGGGCATTTAATTTTTTATTATAGGGTGATGTTGTAAGCAGGACGGTTTTTTCAACGTTTTTAACAGCGATGGTATCAATGGTGCTTGCAAATTCGCTCCGGATGGCATCAAGGTTTTTTACTATCGGATTTTTTGATTCAGCGATAAAAAGAGGGTAGTACAGCCATGGCAGCATCTGGATTTGTGCCTGCCCACCAACGTTACCGGTACTAACCGGGATCTGTGCACAGCTCATATCGGCAATCAGGTCGTAATTTATGCGTACCCCGTAAGTAAACAGCTGATCGTCAATGTCCAGTTGTTTGGAGAACGACATCTGTTCGCCGCCATGCCCTCTCAAGCTGTCAAGCTCTGCGCTTACCTGGTCAATGGTCCACAACACCCTGCCGCCACGCATTATATACTGGTCTATCTTAAATTTTTCAATCTCGCTGAATTTTGCATCAGGCTTGGGGATCACCAGCAGCCTCATCTTCATTAAAACACTAAGCGGAATGGTTTTAAGATCAATCCTGCCAACATTATACCCGTCTGATAATGATTTCATGGCATCATTTAACTGCAGGTCGGTAAGTTCGTGGTGGCCTTCGGTAAAGCCAATTATAGGTTTGCCGCCGCTGGTAACCTTTTTTATGGCTGATGAAAAAGCGTATTCAAGGTTTTGAATGGAGTTATTTGCCACTTCTTCGTCTGATAGCCCTATGCGGGTCTGCAATAAATTAACCGCAACCTCCTTGTCTTCAAACTGTACCAGCGCTTCCGGGAATATCAGCATTTGCGAAACACCGTTATCAGTTCTTGCAGCACGATTTTCGCCCACAATTCCCCTGGTTTCAAGTGAATCATAAGCCTTTTTTTGCTCGTCATCTGCAAGATTCTTTATCGCAGCCATCGGATCAACAAAATCAAATTGTACGCGGTCATTACTATAGGCCCGCAGGTCAATAAGCATATCGCGGGTTGCCCTTTGCAACCTTTTTAAATCGGCAGGAAAATTATTGCCCTGTAAATAAACAGTAACCTTAACCGGGCCTTTAAGCCTTTTCATAATATCCCTTGTTACCGGTGTTATGGTAAAACGTTTCTCTTTAGTAAAATCAAAACGGGTAAATGTTAGGTTTGATAGTATGCCCAAAGCTACCAGGAAAATCAATGAGGTAATCAGGATCTTGTCTTTCAGCGGTTTTTGCCTTTGCCTGTTTAACACAAAAAGGGTTAAGCATATAAATAAGCAGGTAAGGATAATGAAATAAGCCAGATCGCGGGTATCCAGAACTCCCCGGCTAACAGATTGGTAATGCTCTGTAATGCCCAGGTATTGCAGGCTCAGGCTTTGCAGGGACAGCATCTGGCTCAGCGAATCAAATCCGCTATAAAAAAAGAAACAAAGAAATACGGCAATGGTAAAAGCAATTACCTGGTTTTTGCTTACTGACGATGCAAATAAACCAATGGCTGCGAAACTTGCCCCTAACAAAAACAGGCCAATATATGAGCCAATTACCCCGCCCGTATCTATATTGCCCTGTGGTGTACCCAATTGATAAACCGAATAGTAATAAACCAGCGTGGGCACTAAGGCAAACAGCACCTGCAGCACACAGGCAAGGTATTTGCCTAAAACAATTTGCCAGTCGGCCAGGGGGCGGGTGAGGAGTAGCTCAAAGGTTCCTTCCTTACGTTCTTCGGCCAATGACCGCATGGTTATTGCGGGGATTAAGAACATAAACAGGTAAGGGACAGTGCTAAAAAGGCTGTCGAGCGTAGCATAGCCGTAATCCAAAATGCCTGACTCCGGGAACACCCACAAAAACAGGCCCAACACTAATAAAAACACGCCAATAGTAACATATGCTACCAGAGAACTGAGGTAAGAAGTAATTTCTTTTTTGAGGATGCTAAGCACTTGTATGTTCAGTGATGAATGCCGAAATTACATAATAATGTGTTAAAGCAAAACGGTAATATGCAGTTTTATTGTGAGTGATAAATCAAAGGATCGGAATTTATTTGGTGTCTTTTTTCTTTTTATCGGCCGGAAATGTTGGCCCGAAACGATAGGCCAGGCGTAAAGCTGCCTGGTTGTTATTACCGCTGCTTTGAACCCGGCTTTCAAATCTTAACCCAACGTCAATTGTGCTTTTGTGTTTGTTTGTAGGGGCCGAAAAGCCAATAGCGGGCGAGTATATAAAGGCAGATGATGATCTGGTATAATCGCTGTTAATATTCTGGGAGAAGCCGGCATCCCCTTCAAAATATGCTATTCTGGTAAAATAATACCTGGCGCCTAATTCAACCGGTATAAATTTCTCAGCACTTAAATTTAACGGCCCATTATAATCTAACCTAACTAAATACTCCGTAAAACCTACTGTTGCTGTTAAATTAAATTTAGGAGAAACTACAGGTATTTCCAGCTTAACAGAAGCCCCGATAACTGAACCATAGTAACTGGAAAGGTTACCTGTTGTTAATCCATATTCGCCACCAATACTAACGTGGGGCTTCATGGTAACCTGTGCAAAAGCACCTAACGAACAAATTATAGAGATAACTAAGAAAGGTAAAACTTTTTTCATATTTAAAATAGCCTTGTAAAGCTATAAACATAAATAGATTTATAAACTTTTATTTAAAGATGCTTTAATTAAAGACTAATTACCTGTACAATGTCATAAAGCATCTTTGTTGCGATAGAAAGCGGATGGATACATAAATTTGATTTTATTATAACTATTTGTTAATGTATAGGATCGCTATCATATTGCTTCTTCTTTTAAAAATAACCAATGTTTCAGCACAAACAGAGTGGAAGCTTAAAAATGAAAAAAACGGAATAAAAGTTTACACCAGTGAAGTAACCGGCTCGAAATTTAAGGCAATTAAAGTTGATTGTGAGCTGCGGGCAACCTTATCGCAAATTGTTAAAGTACTTCTTGATATAAAAGGCTGCCCCGAATGGCTTTATCATACCAAATTATGCGTGCTTATAAAACAGGTTTCCCCATCTGAACTATATTACTATTCTGAAATAAGTATTCCCTGGCCTGCCCAAAACCGTGATTTTGTAGCACACCTGAAGGTTTATCAAAACGCAGAAACCAAAGTGGTAACCATTCATGGCCCTGCAGTGCCCGGTTTTGTGCCCGTAAAGGATGGCATTGTGCGGGTACAATCATCAAAAGGTTTATGGATTATTACGCCTTTAACAAATAATAGGATAAAGGTGGTATATACATTACAGCTTGATCCCGGTGGCAACATCCCGGCCTGGCTGGTAAATCTTTTCGCAGCCGAAGGCCCAATGAAAAGCTTCCAGGGTTTACTGCTACAACTTAAAAAACCTGCTTACCAGAACGCGGAGCTGGAGTTTATTAAGGATTGATCGTGCCGATTTAAAAACAAAATGACCGGGAATTACCCCGGCCTTTATAATTATTTATCCTAATTAAAACCTGTATGCCAGCCTTAATGCTACCTGGTTTATAGTGCCATTATGCGACCATCCTTCATAACGAGCGCCTATGTCAACGCTGTCAACCCAGGTGTAGCCAATACCGGGAGCATAAGCAATAGCGTTCCCGCCGCCACTTTCTGTTGAAAATACAACGCCTCCCTGGGCTTCACCATAAAAGCCACCACTAACGTAGTATTTAATACCTGCTTTTACCGGGACAAAGCCTTCACCTGATTTATCTATACCAAATGCTTTTAATATATCTCTGTAATCGCTTTTATATATGAAATTTGTATACCCGGCTGAAACTGTAATGAAAACCGCACCAGCAATAGGATAGTCATATTTTAAGGATGCACCTAATGCTACAGAAGAAATGTCTGCTGTAAGTGCACCAAAAGGAACGCCGGCTTCAAAACCTACACTAAATTTGCCGCTATTTGGTGTTGTTTGCGCTAAAGCTGAAACGACAGTTAAGCCTAAAATGGCCAATGAGAATAGGATTTTTTTCATTTTAAATTGATAATGTTTAAGTTACACAAAGCAGCAAGCCTGGATTGCAATTGTGTTTATTGACACATGTAGCCGGGCGTTTGTTACAAGCCAGCAAAAATAGTGGAAATTTTATCACCGGATTAATAAAGGGTAAATAAAAATAATGTAAGTCTTTAGTTCCAAGTCAAAAGTCAGTCTTTATTGCTATCAGGAAGAAATTTACAGATCAATCCAGGCTATGGACTATCGACTTAAAAAAATGTTTTTCACCCCCTTATTTTGGCATATATGCACCCGTTTTGTTTATGATTCAGATGGTACATTTATCCTGATAAATTTAAGCATGGAAAAAGTAAATTCAAAAGACGGAACTGTTATAACTTATAACCGGGCAGGTGCGGGGCACCCGCTTATAATGGTTGACGGTGCTTTTTGCAGCAGTATAATGGGACCGTCAATTGAAGGCGTTCCCCTGTTTGCGCAACATTTTGATGTGATAAGTTATGACAGGCGTGGAAGGAATGAAAGCGGCGATACAAAGCCTTATGCGGTAGAACGGGAAATAGAAGACCTTGATGCATTAATCAATGTGACTGGTGGGGCGGCTTATGTTTTTGGTCATTCATCTGGCGCTGCCCTTGCGCTTTCTGCAACGGCGGCCGGTCTTAACATTACCAAACTTGCCTTGTATGAACCGCCTTACTATACCGGGAATGATAAAATAATACCGGCAGATGCAGAGGAGCAACTAAAAACCATGATAGCGGCAGACAAACGGAGCGATGCGGTAAAATTCTTTCTGAAGGATCTTATAGGTATCCCGGCAATAGTTGTTTTTATTATGCGGCTTTTACCTGTATGGAAAAAGCTAAAGGCTATAGCCCATACAACGCCGTATGATATTGCCATTTTGGATAACTTTAGGTTCCCTTTTGAAAAAGCGGCATCTATAAAAATACCTGTATTGCTTTCGGGCGGTGATAAAAGCCAGGTTATGTTGCAGCATAGCGTTCAAAAACTGGCAGAAGTGATGCCTAACAGCACACTTAAAATACTGAAAGGACAAGATCATTCCGCATCAATGAAGGTGATTGCACCCGTTGTGATAGAATTTTTAAAATAGTGAGATAAGTGCCTGTTAACATATCTACCTAAAACTCAATATTACTGTTTTGCCCAAAATGCTCTCCAGCAAGCCTGTTATAACTATTGAGCTGATAAGGATAAACAGGATGCGGTTGCCAAAGCGGCTTGCTATTCGGGGATGAGATTAGAGGTTAGTGACCAGAGGTTAAGTATTTTAGCTCGAGGGCAAGTAAACAGAAAGGAAAACTAATCTTTAACCGATCTCTAACCTCCGATCACTAATCTCTCTCAATAATATATACAAATAAAAAGAGCAGATGTTAATCTGCTCTATATTTAAAATTAAATTATGTTGTAGTTGCGGCAAATTAGATGTCCTTAAAACCCTACAACATTTAAAACCAATAAATTATTTAAAATAGTAAGCCAAACGTAATGCTACCTGGCCAATTGTACCATCATGCGACCAGCCTTCGTACCGAATGCCTGCTTCAAAGCCACTATCAAAAGTATAACCAATGCCCGGTGCATAAAGAAATGCTGTTCCGCCGCCGCTTTCTGTTGAAAATGCTGCACCTATCTGTCCTTCTCCAAAAAATCCCTCTCCGTTAAAATAGTATTTTAATCCTGCCTTTACTGGTATAAAACCATTGGATGATTTAAAGCCGGCATTTTTAAACTCACTTTTTACAAGCAGGGCAGTATAACCGGCAGATATGGTAAAAAAGGTGCTTGTTGCTATTGGCAAATCATATTTAATTGAACCGCCAATGCCAAAATTGTAAAAATCACTTGCACTACCCGTTGGTATACCCGCATCAACACCAATACTAAATTTACCGCTTTCTGATTTGCTTGTTTGTGCAAAACTGCTATATGCTGTTACTCCCAGCACCAATAGCGCTAATAGAACTTTTTTCATAAATAAAGGGTTTAAATTGGTTAATAATATTATCAATATATAAAATTAATAATAATTATTATTAAACCTGATTATCAATGATATATAAACAAAAAGAGCAGATATTATTCTGCTCTTTTAATAAGTTGATTATAGTGATCAGAGGTTAAAGATTAGTTAGGAAACAATTAAAAATTTAACATTACAACCTTTAACTAATCTCTACCTCTGTCTCTAGTCTCTACTCGTAAGAGACATTCAAAGTAATAGGCACACTCAACGCCTTTGAAACAATGCAGTTTGCTTTTGCACCTTCGGCGATTGTTTTAAATTGTTCTTCGCTTACGCCTTCAATTATTGCTCCTGTTAAGTTCAAAATAATACCGGTAATAGAAAGGGCCTGCATATCCAGGTCTAAAACCGCATCGGTGCTTAAATCATTAGGGGTAAAGCCTGCCTGGCTTAGGGCCGCACCTACGGCCATAGTGAAACAGCCTGCATGTGCTGCTGCAATCAACTCTTCCGGGTTTGTGCCAACTCCGTCCTGGAAACGGGTTTTAAATGAATACTGTGTGTTGTTTAGTGTGGTACTTTGGGTGGTAATTTCTCCCTTACCTTCGGTTAAAGTGCCATTCCAATGGGCATGTGCTGTACGTTTCATAGTGTCAGTTTTTGTTAAAAGTTTATTTCAGGTATTGTAAATTGCTGGTTTATCTGGCTGATGAAAGCTAAAACCTCATCATGCCCAAGCTGTGTTTCGGCAGATGTTAAAAAATGTTTCGGCACTTCCTCAAAAGTAGCTAAAAGGGCCTTGCGGAACTTAGCGATATTCTGATCTGTTTTTATTGATGATTGTTTATCGGCCTTGGTAAATGCCAATACAAACGACAAGCCTTTTTCGCCAAGCCAGTTACAAAATTCAATGTCTATTTTTTGAGGTTCAAGGCGACTGTCAATCAATACCAGTACGCATTGCAGGCTTTCGCGCTTATCTAAATAGGTATGTATAAACTTGCTCCAGTCGGCTTTTTTGCTTTTTGATGCTCTTGCATAACCATAGCCCGGCAGATCGACAATATACCAGCTATCGTTTATCAGGAAATGGTTTATCAACTGTGTTTTACCGGGTGTTTGCGAGGTTTTTGCCAAGCCCTTTTTGCCGGCCAGCATATTTATTAATGATGACTTACCTACGTTTGACCGCCCGATAAAAGCATACTCCGCCTTTACCGGAGGCGGCAGCTTGGAGATCTGGGTGTTGCTGCAAATAAATTCGGCTGATTTTACGATCATACAACAAAGGTAGCTTTTTTAGATTTGAGATGGGAGATATGAGATATGAGACAGGAATAAATTATCTTTATAGAAATTGATTTTACAATCATTAAACAAAAGAAGATCAGAATTGTCTGTAAATTTGATGTTTAAACATTTAATTAAAATGGAAGATTATAAAATACCTGCCCAAACCCGCATAGGCCATGTGCATTTAAAGGTAAGTGATCTGCAAAAGTCATTGGATTTTTATAGCGGCCTGTTGGGCTTCGAAAAGATGATGATGTATGGCGATCAGGCTGCGTTTATATCTGCAGGTGGGTATCATCATCATATAGGTTTAAATACCTGGCAAAGTAAAGGCGCGCCGCCTGCACCTGAATATGCTCCGGGTTTATTCCATACGGCTATTTTGTATCCCGAACGGAAAGACCTTGCGGTTATATTACAACGGATAATAGATGCCAAATACCCTATAACGGGGGCATCAGATCATGGTGTATCAGAGGCTATTTATTTGGATGACCCTGATGGTAACGGCGTTGAGCTGTACTGGGACAAGCCCCGTGAGCTTTGGCCGCATGATGAAAACGGTGAGCTTACCATGTTTACTAAACGGCTGGATATTGAAGGGTTGCTGGCTGTTGTTTGAACCATGATTGCTATGATTTCTAAACCTGGCAACCTTTAAATGGAGGAAGTAATAAAGCATGACCAAGGTTTCATTACTGGTAAAATTGCAAACAGGGATTGAAATGATGTTAAGAGAGAATTAGAAAGCTTATATTGTTAGGATTGAATTTCCATCAACAATCATGGTCAAAAATAGGTTGCTGAACGGTTAACAAACAAGCCTGATCCCCCACTTTATTCTGAAATAATCACCTCTTCCATTGTTACATTCGGCACTTTACGTTTTCAATAAATTTAAGTACGTTTGGGGAAACTGATTTCGAGTAATTAAACTGATCTTACTATTTAAAAAATGAAGTTATTTGTAAAAAAATCTCTGGAACAATTGATGGCCACGCCGGAAGAAGGAGGGTCAACCCTTAAACGGACGCTGGGCGCAGGCAATTTAGTTGCTTTGGGTATTGGAGCCATTATTGGCGCAGGCCTTTTTGTTAGAACGGCTGCCGCCGCAGGAGGCTTTGCCGGACCTGCCGTAACCATTTCATTTATTATTGCAGCAATTGGTTGCGCTTTTGCGGGCTTGTGCTATGCCGAGTTTGCCTCAATTATTCCTATTGCGGGTAGTGCTTATACTTACGCATATGCCACCATGGGCGAAATTGTAGCCTGGATAATTGGATGGGCACTAATATTGGAGTACGCCCTTGGCGCGGCCACAGTATCAATAAGCTGGAGTGAATACGCAAATAACCTGCTCGGGCATCGAATACCGTACGAGTGGTGCCACTCACCTATGGAGTCCGCTCTGGATGCAAGTGGCATTAGCCATCATGGCGTTATTAATTTACCTGCATTAGTTATTTTGCTTTTATTGTCATTGTTATTGATAAAAGGTACACAGGAGTCAGCAACTGTAAATACTATTATTGTAATTATAAAAGTTTCTATTGTTCTGGTATTTATCGCAATAGGCTGGCAGTTTATCAACCCTGCCAATCATACGCCTTATATGATTCCCGACAATGCACCTGCGGCAAAATTGCCTGATGGTACGCTATATTCCTACACCGATTTTTTCAGGCATGGCTGGGGCGGCGTAATCAGGGGTGCCGGCATCGTGTTCTTTGCATTTATTGGTTTTGATGCCGTTTCAACTGCTGCACAGGAAGCAAAAAATCCTAAAAAAGATATGCCGGTTGGAATTTTGGGCTCATTGGTTATTTGCACCGTTCTTTACATCCTGTTTTCATGGGTGCTAACAGGTGTTGCTCCCTACCAGGATTTTATGCACGCAGGTAAAGAAGCATCGGTAGCTTATGCTATCAGTACTTATATGCAGCATTACGCATGGCTGTCTACCCTGGTAACCGTTGCTATATTGATGGGTTTTTCATCAGTGATACTGGTAATGCTTTTAGGGCAATCAAGGGTTTTCTATACCATGTCAACCGACGGTTTGCTGCCAAAAATATTCTCTGACCTGCATCCAAAATACAGCACACCTTATAAAAGCAATTTGATATTATTTGTTTTTGTTGGATTATTCGCAGCGTTTTTACCTGAAAGTGTTGCCGGTGACCTTACTTCAATCGGTACCTTGTTTGCATTTGTGGTTGTGTGCATTGGCGTAATGATCCTTCGCAAAAAACAACCTGATCTGATCAGGCCATTTAAAACACCGTTAGTCCCCCTTGTACCTATATTGGGTATTATTGTTTGCGGAGGTATGATAGTTAGCTTACCCCACGAAACTCAATTAAGCGCGTTAGGATGGATGGTGCTTGGTTTAATAATCTATTTCACCTACAGCAAAAACAACAGCAAACTTGGCAGCGCAGCCGATATATTGCCAAAAGCTTCTGACTTTGAAAAAAAATAATTTGAATTAAACGGATCTTTAAGTGTAATACTTATAGTCCTGATTCGTTGAATAATTTAACCATAGTATTGAAAGGGTTCTGATTTATCAGAACCTTTTTTGTTACCTTGAAGTTTTAATACATATCTCTCAGCTGATTAATGAAAGCCGATAAAAATCTTTGGATCTTAGTATTTGTCTGCATCATTAATTCCCTGGGTTTTGGCATTATTGTGCCGGTTCTTTATACTTACGGTAAAACCTTCGGACTAACGGGGACAACTCTTGGTATATTAACTGCCTCGTTTTCAATTGCCCAGTTTTTTGCCACCCCGGTTCTGGGCTCACTTTCTGATAAATGGGGCCGCAAGCCGTTACTGGTGATCAGCCTTGCAGGTACCTGTATTTCTTTTTTGATGTTTGCAGAAGCCCGCAGCTTACTTGTTCTTTTCGCTGCGCGCATCCTGGATGGCTTAACAGGCGGCAACGTATCCGTAGCCCAGGCAATGGTAGCCGATACTGCAACCCCGCAAAACAGGGCCAGGCGTTTTGGCATCTTAGGATCGTCATTAGCTTTCGGGTATGTGATAGGGCCATTTGTGGGCGGTGTGTTTACAAACCTTAGTCCGCAGGCGCCTTTCTTTTTTGCTGCATGCATCTCATTAATAGGTACGCTCTGCGCCATGTTTTTTCTGAAGGAAACCAATCATACCAATAAAAAAACAAGGGCAAACCATAACGACAAGTTCAAATTTATTACCCTGGTAACCACCTTAAAACGGCAAACAATTGGCACAGCAGTTTTTATTGGGTTTTTGCTTACCATGGCCCAATTTACCATGGTTATTGGCTTTCAAACCTTTAGTGTAGATGTTTTAAAAATTACACCAACGCAGATAGGGTTGTTTTTAGCAGGATTTGGTTTATGCGGCATAATTATGCAGCTGTGTGTGCCGCTGTTTACAAAACTGTTTTCCTCAAAGTCGGTTATATTACTATTTTCAACTATTTTATGCTTTGGGGCAATGCTGCTGTCGGGCTTTACTTCGTCATTTATGCCATATGCCATTTGCATGTGTATTTATGCCCTGTTCAACGGACTGCGGAACCCCATGCTCAACGCCATCATTGCCGATAATGCGGATAAATCCGAACAGGGCAAAATATTGGGCATAAACCAGTCATACGCATCAATAGGGCAAACCATCGGCCCGTTAACTGCCGGGCTGGTTACAGTTATTTCCATTCATAGTGTTTTCTTCTTATCTTCATTTTATATTTTAGTTGCGTTTATATTGAGTTTCCGGTTAAAAAGAAAAGAATAAAATCCTAAGTCTATGCATCCACTAATTTTCAGAGAGATCCTGTCGGTAACCATGATCCTGTTTGCCATCATTGACATCCTGGGCGCTATCCCCGTAATTATCCAGGTACGCCAGCGGGTAGGGCATATCGAATCAGAAAAGGCAAGCCTTGCCGTACTGGTTTTAATGGTTGTTTTTTTGTTTGTTGGCGATGAGCTGCTTGGGGTGATCGGCCTGGATATTTCCTCATTTGCGATAGCAGGTTCACTGGTGATATTTATTATAGCTATGGAAATGGTATTAGGTGTTGACTTTTTTAAAGAAGAGATCCCGCAATCAGCATCCATAGTACCCCTTGCATTCCCGCTTATAGCAGGCGCCGGTACCATGACCACGCTGCTCTCACTAAAATCGCAATATCAAACCCAAAACATCATTGTAGGCATAGTAATAAATACCTTGTTTGTTTATCTCGTCCTCAAAAATGTCAAATGGATTGAAAGACTATTGGGCCCGGTAGGTTTAAGTATCCTGAGAAAATCTTTTGGAATAATTTTGTTGGCTATCGCGATAAAATTGTTTAGGAGTAATACGCATTTGTAATTTGAAGATGAGTTGATTTGGAGATTTGAAAATGAGCCCATAACCTCATTTAAATGTAAATGATGAAAGATAAGAATCGACCTCTTCTTTTATCAACAAGTAAGCGGGATGATGTTGATCTCTTAATGATTTTAGATAGGCTCCAACTAACGATCCGATTTCCCCACCAGTTGATCCGCTGCTAATTTGTACTTTAATTTCGTCAATCACATAGTCATACTTAGGATCTAAATTGTTCTCGACAATTTTTAATATTTCGGTATAATCCATGTTACGTCGTCTATTCAAGAGTGTACGCTTTAAATGTCGGCGCAACCAACCTCGCCACAAACATAGTATCCGCCTTCCCCTCATATCCCTTTAATACCTTGCTTTCCTCTAATTTTAACCCCAACTCCTTCACAATAAAATCAACCACATCCTCATTTTCTGCCTTAAAAGCCGAGCACGTAATATAAATAAGCGGCTTGCCTGGCTTTAGGTATTTAACCACGTTGCGTACTATGCTTTGCTGCAGTTTCTGAAAAAATTCAATATTGTAAGTCTCAAACTGGCTGATCATCTCCGGTGTTCTTCCCCAGGTGCCTGAACCGCTGCATGGGGCATCGAGGATAATGCCGGCAAACTCATAGTCATGCAATATCAGGTCGTTGTTTTGGGTAAGATCGAGCAGCTTTTTCTGGTATTTGGTGAGGCCCGCCTGCTGGAAGCGTTCATCCAAATTAGCTAATATAGATTCGCGGATATCTGATACCACGAGTTTTAAGTTTGGTTCAAGATCATGCAACAACAGAGATTTACCGCCTGACGCGGCACATGCATCCCACCAGGCATCCCACTTATTGGGCTTAAAAAATTGAGCGGTTTGCTGTGATGAAAAGTCCTGCACCTCAAACCAATGCAGGTTAGGGAAGATAGCCTCCAGGCGCGTTCCGTTTGGCAGGGAGATGCAATTGTTGCCCTCATCTTTAAAAACTATGTCGGCGGCTGCCAGTGCCACTTTTACCTGTGTTTCATAGCCTTTATGTACGCGGATAAACAGATCGGGCTGGATAAAAAATGATCTTAAAAAAGCTTCTTTATTAATTCCTGCGGATAACTGGCTGGTCCACGGGAACACATCATCCAAACTAAAATCCGGATGTGCTGTTTTTACCATTGCAAGTTTCTCAGCCATAGTAAAACCTATGCAAACTGCCCACTCGGGTTTAAAATGCTGCAGGAATGAGTTTAGCTGTGTATTGCATAAAAACTCGGCAACAAACAGCCGTTCATCGGCGGGTATATTGGGGAGCGCCCTGCCCAGGCGGAAATAATTATATAACAACCGGCTGGCAATGCGCCTGTCGGTTGAGCCCATTTGTTTATTTTGACGATAGAAGCCTGGTAAAAATTTACTTAGGGGCGTTTCTGCCGGATACTCATCCAAAATACGCTGAAACGTTTTAAGCTGATTTATTGCCTTCATTCTACCTTTTTCAATTCAAAATTACTGTATTTATAAATGTTTATATGCGTATTTATCCAGCCAAGGCCCACTTTTTTCTGAAAATGGAAATTATTGTGTAGCCCCTCATAATCTTTGCCCGACAAATTTTTAAGATCGCCATTGGCCAGCAGCTGCCCTAAGTACAAGCCCTCATCAAAACCTTTAAAAGCATAAGCAGTGGGTTCGGCATTATACTCACTTCTGTAATCAGTTATAAAGGTAACTGTATTTGCTGCTTTGTAATCTATCCGGTCTGAAGATGTAATATGTGTATTGAGTCGCTGTAGCAGGTCTGCCTTTAAAAAGGATAAATTTACCCAGTTGGGGTGGCCAAAAACGGTAACCTGGTAAACCTTGCTTAAGGTATCCAAAGCCCGCAGGGTAACGTTCAAAAAGTGCTGGTTAGTTGCGGGTATTATAAAAACATTTTCGCTTGTTGATGAAAGCTGGGGCATAAGCGAATTTAGCTGACCATGAATAACCGTTAAATAAATAACCTGTGTATGCTTTTTGCTTAAGCTGTCAATAGCTTTTTTAAACGAGGTAATGTAATCGTTTTCTTCACTATAGCCCGATTTAAGGACAAATACCTTTTTAGGTTTTATCTTATCGTAAACATATTTTGCAGCCCCCCAGGCATGGTATTCAAGGGGAGGCATCATGGTAACTAATCCCTGGCTTTTAATGCTTGCCGGTGATGCCGGTGATAACGGCGAAATTATTGGTTGGCCGGCATTAGGATAAGCACCTGTAAAAGCCTTTATATCATCAGGGAATACAGGGCCCACAATAAGGTCGCTGCTGCGTACAGCCGGATTCAAGCCAAGGCTGTGTGCCTGTGCATTTTCGCCCTTCGAGTCAAAAACCTGCAGCTTGTAGTTATATCCCTGGCCGGTAAGCGAATCAAGCGCCAGTTTAAACCCCCTGTAGTAATCAAGCGAAATATCAGCTTCTTTTAAGGTAACCGAAGTATACGGAGAGCCGGGACGCAAATGATCCAAACCAAAAGGCAGCAGCAAAGCAATAGTTGATACTTTTGATGTTGCCTTAATTCCGTTTTGCGGCTCGGTTTTAACTGCGGCTTTTCCGGGTTCATTTTTTTTAGGCTGTACAGCTACGGGTCGCACCTTTGGTGAACATGCCGCAGCTATAAGCGCAATAAATAAAAACGTTAACCACTTATTCCCACTCAATTGTGGCCGGTGGTTTTGAACTGATATCATATACTACGCGGTTTATACCCTTTACATTGTTAATGATCTCGTTACTGATCTTAGCCAGCAGGTCATAAGGCAGGTGACACCAATCGGCCGTCATTCCGTCTAATGATTCAACGGCGCGCAGGCAGATCACGTTCTCGTAAGTTCGTTCATCTCCCATAACACCTACCGACTGTACCGGCAAAAATATAGAACCGGCCTGCCAAACTTTATCATAAACACCGCCAGCCTTCAAATTGTTGATATAAATCGCATCTGCCTCCTGTAAAATAGCAACTTTCTCTGGTGTAACCTCACCTAAGATCCTGATAGCCAGCCCCGGACCCGGGAATGGATGGCGACCTAAAATATTCGGATCTATGCCCAATGCCTTGCCAACACGCCTAACTTCGTCTTTAAACAGGGTATTTAGCGGTTCAACAACCTTTAGTTTCATAAAATCCGGCAGTCCGCCAACGTTATGGTGCGATTTGATAGTAGCTGATGGTCCTTTTACTGATACTGATTCAATAACATCAGGATAAATAGTACCCTGGCCAAGCCATTTTACATCCTGTACCTCATGTGCGGCATCATCAAAAACCTCGATGAATACCCTGCCAATAGCTTTACGTTTTTTCTCAGGATCGGTTAAACCAGCCAGCGCATCATAAAAACGCTGTTTGGCATCAATTCCTTTTATATTTAAGCCCATGTGCTGGTACGAATCCAGTACAGATTGGTACTCGTCTTTACGCAGCAAACCATTATCGACAAATATGCAATGCAGGTTTTTGCCGATGGCATGGTGCAGCAACACCGCCGCAACCGATGAATCTACACCTCCTGAAAGACCGAGCACAACTTTATCATTGCCAAGCTTTTCTTTAAGAGCAGCTATGGTAGTTTCTACAAATGAATCAGGCGTCCAGTCTTGTTTACAACCGCAAATATCAACCAAAAAATTAAACAGCAATTGCTTACCGTCTGAGCTATGGGTTACCTCGGGGTGAAACTGGATGCCGTAAGTTTGTGTGCCGGTAACCTGGTATGCAGCAACCTTTACGGTATCAGTACTGGCGATCACTTCAAAGTTTTGGCCAACAATGGCGATCGTATCTGCGTGCGACATCCATACCTGCGAACCCGGTAATATCATGCGGAAAAGCGGGTTGGTATCATTAATATATTGCAGGTTGGCACGGCCATATTCGCGGGTGCTCGAAGGCAATACCTCGCCGCCATGAAAATGGGCCATATATTGCGCCCCATAACAAACGCCTAAAATAGGCAGCGTACCATGAAATTTTTCAAAATCAAAAGTCGGCGGGTTTTCCTGCCGTACAGAATATGGACTTCCCGAAAGGATAATACCTTTTACACTGCTGTCAACTTCTGGAAAATGATTAAAGGGGTGGATCTCGCAGTAAATGTTGAGCTCCCTGACACGGCGCGCAATGAGTTGGGTGAACTGCGAGCCAAAGTCAAGAATGAGGATTTTTTCTTGCATGGGCAAAGATAGGATTTTGACGGGAGATTTGAGATATGAGATGTGAGAAATTTTGGATTTTGGATTTCGGATTTTTTGAAGTTGAAAGTAGTAAATTTGCAGATCTACCAGTAGTAAATCTTACCCGATGCCAGTAACTACCCGTCTTGCCAATTTAAAAGACATCCCGCAACTCAATGAATTGATAGCCGTTTCCGTCCGCGGATTGAGCGCGGAATATTATACCCCAAACCAAATTGAAAGTGCCATTAAATATATTTTTGGTGTTGATACGCAACTGATAATTGACGGTACTTATTACATAGCCGAAACAGATGGAACAATAGTTGGTTGCGGTGGATGGAGCAAGCGCAATACCCTTTATGGCGGCGATCAGCATAAAGGAATTGAGGACCCGTTGTTAGACCCTAAACATGATGCTGCAAGGATCAGGGCGTTTTTTGTACACCCGGATTATGCAAGGCAGGGGATGGGCAGACAGATCATTAATGTTTGTGAGGCAGCAGCAGTAAGTGCTGGTTTTACCAACTTTGAACTTGGCGCTACTTTGCCAGGCGTTCCGTTATATACGGTTATGGGTTATACGGCTATTGAAAGGATAGATGCGCTCTTGCCGGATGGTGAAGTTTTGGGAATTGTGAAGATGAAGAAGGATTATTGATCCGATTTAGGATCAGCAAGTTTAGCACTTTGCAGATATGTAATTAATTTTAACTTATCTATCTTTTTAAAATCACTATCTGCAGTAATTAATGGCATGTCGAATATAATTGACGAAGCGGCAATGACGGCATCGGCTAATTTTAAACGATATTTTTTCCTTAACTCAATGTATTTTTCTTTAATAAGCTTGTTCATTTGAATAATTGAACAATCGCTTAAAAGCTCGGTAATTTGTTTTTCCTGCCTTTCAGTAATGCCTTTAAAACTTATCAGTTCGAGCTCAGTAATAAATGAAATATAGATATTTTTGCCTTGCAAAACTTCTTCTAACGTATCACTTCCATCCAGCAGATATAAAATTATATTAGTATCAACTAATATCTCTTTCCCATTCATCTCTCAATTCTTTTTGAATAGTAAGTGGATCCTGTTTCAAATTCATGATTCCATTATACTTTTTTGCATTAAAGCCGCCTGTAGATTTTTCTTTATAAAGAATCTTTTCTATAGCTTCAATATCCTTTTTAGTGGCGCCTTTTTTTAATACCAGTACCATAATTCATTTTTTATTAAAACAAATTTAATGAAAATATAAGGTGATTGCTATTCTTAAATCTATATTCAAAAAAAATCAGGACCCAGTTGTAGGGACCTGATTATATTTAACTGAAAAAATAAAATTATTCCTGCTTAAAAATTAAACCCAATATTAACGCTGGATACGCTATTTCTTATAGCTGAACCTTCATTATTTTTAACTAAATCGGTGGCGGCGCCTTGGCCGTTAAGCTCTATAAAAAATTTGGCTCTATCCGAAATCGGAAATTTAATACCTATCCCTACGTCAAGGCCAATATCAGCAGTGTTAAAAAACTCTTTCAAATCTGTGCTGGTAGCAGTCTCTTTTGCATTTAGTAAAATACCAACATAAGGGCCAAAGTTTAAATACCAGTTCCTTGTGTGTCCAAAATGCCAGTTTGCCATTACCGGGATCGTCAGGTAATCCAACTTATAATCTGTAGTAATAGCCCCGCTGCCATCATCAATAAAACCGTTGCTCCAGCCTTTTTGATCATAAATTAATTTCCCTTTAATGCTCCACCGGTCACTAAAATAATAATCAGCTGAAACGCCTAAGTTAATCCCGCTTCTGTAATCGCTGTTGGTTTGGCCGTTGCCTGTAGTTACCGTTGCCGCGTTATAGCCAACGTTAATCCCAAATTCTGTAGTGCCTTTTGTTTGTGAAAATGCTGTTGTATAAATACCTAATACAACAAGAAGTGTAGTAAAAAATTTTTGCATAATTGTGATTTTTTAAGTTGCGCAAATGTAATCACTTATATGCTTTTAAGAAATATATATCGCAAACGCTATCTCAAGGCAATACTATAATCAAAAAATGTTTATTTGGCTTGCGGCACCGAGTGCAAAGCTACCCTGTTACCTTCAGGATCCATAAAAACTGCCATATGCCCGTATTCTGGCGTAATTTCTGTTTTTGGAATAACTATGGTACCGCCGGCCGCTTCTATTTTATCCAGGATGTTTTGTACGTCGGGATTTGCGTTAAGATACACCAGCGGACCGCTATCTGCCGATGGTTTATAAAAATCGCCGCTTTTGCAAATGGCGCCGCCTATATTCATTGGACTTTCAGTTGGAAACATCCGCATTTGCAATTGTGGCATATCCATGGGGATCATTTTAATATCAAAAATTTCTTCATAGAATTTTTGAGCACGGTCAATGTCGGTCGATGGGATTTCGAACCAGCTAATGGCATTTTTAAAGATCATATGATTAGATTTAAGCTATAAATTTAAACTATTTTATGAATTTGTAAATCTTTAACAATTTATTAATTGAATCATTTACGCTATTATAGAATAGCTATGAATTAATTACGTTAAGGTTCTATATTTGAACAAGAAGATCAGCTATGCTAAAAAGAACACTTTTATCGATATTTATTGTTTTGGGGTGCTTCACAGCAAACGCACAATCTGCCGATTCTGTTTACAGTAAATATTTAGATTTTAACCTCGCCCGTTTCCAGGGTGAGAATGATAAAATAGTAGAGCTTGGTGAAAGCTTATTGCCTGTTGCTGATAAATTACCTGAAAAGGCCAGGATAAACTTTTATTTTTCGATAGGTAAAGTTTATGAGGATAACAATACGCCTGAAAAAGCACTCATTTATTACAACAAAGTAGTAGCGGCAGTGCCCGATTATTACGTAGTGCACAGGGGACTAGGCTATATATATCTTGAGCAGGCAAAGGAGATCAGGAATAAATTATATGCATCGTCAGATCCGGCTGTTACAAAAAAGCTAACCGATGATTATAACACAGCTGCCCGGAAAGCTTTACCCCATCTTGAAAAGGCCCAGGCCTGCGACCCAAGCGATGAAACACTTGATGAGATAAAATCGCTTTATAAAAACATGAAAGACACCGAGGGACTGAATACTTTGGATAGCCGGTTAAAAGAATTAAGTAAGCATTGTATTGATATTTTGGAGGATTAGTAGTGAAGTAAATGGCTAAAGGTAAAGGATTAAGAGTGCTGTAATTAATAACTCAATGCTACACTCCAATCCCTTTCCTGACTTTCGCTGGCAATTTCTCAGCAATCAATTTGTACGATTGCTTTAAATAAAACTCCCATTCCTGCCGGGTTAGCCTGCTGATGTCGTCAATATGCACCCATTTATAGCGCGCAACATATTCCTGCGGAGAAAAACCCTCCTTTGAGATGATAGCCTCAAAATCCTCTGCAGGTACCTTAAATGATGCTGAAACCGGCACACTATCCGGCGAGGTGAACAGGAATGATTTTCCGCCCACATTAAAGCATAAGTGTGAGCCAAGTTTTATGTCTTCGGTTACCCCGGCAAACTGCTTGCAAAGTGTTTGGAGATCTTCTATTGTCATGGTATGTAGTTGAATAGGTTGATTGAGTTGAATTAAGTTGATTAGGTTAACAATCTGCAATTTTTTTTAACGTTAATAGTCAATAATAAACCTAATCTATTAAAATTAAAAGATATAACTCAATCAACCCCTCACTTAATCCAACTCAATCAACCCTACACAACTTACCACAACATGAAGAAATGCTTAACCGCCATAGCCACATTGAGCTTCCTGCTATTTTTAAATGCGCACCTGTTTGCTCAGCCCGCTCCGGAAGGTAATTATTATACCTCGTTTGATAGTACAAAAATTTACTACGAGGTAAAGGGTGATGGTTATCCGGTGATATTGATCCATGGTTTTTCGGGCACGGGGCAGGGTTGGAAAAACTGCGCCGTTTATAATGATCTATTGAATGCGGGCTATAAAGTTATTCTGATAGATCAGCGGGGTAACGGGCGGTCAGACAAGCCGCACACGGATGCCGGTTACTCAAATGATGCCGAGGCCAAAGATATTATGGGTCTTGCCACTTATCTTAAATTAAAAAATTATGATGCTGTAGGTTACTCGCGCGGCTCTATCATTGCATCGCGGCTTTTAGTTTTAGATAAACGCCTGCATAAGGCGGTTATGGGCGGCATGGGTGATGCCTATACCAACCCCGACTGGCCCCGCAGGATCCATGCTTATAAGGCTTTAATGGGCGATACCACATTACATGATGTTGATGATATGGTAAAGTATATCCGCTCACAGCATTTTGATGAGCTTGCACTTGCCTATCAGCAAAAATGGCAGCCATCAACCAGCAAAAAAGAGCTGGCAGCCGTGCGCAGGCCTGTGTTAATTATCCGTGGCAGCGACGATAAAGAAAACGGCTCAGAAATAGGTTTAAATAAACTTATCCCACATTCGGACTTAAATTATGTTCCCGGAAATCATAATACTGCCATCAGGAACACCGAATTTTCTGAATCTGTGACCAGCTTTCTAAAAGACTAAATTTTACTAAATAGGGCAAGTGCGGCAATAGCTGTAAATCAGTTTATTATACTGGCTACAAAACAATTTTTTTTATTTTTTCTTTTAATAGAATATGGATAAATTTTTTACAACCATTTTTTATTGTTTACTGCCTTGCCTTATCTTTGCACAAACGCCTACAGATACAGCTAATGTAAAGGTGGATACTACAGGGCAAAGAGACCTTATTGATATTGGTTCAGCTATTTTAAAGTTAAAACCAAGGCCTTATAACCCGGAAAAAAAGCAGGTATATTTTTCTATTTTACCCATATCATCATCGCTGCCTGGTGGCTCTAAGGCAATTGTAACATCTACAACGGCCGGTTTTTATTTAGGCAACCGAAAAACCACTTACCTGTCAAGCGTAACTTTTGCGCCATACTTTAACTTAAAAGGAAGGTATGGCTTGCCTCTGCATTCAAGTATATGGATGCCTGATAATACATATAATGTGCAGGGCGATACCCGCTTTTTAGTTTACCCGCAATATACCTGGGGGCAGGGAGGCAAGCGTGCCGAGGGTGATAAACTTTTGGTGGATTTTAACTATATCAGATTTTACCAAAGTGTGCTTAAACGGATAAAGCCCTATTTTTATGTGGGCATAGGGTATAATCTTGATTATTATTTTAACATCAATACAAGAAACAGCCACTCTGCGGTTACGCTAAAAGATTTTACAGGATACCAGTATGGCACAACGGAAGGAAATTCTTTTTCATCGGGACTTACCGTAAATGCAGTGTACGATACCAGGCAAAATTCCATCAATCCTATTCCGGGTGTATATGCCAGTTTTATTTACAGGCACAATGCCGGACTACTGGGAAGCGACAATAACGCACAATCGGTGTATATTGATTTTCGCAAATACATAGCCTTAGGTAAAAGCGGCAGGAAGAAAAATATACTTGCGATGTGGAGTTATTACTGGACTGCTATCTCAGACGGAACGCCCTTTTTAAGCTTACCAGGCATAGGAAATGACCCCTATCAACGGTCGGGGCGCGGAATTGAACAAAATCGTTACAGGGGAGAAAATTTACTTTATTTTGAGGCAGAATATCGCCGTGATATTACCGATAACGGACTGTTTGGTTTCGTAGTATTTACAAATTTTAATTCGGCCAGTGAGCCAAATACGCATCGTTTTGCCTATGTAAACCCTGCAGCCGGTGGCGGTCTCCGTATAAAATTCAATAAAAGATCTGATACCAATGTTGCCCTTGACTATGGTTTTAGTAAAGGTTATAGCGGTCTGATAATAGGACTTGGAGAGGCTTTTTAAGTAAAAATTTTAATATTATAGTAATATATTAATTATTAATACAAAATATAGATTATATTTACTCAGTAAGTTTTAGCCGATCCATAGTTTTTATTTGCATCCATACTTTTTTAATTTTTAACGTTACATGGGAAAGCGGATTTTAGTATTGGATGATAACCAGGATATCCTGGATATAGTGCAAGAAACTCTAATGTATGAGGATTTTGAGGTGCAAAGCACTTCACGGAGTGACGCAGTTGTATCTTTGGCTGAAACGTTTATACCCGATTTGGTTATATTGGATTATCGCGTTGCCGGTTTAAATGGAGGCGAACTGTGTATGCAATTTAAATCACACCCCCGTTTTAAAAATATTCCTGTAATTATCTATTCAGCCTATATTAACAATAACAGCGAGTTATATGCTTATGGCTGCGATGCAATTATCAATAAACCCTTTGATTTAACCGAACTGGTAGAAAAAGTTAACAGTTTATTATAAATAAAGCCACTCCTTATTCATATTATTGCCTGTTGTTATTTTTTTAAAGATATATAATTATTGTACGGTTTTTGTTGTTTTTTTAGCGAAAAGATTGCCCCAAATAATGCTTTAATATGTTATCGCCATCAAATAATTACAGTAAACCTATGCGCAATAAGAAGAGATTATATTTTTGTCCAAAATGTAAAAAAAAACTGACCGAGAGAATTAGCAGAGGCATACTGGTCAAAACATTTTTATTTTGGCTTCCTATAAAAAGCTACTTTTGTTATTACTGCAAACGCAAACGTTACTTTTTTCATTAATTTTGTTTAAATTTCATTAATACTGTTTAAATTTTGCTTGTTTCCATAAGTCATTATTGCTTTATATATTCTATTTTTATCCGATATAAATAGTTCATAATTTTGGCGAAAAGAAAATTTAAATCAGAAGATTACAACTGTCTTAAATGTGGCAGTCCGTTTCATTTTCAGGTACGCAGAGGCTGGTTTATGAAAAGATTATCATATTTTTTTCCGCTAAAAAAACTCTTTTGCGCTAAATGCAAAAAAGCCTCGTACGTGTTTATAAAAAAGGAAACAACTGTTGAGGTATAAAATTCACCGCATATTATTCTCCTTATTTTAACTATCGCTTTAATAAAATTCCTTTAAATAGAAAATATGTCTATTTTTTGAACAATAGTTTAGAAATGTGAACATAAATATCAAATTATATTAATAATCCACTACATTTTAGTACAATATATAAAAGCCAAATTATTTAGTTATAAACAGCTTAATGCAATAAATAAAGGTTTTTTTGCGCGATTATTCAAAAGTGCATATAATGTTAATAAAATCCGGCGGTATTGGTTAAAAAGATGGTATAGTAATTGTACTTAATACAATTAACATTGTATTTACTTATACAATAATATTAAACAGGCTTAAATATAATGCCTTTATATGAGTAAACTATTTAGTAATAATTTAAGATGAGACGGATATTAGCGGTGGATGACGATAAGGATATATTGGATGTTTTGCAATATATTCTTGAAGATTCGGGGTATGAAGTAGAGACACTTTCCGACGGGCGATTTTTGTTTGAAAAAATAAACGCACATATGCCCGATTTAATTTTGCTTGATATAATGCTTGGCAGTTTGGATGGACGGGATCTTTGCAAAGCAGTTAAGGCTACAGATGCAACCCATGATATACCTGTTATACTAATATCTGCCAGTCATAGCGTGGCCGGTTCAATGAATCAAAAAGGCGCTCCGGATGCGTTTATAGCCAAACCCTTTGATATTGATGATCTGCTGACGGCTGTAAAAGGACAATTAGCAGCCGCATAAGTAAGTTTGCAGTTGCCGGTTTGCGGTTGGCAGTTAAAAGCCAAATCAAAACCATATATTGTTAACCCCATTAACAAAACTGCTCACTGCCTACTGCTTCACCCCCAGTTCCTTCAGTTCCTTGTCAATCCGCTCATTCCATTTTTGCTGTTCAGTAGTATTTGTGCCGTGGTGGGTTTCATCATCATATTGCTTCTGCAGATTATTCATTTCCCTGTAAGCATCCAGGTATTCCTCATTTATTGGCCCATTGTAATTTTCCGTGGTAAGTGTCCTTGCTTTAATTGTCTGCTTAAAATGTTCAGCTGCTATTTTTACTATATCAAAATGTCTTTGCTCGTGGTTTAAGGTGTAATTATTCCTGCTGCCTTCCTTTGCCCAGCTGGCGCTTTTTGGTAAACAAGCTTTAATACCAAGGTGCAGATTAATTATGCCATTAACAATTTCGGCATGTTCGACATAACCAAGGGTAGGAAATACCTCTGCCTCATATTTACTATTTGGTACTTTCGATTGAAAATCAGCCCAGGTTAAAGGCCGCTTAACGTTATAGTAAATGCTGTCGCCTTCGGGCTTTTCAGTATAATCAGTAAACATAACTTTAACGCCACGGGCCAGTTTAATATTAGTTTCTGCCTGTTGGTTCATCCAGGTATTTATATATAACAGCCCGTTTGTTAATACGTGCCGCAACGTTGGTTCTATATCCCGGGTTTGCCCCGCATCCCTATTATAAACCGCCTTGCCATTATAATCTGCAAGGTGCAGCATATCATCCTCTCCCTTATCAAGGGCAAAAGAAAATATCACATCTATGCGCCCCTCCACTATGTTGCCTGCCTGAGCTGTTTCACTTATGTTTATCTTTTTCAGGCTGATAATTACCGGGCGCAGTGCAGTATTTCGGGGGATGCTGTTATTAATAAACTGCTTAATAGCAAGGAATGTTCCACCTTTTAAATCAACAGGATACGCTTTAGATTGTATGCCTTTAATATTTATGATAGGCATAAGTAGTGCAATTGCATGGCGATTTTCACGTTCATCGATTACTTTAGCTATATAAAATTCTTTAGGCGTTATCGGCAGCCGCTCATCAGCTAAAACAATATTATCAATTTGTTTTGGCGAGGATTGAAAACCGGAAAATGCGATGAAAACAAATAATAAAATACAGTTATAAGAAATTTTGAGAGTATAATTTAAACTGGTCATTATCAAATATAACGCTATTCAGGCTATGGTATTATTTGTCCCATATAAACAGCCGGGGTATGCTATCCTCCGTTCTTAACACCTTGTAAAGTTTTCCACACCTATACCATGTAATATTTACTATCCGTTAAAAACAATGTTCTCCACACTATGTGAATTACTATTGTGGAATACCTTTTTAGGTTTCGCTATTTTCGCGAATCGTTAGTTTGCTCCTTATGATAAAACTTAAATACGTTTCTTTTCTTGTACCTATATTTTTTGTTTTAACAACACGCGCTCAGCAAAACCTGTCTTTTGACATTTACCGCACCTATCATGCCGCTATCGAGCTGTTTGGTAAAGGTAAGTATGTTGCTGCATCCGAACAATTTCGCCTGGTTGAAACCTCGAGGGTTAAAACAAGCACACAGCCTAAGTTTGAATCGGAGTTATCTTTAATAAAAGAAAACTCGCAGTATTATGAAGCGTTATGCGCTCTTGAACTGGGAAATGACGATGCCGAGAGCATGTTCCTGCGTTTTATAAAGGAACATCCGGAAAACCCGCTAACAAAACTGGCTTACTTTCAGATAGGACGCTCTTATTCAAGGCAGGAAAAATATACCGATGCCCTGCGATGGTTTGATAAGGTGCAGGCCAATGAATTAAGCGGAAGGCAAAACACTGAGTATAAGTTCCGCAAGGGTTATGCCTATTTTGCTACCAACGATTATAAGAACGCCCAGCAGCTTTTCAGCGAGGTAAAAAATACGCATTCGCCATTTACTGATGATGCAATTTATTACTTTGCTTATATAGCTTATTTGAATAAGGATTATCATTTGGCGCTGGTAAACTTTGAGCGCCTTAAAAATTCTAAAAAGTACGAAAATAGCTATCCTTATTATATAAGCGCTGTATATTTCTTAGATAAGCGTTATGATGATGTGCTCAATTATGCGGTGCCAATTATCAAAAACACCCATCAGCAGCACGAAACTGAAATGCTGCGCATAATTGCAGCATCGTACTTTGCTAAAGCCGATTATGATAATGCGGCAAAATATTACGGGCGTTTTGAGGAAGAGGACCAGGGCCATACTCAAAATACACAGGATAGTTACCAGATGGGCTATACCTATTTTAAGGTCGGCAATTTTGGAAAAGCGGCAAGTGAGCTTGAAAAGCTTCAACAGCAAAATGACGTTTTTAGTCAGAACGGTAATTATACGCTTGGGAATGTTTTCCTGAAAATGAATAACAAGCAAAGTGCACGCAGCGCCTTTTTTGCAGCGTCGAGACTTAATTTTGATAAACAATTACAGGAAGATGCTTTGTACGAGTATGCTAAGTTATCATACGAGCTTGATTTTAACACTCAGGCGCTTGATGCTACCAGGCTGTACCTGAAAAATTATCCTAACTCAACCCGCAATAACGAAGTTAAAACACTGCTGGGCGAAGAATTACTTAACTCACATAATTATAAAGAGGCTGTTGAAATACTGGAGCCCATTCCTAATAAATCTGCCAGTGCGCAGGCTGCCTACCAAAAAGTTACTTACTATCGCGGCCTTGAATTCTATAACGAACGTGCTTTTGAGAACGGAATAGGTATTTTTCTGCGCTCGTTAAAATACCCGGTTGATAATAAAATTGAAGTGATGACCACCTATTGGATGGCTGAAGCTATGTACGAGGTGCGGAAATATGGTGAATCTGTTGATAATTTTGAAAAATTTCTTGCTTTTGACGGGGCCAGTGAAACCGGTGTATATAATTACGCAAATTATGCCCTGGCCTATGCAGCCTTTGGCGATGAACAGTACAAAAAGGCAGCCACCTATTTTCAGAAATTTTTACAGGGTGAAGAAAAGGATCCAAATACAATAAACGATGCTGTAACCCGCCTGGGCGACAGTTATTTTGTAATGAAGAATTATAGCAAAGCGCTTGAATATTATAACCAGATAATTGAAAAGCATACTGCAGGCCAGGATTACGCATTATTTCAGCGTGGTATGATCCAGGGTTTACAGAATGCCCCGGATGCCAAGATCAGCACATTAACCAATGTGCTTAACACCTTCCCTAACTCGGATTATGCCGACGATGCATCATTTGAAATTGCGTACACTTATTTTTTGAAAAATGAAGGCGACAAGGCAAAAAGTGATCTGCAGGCTATGATCAAAAAATACCCAACCAGCAGCTATGTATCCCGTGCCCTGGTTACTATTGGGCTTATTGACTACAATGCAGACAATGACTCCCTGGCTGTTGAATCGTTTAAAACGGTTATAAAGGATTACTCATCAACCGAAGAAGCCAAGCTGGCGCTTAAACAGGTTGAGAAGATCTATACCGACAAAGGTGATGCGCAAACCTTTATCAATTATGCAGCAACAACGCCTATTGCCAATTATACAGCAGCCGACCAGGAAAGTATTATGATAACCGCCGCCAATAACTTATACGTAAAGGGCGACTGGCAAGGAACGATTGGGGCAGTGAATGCTTATTATGATAAGTTCCCAACCAAACCAATTTATGAAAAACAGGCAAGATTTATCCGGGCGCAAAGTTTGGTTAACTTGAAAAGGCTTGATGAAGCCGTTGTTGATTATAATGTTATACTTAACGACTGGACAAGTCCCTATACTGAGCAGTCGTTAATAAGCATGGCCAAGCTGTATATGAACCAGAAGAAATATAACGAGGCCATCTCTTATCTTAAAAAACTGGAAACAAATTCAGAATACAAAGCAGATTATACCTGGGCCATAAATAACCTGCTGGTTTGCTATGCACAGATGGAAATGCCTGATGACGCCCTAAACTATGTTAAGCTGGTGCGCAGCAACGAAAAAACTGCCCAGGAAGATAAATTTAAAACAGGCCTTTACGCTGGTCAGGCTTACCTTCAAAAGGGTGATACTACCAATGCGATAACTGAATTTAATTATACGCTTACTAACACCAAAACCGTTGCAGCTGCCGAGGCAAAATACAACATTGCTGAAATTGAGTTTGAGAAAGGCAAGTATAAGGCATCGCAAAAAACCTGTTTCGAGCTGGTGAAGGATCTTCCCAATTATGATTACTGGGTAACCAAGACCTTTATTTTACTGGCCGATAATTATGAGGCGCTTAAGGATGTGTTCCAGGCTAAGGCAACCCTGCAAAGTGTTATTGATAACTACAAGGGCGACGACGACATATTACCAACAGCCAAACAAAAGCTTGATCAGCTCTCTGGTGGAAAAGCAGATCAGAAACCGGCCGGAACAGAGGAAAAGAAACCGGACGAAAAGAAACCAGAGGAAAAGAAACAGGATAACAAAGAATAAAAATGAGACAAGCAATGAAATTTAAATATATATACACGCTGCTTACCTTAATAATAGCTTTATACTTTGTTCCTGCAAATGCACAAACAAAGCACAAGGCTAAGAAACCGGCAGCAAAAACAGTTGTAAAGCCTAAAGCAAAACCAGTTGTGAAAAAAACTGCCAAACCAGCATCGCCACAGCAAAAAGGTGCCGCAGGTTTAGGTGATGCTGCCACTAAGGTTCCTATAGATACTACCAAAAAAGGGGGCAAAGGGAACGATGCTATCCAGGGCAATTTATCTGAAGAGATTGTAGTTACCACAGCTTACAAGCCGGTACTGGCCGATGCCGTTAAGATCCGCCGTAACCCCGACCTTGAAGATAAAACCCCGTTTAAAGCGCCTTTAACTTATATCCCCATTGATAAAAGACTGGAGCTTAACACGAGCATTAAGCGTCTTGATGCTATGAAACGGCCGGCAGAGCGAGATTCTGTGCCAACCAATAATTATGTAAAAGCCGGGCTTGGCAGCTTAAAAACAACCTACGGCGAAGCCTATTTTGCCAATGGCCGCGATGAAGCTTTGCAGGTTGGCGGATGGCTTAAACATTTTGCACAAAACGGCAACATGTACAAGCAAAACACAGCCAAAGAAGAAGTTGGCGTGTTTGGTAAAAGCGTTGGTGAAGAGAATAATATAAGTGGCCGCATAACTTATAACTACAACAGTAATTATTTTTACGGGTTCGACAGGTATAATGCGCCTGCTCTTTTACAGGTAGATAAACAACACTTCAGTACCATAGGTGCCGAAGGCGAGCTCGCCAAAAACTATAAAGATGTTGAAAATGATTTTACCTACGCCCTTAAATTAAAAGGTTACTCATTTAGCAACGCTTACCAGGCAAAGGAAAATAACCTGGTATTATCGGGCTTTTTTAATCAAACCATTAAACAATTTTATGCGGGACTGGCTGCCTCGCTTGATCTGAGCACGCAAAAGGATAGCCTTTACGATCACAACAATAGCCTCATCAGGCTTAACCCTTATATAAAATTTCAGGGTGATAATTATAAAATTGATGCAGGCGTTAACATTGTTGATCAGTTTGGTTATAAATCGGCTTTCTATATATTCCCGGCGGCAAGGGCTGAGCTGCAGGTTATCCCCAAATATGTACGCGTATTTGTTGAAGCTAAAGGCGATGTAAACAAATCATCGCTGCGTGATTTTGCGATGTTCAATCCTTTCATCGGCCAAAACATCGACTTAAGAAACTCTATTGACCAACTGGATCTTGCTGCGGGTTTGAAAGGCACTATTGCACCGGGCCTGGGCTTTAAAGCTACTATTTTCCGTAACGAGGTTAAAAACATGCCGCTGTTTGTGAGCGATTTTGATTTTACAAAAGGATACAACAGGTTTAAAGTTATTTATGATGAAGGAAGATCGCGCGTGAGCGGGTTTACCGGCGAGCTGGATTACAAGGTGTCGGAAGATGTAGATATTTTCGGCAGGGTTGAATTTAAAGATTACCAAATGGCAACCGTTAGCGAGGCTTGGAATCTGCCTAAATTTTTATTTAAAGGCGGCACCGTATTTAATATAAGTGATAAGATCACCGTATCAGGTACATTACTGATCCGTGGTTCGGTAACTGATCCGCATCTGATCCAAACAACGCCAACTACAACAAGACTGGCGTCACTTGATTCGTTTGCTGATTTGAGCGGAGCCGTTGATTATAAAGCAACCAGCAGGTTTTCGGTTTTTGTACACGTAAATAACATTTTAAACAGCGCCAGCCAAACCTGGTTATATTATCCGGATTACGGATTTAATATATTTGGAGGTGTTGGATATAGTTTTTAAGCTTTTTTGATATTTTATAATAAACCGTACTTTTAGCGAAATGAATTTAGCCGACTATTTAAGCGAATTATTGGAGCAGTATGAGGAAGTGAGCATACCCGGCCTTGGCTACTTTGTGCGTGAGCGTGTAAACGGATATTATAATGATAACGAATCAAGGTTTTATCCGCCATATCACAGGGTAAAATTTGTGCCCCAGCCTAAAGATGATGATGCCTTTGCACAATATGTTGCCGATAAAAAAAATATATCACTGGCATCATCCAAATATTTTGCTGAAAAATTTGTAAGCAAATTAAGGGAACAAGCGTTAACAAGCAAGTATCTTTTTGCCGATCTGGGTCTGTTTTATACAGATAAAGACCAGCTTGTTTTTAAGCCTAATGATAAAATACCGGATGACCCTGCATTTTACGGCTATCCCCCGGTAAACATTTATAAACAAGGGCAAACATTAAACCATCAATCTTCAAACCCTGAACATGCCGACTCTACACCGGCCCCGGTGTTAATTACCAAGCCGATGCAGGCGCAGGAACATGAGCATGATCAGTATTTTGAAGAAGAAACGGGAAGAAAGAAAAAAGTAAACATTTGGCTTATTATATTAATTGCGGTTACCGCTATTGCATTGACTGTTTTTGGGGCATACAAATTTTACCCTGAAGCATTTGATAAGCTGGGTGCAACATATAACCGGATAACCGGAAAAGCCGATACCAATGTACCTGTTTACAGGCATGAGGTAAATGCTGATACCGTTAAAAAAATTGTACCGGCGCCGGCTAAAGATACAGCCATAAAAAAAGCCCCGCTTGCCACTACTCCTCCGGTAGTAGCTGCTGATACAGCAAAACATACCCGTTATGAAATAATTGTGAGTAGTTTCAGGCTATCACGCTCGGCCAATAGCGAGGTTCAGCGTTTAAAGGCAAAAGGCATTGATGCAAAAATAGTTACAGATGCACCAGGCACCCGTTTAAAGATATCAGCAGGAACATTCCCAACCCTAAATGAGGCTGATGCAGCAATCAAGAGCTTAAAAAAATCCGGGAAGCTCAGTCAAAAACCATATATATTACCAATAAATCCTTAAAATGACATTATTATTTATACAGGCTAACGATACTGCACATAAACTTATAGATACAGCCAAACAAGCGGGCCAGCAATTAGCCGCCCTACCACAGGAAGATCTGCGCTTTGGCGACCTGCTGATAAAAGGCGGATGGGTAATGGTCCCGATAGGGATCCTGGCGGTATTAGGCCTGGTGATATTTTTTGAAAGATATTTCACTATCCGTAAAGCTTCAACAAACGAGTCGAACCTGATGATGCAGGTACGTTCAAGCATTGTTTCAGGCAACCTTGAATCGGCCATAGCTATTTGCCGTAACAGCAACACGCCGCTTGGCCGCATGCTGCAGAAAGGCCTGTTAAGAATAGGACGCCCCATTAAAGATATTGAAGGCGCTATTGAAAATATTGGCAAGCTTGAAGTATCGAAATTGGAGAAGAACATTGGCATTTTAGGTATAGTGGCCGGTATTGCTCCAATGTTTGGCTTTTTGGGAACCATTGCCGGGGTTATCAAAATTTTTTATGATATATCAAAGACGGATAACATCAGTATGGGCGTTATATCAGGTGGGCTTTATGTAAAGATGGTTACCTCGGCCGCCGGTTTATTTGTAGGTATTGTTGCTTATGTATGTTATCATATTTTAAATATGATGGTTGATAAGGTGATACTAAAGCTTGAAACCGATGCCATTGAATTTATTGACCTGTTGGAAGAACCGAGCAAATGAATTTAAGAAAAAGACACAGGGGAGCTTCAGCCGAAGTGCATACATCGGCGATGAACGACATCATGTTTTTCCTGCTCCTGTTTTTCCTGATAGCATCAACAGTTACTAACCCAAACGTGGTAAAGCTATTGTTGCCTAAATCATCATCAGGGCAGTCGGTATCTAAAAAAACCATAAATGTATCCATAAGCAAGGACCTGCAATACACGGTAGATAAAAAGGTAGTGGCTGTGAATGACCTGCCAACCGTATTAGCAGGTTATAAAAAGCTGGCAACAGAACTAACCATAGTTTTGTATGTTGATAAAACAGTTGCCATACAGGATGTGGTTGCCGTAATGGATGTATCGCAAAAATTAAATATAAAAATGGTTTTGGCAACGGAACCTAAGTAGATGTAGTTGGCAGTGTGCAGTAAGCAGTTGGTAGTGTTTTAACCATTGCCGATTGATATGACTGCAAACTGCCAACCGAAAACTGCCAACTAAATGAACTACCAGGAAGAAGAAAATAATTACCCCAAAGCGTTTTTAGCAACAGGTATCATACTTGCTGTTGTAATTGCTTTGTGCTACTTTATTGTTTTCGTAAATCCTCCCGTTCCCCCGGATGGGACAGGTGGTATATTGGTAAATTACGGTACCGTTGACGAAGGAATGGGTACCAACCAATCAAGCACCGAAGAGCCCTCAGTTGCTGAAAAAGCAAATAAAGCAAAACCTACCAAGGTGAATACAGCGCCGCCTACCGAACAAAAAACACAGGAGGATAACAGTGATAAAAAAGTGGTAACCCAGGATGCAGAGGATGCACCTAATGTTGCTGCTAACTCTAAAAAACAAAGCCAAACAGTAGCTACGCAACCAGCCAAACCGGTAGCAAAGCCGCAACTTAACCAAAATGCATTATATAAAGGCAGCACCAATAAAGGTGCAGGTGAGGGTGATGGCACTGCAACCACTCCGGGTAACCAGGGCAGTAAAAATGGCTCAACGTTGAGCGATGATTATGGTCCCGGTGGATCAGGAAATGGTTTGAAAATGCCAAACTGGAGCTTTGTGAGCGCACCCGATCCGCAAAATATACACCGCGTTCCTGGTGTTGTGGTTGTTGATTTTGTTGTAGATCAAAGCGGTAATGTAATTTCAGCTCAGTATAACAAGGCCAAAACAAGGGCCGATCTGAGTTTGATAGAAAGTTGCATAAATTCCATAAAAAACACAAAGTTCACGTCATCAACCCCGGCTTCAGGCACGCAAAAAGGGCAGTATACTTTTAGATTTAAGGTGGATTGAGAATTAGTCCATGGACCATAGTCAATAGTTGATGGTTTTTTATGTGCCTACAAAAGATTGAGCTAAATTTGCCATGGTCTATAGACCATCGACTATGGACCACCCATCAACCATGAACTACTCAGAAACCGTCCAATACCTCTACAGCCAGCTGCCCCTTTTTACCCGCGATGGTGCATCCGCCTATAAAGCAGACCTTACTAATACTATTGCACTGCTTAATAAAGTGGACAATCCGCAGCATAAATTTAAAAGCATACATGTAGGTGGTACAAATGGAAAAGGCTCAACCTCGCACATGCTGGCAGCAGTACTGCAAACAGCAGGCTATAAAACCGGGCTGTATACCTCGCCGCATTTAAAGGACTTCCGTGAGCGCATCCGCATAAACGGACAAATGATAAGCGAGCAGCAGGTGATTGATTTTGTTGCCACACACAGGTCTGATTTTGATGAGATCCAACCCTCCTTTTTTGAGATGACCGTAGCCCTGGCGTTCGATATTTTCGCCAAAAAAAAGGTAGACATTGCTATTATTGAGGTAGGCCTGGGCGGCAGGCTCGATTCAACTAATGTTATTACCCCGCTCTTATCGGTTATCACTAATATAGGCTGGGATCATATGAATATTTTGGGTGATACGCTTAAATTGATAGCCAATGAAAAGGCGGGGATCATAAAGCCCGGCATCCCTGTAATTATTGGAGAATACCAGGAAGAAGTTGCCGATACATTTATAGAAAAAGCAAACCAGGAGCATTCGGAGATTGTTTTTGCTTCGGATATTTTTACAGTCTCAAAGTCTGACGTCAAACTTCAAATCTCAGAAAAGCCATATACTGAGCTTATTGAGGTGGAAGTTAAAAAAAATAACCTCACCTCTGATCTCCAGCCTTTGGTCTCTTATTTCCGGCTGGACCTAACCGGTACCTATCAGCTTAAAAACATAAAAACGGTGCTTTGCGTGATAGACAAGCTGCGGTTACGGCGTTTTAAAATTACTAACGAACATTTAAAAATCGCCCTGCAACAGGTTAAAACTTTAACCGGCCTGCATGGCCGTTGGGAAGTTTTAAATAGCCACCCTTTAACCATTTGCGATACCGGCCATAATCCCGAAGGGATGCAGGAAGTTTTACAGAACATTGCCGCTGTTGCCTACAACAAGCTGCATTTTGTTTTGGGGGTAGTAAATGATAAGGATATCAGCAAAATTTTAACCATACTACCAACTAACGCCCTTTATTATTTTTGCAAGCCCGATATTCCACGCGGGCTTGATGAAAAAAGCTTATGGCTTAAAGCAGAAGGCTTTGGTTTGCATGGCGATACATACCCATCGGTAAAATCAGCACTGGCTGCCGCACAACAAAGTGCGGGGGACGGCGATTTGGTTTTTGTTGGGGGAAGTACTTTTGTGGTGGCAGAAGTAGTGTAAATCAGAATTTACAGAATTAAAGGGTTTTCAGGATGCGCCTTGATATCTATGGTAAAGCATAACTTAAACAGATAAGATTCTGTTAATCTTAAAATTCTGTAAACCGCTTATCCATCTTGAACACCTTTGGAAACAAACAATAGCGAAAAACCCTGATTCTGGCAATTATTCCACCTTCTTCCAAACCACCTCGCCCGTAACAGCTCCCCCCGTTGTTGGTGATGGCACAGTATATTTAAAAACACCATTAATTAGTGTAAAAGGCCGTTTTTGTTTTACTCCTTCCCAGTTTGGAAACGAGGCATGGAGTATATTAAAGGTTATTGTTCCATTTACATTATCAATAGTATAAGTGCCAAAATGAGCGTTGCATCCTTTTACAGCAGCCCTATTTTCTTCATCCGTACCTTTACTTTTATCAGCTGCGGCAAACTTTGGCCGGTCAGTGCTCATTATCTGTAAAGCATAATTCCCTTTGGTATCAAACATTAATACTCCTCGCGGATTATCGCCATAAAGATGGATCCGGTTCCCGTCTTTATCAATATTATCAACACTTAATAAAATATAAGTTCCCGGTAGTTTACTATTTTCATTTTTTTGTGCAAGTGCGATGCAAGTGCTAAAAAAGAAAAAAATTAAGGTCAGCGTGTTTTTCATACAACAAAAATACACGCTGATCCCTACATTTGTCAAGTAGGTACAAAAAAGTAACCTGCACACTAAAAAGTTACATTGCTGTATATCAGGCATATTAATTTTAACATATGACTAAAATAGCTAACCGGGCTTTGCCAAAATGCGGTATTGATTATGCCTTTCAACGTATCGGCGGTAAATACAAGGGACGTGTGCTTTGGCGCCTACGCTCCGGAACATTACTTTATGGCGAATTGAGAAAAACGGTAACCGGCATCACCCCAAAAATGCTTACCCAGGTTTTAAAAGAATTGGAAGAAGACTGCCTTATAAGCCGGAAAGTTTATATTGAAGTGCCACCAAAAGTGGAATACACCTTAACTGAAACCGGGAAAGAGCTACTGCCCTTTTTGTCATTGCTGCGTGATTGGGCCAAACAACAAATGCTGATAAATAACGTGGTGCCTATGTCTTAAACATTGAAAATGTAAAGAATTATTTACTTCGATTATTTATATAAAACTCTATTTTTACTTCCGCTAAAAACCAACTCATCAACTTTATGACATACGTACCAGCAGAAAACCGATACGAAAAAATGCAATACCGCCGCTGCGGAAAAAGCGGCATCAAGCTTCCGGCGGTTTCGCTGGGTTTGTGGCACAATTTCGGGCATGTGGATGTTACCGAAAATTATCGCAAAATTTTACACCTTGCTTTTGACAGCGGTATTACCCATTTTGATCTTGCCAATAATTACGGTCCGCCCCCGGGATCAGCGGAGGAGAATTTTGGGCGTATTTTAAAGGAAGATTTTCGTGGCTACCGCGATGAAATGATCATATCGAGCAAAGCAGGTTATACCATGTGGGATGGCCCTTATGGCGACTGGGGGTCGAAAAAATACCTGGTATCAAGCCTTGATCAAAGCTTACAACGAATGGGGATTGAGTATGTGGATATATTTTATCATCATCGCCCGGATCCGGAAACACCGTTGGAAGAAACCATGAGCGCGCTTGACCTGATAGTACGCCAGGGAAAAGCACTATACGCCGGAATCTCCAACTATTCTGCCGAAGAAGCTGATAAAGCCATTGCCATTTTAAAAAGACTGGGTACCCCATGTCTTATCCATCAACCAAAATATTCCATGTTTGAGCGCTGGGCAGAAGGCGGTTTATTAGATGTGCTGGAGAAAGATGGCGTTGGCTGTATCCCCTTTTCGCCATTAGCTCAGGGCTTATTAACCAACAAATACCTGCACGGCATCCCTGCCGATTCAAGGGCAGCAAAACCAACTGGTTTTTTACAGGAAAGCCAGGTAACAGAAGAACGCATAAGCCAGATAAAAAAACTAAATGATATAGCGCTGCAACGCGGCCAAACATTGGCCCAAATGGCACTAGCCTGGTTGTTAAAAGATAACAGGGTAACTTCCGTTTTAATTGGCGCCAGTCGTGCTGAGCAATTAGCTGATTCATTAAAATGTTTGGATAACATTGTGTTTTCAAAAGAAGAATTAGCAAAGATTGAAGAAATATTAAAATAGATTCAAGAATCAGGACAACAAGAATCAAGAAGACGCGAGAAATTAAGGCTTTTATCTTGATTCATGACTCTTGCTGTCTTGATTCTCTCAATAAGTAATTATGTCAAACATAAACTGGGGAATAATAGGCTGCGGCAATGTGACCGAAAAAAAGAGCGGCCCCGCATTTAATAAAGTAGCTAATAGTAGTCTTGTGGCTGTAATGCGCCGCGATGCCGAAAAGGCTGCAGACTATGCCCGGCGCCATGGCGTTGGCACCTGGTATAGCGATGCTGACGAGCTGATGAACAACAAAAGCATTAACGCTGTTTACATTGCTACTCCGCCAGCCTCGCACATGGATTACGCAATAACGGCACTTGGCAAAGGCTTTAATGTTTATGTAGAAAAGCCCGTTACCCGCAATGCTGCCGAAGCCAGGCAAATTGCCGAAGCTGTTAAACAATATCCCAATCAAAAGTTAACCATTGCCCATTACCGTCGCGGTATCCCGATGTTTTTGAAAGTGAAGCAACTTTTAGAAAGCGGGCTGGTTGGCGATGTACGCACGGTACAGATACGGATGTGGCAAAGCCGTAAACCAGAAACAGCAACTGATGCTGCAAATAACTGGCGCGTTCATCCTGAGCTGTCAGGCGGTGGTTATTTTCATGATTTGGCCCCGCACCAGCTTGATTTGATGTTGTTTTATTTTGGCGAGCCAGAAAAGTATAGTGGGTTTTCATTGAACCAGTCGGGTGCTACACCCGCTGATGATAATGTAAGCGGACAAATACTATTTAAAAACAAGGTGGTTGTAAATGGCTCGTGGTGCTTTAATGTAGCCGAAAATCAAAAAATTGATTCCTGCGAAATTATTGGCACCAAAGGCCGGATCACCTTTCCTTTCTTTGGCAATTTCATCAGCTGGAAAACTGATGATGATGAGCAAACCTTAACCTTTATTCATCCTGAACATATGCAGCAGCCCATGATTGAAAAGATAGTGGCCTATTTTAATGATGAAGGGCCAAATCCATGTTCAATAGAAGAAGCGATAACGCTTATGGATATTATGGATGCGTTTACAGGGAAATAATAAATTACAGAGATGGAAGCATCACATCTCTGCAATTTGTCATTTATGATTTCTTCTTAGGCACTTTTGCCCCTTCTTTACGGGCTTCTGATAAACCTATTGCAACGGCTTGTTTTTTACTGGTAACTTTTTTACCGCTTCTGCCGCTTTTTAGCTTGCCTTCTTTCATTTCATGCATGGTTTTTTCAACCTTTTCGCCTGCTTTTTCTGAATACTTTGCCATGATATTTTTCTTTAGGTAAATGATCTATTATAAAGCAAAATGTTTGCCAAAATTGTATCCTTATATAAAAATTCAAAAGGGCAGACATCAGCATGTGCAGGGATTTTCAATAAAAAAATATTATTCATTTATTCTTATATTCAAATTAATAAATTAAAATTGTGTTCATCCCACAAAATAATAATCCCCTGCTATATGCCCACAAAAACCCCTGCACATCCATTTTATGAAAGACTGTCACTGGTACTCATTGGCCTGCTGTCCCTCGGTTATATTATTATTCAGGGAAAAGAGGTGCTTGACCCTTTAATATTTGGATTTTTATTTGCCATTTTGCTTTTTCCGATAGCTGCATTTCTTGAAAAAAAATTACGATTGCCAAGGGCAATAGCATGCCTGTTTTCAATTATTTTACTTATTGCTTTTATAGGCGGGATATTATACATGGTAGGTTCGCAGATCTCGAACCTGGCAAGTGACTGGCCACAACTTAAAAGCCAGGTTAGCCAATCTCTTGAGGATCTAAAAGGCTGGATCCAAAGCGCTTTTCACATAACAGCTAAAAAGCAAATGAGTTATTTACACAGTACGACTCAAAAAATAATGGAATCAGGTACTGATGTAATAGGGTCAACTTTTGGGGCAGTGTCATCCCTGATGCTTTTCTATACTTTTATCCTGATCTTCACTTTCTTTATATTGCTTTACAGACGGATCCTGATAAATTTTATTGTATGGGTTTTTACTGATAGTTACGAAACAATTGTACGTGACATTGTTGAAAATATCCAAAGCATATTGAGGCAATACATTCTCGGCCTGTTATTGGAGATGTTCGTTGTTGCCTGCCTGGCGTGTACCGCGTTCTGGATGATTGGTGCAAATTACCCGGTATTGCTGGGAATTATAGTTGCTTTGTTTAACCTGATCCCTTACCTGGGCATTTTTACAGCCTTATTTTTAAGCACATTAATAACATTTGCTACCGGTGGTATAAACCCTGCTGCATTGGTTGCTGCCTCTGTTTTAGGGATCCACATTGTAGATTCAAATTTTTTATTGCCGACTATTGTTGGCTCAAAAGTAAAGCTGAATGCGCTGATAACTTTTTTGGGGATAATTTTAGGTGAAATGATCTGGGGGCTTTCAGGTATGTTTTTGTCGATCCCGATTATGGCAATCTTCAAAATAATTTTCGACCGTGTAGAAAGCCTCAAACCATGGGGTTATCTGTTAGGCAGTGGACTTGAAGAAAAGAAATCGACAATGAAAAAAATGGAACCTGCTGAGGCGGATAAAACTTGAGTAAGGTAAAAGGTAAAGGTTAAAGGTTTTGAATCCAATAATGAATGCTGAATGAGAGAAGGCTGATCCGAAGGGACACGAACTCTTCAACACAACTAATCTCAAATCTCACGTCTCAAATCTCATATCTGCCACTCATTCATTTAGCATATACTTATCAACCCCTTCGGCTGGTTTCCATTTACTATCCGGTTCAAAATAGTGCCATAACAGGGCAGACACTTTTTTAATCAGCAGGGATGCTTCATTGCCCGGCACCCAGCGCTGGTCTTTATTATTATTGGTGATGATAGAAAATACATAATCGCCATGCGGGGCATTTACCATTACCGTTTCTGATTTTGATTCGTCAAGCGCACCTTGTTTTGATGCGGTTTGAATATAAGGCGGGATCTGCGAAATAGCCTTATCGTCCCAAAAAATCCGCCCCATATTGCGGTACATCCGTTCGCTGGCGCCCGGGCTCACCGCTTTTCCATCGCGGATCATAGTAAACAAACGACACATTTCGTAAGGCGTGGTAACGCCCCAGCCATATTTAGAGCGGATTGCTTCACGCCCCGGAACTCGGGAATTTACCCTCATTACTTTAAAGCCGTTGTTATCAAGCCAATTATTAATGTATTCGCCGCCAACCAGCTTTTGCAGCCATACACTTGCAGTATTATCGCTCATGGTTATCATTAACAGCGCCACTTTGCTTACTTCAATGGTGTCTTTATCTTTAAATGAGCCCAAAATATCTTCACCTTTATATAGCAACGAATCGCGGTATACCAATTTTTGGTTGTACTGCATTTCGCCTTTTTCAATCTTATCCATAAGGCCGCATTGGATGCTTACTTTTATCATGCTGGCAGTTGGGAAAAGCGTATCCGCGTTTATGGCGACCGTTTTACCCGTTTTTAAGTTATGTACATAGATACCTGCCTGCCCATTAAAGCCTTTAATTGCATCCTGTAGTTTGGCGGTAAGCTTTGCATCGGTTTGAGCAAAAGTGATAGTGCTGATAAGAAGTATTAGTGATAATAGCTTGTATTTCATTTTGGAGGTTTATTTCTCTAAGGTATACAACTGGGTTCAATGATTGAAAATTTTATTTATTAAATAGCTATGGGGTTTAAACCTTGAGTTCTAAACATCCTAATGATCAATTATTTCTCTGATTCACCCTGTTTTCACGCAGGCCTTCGACCTGCGCTGATATATTAGGCCTCTTCCAGGGCCAGAAGATTAAAGCTAAATTGGAAAAACAAAGGGCTACATTTAACATCGCAGGTCGAAGGCCTGCGTGACAGACAATGTTTCGAAAGCTTGTTAATACCGAACATCCACTGTATCAAAACCGAACAAATTAAATCAATTAATTAAATGTAACTTATTGATATTTAATTAAATACATATTTGGCATTTTCTTAGACCATTTACCCCATCGGATGCCGTGTTTTAACCGACAGCCACCAATGACTAATGAAACAATGACTAATGACCAACCATAATGTTAAAAAGCTATCTTAAAACCGCCTTCCGCTTTTTGCTGAAAAACAAAACATTCAGCTTTATCAATATTTTTGGTTTAGCTGCCGGCACATTATGCTGCCTGTATATTTTGTTATATGTACAGGATCAGTACAGTTATGATAAGCATCATAAAAATGCAAAGGATATTTACCGCATTACCAGCGCTTTGGAATTGCCGGGCGATAAGCACAACAATTCAACTGCATCGCCGCCAATAGCCCCAGCCATGAAACGCGATTTTGCCGAAGTGCAGCAATATTGCCGGGTGGTGCCTTCAAATACGCTTGGGTCTGCAAAAACTTTGTTACGCTATAAAGAAAGGTCGTTTTATGAAAATGATGTAGTTTACGTTGATTCTACTTTTTTTGATGTTTTTACCTATCATTTTCAAAAAGGAACGCCTAAAAACAGCTTAAATGATCCTTATAATATCGCTTTATTGAAACCGGTTTCCGATAAACTTTTTGCTAACGAAAATCCAATAGGCAAAATGGTAACCATCGACAACGCTTTTGGTAAACATGATTTTAAAGTTACCGCTGTAATTGACGAAAGCCTGGGAAAATCACATTTGCATGCAGGTATCTTTATAACCATGAACAGCGGCGGCCTTGGCGGCTATGTAATTTCAAACAATTCGTGGGGTGGTAATAACTTCACCAACTCATATGTAAAACTCCGCCCAGATGCCAGCGCTCTCGCCCTGGAGAAAAAGCTGCCTGCCTTTTTAAATAAATACGGTGCGCAGCAGATGAAGGAAATAGGGATGAAAAAAACATTGCACCTTGAACCGGTTACAGCTATCCACACAACTCCGGGTTATGAGGTTGAAATAAGTAAAACCATCAGCCCGTCGTTCCTTTATATTTTAATATTGATAGCGGTACTGATACAGGTAATTGCCTGTATCAATTTCATGAATCTGTCAACCGCACGTGCATCAAAAAGAGCAAAGGAAGTAGGTGTGCGTAAGGTAATAGGCGCCGGTAAATATGATCTTATTAAACAGTTTTTGGGCGAATCGTTCTTGCTGGCTTTTATAGGCGTGATTATAGCATTGCCGTTGTTGTATATAGCGCTTCCTTATTTAAACAACATCAGCAGTGCCGATATTCACCTGTCATTTTTCAGCGATTACCGGCTTTGGCTGATGCTGACATCGCTGATATTAGTTACCGGGCTTCTTGCCGGCAGCTATCCAGCATTCTACCTTTCGGCTTTTGAAGCTATAAAAGTAATAAAGGGGAACTTTAACACCCATATTTCGGCAACAGGCATCCGTAAATCCCTGGTGGTTTTTCAATTTGTGTTATCCATAGTGATGATAACCGGCATCATTATCATCTACAGTCAGCTCAATTTTATCAAGAATAAAGATCTCGGATTTGAAAAAGATCAAAAGCTGATCTTTAATTTTTATACCGGCGAGACGCAGCGCAAAATGCAAAATTTCGCTAACGATATTAAATCGCTGGCCGAAGTAAAAGCGGTAAGCAGGTCGGATAATTACCTTGGCCAATTTGTACCGCGCGATCATGGCGTTTATCCTGCAGGAGGAAATATGACGACTGCTATTGATGCGCAGAATATAAACACCGATGAATTTTTTGCAAAAGCCAATGGCATAAAAGTAATAAGCGGAAGGGATTTTATGCTTAATGACTCTAATCGCGTGTTGATCAATGAGACTTTGGCTAAACGGCTTGGATTAAATCCGATAACGGCGCCAGGTACCAGGTTGTATACCCATTACCTGCCGAACCCGGAAACGTTTGTTACAGTAGCCGGCGTGATGAAGGATTTTAACTATAATTCGTTACATGGCGAAATAAGACCATTTATGCTGGTTTATGATAAAAATGCAGGTGATTTTAATGACCTGGTGGTTTCCGTCAGCAGCAAGAATTACACATCGCTTTTGGAAAAAATGGCGGGCATCTGGCAAAAAGACATTCCATCAACACCGTTCGAATATTCATTTCTTGACCAGGAGGTGCAAAAACAATACGAAGCAGAAATTACCCTGTCGCAGATCATTAATTCATTTACACTTGTTGCCATTCTGATCTCATGTTTGGGCTTATTCGGCCTTGCGGCTTTTAGTGCAGAGCAGCGTAACAAAGAAATAGGTATCCGCAAGGTGCTGGGTGCAAGCGTATCAGGTATTGTAAGGCTATTATCGAAGGACTTTTTAATACTGGTAATTATATCATTTATAATAGCAACACCAATAGCCTGGTATGGCATGAGCAAATGGCTGCAGGCCTTTGCCTATAAAATTCCATTAACCTGGTGGATGTTTGCCCTGGCAGGGGTACTTGCCATGTTTATAGCCCTGTTCACCGTAAGTTTCCAGGCTATAAAAGCCGCCCTGATGAACCCGGTGAAGAGTTTGAAAACGGAGTAAGTTGGTTAGTCATTGGTCATTAGGTCATTAGTAAAACGAGGCGACCTATGCAATCAACCAATGACTAATGACACAATGACTAATGACCAACACTATGATAAGGAACTATTTAAAAATCGCTGTAAGGCAATTGCGTAAACAAAAAATGTATTCAGCCATTAAAATTGGTGGCTTTGCACTGAGCATTGCCGCTTGCTTATTAATTGGGCTGTACATTAAAAATGAGCTTAGTTATGATAAGTCGTATCCTGATACTGACCGCATTTATCGCATTGTTGAAAATTATGCTCACGATGGTAAGGTAGAAAGCGGAGATGATTACCCCGCGCCGATGGGTAAGGCCTTGAAGGCGGATATTCCGGAAATAGAGAAATCTGCCCGGTTAATGCCTAATTCTCTTTTCCCCGGAGCAGGAAGCAATGAGTTGCGCCGTGTCGACCAGGTGGAAAATACACACGAAGAAGGTTTTACCTATGCCGACCAGGAGCTACTTGATATATTGAAGACGCCAATGGTTTATGGCGACAGGGCAAAAGCGCTTGCCGAGCCTTTAACTATGGTTATCACCAGGCGCAAGGCTGATAAATACTTTCCTCATCAAAACCCAGTTGGCAAGGTGATGTATTTAAATAACGACAAAACCAAACCATACAGGATTGGAGGCGTAATGGAAAACCCTCCGGCAACATCACATTTGCAGTATGATTTTTTACTTAGTCTTAACGGTGTTGAATTTTACAAAGGCGAGCAAACCAACTGGAACGCCAGCAATTACCCCAGTTATATTTTGGTTAAAGCAGGCACTGACCCCGTTAAGTTAGCTAAAAAGATAACTGACGATATAATAGGAAGGTATATTTTGCCGACCCTGCTCGCTCAAAATTATAAGGATGCCGCTTTAGAAGTAAAAAAACTGTCGTTTACACTGCAGCCCATAAGCGACATCCATTTAAGATACGGTATTTATGATGAATTTCAGCATGGCGATATTCGTTTTATATGGTTATTTGCCGCAGTGGCAGGTTTTATATTAACAATTGCCTGTATAAACTTCATCAATCTTTCAACAGCTAAATCGGCAAATCGGGCTAAAGAGGTTGGGCTCCGCAAAGTGGTTGGCTCAACACGTTATAGTCTTATTCAACAGTTTCTTGCCGAATCGCTGCTGTATAGCGTGCTTTCATTTATCACCGGTATTTTGCTGGCATGGGCGTTGCTTCCCTACTTTAATATATTGGCTTCAAAAACCTTAACCATGCCATGGAATGCCCTGTGGTTTGCTCCCGTAATATTGGGAGCGGCACTTATTGTAGGCATAGCGGCGGGTATTTATCCTGCATTTTATCTTTCATCATTTAAACCGGCAAGTGTTTTAAAGGGATCGATCAGTACTGGGAGCAAAAACTCCCTGCTGCGGAACGGGCTGGTAGTTTTCCAGTTTACTACCTCAATTATACTCATCATCAGCACTTTTGTTATTTATAACCAGATGCAGTACATCATGAATTTGAAGCTCGGTTTTAATAAAGACCAGGTGGTAATGTTGCAGGGAACCAATACTCTGGGCGATAATGGCGTAAAAAACCTCAAGCAGGAATTGCTGAAGCTGTCGTCAGTAAAAAGTGTAGCCATCAGCGATTATTTGCCTGTAGCCGGGACAAAAAGAAATGGTAATACTTACTATAATGATGGTAAAACAAAAGTTGAAACTGGCGTTGATACGCAGTTTTGGATAGCTGACGAAGATTATCTTAAAACATTTGATATAAAACTGGTAGAAGGTGCTAACTTTTCGCCCGGCGACCAAACAGGAGGCGTGATCATTAATCAAACAATGGTCCGTAAGCTAAATCTGAAAAACCCTGTCGGCAAAATAATTACTAATGGCTATGGACGGCCCCGGGTAATAGGTGTGATAAAGGATTTTAATTTCGAATCGCTCAGGCAGCCGGTTGGCGCGCTGGCAATAACTTACGGCATAAGCAATTCTATTGTATCGGTAAAAGTAAATGGCGGCAATATGCGCAATACCATGGTCGAAATAAACACTTTGTGGAAGAACATATCCCCATCGCAACCCATACGCTATACGTTTATGGACGAGCGTTTTGCAAGCAGCTATGCTGATGTACAAAGGATGGGCAGCATATTTACAAGTTTTGCTGTATTAGCAATTATCATAGCGTGTTTGGGTTTGTTTGCATTAGCCGCTTTTATGGCCGAGCAGCGCAGCAAAGAAATTGGCATCCGCAAGGTGCTGGGTGCAAGTATACAAAGCATTACCAGGTTGTTATCTTTAGATTTTGTGAAGCTGGTGATGCTCTCAATAATCATCGCGTCACCAATAGCCTGGTGGGCAATGAACAAGTGGCTGCAGGATTTTACCTATCGCGCACCAATAAGCTGGTGGATCTTTGCCTGTGCAGGCGTTTTAGCTATTGTAATCGCCTTGGTAACGGTAAGTTTTCAATCAATAAAAGCCGCTATTGCCAACCCGGTGAAGGCGTTGAGGGGGGAGTAATGGCAGTTGGCAGTAGCAGTTGGCAGTTGGCAGTTGGCAGTTTGTCTGAATCAGAATTTACAGAATTATAGAATTTTCATGATGAGCCGTTTTAATTCTGTTCATTTTAAAATTCTGTAAATTCTGATTCAGACAACATTTGTTTACCAAATAAACAGCGGCACCAACCATATTGGTGATATATAATACGGGTCGTAATAGGGTTGATAATATTCTACCGTTTCTTCCTCAACAACGGTGGTGGTGGTAGTGCCTCCGCCTCCGTAATTTGTATTATTGTTTTGTTTTTGTTCCTCCTCCATCAGCCTGATCATTAATTCCGATCCCTGGTTTATCATGTCTACCATGGCATCTTCGCCAACATCTTCGGGTTTAATGGCTGTGTTGCAAATTTCTTCTATCTCATTCCATACATTATCTGAAACAAGCTCATTTTGCCAGCCTGCTGCGGTGGTATCAAACCTATTTTCGTTTATGAACGACATAAATACAATTTCAGCCGGATCTGCCTTTTTAAACATGGCCACGGCAATGCGCAGGTCGTCAAACCGGTCATCGTTTGTAAAGTCAACCCAGGCATCGTCGGTATCGAAGTCAAAATAGCGGTCAAAAGCAAATTCGCCTTTTTCCAGGTCTACAAACGAAAAAACATCATACAATTTAAGGTATTCGGTATAACGCTTCATAAAGGTGTCAAAAATGCCTTTGCCCCTGGCGCTAACCTGGTAGTTTGAACCTGAAGTAATTACATAGCCTTTTGCAACAAGGTCGGTAAATAAAGACTGCAGCACACTATCATCGCCGGAAGCATTGCTATTAAACTGATGTGAGCCGTTTATCATTTCGTTTAAAAGGATAATGGCCTTAAATGTTTTTTTATTATCGTTTGTTAAAACAGTGTTTTTTCTTAATTGAATAGTCATATCTATTGATTAGAACAGTTCCTGAAAAACCGTGACTTTAAAAATTTATTTTAGTTAGCACTAATTCTTGAAATTCTTGCCGATTAATTCGTGTTTGTTATTATCTCCTGCGGCCAAATCCGCCACGACTGCGCCCAAAGCCTGATCTGCCGGAACTTGAACCCCTGCTGCCAAAACCACCACTTCTTACGGTATGTGAACTACGAGTGCCGAATGACCGTTGGGATCTTACCGGATTGCTTAAGCTGCTCCGGCTGCTCATTCTTGACGACATCGCCGGTGAAGTAGTTGGCCTGAAAGTGGTATAAGTACGCGTGCGGGTATAGTATGACGGATAGTAACCATAATGATACATAGGCATATAATAGCCGTGTGGCCGTAAAAAATAACTTAATATCAGGAAGTCAGTAAATGAAAAGGACGAGTGATAGTAATTGTTGCTGCCTACATAATTCGGATTGCCCTGTATGTTCAGATCAGCTGTGTTATTATTAGCAGCGGGGGTTACATTAATACTTGCAACCGTAACTGATTCACTGTTACTTACATCGTCAATTACTTTCAGCTTGTTATTGTCGCCTTCCTGCACTTTCAGGTAATCAATATTACCGTCCTTATCCAGGTCGAGATTGTTGATCTGGTTAGCAGGGTTGTTAATGGCCTTCTCCAGCGTTTGCGGATCGGTGCTGGTTTTAACAAATTGGGCCAGCTTGTTTACATCAAAGCCTGCCGTAGTATTATTTTCAATGGTTACATTGTTTTGTTGTGGCTGATTTTGGCTGCACGCCGAAGCCAGCAATACTAAACCTGTAAGCGCTATAAATATTTTTTTCATGATATTTTTGAGGATTTGCCGGCTCTCGCAGCTTTATTGATCTTTGCGTATGCCGGTGGGCTGTTTTATTTTTATTTATGTTGTTTAGATACAGGCATCGGCCCGGATGTTACAAACAAATTTAAGAATTATTGGGGGAAGTCCGAAAAGTATGAAAAGTCAGTAAAGTCCGAAAGTTAAAGGAATCAATATGGCGCAATATTTTAAAATCAGCGGCGGTTTTGCTATAATTGCTGCCCGGTAATACCAAGCCGGCAATTATAAACCATAAAATATTAAAATTGAGAAAGATATACCTGGCTATTTTATTATTTGCATTTTGCTTTTCGGGCATGGCCCGGCAAGCCCCAAAAAGCACAATCACCCGCACCATTTTTGCCTACGGCGGCAATTATAACAGGCAGTTTATGCGGTATGTTATTGCCTTAACAAAAAAGAAAGACCCAAAGATCTGTTTCCTGCCGACTGCCATGGGCGATAATGCCAACTATATTATAGCCTGGTATGCCGCCTGCGAAGAGCTGCCTATGCGGCCGTATGTTCAACGGACTTATGTAGCATCGTATACCGATAAGAAAACTTTTGAAGAAAATCTGCTGAGCATGGATGCCATAGTTGTAGGTGGCGGTAACACGCTTAATATGATGGCGATATGGAAGGCGCAGGGAATTGATACCGTATTAAGAAAAGCATATAACAAGGGAATTATACTGGCAGGCGGCAGCGCCGGCTCGTTGTGCTGGTTCCAGGGTGGTACCACCGATTCACGACCTAAGGACTTGTCAATTGTTCAAGGTTTAGGCTTTATCCAAACCAGTCATTGCCCGCATTACCACAGCGAACCTTTGCGCAAGCCACTTTACTTTGAAAATATTTTGAAAGGCAGGTTAAGCCCCGGCTACGCCATTGACGACCTTGCCGGGATTGTGTTTGAAGATGAAAAGTATGTAAGATCAGTAGCTGTTGATGAAAAGAGCAATACGTATTATGTATCTGTTATTAATGGAAAGGTGGATGAAAAGTTGTTGCCGGTAGGGGAGATATTGAAGTAAGGTATTTTACATCTATTTCACAAAATGTAATAGCTTGAATTCCAATTTCAGAATTTGTATATTTGTGTAGAGTGAAAAATAAGAAGGATGATTTATAAGCAAACATTAGTTCCGGATAAAAAGAACCATAGCATTGAAATGCCGGAACAGTTTTTTGGCAAAAAAGTTGAAGTGATTGTAGTTGAATTGGGAAATGCTAACCAAAATGAACACCCTGCTCCCCCAGTAGGTAAAAAAATCTCGGTTAACGAACTTTTTGAAAGCTTCGGTGCTGCACCTGATTTTCCATCAATTGATGAAATAAAAGATAAAGCCTGGCCTTCTAAATGGTGATTTTTGATACCAATATTCTGATTGAACTTTATAGGGGAAACCTTGTAGTAAAGGAAGAAGTTCAGCAAATAAAATCTAATGTTTTCTATATAAGCAGTATTACAGCAGCTGAATTTATGGTAGGTGCAAAAAATAAAGCTGACTTGAAATAGATTGAAAAACAGCTTGGTAAATACACTGTTATCCCAATCAATACGGATATTAATGATATTTTCATTGATTTATTCAGGACACATGCTTTAAGTCATAGACCCAGCATAGCAGATACCCTTATTGCTGCCACAGCGTTATATTATCATTTACCACTTTACACTTTTAATAAAAAACATTTTCAATTTATTCCCGGGATTGAATTGTTATAGGTACTAATCACCATCCCACCAATGAACTAATGAACCTGTGAACTATTGAACCAAAACCGTTTCATATCTTTACAAAATTATATGAAATACCTGCGCTGGCTTTTATTGCCCTTTTCGTTACTCTATGGGTTAGTTGTCATTATGCGGAACTGGCTTTATGATGCCGGGCTGTTTAAAAGCTACCGTTTTACCAAGCCAATAATATCTATAGGTAACCTTGAAGTAGGCGGCGCAGGCAAAAGCCCTATGACGGAGTATCTTATCCGTTTGTTAAAATCAGATTATAAACTGGCAACATTAAGCCGTGGATACGGACGGAAAACCAAGGGATATGTTGTTGCGGAAGAAGAGAATCAGGAATCAAGAATCAATAATCAGGAAGAATTAAGCGCCGGTGACTTAAGACTATCGACTAAAGACTCAAGACTTTCTTCAAAAATAGGTGACGAACCCGCCCAGTTTAAACAAAAGTTCCCGGATATTACCGTTGCTGTTTGTGAAGACAGGGTAGAAGGACTGAAACAGTTACTGCCCGATCACGACTTAATATTGATGGATGATGCCTATCAGCATCGTGCTGTTGAGCCGGGTTTAAGCATTTTATTGTTTGACTATAACCGTATTAATGGACCCCATTTTTTATTGCCGGCCGGTAATATGCGCGAGCCTATGAGCGGGCGGTGGCGTGCACAGGTAATTATTATATCCAAATGCCCGGCAGCGCTTAGCGATAATGAAAAGACTGCCATTGCACACAAAATTGAGCCTTTGCCCTATCAGCGATTGTTTTTTACATCTATAGTCTATAAACCTTTGCATGATCCGGAGGGAAGACCTGCTGATAGATCAATAGATAAAGATACTACCGTGTTTTTATTAACCGGGATAGCAAATGCACAACCATTGCTGCAATATTTAAGCGATGGCACATCGCATATAATTCATCATAATTATCCCGATCATCACCCGTTTACCTTAAAAAATATCGCTAAACTTGCTGCTGAATTTACTGCTCATCCATCACAAAAAAAAATAATTGTTACAACAGAAAAGGATGCACAGCGTTTAGATGAATCCTGGTTAAATACAGGGCAATCAGCTGATGATAAGCTCCCCGTTTTTTTGATACCCATAAGCGTGGAATTTTTAAATGGCAACGGCCACCAGTTTGATAAAATTGTTATTGAATATGTTAGAGAGCATACAGAGAACCACAGCATACATTAAAAGCCGCATAGGTGATTTTGAGCCCGAGGTGGGTATAATATTAGGTACCGGCCTTGGCGCCCTGGTTAATGAAATTGAAGTTGAAAAACAGCTGATGTATTCAAACATTCCTGATTTTCCTATTTCAACGCTTGAATTCCATTCAGGTAAGTTGATATTCGGCAAGCTTAACGGGGTAAAGGTTGTGGCTATGCAGGGGCGGCTGCATTATTATGAAGGTTACAGCATGCAGCAGATCACCTTCCCGGTAAGGGTTTTGAAAATGCTTGGGATAAAAACCCTGTTTGTATCAAACGCCAGCGGATCATTAAATCCGGATTTTAAGAAAGGCGACCTGATGGTGATTAAGGATCATATCAATTTACAGCCTCATAACCCGCTGATCGGCAGAAATGAAGAAGAGCTTGGTCCGCGGTTTCCTGACATGAGCGAACCTTATAAACGCGATCTGATTGATAAAGCATTACATATTGCAGCAGCAAACAATATTACCTGCCACAAAGGAGTTTATGTTGCGGTTACGGGGCCAAACCTTGAAACAAAAGCCGAGTATAGGTACTTAGGTATAATAGGAGGGGATATAGTTGGGATGAGCACGGTGCCCGAAGTAATTGTGGCCCGCCACATGGGTTTGACAGTATTTGCAATATCGGTAATAACTGATGAGGGTTTTCCGGATGTATTAAAGCCGGTATCTCTTGGGGAAATACTGGCAGTGGCCCATGAAGCGGAACCAAAAATGACATTGATACTTAAAGAATTGATAGCCGGTTTTTAATGCCTCATAAATTAAAATATATTCTTTTACTGCTCATCTGCGTTTTTACGCAGGCAGCTTTTGCGCAAATTCAACGCGGCAATAATAATCAGAATGATCCGCAACGGCGTATCAATTTGCGCGATACCACAACAACATCCGGCAAAAAACTTACCGACGATCAGCAGCTTGATTCATTACGAAAAAAGCAGGACAGGAAAAAGGATAGTATTGTTTTTAACTCAAAATTTATAAGGGTAACAAATGAAAGGCTTTTGAGGGACAGCACTCAACTGATGCCCCTGGATACAGGCTTATACAATTTTGAAAACTATAGCCCGCTTTTACAGCCACGCAGTCCCAAAATAAGCCTTGGCAATACAGGTTTACCGGCAAGAAGCCTGTTGTTTGAGCCATCGCGTACCATTGGGTTTGATCCCGGTTTACATGAGCTTGATCCTTATATACTCAAACCCGAAAACATAACCTATTACCGTGCACGGGTGGCGTACACGCAGCTTTACCTGGTAGGTTATACAGGGATTACAGAGCAGCTGTTTAAAATAACACACGCACAAAATGTTAATCCGCAGCTAAACTTTGGCTTTAACTTAAATTTTACGGGCTCGCGGGGATATTATAGTAATAGGAGTGTTTTGTCGCAAAATGTAAGCGATGTTAATGCAGCCGCGTTTACCTGGTACGAATCAAAAAGCAAGCGGTATAATTTGCTTACAAACCTGGTATACAATAATATAAAGGCGCCTGTTACCGGATCGATATTAAACGATTCAATTTTCGTAACCGGTTCGATAGATAAAAGCTCGCAGCCTGTACGCCTGCCGGCATCATATGAAAACTGGAAAACCGCATCGTTTTATCTAAAACAATTTTATTATATAGGCCACATTGACAGTATCGTAAATGGAAAGAACAAAGCTACGATATTGCCTACACAACGGGTAGCATATACCTTAAAGTATGAAGCTAATAAGTATGAGTACTTACAGAATGGCGAAGATACTTACAGTGTATTCCCTGATTATTACTATGGCTCAAACCGGTCGAGGGACTCGCTTACGATAACCCATCTTCAAAACGATTTCTCCTATAGTTTTTACCTCCGGAGTAAGACAGCAAAGGCAATTAAAAATGAATTGAAGCTCGATCTTGGTCTTACGCAGGATATTTACAGTTACAGGCAATATGTGAGCGATACCACCTTAAATCAATACGGGGTTAAAGTTGTACAGCCGGCAAAGGTGCAGGGCAGTTCGTTCCAGGACCTGACCATTAAAGGCAGGCTGAGCTATAAATTGAGCGAAAGGGCAGCCCTGGAAGGTAATGTGCAGCAAATTGTACAGGGGCGCGATTTTGGCGACTTCTTGTATGATGCAAAGCTTACACTTGCCGGTAATGACAAGGCAGGTAAAATAATTTTGGGAGGATACTCGCAAAGCAGCACCGCCCCGCTGGCGTATACCAGCTGGATCTCCAATCACTTTATTTTCCATAATAAATTCAGCAACCAAAAAACCAATAGCTTATCCTTTAATTATGTAAATAGCCCGTTAAAGCTCGACTTTAAGGCCGAATATTTTTTAATAACCGACTATTTATATTTTACTGCACAAGAGAACGGGATAGATGCCCACCCTGCGCAGCTCGGAGGGTCTATTAATATGATAAAGCTGAGTTTTGGCAAAAGCATAGCCTGGCGCAGGTGGCATTTTGATGATTACTTTGTTTATCAAAAAACCGATTACCAAAGCACACTGCGCACACCGCAATTTTATAATTATGCCAGTATTTATTACAAAGCGCTTTTATTTAATGTGCTATACTCAAACATAGGGATGGATGTACGGTATAATAGCACTTACACAGCACCATCATACGCGCCGGGCCTTGGCCAGTTTTACAACGGACCAAATGTTACCTTCTCATCATACCCCGTAGCAACCTTGTTTATAAAAGCCACCCTGCAGCGCACCAATCTTTTTGTAATGTATGATTATGCCAACCAGGGTCTTTTCAGCAAAGGTTATTATACGGTAAACCGTTATCCGCAGCAGGATGCATTGCTTAAAATAGGGATCTCGTGGTCGTTCTATAATTGAGTTTGCAGTTGGGCAGTTGGCAGTTGGCAGTTGGCAGTTGGCAGTTGGCAGTTTTGTGAATAGGTAACAATGTACGGCTTTTGTACAATATTAGATCAAATAAAGGTATTGCAATTGCTGTTAAACCTTTATTGCCAGCTGCTTACTGTTAACTAAAAACTCATTTCTACTACTGCCAACTGCACACTGCCAACTGCCAACTTTTTTTCTACGTTTTCTGCTTCTTCTTTTTAGCTGCCGGAAACAGCACATTATTTAAAATAAGGCGGTATCCCGGCGAATTTGGATGCAGTTTAAGATCAGTTGGCGGATCGCCTACTATGTGTTGGTAATCTTCAGGGTCGTGGCCGCCGTAAAAAGTCCATTGGCCTTTGCCGTATTCACCGTGGATATAACGGGCCTCATTGTTGCTTTTCATTTCGCCCATAATTGTTACACCCGGTTTAAGCAGGTTTTTGTTAAATGCCGTGGTTAGGCCCATAAACCCTTTTATCACCTTATCATGGTTTTGCGTCAGCATGCTTGGCACAACATCCCATTTGGCCGAAAAATCGAACAGGGTAAAAAAGTCTCTTGTTCGTTCAACCTGGCGGGTTGCCGTTACATCAATATTGCTAAACTGATGCGACATGGGGTTCATATCCAGTGTAAAGTCCTTAAAGGCAAATGTCTGGCTGAAATCAAGTTTTGATTGCGCACCAGGGTCAGCAGCATCGCCATCAAACATCTGCTCGCATATATCAGTATTGGCTGCAGACAGCGCTATGTCAAAAGTATCAGTACCCGAGCACATGGCGAATAAGAAGCCACCGCCTGCGCAAAAATCGCGGATATGTTCGGCAACAGCCAGCTTCATTTGGGATACTTTTTTAAAGCCTAATTTATGCGCTGTAGCTTCCTGGATCCTTATATCATCGTTATACCATTGCTCATACCTGAAAGCGCCATAAAATTTGCTGTATTGTCCGGTAAAATCCTCATGGTGCAGGTGCAGCCAATCGTACTTTGGCAAATCGCCTTTTATCACTTCCTCATCATATACTACATCGTAAGGGATCTCGGCATATTTTAAAACCAGGGTAACAGCATCATCCCAGGGGAGTTTATTTTTAGGTGAATAAACAGCCATTTTTGGCGCTTTCTCCAGCTTAACCACATCCATATTTACCGATGGATCACTAACCTCAGTCAAGATCTGGTTCACCTTGGCATCTGCCAAAACTTCGTAGCTAACACCGCGGATCTTACACTCATCCTCAATTTTTTTATCATACTTCATCATAAAGCTGCCACCCCTGTAATTAAGCAGCCAGTCAATCTCCTCGCCATTTTTTAATGTCCAGAAAGCAATGCCGTATGATTTTAAATGATCCTTTTGCTCCTCATCCATGGGGATCAATATGGAAGCGGCTTTACCGAAGAAAGGTAAAAGGAGAAAGGCGAAGGGTAAAAGGTATTTTAGATGTTTCATATGCTTTCTATTGGGTTTGTATAGAAAGTACAGAAGCTAAGGCATCCTGAATAAACATCATCTGTGTAAAAGTAACATTTCCCAATTTCCTCATAAAACGATCTTGCGACACTGAACGGATTTGAAAGCAATCGACTGCTGATATTTTTGTAAGCTTGTTGTATGAGTCAGGCTCAATTTTTACCATCCAATCAGCAACATTATAATGTTCTTTCCAGTCTGTAAATGGTACAATTATTTTTAAAGGTAACTTCCCAAGTGCGTTATCATTTACAATTACAACAGGTCGTGTTTTTTTAATTTCAGCGCCAACTGTTGGGTCAAGATTTATTAGCCAAATTTCACTTTGCTTCATAAAAATCTTCAAAGTCAAGATTTGAAAAAGCAACCAATTCAGGATCGTTTACATAATCATCGTGAAGTTTTTTAGCAGCAATACTTAACTTTTGTTTTCTTTCCTCTTGTTTTATATTTTTTATGGTTAATTCAATAAGCGTTAAGCGTTGGCTTACAGGTAGCTTATTTATTTCTGATATGATCTCGCTTGTTCCCATATCCAAATATAACGAATAATTAAATAAGGTATTATGTATAATTCATGGCAACAGAAAGAACTATATAAACACACACAATTTCCTAAAACCTTTCTGCTTTAACCTTTTGCCTTTCCCCTCAAATTATTACCTTTGCCTACTATTTTAGAAAAAAAAATGAGCAAAGCAATTATTAAAACCGAAAAAGGCGACATGACTGTTGAGTTTTACGACAAGGATGCGCCTAATACTGTTGCAAACTTTCAAAAATTAGCCAAGTCGGGCTTTTATGATAACGTAACTTTTCATAGGGTGATCCCTAATTTTGTTGTCCAGGGTGGCGATCCGACCGGCACAGGTGCTGGTGGCCCGGGTTATAAAATAGATTGTGAGTTAACAGGTGAGAACCAATATCACGACCGTGGTGTGTTATCAATGGCTCATGCCGGACGTAACACTGGCGGTTCACAGTTTTTTATCTGCCATAGCCGCGATAATACAGCACATTTAGACAGGAACCATACTGTATTTGGTAAAGTGATTGAAAATGTTGACGTGGTTGATGCTATCCGCCAGGGTGATAAAATTTTAGGAATTGAGGTTATTGAGGAATAGTTGGAGAGGTTAGAAATGTTGTAGTGGTTGTATGTGTTGTAGTGGTTTAAATCCATTTCAACATTTTCGGCTTTTACAACTCTTACAACCTTTACAACTCTTACAACTTATAAAAAAATGAATTTACAGGGAATTGTAGCCGTATCCGGCAAGCCGGGATTATGGAGAGCATTGGCGCAAAATAAAACAGGCTATATATTAGAAAGCCTCGACGCGCAAAAAACTAAGCTAGTGGCAAATTTGTCGACCTCTAAACTGGCGGCGCTTCATGAGATCACTATTTTTGGTTTGGAAGAGGATATTAAGCTGATTGATGTTTTTGAGCGGATGAAAGCATCTTCGGGTGTTCCGGATGCAAAAGCTGATGGTAAAAAACTGAGGGATTTTTTCAGGGAAGTATCTCCTGATCATGACGAAGAGAAAGTTTATTCGTCGGATATGAAGAAGATCATCAACTGGTACCAGATCCTGAAAGATCTGCCGTTATTTAACGAAGCAGATCCTGCTGCAGCTGCCCCGGATGCTGAAACAGCGCCCATAGCTGAAGAGGCTGCAAAACCTGTTGAAGCTGCTGCTACGGAAGAAGCAACTCCCGCTAAACCAAAAGCTAAGAAAGCAGCGGCTAAAAAAACATAATTTTATCAACGTAGGAGACGCGATGCTTCGTGTCTTTTATCCACAGAAAAAAGCCAGAAGATATTATTCCTCTGGCTTTTTTAATATGATGGGAAATGCAAAGGATCTCGTCTTTACAAAAATCTTAATCGCAATTTAATTGCTTACACTCATCATCAGAAAACTCAGGCTCAAAAGTAGCATGACTAATGCTCATATGTTCTAAACGGTGCCTCAGATCTTTCTTGATCGCATCAAAGTTCGGCATATGTTCGGGGTCAACAACCAGGTGTGCCGTAAGCGCATTTTCCGTGGTGCTTAACGCCCATACATGCATGTGATGTACAGCGATAATGCCTTTGCATTTTAGCAGTTCGGCCTTAATTTTTTCAAGGTCCATTTCCTTTGGCACGCCATCCATCTCCAATCGCAAACTATCTTTAAGCAGGCTCCAGGTGCCTTTTAAAATCACTATGGCTATAATTAAGGATACAACACTATCAATCCAGTAAAGATTAGTGAAATAGATAATTATGCCGGATATAACTACACCTAACGATACAATAGCATCAACCGCCATGTGCAAGTATGCGCCTTTAACATTTAGGTCGGTATCCTTATCTTTTACAAAAAGCCATGCGGTAAAAGCATTAATACCTATACCGATAAGGGCAACCCAGGCCATGGTACCACCGGCAACCACCTCGGTATGCATAAAACGCATTATAGCTTCATAAATAATAAAGCCTACCGCTACAAAGAGGATAACAGCGTTAAAGAAGGATACAATGATTGTTGACCGCTTATAACCATAAGTGTATTGGCTGGTTGAATTTACTTTAGTAAGCTTAAAGGCTAACAATGCCAGGGCCAGGCTTGCCACATCGCTGAGGTTATGGCCTGCATCAGTTAATAATGATAATGAATGCGTGCTTAAGCCCGCAATTACTTCAATAATTACAAATGCTGAATTTAGAATGATCCCCCAAATAAAGGCGGCATTAAGATGATCAAGCTTTGGGGCATGATCATGATGGTGATGATGTGAATGATCGTGACCTGCAGACATAGGAGCAAAAATAAGAAATTAGTCCGAAAGTCCGGAAGTCCGAAAGTCCGAAAGAAAAATTATCTCGGGGTGTAGAGACGCAATACTTTGCGTCTTTTTGCGTGTCGTTATTTTTAAAAAAAGATCAAATATAGTATCCCAAGCATCAGCACATATTTTACCGCATAATATAAATTGCGGTTGTATGCTTTTATCCGTTTGCCAAGCAACCTGATAGAATAAACATACCTGAAAGCTTTATTAATGTTCCCGGTTTTGTCTTCGCCCATGTTTGGGGATACGGCAGCAGCCATTATAAACCACCCAAAGAACTTGTTCCATCCCCGTGCAAACATGGTTTTTACCGGGCGCTGAATATCGCAAAAAAGTATAATCCGGTCTGTATCCGTCTTATTTTCAGCATAATGGATATAGGTTTCATCAAAAATTACATCCTCACCATCTTTCCAGGCATAGCTTTGTCCATCAACCACAATATGGCATTGTTCGGAGTTTGGCGTTATTAATCCAAGGTGGTAACGCAATGACCCTGCATATGGGTCGCGGTGCATCAATAGTTCGCCGCCGGCTGGTAATACGGCAAACATGGCGGCTTTTACCTGCGGGATCCTCTTAATCAGCTCTATAGTTCGCGGGCAATATTTTTTTGCTGATGGATGAAAATCATCATACCATTTTAAATAAAAACGTTTCCAGCCACGACGGAAAAAAGAGTTAAAACCCATGTCGTTATACTTATCCGAGCCTTTTATCAGCTCCTCACGCTCCAGTTGCAGGGCTTCATCACGGATAGTTTGCCAGTTATCTTTAAGCAGCAACAATTGCGGAAAATTTGACGATTTTATATACGGCTGGTTCTCTACACCCGAAAAAGCGTACATAGGCATATTTATAGGCGCCATAAAGGTTGAATGGTCTGTTAGCTGCCTAAAAAATTTAAACCTTACCTTTCCGCGGTAATGAACAATTAAAGTTGATATTATTAAAATGTAAAATAATATAAACTTTAAGGAAAGTAGCTCGGTAATTATTGCATGCATGTGTAACGCTTTTTTTACCAAAAATAGGGCTATACGCTACACAGAGGGTGTATTTAATCCTAGAAAGATATATTTTTACAGTGCACTGACCATTTTTTTAAATAAGTCAGGATAATGTCATGAATGATGGTAAGGCTCACCTTTAATTATCGTATAGGCACGGTAAAGCTGTTCAGTAAAAAACAAGCGCACCATTTGGTGCGAAAAGGTCATGGCGGAGAGTGAGAGCTTGTCATTAGCACGTGCATAAACCGAAGCATCAAAACCATAAGGGCCACCAACTATAAAAACCAGGTTGGCAACAGAGCCAATGGCTTTTCTATCAATATAAGCTGCAAATTGCTGCGAGGTTAGCTCTATGCCTTTTTCATCAAGCAGGATAACATGGTCGGTTGGTGTTATTTTTCTGAGGATCAGCTCAGCTTCTTTGGCTTTTTGCTGTTCCTGGGTTAACGCTTTGGTGTTTTTAAGCTCATCAATTTCAATAATAACCAGTTTGGTGTAGTGTTTTAAACGCTTAACATACTTTTCAATGCCTTCCTTTAAATAAGCGTCTTCGGTTTTGCCCACGGTTAGAAAAGTGATTTTCATTGTTATTTGTGTTGTTGAAATGTTGTAAGGTTGAAACGTTGTAAAGTTAAGATATTGTTGAATTGTTGTAAGGTTGTAAAGTTAGAATGTTATAAATTGCGCCCGATTGTTATAAGGTAATTGAATATCAGCTAAAAAATAAATTAAAAAACATTTCAACCTTACAACGTTTCAACCTTACAACAAAATGGACATACAAAACGATTACCAGCAAAGAATAAACGCGGCCCGGCAGGAAATAAGCAAATATGAAAAACTGATCAATACCTATTCATTATTGCGCCTGGTGATTTTTGCCCTGATAGTAGTTGCTATTTATTTGTCCGTTAAAACAATCGGCATTGGTTTACTCATAGTTTTGTTTATCATATTAATGCTGTGTTTTATATGGCTGGTATCAAAACAGAGCCTTTTTTTGGAGCGAAAAAGCTATTTCACGGCGCTTAAAACGGTAAATGAAAATGAAATTGGCAGTATAACCAATCGGTCGAACCTATATGATAACGGTAAAAGCTTTGCTGATGAAAAGCATGGTTATACTTCAGATCTGGATATTTTTGGTAAGGCCACGCTGTTTCAAATGGTAAACAGGGCCGCTACGGCTCCCGGCAAACGTTTGCTGGCCAGCTGGCTATCTGCCCCGGCTACAAAAAATGTTATTTTAAACCGACAGGAATCATTAAAAGAGCTCTCACAAAAAAATACCTGGAAACTTGATTTTCAGGCCAGGCTTTTATTTGCTAACGATTCTAAAACCGATCAGTTAAGCAGCCTGTTTTCATACCTGAAATTATCGTTTGAATTATCCGGTGAGAATTTTCTGAGGCTGTATATTAAAGTTGCCCCGTATTTATTGCTGGGTACTATAATTGCCGGCTATTTTTATTCGCTTATTAGCATTTTAGGCATTGCTGTTGCCATATTTAATGGTGCAATCCTGGTTTTAAAAGGCAGTTATATGATAAAATCAGATTTTATTGCTGATAAAATAGGAAAAACACTTTCTGATTATACGTTAGTATTTAAAACTATTGAAACAGAACAATGGCAAGGAGATTGTTGTACTATTTTGGCTAACCAGCTAAAGGTTGAACGCACCTCACAAAAAATAAAAGAGTTATCAATATTGATAAATAAGCTTGGCTACAGCGCTATATTTTTTGTAGGATTTGTTTTAAATGTTTTTTTTCTATGGTCGCTTAAACAAGTTTTAGCTATTGAGGACTGGAAACGTAACAACCAGCAAAGCCTTGAAACGGCCTTTGATGTAATAGCGGAGTTTGAAGCATTAATAAGTATTGCATCTTTTCATATCAATTACCCTGAATGGACCTTTCCGCAGATAGCTGATGGCAGCAATTATACCCTAACAGCTAAAAACCTGGCACACCCGCTTATTAATAAGGATAAACGCGTTGCTAATGATTATGAACTGAACGACACCTTTAAAATAGATATCATCACCGGCTCAAACATGGCCGGAAAAAGTACCTTTTTGCGTACCATAGGTATTAATACCGTGCTGGCCCTGTGCGGCGCGCCTGTTTGTGCAGCAGAAATGCAGGTATCAGTTATCACCATAATTACTTATATGCGCATTAAGGATTCGCTTAATGAAAGCACATCGACATTTAAAGCCGAGCTTGATCGCCTGCAAATGTTGCTTAATGCCGTTGAAACTGAAGGCAAGGTTTTCTTTTTGATTGATGAAATGCTGCGCGGAACCAACTCGGTTGATAAATACCTTGGCTCAAAAGCCGTGATTGAGCAGTTGATAAAGAAAAAGGGGGTTGGGATGGTAGCCACACATGATCTTCAGATTGCCGAGCTTGAAAAATCACACCCGGATTATGTACGCAATTTTTACTTCGACATCCAGGTAGTGAATGGCGAAATGCTGTTCGACTACAAGATAAAACATGGCGAATGCAAAACCTTTAATGCTTCTTTATTACTGAAACAGATTGGAATTGATGTTGACGCTTAGGGCAATGTCATTAAATTAACGTGAGTTCGACATAAGCAAACGGTCACCTCACCCCAAACCCTTCTCCAACCGCGTGCAGCCGTAGCTTTATATGAGGCGAAGCGCAAGTTTGTGTATCTATGCTGGCAAAGCGTTCCATTTTTACGCGGAACACCTGGAACAGAGTGGAACATGCTGATTATCAGTTGATTCGACTTTTATTAAGGATTAAATAACTATAAGTAGCTGATAATCATTGTGTTCCATTATTCTTTATATCAAAAACTCACGTTAAGTTAAGGCCATTTTTGAAAATGCGCCGTAGGTGCAAAATATCGGTAGAAAATATAGCGTAACCATTTAGCGTGCCGTCAGGTACGCAACATCGGCGAGGTTCCGTACCTGACGGCACGGTATTCTTTTCCGTTTTTATTCTACCGACCTTAAACCCCTACGTGGTCCTTTTAACTTCTTAATGACATTGGTCATGGGGGAAAGAAGCAAGACGAGTAGAATCGGGAGTCAAGAATCGAGAAGGCAATATTTAAACTACGATCACACAAATAGAGCCGGGTATTTACACCCGGCTCTTTTTTTATCTTGAATCCTGACTCTTTTTCAACGCTTATCTGCCGCCGCCGCCGCCAACACCGCCGCCCTGATCGCCTTGTTTAAGGTCATCATTGTTAACGCCTTTCTTTTTCTCGTTAGGGTTGCTGAAGGTTAGTTTACCAAAGCTGTAGCTAAACGTTAAACCAACAGAACGGAATGGGAACGCAAAGGTGCTGCTTTGGGTAAAGCCCGGACTCTTTATGTTGGAATCGAAATGCTTGTATTTGTTGAATGGCTCAAGGGTATTGATCCCGATAGATGCTCTTTTCTGCATAAATTGTTTTCTTGCACCTACACCAAATATGCTGAATGAAGGGCTTTCACCTTGTATGGTATGCCGCGGAGAGTTTTCAACAGCAAACATTTCTGCAATAAACCCGCTTGGCAAGTTAACCGATGCACTCAGGAATGCGTTGTATTGTACAAACGTACCCGTGTGTGTAAAGAATTGTTCATACTGAGCATACGGAGTAGGGTGATAAGTATAAACGTTTAAATTACCCCTTATGGTTATTATTTTAATTGGGTTTATCGATCCAAAAAAGCTTGCGCCAAATGAATTGTTTACACCTGCATTCTGAAATGTGCTTAACGTACCCGGCTGTCCCTCAACAAAAATCCGTCCCGCAAGGTTCTCTATCAAACCCTGTGTGCGTTTGTAATAAATAGAGGTGTTAATAATAGAAGACTTTATAAATGTATTATAGTTGAACTCAATTGTTTGCGACACTTCCGGAGCTAAAATTGGGTTACCTATGGTTTGGGCTAATTTATTATTAGTATTTAAAAACGGATTTAAGAAGGTAAGACTTGGCCTGGTTATACGCTTGCTGTAACTTAGTTTGATAGTTTGGGTAGGCGTAAGCTGTTTTTGCACAGTTAAACTTGGTACAAAAGTTACATAATTATTATCAAATGGTGTAAGGTCGGTTTGTCCGGCGCTAATCGGGTCGCCATGTATAGCCGTGTTTTCTAAGCGGGCGCCCGCAAGTATTGAGTAGCTTTTAGGCAGGGTAAACGTCAATACAGAATAGCCTGCGGTTACATTTTGATTGTACTTATATAAACTAGAGCTTAACGCATCAAAAACAAAATCTCCATTGCCCGAAGGATCAAAAATATCCGAGGTGCTGTTAATTCTCCTGATGATCTCCTTACCACCGGCTTCCAGCTTTAAGATCTTATTAATTGGTAAAGTATAATCAGCCTGAACAGTATATTCATTATTTATACCATCAATATTATTCTTTTGATCTGTCTGTTTTTCGGGTGTAAATATTGTGGTGTAATCAGTAACAATTTTACTGCGGCTCCATTGGGTAGATATAATTATTTCGTGGCCTTCTTTCTTAAATTTATGGGTATAATCCAGGCTCCAGTCAAATCCGCCAAATGAATTATGGCCTAGTGAGCTGCTGTTATATGAAAAAGTAGAGTCGGGATTTGTTAAATAATTAAAATCGGTTTTTTGAGTTAATGTACTGCCATTGGTATTAAACCCACCCTTGTTATAGCGGAAAGTTGATGATACATTATTAAAGGCATTAAAATCATAATTTGCAGTTATCGAACTAAGTGTACCATAGCGTTTTACACGGCTTGTGCCATTAGCATCCTGTGCGGTATGGTAGCTTCCGAACTGAAAATCCTGTTTGAAATCAGTTAATGAAGTTTGTGGCCAGGTAAGGTTGCCCCCGGAGTTTATTGACAGGCTAAAACGGTTTTTATTATAGTTTAAATTGAAGTTGCCGTTATTTTGCCTGGTACCAAACCCCCCGCTTACCGAACCGCTTATGCCTGAAACATTTTTTTGTTTGGTAATGATATTAATAATACCTGCAGAACCTTCAGCATCATATTTTGCTGATGGCGAGGTGATCACTTCGATAGATTTGATTTGGTCGGCGGGGATAGTTTTCAATACATCTGCCAAGCTTGCAGAAGTAGCTCCCGATGGTTTGCCATTGATCAGCACGCGGACATTTTGGTCGCCACGGATGGCAACGTTACCGTTAAGATCTACCGAAACTAACGGAACTTTTTGTAAAACGTCGCTTGCGTTGCCACCTGCCGAAGTTAAATCCTTCTCCGCATTGTAAACAATTTTATCAATATGATTCTCAACCAATGACGCCTGGCCTGTAACCTTAACCTCATTCAATAACTTTGCACCAGGTGATATCAATACTGCTCCCAAATTCTTATCGGGTTTTGATGCAGTAGTTAATACAGGGTCAATAGTTTTGCTTGGATAGCCTATAAAGCTTATCACTAATTTGTAATTGCCCGGTTTAACATTATCCAGCTTAAAGTTTCCTTTCTCATCGGTTATAACACCGGTAATCGGGGCCTTTCCGCCGCTTCTGTATAAGCCTACGGAGGCATAATCCATTGGCTTTTTTGATAAAGAATCAATTGCTGTCCCGGATATTTTTCCGACAGTTGTGGAGCCCCCGCCGCCTAAACCCATCTGGGCATTTGCAGTAACAAAGGAGCATAATATTGCTATAATTATGTAAAAACGTTTCATTTATTGATGATTTTGGTAATTGGAGGTGAAAATGATTGAAATGTTACAAGCCATAGGCGATTATTTTGTAGTCACCAGTGAGTGTAATAAATTAGTTACAATTGGTTGTTGATGTACTGTGTATTAGATACACAGAAAATAATAATAATTACCGTCATGCTGATTATTTCAGCACCTCACAATGCTAAGTTTGTGCCCTGGTATGGGCATATCCTGTGGGGTGCCGAAATCGGCATGACGGTTGTTTTTTTACAATACAATATTTACAATTCTGCCTTTAACAACAATTACCTTTTTTGGGGTTTTGTTATCAAGGTATTTTTGTACATCGGCACTGGCTAAAACAAAGGCTTCAATATCCTTAGGTTCCAGGCTTAAAGCCATATTCAGGTTCAGTTTGGTTTTACCGTTTATAGAGATAGGGTAAGCAAATTCATCCTCAACTAAATAAGCGCTGTTAAACTTAGGGAATGCGGTGTATGACAGTGTTCCTGCTGCATTACCCAGCAAGGTCCAAAGCTCTTCGCAAATATGCGGTGCATAAGGTGAAAGGACAACAACCAGGTCTTGCAGAATGGCTTTGTTATTGCATTTCAGATCGGTAAGCTCATTAACGGCTATCATAAAGCTGGATACGGATGTGTTGAACGAAAAGCGTTCCACATCTTCCTCAACCTTGCGGATTATTTTATGCAACGATTTCAGCTCGGCTTTTGAAGGCTCATTGGTGGATACACTAAATTCCCATGCCTCGTTATGGAACAACCTCCAGAACTTACGCAGAAATTTAAACACACCCTCAATACCATTGGTGTTCCAAGGCTTACTTTGCTCCAGCGGGCCTAAAAACATCTCATACATCCGCAGTGTATCGGCGCCGTAACGGGTTACAATATCATCCGGATTAACAACATTATAATACCGTTTTGACATCTTTTCTACCTCGACGCCACAAATATACTTTCCATTTTCAAGTATAAATTCGGCGTCATTAAATTCTGGACGCCATGATTTAAACTTATTTATATCTAATATATCATTCTCCACAATGTTTACATCTACGTGGATCTCAGATGTTTTGTATTGATTTTTTATGCCATGCGAAACAAAGGTATTTGTACCGCGGCCCATTTCATCTATCAGCCTGTAAACAAAGTTGCTCCGACCCTGAATATGCCCCTGGTTAATCAGCTTTTTAAAGGGCTCTTCTTCAACTACAAGGTCAAGATCCTTCAAAAACTTGTTCCAAAAACGGCTGTACAACAAATGCCCGGTAGCATGCTCGCTGCCGCCAATGTAAAGGTCAACGTCCTTCCAATACTCAATAGCTTCTTTTGATGCAAATTCCTTATCATTCTGCGCATCCATGTACCGGTACCAATACCAGCTGCTGCCGGCCCAGCCAGGCATGGTGGAAAGTTCGTACGAATAGCCCGCACCTTCTTGATTCTTGTCTCTTGATTCCTGACTCTTGTAGACCCATCCTTCAGCCCTTGCCAGCGGCGGTTCACCACTTTCTGTAGGCAAATATTTATCAACTTCGGGCAATACCAAAGGCAAGTCTTTTTCTTCAATTAAATGGGGCAGATCATCCTTAAAATAAACAGGCACCGGTTCGCCCCAATAGCGCTGCCGGCCAAATATGGCATCACGCATCCTGAAGTTTACTTTTGCTTTGCCTGCGCCAATTTCTTCCAGTTTGGCAACAACCGCAGCAGTAGCTTCCTTATAAGTTAAGCCATTGATAAAACCCGAATTAACATAATGCCCTTCCTTGGTTGGATCGGCCTCGGTTTCTATATTTTGTATGTCGATGATCTGGATTATCGGCAGGTTGTAATGCTTTGCAAACAAATAATCGCGCTGATCGCCGGATGGTACGGCCATAACTGCACCGGTTCCATATCCGGCCAAAACATAATCAGCAATCCAGATCTGGATCTTTTCGCCGTTTAGTGGGTTTATAGCAAAGCTGCCTGTAAATGCGCCAGAAACTGTTTTGGCATCAGCCATCCGTTCCAGCTCCGATTTCTTTTTTGCTTGCGCGATGTATGCCTCAATATCCCCTTTTTGTTCCGGTGTGGTTAATGAGGATACCAGTTCATGCTCCGGAGCAAGTACTAAAAAAGTAGTGCCGAAGATGGTATCAGCCCTGGTTGTAAAAACTTCGATTAATGCGGAAGTCGGAGTGCCGATTGCGGAATTATTATTTTCATTCCGCAATTCACCTTCTGCAATCCGAAATTTCACAAGCGCTCCCACACTTTTCCCTATCCAGTTCCTTTGCATTTCTTTTAAAGGTTCGGGCCAGTCAATGGTGTCAAGGCCTTTCAATAATCTGTCGGCATAGGCGGTAATGCGCATGCTCCATTGCATCATCTTCTTTTGCTCAACAGGGTAGCCACCGCGTTCGCTAAAGCCATCTTTAACCTCGTCATTAGCCAATACAGTGCCCAGTGCGGCACACCAGTTAACGGTGCTTTCGCGCAGGTAAGTAAGGCGGTATTTTAACAGTTCAGCCTGCTGCTCCTGGTTGCTCATAGCTTTCCAGGCATCGGCAGTAAAACTCAGGATCTCTTCATCGCACACAGCATTTATTCCAGCCGATCCGTTTTGCTCAAAATGTTTAACCAGGTTAGTAATGCTTTCAGCTTTATCAGTATCCTTATTATACCAGCTGTTAAAAAGCTGCATAAAGATCCACTGTGTCCACTTATAATAATCGGGCGAACTGGTGCGCACTTCGCGGCTCCAGTCGAACGAGAAACCTATCTGGTCGAGCTGGCGGCGATAGGTGGCAATATTATCCTCGGTAGTAATAGCAGGGTGCTGGCCGGTTTGTATAGCATATTGCTCGGCTGGCAGGCCAAAGCTGTCATACCCCATCGGATGCAGCACGTTAAATCCTTTCAGTCTTTTATAACGTGCAAAAATATCAGAAGCGATATAGCCCAGCGGATGACCAACATGCAACCCCGCACCTGACGGGTAGGGGAACATATCCAGCACATAATACTTGGGTTTGGTGGTTTTATCCTCAGCTTTAAAGATCTGGTTATCAGCCCAAAACTTTTGCCACTTTTTCTCTATATCTTTAAATTGATAGTCCATTTTATTTTTTGCACGTATAAGGCTGCGAAATTAAGAAAATCCCTATTAGTTTGGTAGTTATTGGTTGATTAAGTTGATATGGGGAGTTGATTAAGTTGGCGGAAGGAGTTGATTAAGTCGGATTAGGTTGGTTGAGTTAGATTAAGTTGGCAGAAGCAGTGATTAAGTTGGATTAGGTTGGTTGAGTTAGATTAAGTTGGAGGAAGGAGTTGATTAAGTCGGATTAGGTTGGTTGAGTTAGATTAAGTTGGCAGAAGCAGTTGATTAGGTTGGTTGAGTTAGATTAAGTTGGGAAAATATTATAAGAGCCGGATTTTAACCCGGCTCTTCTTTTTTTATTTACAAGTTTTAGTGCATTCGCCTGTAGTTTTACAGGCCTTGCTGCAATAATCCATGCAAGTGGCCTTATCGCAACTTTTTGCACATTTGGTACAATGATTCATTTTGCTGTTGCAGCATGGTGTATTTGCTAAAGAAATAGTGCTTATAGAAGATAACATCACCATGGTGATGAAAATAATTTTTTTCATGATTTTTAATTTAAAATGTGTTTAATAATAAATGACCTAATTGATATGGAATAGGCTTCGATAATTATTATTAAACTTTTGGAGGGTGCCAGGATGAAAATGAATAGCCTGAAAGGTTACCTGCATCGTAGGGTATTGTTTCCGTTTCCTTTATTACCGGCACAACAGTTGCAATACTGATCGGGTCAACCTTTAAAAAGCCGCAATTGCTGCACACCAGCATGTTGCAGGTGCCCTGGTTACTGCAATCATTTTTGCTTTGACCGCATGGTTTATTTTTCCCCGGCTTGTGGCAGCAATCTTTTTTTAATTCAGGCTTAATGGCAACTGATTTTCCCGGTAGTGCCGAAAATGTTACCATGCAGCTAATTAAAAAAATCGCCAAAACTTTCATCGGTGTAAATAACGGTAATTTTTATATGGTCGTATAGTTACTGAGCATTTATTTACAATTCTATGCCAGTATGAAAGTAGATTAGTCTGCTTATATTATCTCAATATGATACGCGCGAGGGCATGAATAAAGATAAAAGTGATATTATTACAAATACCTCATCTAATGACTATTGACAAATAACTAATGACTTTTCAAATACTCCAGGCTATCATCAATAAATTGCTGCCAAACCGCATCGGGCTGCCATACGTCCTCAATAAATAATTGCATTTGCGTTTCATCCAATTTCTCTGCAGTAAAAAGGTATAAACCTGTAAAGGCCGATGCCCTGTAATTTGCTGCACAATGCACAAGTGTTTTTTGGTTGCTATGCTGGTTCATCAATTTTATAAAATCAGTTAGCTCGCTTTGCTGCGGGTTATCAAATACAACCGGGATGTGGCAGTAATCCATATCCAATGCTTTTACCGATGCCGTTTCATCGGGCAATGCAACTTTATTATCATGCGGTGCTAAGTTTATTATTACCTGGTACTGCTCAGTTGCCAGTTGCTTTAACTGAAGCTCGGTTGGTTGCCCTGAACAGGCAAGGGTATCAGATACTTTATGAAAATTGTAGATCTCTGTCATAGCACAAACTTACTAAATGTCTGACGGTAAAAAGTTATAGGGTGCAACCACGCCCCGGGCAAAAATAAACATGGCAATATTTTTCACAATGATACCCAATGGCCGTCCGTCCGTTTAGGTGAGCCCAATCTTAAAAAATAAACGGACGCTTTTTAATCATACTTAATTATTGGCAAAGCATAAAGTACTTGCTGTTAATTGTTGTAATAACACGTTTCATAAATTGCTTTTTACGCTATTTGGCATAAATGGTATGTTTATTGTAAATGCATGAACATATCAAAAACCAAACAATAAAAATATGAAACTAAACCTACGCAACACATTGCCATTGTTAATGGCTGTCGCAATTTTTTATTCAGCTTGTAAAAAAACCGAAAATAAGCCAGCTTCAAGTACAACTACTGATGCAGCAAGTTTAGCTATTGCAAAAAACCTTGTACAGTCATTAAGTGGTGCATTCGGCGGAGCCAGCATTAAGGATGGTATCCAGGTATCACCAAATGTTATGTCATCAACATCAAAGCTTAAAATGCAAAGTAAAGATATACAATGCGGTTTTTATAGCGATAGCAGCTTAAACCTGGATTATAAACTGGGAGATACTGTAAGATCACATACTACCGGCAGCATAAACTATTTCTTTATCTGCAATGATGGGAACACAATAGGTTATGATCTTCGCGACTCAATTTCTACAGCTGGAAAAGGCCCGGGCTATACTTTTGCTTATGCCCTTACTCAAAATTACCATGTACGCGGCTTAAATAGTAATAATTCAAATTTCTCATTAAATGGTATACTAAAATCATATGTTGATAATGAATATACCGTTTATGTAAATAGCTCAGCATCAGTTCATAATATTTACACATTCAGCAACCTGTATGTACACGCCGATGATAACTTTGATATAACAAGTGGTACTGCAACTTTTAGATCATTGGGAAAAACGCACAGCGGTGCATGGGATTATAGTGGTACTATCACCTTCCTTGGCAATCACAAAGCTAAATTAACTTTCTTAAGCAAAGTATACTGGGTTGATTTAATAACCGGCGCTGTAACACCTGTTTAATACTGCATGTATTAAACAAAATAAAGCTCTTTTCGGCGATCCCGGGAAGGGCTTTTTATTTCTACACTATAACGGGTAAAGTGTGGAATGGGGAATTTTAAAAGGAAATTTATTCCACAAAATGCAATTAAATGGGACATGTGTTGATGTAACAAATTCCCCAAGCATGAAAAGTCCTTCAGTTTAATTTTTAATAATTATCCTGTGGTTAATTGTTATAGTTTTTAAGAATAAAAGTGATTTGGATCTAACCACTTCTGTTGATTATAATCAGCCAAAATTATACAGCGTTGAAAGTGGTACCACCCTCATAGAACAAGAAGTGCTGAAATATTTAAAGCGCTCTTTCTAAATATAGGAGATGTTTTTTAATTGTAAATTAATTAAACAATATGAAGAGCATTAACGTATAAGGTTCACTATCTAATAATATCACAACTGGTTCAACTAATATCACCACTGGTTCAACTTTATTTATTATTTATATTATTTTTGTTACAAATATTAAAAACCCTTATCATGAATTTTAAAATCAGACTTTCTCTCATAATGCTCGCAGGCGTAGCTGTTATTTATACGGCCTGTAAAAAATCAAGCGACGATACTTCGGGCCCGGCAATTACGCCTACTGAGATATCCAGCCAGATAGCACTTGATCTTTCCCAGAATTTATTTGGTGAGTATACCGGTATTAACTTTGGAGGAGGCCTTGACGCGCCCTCGGGCTTTGCAGTAAAACAACGCACTAACAGCCGTTTGCTGCACAGCCTAAGCAATCCTTTTTGCGGTTTAGTGGTTGATACAACTTTAAACGAAACTGTTACCGTAGGTGCCGACAGCTCAATTTCAGTTGCGGGCCATATTAAATTTGGCTTTATCTGCTCCGGCGATAACTTAACAGGTTTTACGACTAATGACGATTTAACTATTAAGGTATCAACCCCTGAACTATCCTTGTCTTCAAGGATCCAGGAAAACCTTACATTGCAATCATTAGAGCCTAATAATGATAATTCAAATTATTCGCTTACCGGCACATTAAACTCAACCGGCACTTACCTCTTCAAAACCGGAACAAAAAAGACTGGTACAAGGAGTTTTAACTATGTGCTTACCTCATTGGTTCTTGATTCTAACAGTGATGATATAGTAAGCGGCTCTGCCAGCTTTATTACAAAAGGAACCGGTCCAAAAGGCAGCTGGTCTTATAGCGGAACTATAACCTTTTTAGCGGGCCATAAAGCAACAGTAACAATTAGCGGTAAAGTATATAAAGTTAACCTGCAAACAGGCGTTGTAAGCTAAAGAAACACAATAGTAAAATATTAAAAAAGCTTTCTTCAGGATATTGAAGGGAGCTTTTTTGTTGATGTGAAATGCTGCATGGCGTATAATTTACTCACCCGGCGACTCCGCTAGCCAGCGGATGGCCGACCTCTCTTCGCCTGCGGTGATCGTTGCGCAACTATTGTCAACAATTGCGGTCGTGAGACCATAAAGCGTTCTTTGAAATATTGATTAAAATGATGGAATCAGGTTTATAAGGTATTGCTGGTTTGAGCGTAAGAATAGCCGGATAAGCAAGCCTTTTAAGTCGTTAATCGGCAATATTGCTACCGCTTTTAATGTTTTTGGTTTATACGCGAGCAACTTTTTGAGATTATAGGCCACAGCGGCTACAAGCATACATTTGTTTGCTTGTTTGAGGCCTTTGGTGTTTATTCTTTTTAAGGAAGTATAGTTAATTAGGGAACCGAACACAGGCTCAACCGTACTGGACCGAAGCGCCTTCATTTGTTTGCCTTTCGGACTTTCTACGCGTTGCTTCATATATTCATAAAGCGGCTTATCCATAGAATCAACCAGTTTTTTAAACCCTTTTTTATTAGCACAGATTTCTTTGAAGGGGCAGTTTTTACAATCACTGATATTTGACTCATAGATCTTTTTTAGAACCGTCGGCTCATCATAGGCAGACTCGATACGCCTGAAAGGGAGCTGTACGCCCATCAGGCAAGTATATCGGTCATTTTCGGTGTCATAGGTAAACCCCTCATCCTCCCTTGATGATTTATAATTTCCAGGGTTAGGGATATATCCTTCGATATCATTGGCTATTAACGACCGTATAGCTTTACCACTGCTATAGCCTGTATCTGCCAGGATTTCTTTAACCGGGTTAATATGTCCGGCCATGTTATCTGTAATCTGCGGAAGCATCACCGGCAGAGAGGTGTTATCAGCCTCATTTCCTTTAAACGCCTGTATATAGGTGATAAAGTGACTGGCTGTGTCTACACTCATTTGTGCCCGATAATACAGCCTCATCGGCTTTCCGGGCTTGGTGGTCAGCCTGGCGTCAGGGTCTGAAGGGCTATAATGTGTTTGATTGGTCGGAGCAGCTTTATCTTTCTTATTTTGACCGCCTTTGTTGTCTTCTTCCGGCGTTGGGGGTTCCTCTTCAATGTTTTCATTTAATTCCTGGCTGAAAACGGAAGCATCTTCCATTACAATCCTTTCAACCATACTATGCTTTGAGGCATTTGCCGGTATCAACGCACTGTCGACAGCTTGCCGCTTGCCGCAAATCAGGCCTTTTTCAATACATAGCTTTAGTACCTGTTTAAACAAATTAAGAAAGGTCTCTTCACCATAAAGTTTACGGGTACGGCTCAGGGTAGAGTGCCATGGCAGCTCTTCGCCAAGGTCATATCCAAGAAAATAAAGAATGTCCATACGCATCCCTGATGAGGTCATGATGCGCCGGTCGCTGTTAATGTTTTCAAGATAACCGACCAGCATCAACTTCATGAAAACAACCGGATCGATACTCTTCTGGCCTTCTTTACCATAATACTTCAAGGTAGTTTGGTATAAGAAATCCAAATCAAGTAAATTTTTTAACCGCCGGTAGAAATTGTCAGCCGGAACATAGTTGGAAAGCTGAAATTGTATAAATAAGCTTTCCTGATGCGTCTTTTTCCCTTGCATAGCCTAATATACTAAAAACCAATATTTTAATCAATATTTCAAAG
>NZ_JAQBOC010000058.1 GCF_028288225.1 Mucilaginibacter sp.
AAACGGTGAAGTGTTAATGGTGAACAGCATGTTCATGGTAGGCTCATCAATATGGATAACCTCCAGTTGTTCCGGTTTTTCAAAATCGGCAATAGTATCGCCAATGTCAAAGCCTTCAATACCAACAACGGCACAAATATCACCCGAGCTTACCTGGGTAGTTTTTACTTTACCAAGGCCTTCAAACGTGTATAATTCTTTTATTCTTGATTTTTGGATAGTACCATCACGTTTTACCAATGATACCGGCATGTTTTCTTTAATAGTACCGCGTGCCACACGGCCGATAGCGATACGGCCCACAAATGAAGAATAATCCAATGAGGTGATCTGCATTTGTAAAGTACCTTCGGCAATTGGGGCAGGAGGGATGTTTGCCAAAATAGCATCCATCAACGGGAAAATATTATCAGTAGGTTGTTTCCAATCGGTGCTCATCCAGCCTTGTTTTGATGAACCATAGATAACCGGGAAATCCAGCTGATCTTCGGTAGCCTCAAGGTTGAAGAACAATTCAAAAATTTGTTCGTAAACTTCTTCAGGGCGGCAATTTTCTTTATCAACCTTGTTTACAACAACAATAGGTTTTAGGCCCAGGGCCAAAGCCTATTGCGTTACAAAGCGGGTTTGAGGCATAGCGCCTTCAAAATCATCGCAAAGTAATAAAACGCCATCGGCCATTTTTAATACGCGCTCAACCTCGCCGCCAAAGTCGGCGTGACCAGGGGTATCAATAATGTTGATCTTAACATCTTTATACATTACCGAAACGTTTTTTGAAACGATGGTGATGCCGCGTTCGCGCTCCAGGTCATTGTTATCCAGTATCAGTTCACCGGTTGATTCGTTGTCCCGGAAGATAGAACAAGCATGTAATATTTTATCCACCAGGGTAGTCTTGCCGTGGTCAACGTGAGCGATGATCGCTATATTTCTTATTTTTTGCATTGAAATGCGCCTCTAAATTTTGCGCAAAGGTACGGTTATTTAATGAATTTTTAAAACACATGCAAGTAATTGGATGAAATAATGATTTGGGGTTAACATTGGGGGATGTTTTAATGTGCGGATTTGCAAATATGCAGACGTGCGGATTGAGAAATTGGATGATTATTTTGTTTGAACCATGATAGCTTGATTTGAGGATTGATTTTTTGATGCGATTTAGGTTTTGAATGGTTTTAATAAATTGTTTGTGTATTATTTGTAAATTGCAATGACTGAACCATGCACAAAAAAATCTACAGCATATTTTTGGCATCATCTTCTGAACTGGCAGAGGACAGGAAGGAATTTGAACTGTTTGTAAACCGGCAAAATAAGCTTCTTAATAAGAAGAATATTTTTTTAGATCTCGTTATCCGGGAGGAATCCGGTGATACTGTTTCATTAACCCAAAAGCAGGATGATTATAATAAAGAGCTAAAAACCTGTGATATTTTTGTTGTGATGTACTGGACCAAAGTAGGGACATGTACCAATATTGGGTTTGATATGGCCTGGGCTCAATTTAGATATACCGGAAAGCACCCCAGGATATTTGTATTTGAAAAAACTGCCGCGCCACTAAAACCCGTCAGTAATAAAGACAAAAACAGCTTTAAAGCATTTCAGAAAAAATTAAATGACACAAGGCATTTTATAAATCTGTACGATGATCATCACAAGTTAACAAAGGAATTTAAAAAAAACCTTAGTTTATTATTTGACGATGAATATTTAAAGTTTGGGAACAATTATCCAAATAATGAAATAACTGAATATCTTTATACAGACGGTAACAGCGCGCCTGGAAATTTTATATGCCGTGAAGATGAACACCATATGATAACAAGCGAAGTTTTAAAGGGTAAGGATGATTTAGCAGATCCTTATTCAGGATTAGGTAAAGTCTATTCTCAACTGGGGCTTTTCGAAAAAGCATTGGATTTTTGTAAAAATGATTTCGAATTATCAAAACAACTTTACGAGAACTATCCTGAAAATGCAGGTTTTAAAGATGGTCTTGCACTTTCTTATCAAAATTTAGGTAAAGCGTATAATGATTTAGGCGATTTAGAAAAGGCATTGAACTCTTACCAGGAATATAACAAAATTGAAAAACAACTTTCTGGTCAATATCCTCTTGATTCACGTTTTAAAGATAATTTATCGATTTCCTATCAATTTTTAGGAAACATACATGTTTCCTTAGGCAATCTTGAAAAAGCATTTCTTTTTTATAAAAAATATATTGAGATAAAAAAACAACTTTATAAAGAAGATCCCGAAAATATAAGTTTCATAAAAGGGCTGGCAATCTCCTATCAATTTTTAGGTGAGGTACACATAACATTAAATGACGCCGACAAGGCTTTGAAGTTTTTTATAAAATTTAATAAATTAACAAAAGAACTTTATGATACGTATTCAAGCAATATTGATTTCAAGTATGGTTTCGCAATTTCTAATAAGAAATTGGGAGATATTTATATAAAAAAGAATAAATTAACGATAGCCAAAAAACATTATTTTCAGTCGCTATATTTATATGAGCAATTGATAGAAGCATCACCTAAAATGATAGATTATAGCAATAATTTAAATATATTAAAGCAAAAACTAAAGGAAATATAAAAACTTAGATTTAATTGTGACAAGCCTCCTCTACCCCAAAGTATACCTCTATCGCCGCATAGTTTACGCCAAGCTATTCATCGACAATAATTTTGCCGATAAGATAGACCTTGATAACATTGCGGATGAGGCTTTCTTTTCCAAATTTCATTTTATCCGGCTTTTCCATTCTATTTATAGTAAAACACCGTATCAGTATTTGTCATTTGTGCGGATTGAAAAGGCAAAGCAGCTTTTAGCTACTGATATGAGCGCAGCCAATGTCTGCTATGCCGTTGGCTTTGAAAGTGTAAGCTCATTTACGGGGCTGTTTAAGCGGGTAGTTGGGCAAACGCCTGCCGCTTACCAGCTGCTGCAGCATCGAAGACTGGCCGAAGTGGCCAAAGACCCTTTAAAGTTTATTCCAAACTGTTTTGCAGAAAAGAAAGGGTGGGTTGCAGTTAATTAGAGATTAGTTAATCAGAGATTAGGCATTAAAACCGACCTCTTGTTTCTGCCGTCGCCACACAATCGCAATTTTGGAGAAGTGAGGGGATAAATAAGTGCTCATTTTTGAGGTAAGAAAACAAGCTTTAAAATGATCACAAAAATGAACCACGTTAGCGTATTTGTTCTGAACCAGGACAGCGCTTTTGATTTCTATGTTAATAAACTAGGTTTTAATGTACATACAGATGCACCTATGGGGCCGGGAATGAGGTGGCTGACTGTTTGTCCGCCACAGCAGCCTGACCTGGAGATCTCCTTAATGTCTATTGATGAGGGGATGATGTTCACCAAAGAAACGGCACAGCAAATGCGCAGCCTGGTGACCAGGGGAACCTTTGGCTTTGGTGTGTTTGAGTGTGATAACCTATTGGTAACCTACGAAGAACTGAAAGCAAAAGGTATTGAATTTACCAAAAAACCAACACAGGAGTTTTATGGCTTTGAAGCGCTGTTTAAAGATGATTCGGGGAATTGGTTTTCGTTGGGGCAGAAGAAGAGTTGATTTGATAATTTGAAGATGTGTTGATTTGAAGATGTGTTGTTTTAATTTTCAAATTTTCAAATCAGCACATCTTCAAATCGATTACAACTTACTAAACCAGCCCTTTTTCCAGAAAATGATCACCTGGATAATGCCTATGAGGATCATGCCACCAAGCGCATATACATAGCCATGCGGAGTATAAAGCTCGGGCATATTATCAGGCAGCATTTTATTGGTTACCGGATCAACCCTTGCGAAGTTCATGCCGTAAACACCTGCAACAAATGTTAAAGGAATAAAAATAACAGATATAATGGTTAACACCTTCATAATCTCGTTCATCCTGTTGCTAACCATTGATAAATAAATATCCATTATACTGGAGGTTATTTCTTTGTAGCTCTCAATCAGGTCCATTATCTGGATGCAATGGTCATAGGCATCCTTTAAAAATAGCTTTACTTCCTTGTTTATCAGGGGGCTTTCGGTACGCAGCATATCATTTATCTTGTCGCGCTCGGGCCAGCAGGAACGCCGCAAAACAATCAAGGTTCTTTTAAGTTGCTGGGTTTCATACATAATGGTTTTATCAGCGTTGCCATATAAACGGTCTTCAACAGTATCTAACTGATCGCCAAGCTGTGCCAGCAGGGAGAAGTAACAATCAAGTATGGTGTCAGTAAGCGCATAGCACATGTAGCCCGGTCCCGCAGTACGTATGGCACCCTTTCCTACTTTCAGGCGGTTTTTTACGCCTTCGAAATTTTCTTCGTGTGTTTCTTCAAAAGTTATGATGATGTTATCCTTTACCAGGGCCGAAAACTGGTGGTTATTAAGCTCATAATCTTTGCTGAAAGTAATCATGCGGCTTACTGCAAATACATAGTCGTCATACTCATCAAACTTAGGCCGCTGGTGAATATTGGTAATGTCTTCAAGCACCAGGGGATTGATAGTTAAGATTGATCCTATTTCTTCAATCAATACCGCATCTCCAAGCCCCCTAACCTGGATCCAATGCGTATGATCCTGGCATTTTTTGAATTGATCAAGCACAACTTTGATACTTTTCCCTTGATCGCTCACCAGCTCTTTTGCGTTGTAGGAATAAATGTTGATCAAAGGTTTTACAGCATCTTCGGGTATATTTATTGCACCCGGCTGCTCGCCTACATATCCGGATCTCCTGCGTGGGTTATAGCGAAACCTTTTTATTGGATTAGTCATTTGATGTGTTTACAGTTTCAAAAACTGAAAATAGGACTTTTTGTTGTGATTAGGTTGTAAAAGGTTGCAAACGTTATAATGGTTGTAAGAGTTGTAATTGTATAGCGTTGTAAAAGGAATTTGGGCATTGCCAAAGCTTTTTTTTACCGTCTTTAATTCCTACAACTTATTTCAACGGATGCTGCTAAACTTGCTGCCGTTTTGATACAACTAAAAACAAAAACAGGCGCTGATGTAATCCTTAGGTACGCGGCAATGCCATTCGATAAAAGAAGTATTATGAATTGAAGAGCCGGGTGGTTGATCAGGCTGGAGTGAGTAGGTAAACTAGTGCGAATTGAAGGGCAAAGCAAATATAAAACAGGCTTTATCATCCTTAAATACTAATTTGATGATTAATTTGTGATTTTTGAATTGGCGCTTTATCAAAATAAAAAGTGCCGGTTTGAAGATGAAATTTTCAAATCTTCAAACCGGCACTTTTCAAATTTATTACAAGCCAAATGTTTGTTTCACCTTATCAACATAATCCAGCTTTTCCCAGGTAAACAGTTCAACTTCGCGTTTTATCTCTTTGCCATCATGACCAATGAATGATTTGGTTATCACTTCATTAGGGCGGCCAAAGTGGCCGTAAGCAGCAGTTTCGCTGTATATTGGGTTACGCAGTTTAAAGCGAGTTTCAATAGCGTATGGGGTCATGTTAAATATGGCTTCCACTTTTTTAGCAATTTCGCCGTCGTGCAGGCCAACTTTGCCTGTTCCATAAGTATTTATGTAGATTCCCATTGGCTGGGCAACGCCTATAGCATATGATACTTGTACTAAAACCTCATCGGCAACGCCGGCGGCAACAAGGTTTTTAGCAATGTGGCGGGTAGCATAAGCAGCAGAACGGTCAACCTTTGAAGGATCTTTGCCTGAAAATGCGCCGCCACCGTGTGCACCTTTACCACCGTAAGTATCAACAATAATTTTACGTCCGGTTAAACCGGTATCACCATGCGGGCCACCGATAACAAATTTGCCTGTAGGGTTAATGTGGTATTTAATGCCATCACCAAAAAAGTGAGCATATTTAGGGTATTTTGCTTTTACCCTTGGAATTAGGATGCTGATGATATCGCTGCTGATTTTTGTCAGCATGATTTTTTCTTCGTCAAAATCATCATGCTGGGTTGAAATTACAATGGCATCAATGCGTACCGGCTGGTTGTTGTCATCATACTCCAGCGTTACCTGCGATTTCGCATCAGGACGTAAATATTTTATATCAGAATTCTCGCGGCGGATAGCTGCCAGCTCTATTAATAAGGCATGTGCAATATCAAGGGCCAGCGGCATATAATTATCAGTTTCGATAGTTGCATAACCAAACATCATCCCCTGGTCGCCTGCACCTTGCTCTTCTTTCGCGGTACGGTCAACACCCTGGTTAATATCGGGTGATTGTTCATGAATGGCCGAAAGTACACTGCACGAGCTGCCATCAAACATATATTCGACTTTGGTATAACCAATTTTGTTAATTACCTCGCGGGCTATTTTCTGAACATCAAGGTATGCTTTTGACTTTACTTCGCCGGCTAAAAAAACCTGGCCTGTTGTTACCAGTGTTTCGCAGGCAACTTTTGAGTCAGGGTCGAAAGCTAAAAAATGATCTATCAAAGCATCCGAGATCTGGTCGGCAACTTTATCCGGATGTCCTTCTGATACGGATTCTGATGTGAATAAATACGACATAAATTTTTATATGATAATTAAAATTTCTCCTTGCAGATTCACAATGTTAGCGTTTCTGCGATATTTTTGTTCTTAAAAGCCAATAAAGATTTAAAGGATTGAGTAAAGAAGCATGGTTTTAGCACTTTTTTACGTGGTTGCAATCCGTTGCGTCCCGATTCTATTCGGGATGGGGCAATTAAATCAGTCCACTTTCAGGTTGCTAAATTAAAACAATTTTTACAAAGCCGAAAATAGATTTACTTTTGCCCGCAGAAATCATATTTAGTTGGAAAGGAAAGCGTTATTTATTATAAACCCAATATCTGGCGGGAAGCAAAAGGATGGCGTTCCGGAACTCATCGAGAAACACCTGGATACTAATTTATTTAAACCGGTAATTGTTTTTAGTGATGGTGTATCGCACGCCAGGCAGATTGCTAAAGAAGCGGTGGGCAAATTTGACCTTATTGTGGCAGTTGGCGGTGATGGAACGGTAAATGAAGTGGCATCGGCAATTGTGGGGAGCAACACCACCTTAGGGATAGTTCCTTTCGGATCGGGTAATGGCTTGTCGCGGTTCCTTAATATCCCCATGGATGCTCAAAAAGCCATTGAGACGCTTGGTACAGGCAGTACTATAACTATCGATTCGGCAAGGTTAAATGGACAGCCGTTTTTCAATATGGCCGGGATGGGCTTTGATGCCCATATAAGCGAAGTATTTTCGCACACACAAAAGCGGGGGTTTATTACTTATATTAAATCATCTATTAAAGAAGTTATAAATTATAAGCCGCAAATGTATCACCTGGAGATTGACGGCAAGATTTATGACCGCGAAGCTTTTATGCTGAGCTTTGCCAACTCCTCACAGTATGGTAACAATGCACATATCTCTCCCCATGCCTCGGTACAGGATGGTTTGCTGGATGTTTGTGTGATAAAAAAATTCCCTTTATGGCGATTTTTTGAGCTGGGGATCCGCATGATGGCCAAAACAGCTGATCAAACAAAATACGTTGAAATAATAAGGGGAAAGCATATATTTGTTAAACGGGCCAATCCCGGGCCTTTACATCTTGATGGCGAACCACAAATTGCCGGCACCGAAGCCGAAATTGTGCTGGTGCCGCATTCATTAAAGGTTATTGTGGGAAGCACATTTATGAAGTCTTAAGTCTTGAGCCATTAGTCTTAAGGCATTATTTGGAAAATTATAAATTTGCAGAGCCTGACTCAGGACTTAAAACTACAGACTCAAGACTTAATAACATGGCTAAAAAGAACTTTACAGGTGTAGTATACTCTACCGACCCTGATTTTCAATACCAGCAAAGCGGGAGCGCTGCCACCCAGGCGCTGCCACCACAACAGCAAAATATTAAAATTTATCTGGACCGTAAAGGTGGCAGCAAATTGGTTACCCGTATTAATGGATATGTAGGCCCCGGTGCCGACCTTGAAATTATAGGTAAAAAGCTAAAATCAAAATGCGGTGTTGGCGGCTCGGTAAAGGATGGCGAAATATTAATACAGGGCGATTTTAGGGATAAGGTATTAACCATATTAGTTGCTGATGGCTATAAAGTTAAAAAGGCAGGCGGATAGGTGCTGTTGGCAATGTTGAGCAGGCAGTTTGCAGTTGTAGCTGCTGTTTAAAGAGTTGTAGCAAGCAACGGCTATTTAGCGCGCATAGCCTGGCCCGGCTATAGCGGGGACGTCCTGTGTAATCCCCCTTATTTATAATATTTCATCTTCACTCTTCATTTAAACCTCAAAATATCGAGTTTCTTACCTCTGATTCTTGATGTACTTAGTGTATTTAAAATAAATGTAAAGATATATTAAATAGTTGTAAATAAGTTGTTTACATAGTGTGTAAAGTTTACATTATGTAAAAAAATAAGATAATTCTCTTGTTTCTTAGGTAGGAAAACCACTAATTTTGCAGCAACCAATTATAACTATTTAATGAGAAGGAGTACTACTACTGTACCTGATCTGAGCTATTTGCAGCTTGATCGGGCGAGGACTGTTTTTTACCAATTAAATGCTGCCGAACTTGTTGATGCAGCTTTAAAGAGAGATGAGGGCGTTTTGGCCGATACAGGCGCATTGGCAATTGATACCGGTGAGTTTACGGGCCGGTCGCCTAAAGACCGTTTTATTGTGGAGGATGACATAACCCGCGATAGCGTTTGGTGGGGTAAGGTGAACATTAAATTTGATGCCGGTAAATTTGATGCCTTGTTTGAAAAAGTTACTGACTACCTGGCCGGGCGTGACATATTTGTACGCGACAGCAGCGCATGTGCCAACGAAAAGTACCATATTGATATCCGCGTTATTACCGAAACCGCTTATCAAAACCTATTTGTTCACCATTTATTTCTGCGCCCGGAGGTTATTGACGGAAGTTTAATACCGGAATGGACAATAATAGCGGCGCCCGGTTTTAAGGCTGATCCGGAAGTTGACGGAACCCGGCAGCATAATTTTTCTATTATCAACTTTACAAAAAAAATTATACTTGTAGGCGGTACGGGGTATACCGGCGAGATCAAGAAAGGGATCTTTTCGGTTTTAAATTTTATACTTCCACATGAAAAAAAGGTACTTTCTATGCATTGCGCGGCTAATACGGGGGTAAAAGGCGATACAGCAATTTTCTTCGGTTTATCGGGTACGGGTAAAACCACCCTTTCTGCCGACCCTGAACGCAGTCTTATAGGTGATGATGAGCATGGGTGGAGCGATTATACCATATTTAACTTTGAAGGCGGCTGCTATGCCAAGTGCATTGATCTTACCGCCGAAAAGGAGCCCCAGATCTTTAATGCCATTAAGTTTGGCGCGCTGCTTGAAAATATTAATTTTATAAAAGGCACCCGCACGGTTAATTTTTCAAACATTGATAAAACAGAAAATACCCGGGTTGCATATCCTTTATATAATATTAATAATGCAGTGATCCCATCAATAGGAGATTCGCCTAAAAATATATTCTTTTTAACAGCAGATGCCTTTGGCATATTACCGCCGGTATCAAAACTAAGCGCTGAACAGGCAATGTACCATTTTATTTCGGGCTATACGGCTAAGGTTGCAGGCACCGAAGCAGGCATAACAGAGCCGAATGCCACTTTTTCAGCATGCTTTGGTGAGGCATTTTTGCCGCTAAACCCGGTAGCTTATGCTGAATTGCTGGGCAATAAAATAAAAAAGCACAACGTTAAAGTGTGGTTGATAAACACAGGCTGGACAGGCGGGCCTTATGGAACCGGGAAACGAATGAGACTTAAATACACCCGGGCCATGATCTCGGCTGCATTAAACGGCGATCTTGATAATGTAAAATATACCAGGCAACCTATATTTAACCTGCAAATGCCGCAAACCTGCCCCAATGTGCCGGATAATTTGCTTGATCCGAGAAACACTTGGGCCAATGCCGACGCCTATGATGAAAGGGCGAATGACCTTGCGGCAGCGTTCATTAAAAACTTTGAGCAATATGCGCCATTTTGCAAACACGAAATTATTAATGCGGCCCCAAATGTCACCATATCGGCCTTAGTAACATAAATTTTATAAATTATTGTTTGCTATTATTAAAAAAAATGGGTTTTATTGCAAAATATTATTTGTACAAAACACAATTTTTAATTTTCACCGTTATGTATAGCACCAATTGTGTATAATAGATAATGGGTAGATTAAAATTTTGTAAAGAATACCATAAAATATTTTTTTATTTCATTTAAATTCTATTTTTGTTATTCACTTTATATATTGCATTTAACAAACTTATATTCATAAACTAAAAACTAAAACTAAAAACTAAAAAGTAATGGCAAACGCACCAACAAAACCAACTAGTCCTGTAAAAAAAGAAAGCTCAAGCTCATCAGGCATGTTTGCAACTTTAACTATCCCGATCTGTATCGTAGTTGCAATTCTAATCTTCATTTTTATACTGGGCCAACCAAGCCACTTTGCTGACGGCGATGTAGCAGTAGGTACACCGGTCGACTTTTTTGGCCGTATTTACAGAGGGGGTAACTTAGTACCGGTAATTATGTCATACCTGTTAATGGTGATCGTTTTCTCTATAGAGCGTTTTGTTGTTATTGGTAAAGCATCAGGTACCGGCAATGTGGATGCATTTGTACACAAAGTACAAAGCGCCCTTAATGCAGGTAATATTACTGCTGCAGAAGCCGAGTGCGACAAACAAAAAGGTTCTGTTGCAAACGTAATTAGATCCGGTTTGAAAAAATACCGCGAAATGGAAGTTGATGATAATTTAACTGTTGATCAAAAAACATTGGCTATCCAAAAAGACATTGAAGAAGCAACCGCTTTGGAAATGCCTATGTTGGAGCAAAATTTAACCATTATTGCTACCCTGGTATCTATCGGTACATTATCAGGTCTGTTAGGTACCGTATTTGGTATGATCAAGGCCTTCGGTGAGTTAGCTGCTGCTGGTGCAACTAACCAAACAGCGCTTTCTGCATCAATTTCTGAAGCATTGGTTAACACTGCATTAGGTATCAGTACGTCAGCAATTTCAATTATAATGTATAACGTATTTACTTCAAAAATTGATAATCTTACTTACGCGATTGACGAAACTGGTTTCAGTATTGTACAAACGTTTGCAGCATCACACAAAAATAAATAACCAACACGCTGTTGCTTAGTTTTTGCCCCGGTCGGAGAGATTGACCGGGGATAGTATAATCAATTTATACACTTTACATTAAAAACAAAAAATTATGCCAAGAGTAAAAGTTGCCAGGAAAAGCACAGCAATAGATATGACGGCCATGTGTGATGTGGCCTTCCTGTTGCTTACCTTTTTCATATTAACGGCAAAACCAAAGGTTGAAGACCCTTCAAAGGCCGAAGTGCCTGCTTCATCAAAAGAAGTAACTATACCGGATGATAACGTAATGACGATATCAATTGGTCAGCAAAATAAGATCTTCCTTTCTTTCAGCGGCGACGATGTCCGTACTGAGACTTTAAAAACAATGGGCGAGAAATACAAAGTTGATTTTACACCTGCAGAATTAAATAGATTTTCAAATACAGAAGTATTTGGCGTTCCGATGAGCCAGTTAAAACAGTTTTTGAGCACGCCAAGCGCGCAATTGAAAAGCTTCGAACAAAGGGGGATCCCTGCAGATACAACTATTACTAATGAGTTGTCTGACTGGATCATCACTGCACGAAAGGCTGATAGAGCTTTGCATAGCAAGGACTATCACATTGCGATAAAAGGTGACAGGAAAGAGCAGTACCCGGCCATTAATACGGTTATCAGTATACTGGGACATCAGAAACTTTTTAAGTTTGATTTAATTACGTCGCTAAGAGCGGCACCTAAAAAATAAAAAAATGGCAGAATTAGATACCTCCGGCGGGGGTAAGCATAAAGGCGGGAAGGTAAGGAGCAAAAAGTCCTCTACGCGTGTCGATCTGACCGCGATGGTGGATCTGGCTTTCTTGCTGATCACTTTCTTTATGTTCACCACCACGCTAAATAAACCCAAAGCTATGAATTTGGCTATGCCGGATAACTCGGAAATAAAAAACCAGTTACCTGTTGCAGCATCGCGCACAATGACTATTTTATTAGGCGGTCACAATAAATTAATGTGGTATATGGGCGAGGCTGGGAAATCAGCTCCGACGCTTGAGGGCTATGGCCCTACCCAGTTACGCAAAACTTTGATTGAAAATGGTAACAGTGTAGCTGCTTCACATGCCGCACCCGACAATTTTATGATAGTTTTGATAAAGCCAAGCGATAAATCAAGTTATGAAAACCTGGTTAATGTGCTTGATGAAATGAGCATAACCAATGTTAAGTCATACGCTATTGTGAAAATTATGCCGCTGGAGCTTGAAGCATTAAAAGCACAAGGTTTATTGCAGTAATATTTTAGTTACTTAAACGTTAATTTATATTAAAGCCAAAAAGATGTTTGGATCAAAATTAGACATATTAGATCAAAAATGGATCGATGTCGTTTTTACAGATCGTAACAAAGCATATGGGGCCTATGAACTAAGGAAGGATAATGGGCGTAATACCAGCAAAGCCCTTATTATAGGCATCATAATATTTGTTGTGGCTATATCTGCAAATACGATCATCGACATGATCTCCGGGTTTATACCTAAGGGGAAAGAAAAAATAAAAATCACCAATGTGGTGCTTTCACCACCGCCACCCGATTTAAAGAAACCACCTCCGCCACCTCCGCCTGAGCCGCCTAAACCAAAGGTTGACCAGGTTAAATTCCCGCCTCCAATTGTGAAGCCGGATATTGAGGTGAAAGAGAAACCACCAACTATTGAGGAATTGAAAGTTGCCGATCCGGGACAAAAAAACCTTAAAGGCGACAAAAACGCCGATGTGGTTATTGATGAGCCGGTAGGTACTTCTGACCAGAAGGTTACTGAAGAAGATCCTAATAAGATATTCTCTTCAGTTGAACAGGTTCCGGTGTTTCCTGGTGGTATGGACGCCTTTATAAGATACCTTGGTAAAAATATCCACTATCCGGCAGTTGCCAGGGAAAATGGTACACAAGGTAAAGTTATAGTTAGCTTTGTTTGCGAGCGCGATGGTTCATTAACTGATATTCACGTAACGCGTGGTATTGGTGATGGTTGCGATGAGGAAGCTGTACGTGTAATTAAAGCTTCACCAAAATGGTCGCCAGGTATTCAAAACGGACGTCCGGTTCGTGTTGCATACAGTGTTCCTATCTCTTTCGCACTTTCAGAATAAACGGATTCAATGTTATTTAATAACAACAAGCAAAAATCGCCCGCAAGGCGGTTTTTGCTCATTTTAGGAGTTGCAGGTTTTGTGTGTGTAACAGCATTGGGTCTGATGGTGATTTTTTGGGACCAAATGTTGCCAAATATCTCCAAAAACCAGCGGTTAGTTTTCGGACTGATTTTAATAGCTTATGGCATTTTACGGTTTTCGCGCTTATTAAAAAAGAAACCTGATGAAATATAGTTTAAATCTAATAGCTATCAGTGCGGTTTTGCTTACACTTTTTGGAAGCTGTAAACAAAAGGTAAAGACGGTAGGAGGTGTTGACCGTTCAAAAATTTTTATCGTTGATGAATCATTTAAGCCAATTGTTGATCAGGAACTCTATGTTTTTGGGGCGTTGTATAAAGATGGTCATCCTAAAGTGATATGCGCTCCTGAAAATACAGCCGTAAATCTTTTGTTTTCTGACAGTGCACGTGTGCTGATTATTGCACGCGAGATGAATGCGGAAGAAAATAAAGTGCTGGCAAGCAAAAATCTAAAGCCTATAGTTAACCGTTTTGCTATTGATGCTGTTACTTTAATTGTAAACCAGGCTTCAAACGATACTACAATTACCATTAGCGAAATAAAAAAAATGCTTAACGGTAATACTAAAACTGATAAGGATATCGTTTTTGATAACCCAAACTCTGGTTTGGTAAGGTATTTAAAAGAACTTTCGGGGAATAAGGATTTCAACCAGAAAAATATTTATTCGCTGAAATCAAATAAGGAAGTTATAAAATATGTTAGCGAGCACCCCAATGCAATAGGCATAACCGGGTTTAGCTGGCTAAATGATCCTGAGAGAGATTATGCGGATGCGGTTAATAAAGTAAAAATAGTATCGGTAAAGGATGATATTAGTAAAGTTACAACCGGACAATATTTTTCGCCGTCCCAGCAAACCATAGCGCTAAAGCAATATCCGCTTACAAGGAATTTATATATTTTAAATTTTACCGGCAAAATGGGTTTAGGTATGGAATTTGCTGCATTTATTGCCGGCGACAGGGGCCAAAGAATAATTTTAAAATCGGGGTTATTGCCGGATGCGATCCCCGGCAGGGAAATCAATATAGTATCAAAAATTGCGAAATAAAATTGTGTACTAAGTTGTTTAAACTTGTACATGTATTTTTAGTCAAAAAATTATATTATTGTATAACTGTTTTATTGTAACAAACTAATAAAGTGCTTTATTGTACGTAGAGCATAAATAACTAAAATAAATTATTAATCCGGTGGGGTATTTTATTGAGCCTTATTTAAAAAAAAATAACAGGTTCTTTTTAAACTTCATTGTCTTTAAAAAAAAATTTACTCAAAATGAAAATGATCAGTAAAATAGCCGGCGCAGGGCTGGGTTTGATGTTTTTAGGATCGTCGGTTTTTGCACAAAGTTTAGCCGATGCAAAAAAGGCTATTGATGCAGAACAGTATCAGAAAGCTAAGTCGATGCTTAAAAACCTTACAACTACACAGGCAGACAAAGATGAAAACTATTTTTACCTGGGTTGGGTATATTTGAAACAAGATTATGCCGATTCGGCAAAGGCTATATTTAGTAAGGGTCTTTCGGTAAATGCCAAATCGCCATTAAACCTGGTGGGCTTGGGCGCAGTGGCCCATGTTGAAAAGGATAATGCTACTGCAACCTCAAATTTTAACCAGGCCATAGCGTTGGCTGGCAAAAATGGAAAGCCTTATTTATACATAGGCCTTAGTTATTTACTACCAGTTAGCGGCAGCAGCATTGGCCCCAATGGGTCAAAAATTGCACCGGCTGACGCTGATGCAGCTATTGCGGTTTTAAATAAAGGTAAAGCTGTTAACCCTAAAGATGCTGAAATATTAATTGCCATGGGTGATGCTTATCGTTCGCAGATAAAGAGCACCGATGCTTATAACAATTATAATGCGGCATTGGCAATTGATCCAAAATCACCTGCTGCAAACGTTGCCGAAGGTGTTTTATGGAAATATGCAGAAAACTTTGAGGATTCTGAAAAACAGTTCCAGGCGGCTTTGGCAATTGACCCAAACTATGGGCCTGCTTACCGTGAACTGGCTGAATTATACCTGCGTTGGGCTCCAAAAGATCCAACTCAATATGATGCAAAAGTTAAACAGGCGGCCGATAGCTATAAAAAATATATTAGCCTTACTGATTATTCAGTAGAGTCCCAAATGCGTTACGCAGATTTTGTTTTTAGAGCAAAGGATTATACAACTTTGCAAAAGATAGCAAATGATCTTTCGGCATCAGCTAAAAGTAATTTAAGGGCTTACCGGTATTTGGGCTATGCAGCTTTTGAAAATAAGGATTACCCTGCTGCTGAAAGTGCATTCACCAAATGGGTAAATGAGGCTGGACCTAAACGTGTTATTCCCAATGATTATTTATATTTAGGAAAAACGCAGTTAGAAGAGAAAAAAGATTCATTAGGTATCCAAAATTTACGCAAAGCTTTAACACTTGATACTTCACAGGTTGATATTTATGGTGAAATTGCCAAGTCGCTATATAAATCACAAAAGTATATTGAGGCTGCTGAAGCTTATAGAACATATGGTGAAAAATCACGTAAAGCTACATTGAATGACCATTTTTTTGAAGGCTTTAGTTACTACCAGGCATACAAAGATCAGCTTATAAAACAACAAACTAATAAAGCTATAAAAGTTGATTCTACATTGCTTACCAAAGCCGATTCAGCATTCACCTATGTTGAACGGAAATTACCAACCCCCAACGCACAAATTGTATATTTCCATGCTAACGTTAAGGATTTTGAAGATGTTGACAGAAATAATATAAAAGGTTTAGCCAAGCCGCTTTTTGAGCAATACGTACAATTGGTTACAGCAAAAGGTGGTACACCTGATCAAAATACAAAGGGATACATGGCAGTTGCTTATGCCTATTTAGGCAACTATGCCGAAAATAAAGAAAAGGATTCTGCAAAGGCTTTGGATTTATACACGAAGGCGCAACAGATGGACCCTGAAAATGCCCAGGTAAAATATTTCTTCCAAAAAAAAAGTAGTGGCAAAAGCAAGTAAATAAGCTTAAAATATTAAAAAAGAAAGCCTCCCGATTTATCAGGAGGCTTTTTTATTATAATCCCATTTGTATATTTGCACCATGGAAGTACAAAATTTGCCCGTTAGTTATTTGCCCATCATTTTCCAAATGCTGGTAGCTTTAGGATTTGTGGTTACCACCATGTTTGTAACCCATAAAATTGGCCCAAAGCGGGTTACCAAAGATAAGCTTACTCCTTTTGAATCGGGTATTGAAGTTATAGGTAATGCCCGGACCCCAATTTCCATTAAGTATTTTTTGGTGGCCATTCTTTTTGTGCTGTTTGATGTGGAAGTTATTTTTATGTATCCTTGGGCGGTTAATTTCAGAGAACTGGGCCAAAGCGGTATGATAGAGATGTTCATCTTTATGGGTACACTTTTACTGGGCTTTTTCTATGTTATTAAAAAAGGCGCGTTAGACTGGGATTAATTTAAGTCCGGAAAGTCAGTAAAGTCCGGAAGATCTCTGGTATTTGAGTTGGTAAAAAGGTCGGCAATTCAGAAAAGTGCAACAGCATTGTTTACCAAAGCAATAATGACCAATGACGTAATGACCAATGATTAATAGCTGTTTAGAACGATTCTAAATATATTCACCTTATTGCATAGTGTATCTCTTACATTATAAATTATTTGTAAATTTGCAATGTTTATAGTTTAACTGTAAATGTCTTTAATTCTTAAGTCAAATTTTAAAGTTTCAGCGATAAATTGAAACTACTGACTATCTGCTAAAGACTTTCGACTCAATAAGGATGGGTTTTTGTATCAAATAGATCATGAGTGATATTCAATTAGTTGATGCCCCCGCTGGCGTAGAAGGAGCAGGATTTTTTGCTACCTCGCTTGATAAAGTAATAGGTTTAGCACGTGCAAATTCATTATGGCCGCTGCCATTTGCAACATCGTGCTGCGGTATAGAATTTATGGCAACAATGGCCTCGCATTACGATCTTTCTAGATTTGGGGCCGAGCGTTTAAGCTTTTCGCCCCGCCAGGCCGACCTGTTGATGGTTATGGGCACTATCTCAAAAAAAATGGGGCCGGTTTTAAGGCAGGTTTACCTGCAAATGGCTGAGCCACGCTGGGTAATGGCTGTGGGCGCCTGTGCATCAAGCGGAGGTATTTTTGATACCTATTCCGTTTTGCAGGGAATTGATGAGGTGATCCCGGTTGACGTGTATGTGCCTGGTTGTCCGCCGCGCCCTGAAGCTATTATTGATGGCTTTATACAAATTCAAAAACTGGTACAAACTGAAACATTGCGCCGCAGAAATGAGCCGCAGTATCAAAAACTCTTAGCTTCATACGGAATACAATAATGGGCAAAATTTCAAACGAAGAGCTTTTAAATAAGATCACCGCTCAATTTCCTCATCAGCTTACCGTAGTTGGTGAGCCTTTTGGCCTGTTAACACTCGAAACAAGCCGCGAGCAGATAATTGATGTTTTAACTTTTTTAAAAAGCGACCCAACTCTTCAATTTATATTTTTAACAGATATAACCGCTGTCCACTATCCTGAACTGGAGAAACAAATTGGGGTTATATATCATTTGCACAGCTTGGTTAATAATGTGCGTATCCGCCTTAAGGTGTTTTTGGTTGATGGTGATGTGCATATCCCGACTGCCACAAATTTATGGAACGGCGCCAACTGGATGGAACGCGAAACTTACGATTTTTTCGGAGTGATATTTGACGGACATCCCGATTTACGCAGAATATTAAATGTTGACGATATGACCGCTTTCCCGATGCGAAGGGAATTTCCACTGGAAGATCCTAACCGCGTTGATAAGAAAGATTACTTTTTTGGAAGATAACAAATGCAGAATCACCCGGTATATACAGATAACGATCCGCAAAGCGAACTCTCGACCCTGAATTTGGGCCCTACACATCCTGCAACACACGGTGTGTTCCAGAATGTGCTTCAGCTTGATGGCGAAAGAATTGTAAGCGGCATATCAACAATAGGCTACATACACCGTGCCTTTGAAAAAATTGCCGAACACAGGCCGTTTTACCAGATTACCCCGCTTACCGACAGGTTAAACTATTGCTCGTCACCCATTAATAACATGGGCTGGCACATGACGGTTGAAAAACTTTTAGGTATTGAAACGCCTAAGCGTGTTGATTACCTGCGTGTAATAGTAATGGAACTGGCACGGATAAGCGACCACATCATCTGCAACGGTGTATTGGGTGTTGATACCGGCGCTTTTACAGGTTTCCTTTACATGATGGAACACCGTGAGTTCATTTATGAGATTTACGAAGAAGTTTGTGGTTCACGTTTAACAACAAATATTGGACGTATTGGCGGTTTTGAGCGCAATTTTAACGCTATTGCTTTTAGCAAACTGCGTAAGTTTTTAAAGGATTTCCCTGTTACATTAAGGGAATTTGAATCATTGTTTAATAGAAACAGGATTTTTGTTGATCGTACTAAGGATGTAGCTGCGGTTACTGCCGAAGACGCATTGAATTATAGCTGGAGCGGCCCTTTACTGCGTGCTGCCGGCGTTGATTATGATGTTAGGGCGATGAACCCGTACTCATCATACGAAGACTTTGAGTTTGAAGTACCTGTTGGCAGCAATGGCGATGTTTATAACCGTTTCCTGGTTCGTAACGAAGAAATGTGGCAGAGCTTGCGGATAATTGAGCAAGCCCTGGTTAAGCTGGAAAAAGAACCAACTGATATTTTCCATGCTGATGTACCTGATTTTTACCTGCCTCCAAAAGAGGAAGTTTATAATAACATGGAAGCTTTGATCTATCACTTTAAAATTGTGATGGGCGAGGTGCCAACCCCAACTACCGAGGTCTATCATTCGGTTGAGGGTGCAAATGGCGAACTGGGTTTTTACCTGGTAAATGATGGCGGCCGCTCGCCGTACCGCCTGCATTTCCGCAGGCCAAGCTTTATCAATTACCAGATGTACGCGCCAATGAGCCGTGGAATGTTATTATCTGATGCGATTATTAACATGAGTAGTTTAAACGTTATAGCCGGAGAGTTAGATGCTTAGAGTTGAAGAACAACAGCTGCCGGTTGAATTTTCACCGGAGCTGATCAAAAGTTTTGATGATATAGTGAGCCGTTATCCCGCAGGGAAACAAAAATCAGCTTTGCTGCCTATTTTGCATTTGGTGCAGGCCGAGCATGGTTGGCTGAGTTCAAATGCAATGGATAAGGTAGCCGAATACCTAAAAATCCAGCATATTGAAGTATATGAGGTAGCTACATTTTACAGCATGTACTTTATGCGCCCGCAAGGCAAATACGTATTAGAGGTTTGCCGTACGGGCCCATGCGGCATTGTTGGCGCCGAAAAAATAATGGATCATATTGAGCAAAAGCTTGGTGTTAAGGAAGGCGAAGTTACTGCCGATGGCCTGTTTAGCTGGCGCGGTGTTGAATGCCTTGCAGCCTGTGGCTATGGCCCGGTGTTACAGATTGGTCCTGAATATACTTTTTACGAAAATTTAACTAACGATTCGGTTGATAAACTGATCGCAGATTTAAAGGTAAAAGGCAATAATTAAATGAACAGATCAACTTTAATTATAACAGATGCATTGTTCGCTGCAACCGTAATAATGATTGCTTATGGCAACGGCGGCTTTGATAAAAATCCGTTATTTTTAAACTTACTGGTTGTTGTAGCTTTTGCAAGCTGCATTATAAAACATATTAACTATTACAAGCTGACCAAAAAGATATATTAAGCAGCAATGGCACGTAAATTACTTTTAGAACATATAAATGTACCGGGCATCAATACTTTGGATGTTTACCGATCAAAAGGTGGCTATGCTTCTGTTGAAAAGGCTTTGAAAACAATGTCGCCCGACGAGATAGTTGAAGAAGTAAAAAAATCAGGCTTACGCGGCCGTGGCGGCGCAGGTTTCCCTACGGGGATGAAGTGGAGCTTTTTGGCTAAACCGGAAGGCGTTGCCCGTTACCTGGTTTGCAATGCCGATGAATCTGAACCCGGCACTTTTAAAGACCGTTACTTAATGACTTATATCCCTCACTTATTAATTGAAGGGATGATAGTAGCAAGCTTTGCTTTAGGCGCTAAAACATCATATATCTACGTTCGCGGTGAAATGATGCCGCAGATCAGGGTCCTTGAAAAAGCTATTGCGGAAGCAAAAAATGCAGGTTTTTTAGGTAAGAATATATTAGGCACAGGGTATGACCTGGAGCTATATGTACAGCCCGGTGGTGGTGCTTATATCTGCGGTGAAGAAACCGCTTTGCTTGAGTCATTGGAAGGCAAACGCGGTAACCCGCGCATTAAACCGCCATTCCCTGCTATTGCAGGTTTATATGGCTGCCCAACAGTAGTAAACAACGTTGAATCAATAGCTGCTGTAGTGCCAATCATCAATGAAGGTGGTGAAGAATATGCTAAAATAGGGATTGGCCGCAGTACAGGTACAAAATTAATTTCGGCAGGAGGTAACGTAAAGAAACCCGGTGTATATGAAATTGATCTGGGCTTATCAGCTGAAGAGTTTTTATATTCTGACGAATATTGCGGGGGGATTGCTAATGGCAAACGTTTAAAAGCAGTTGTTGCAGGCGGTTCATCAGTGCCGATCCTTCCGGCGAACCTGTTTCTTAAAACTATCAATAACGAGCCCCGCCTGATGAGCTATGAATCATTAGCCGATGGCGGTTTTGTTAGCGGTACGATGTTGGGTTCAGGTGGGTTCATAGCCTATGATGAAGACCAATGCATTGTGCGTAATACCTGGAACTTTACCCGTTTTTATCACCACGAAAGCTGCGGGCAATGTTCGCCTTGCCGTGAGGGTACAGGCTGGATGGAAAAGGTATTGCACCGTTTGGAGTATGGCCATGGCAAAATGAGCGACATGGACCTGCTGGTTGATGTGTCTAAAAAAATTGAAGGGAATACTATTTGTCCGCTGGGTGACGCAGCTGCGTGGCCGGTAGCCAGTGCTATCCGCCATTTCAGGGATGAGTTTGAGTGGCATGCAACCAACGGCGCCGAAGCGGTAACAAGAAATTTTGGTTTAGCACATTACGCCGACCCGTTAACGAAGAAGGAAGAAACGGTAGCATAGCTAAAAGCTATGTCATTGCGAGGAACGAAGCAACCGCGAACTGTACAGAGCAAATCTGCAAGAGAACGATTGGAAAGAGAATAAGATAATTTTGACTAATATAGAATGTCAGTTAAAGTAACCATAGATGGCATTGCCATTGACGTAGAACCGGGAACAAGCATCCTTAATGCCGCAAGGCAGATAGGGGGCGATATTGTTCCGCCTGCTATGTGCTATTACTCCAAGCTAAAGGATAGCGGCGGTAAATGCCGTACCTGTTTGGTTAAAGTAAGCAAAGGGTCAGAAAAAGATCCCCGCCCTATGCCAAAGCTGGTAGCATCATGCCGTACCACTGTAATGGATGGCATGGAAGTGCAAAACATTACTTCACCCGAGGTAATTGAGGCGCGGAAAGGCATAGTTGAAATATTATTGCTGAACCACCCGCTTGATTGCCCGATTTGCGATCAGGCAGGCGAGTGCGATCTGCAAAACCTGAGCTACGAACACGGTGCTGCTAAAACTCGTTATGAGTTTGACCGCCGTACATTCGAGAAAATTGATATAGGTGATAAGATCCAGCTACACATGACACGTTGTATCCTGTGCTATCGCTGCGTTTTTGTGGCCGACCAGATAACAGACCATCGCATCCATGGAATTTTAAACAGGGGCGATCATTCAGAGATATCTACCTACATCAAAGCAGCAGTTGATAACGATTTTTCAGGAAACGTAATTGATGTTTGCCCTGTAGGAGCACTTACTGATAAGACATTCCGCTTTAAAAACCGCGTTTGGTTTACCAAACCTGTTGATGCACATCGCGATTGCGATCATCCGGGTTGTAATGGTAAAGTAACGCTATGGTACAAAGGTGAAGAAGTATTACGTGTAACTGCACGCAAAGATCAATATGGCGAGGTTGAAGAATTTATTTGCAACACCTGCCGCTTTGATAAAAAGAAAACTTCTGATTGGGTAATTGAAGGACCGCGCAAAGTATCTAATAAATCGGTTATCAGCTCTAATCATTACGATTTTAAACCATTGCCGGTTGTTAAAACTAACCCGGTGTTAATGGAAGCGAATAAAGAACAATTTGAACGAGACACACGCTTATAATGGGAGTAGCAGATATAGTAATTAAATTTGTATTGATAGTGATCATTTTCGCTATCAGCCTGGTTATTGCCATGTATTCTACCTATGCTGAACGTAAAATAGCAGCATTTTTTCAGGATAGAATAGGCCCTAACCGTGCCGGTCCATGGGGTATTTTACAACCATTGGCCGACGGTGGCAAAATGTTTTTGAAAGAAGAGATCATCCCGACCAATGCCAGTCCATTCCTGTTTATAGCAGGCCCTTCGCTGGCTATTCTTACGGCCTGTATAGGTTCGGCTGTTATTCCCTGGGGGCAGCAGATAATCATTGGCAAGTATGTTATTCCGCTGCAGGTTACTGATATTAATGTGGGCATCCTGTATATATTTGGTGTTGTTTCCCTGGGCGTTTATGGTGTGATGATAGGTGGCTGGGCTTCAAACAATAAATACTCTTTATTAGGCGCAATCCGCGCGGCATCACAAAATATCAGCTACGAAATTTCAATGGGCCTTTCTATCATCGCTTTGCTGATGGTAACCGGAACATTAAGCCTTAAAGAAATTGCCGAACAGCAACATGGCTGGCATTGGAATGTGCTTTATCAGCCGGTTGGCTTTTTATTGTTCATCATCTGTGCATTTGCCGAAACAAACCGTACCCCCTTTGACCTGCCTGAGTGCGAAACCGAACTGGTTGGTGGTTATCATACCGAATATTCATCAATGAAATTAGGCTTTTACCTGTTTGCTGAGTATATCAATATGTTTATCTCATCAGCAGTAATGGCTACCTTATATTGGGGTGGTTATAACTATCCGGGTATGGATTGGGTACTTGCACATACAGGCCCAACTATTGGGCCGCTGATTGGCACTGCGGTAATGTTTGCTAAGGTATTTCTTTTTATTTTCTTTTTTATGTGGGTACGCTGGACGATCCCCCGTTTCCGTTACGATCAGTTAATGGACTTGGGCTGGAAGATATTGATACCATTGGCCATTGCCAACATAATAGTAACAGGAGTTTGGATTACATTTATTAAATAAAGGGATAAAGATGGAATCGTTAACTAATAAACGTAAGGTAATTGAATCAAAGCCGCTTAATTTTTTAGAGCGCGCATACCTGCCGGCAATTGCGCAGGGATTGGCAATTACCATGAAACATTTTTTCAGAAAGCCCGTAACCATCAGCTACCCTGAGCAGCAGCGCGAATATTCTGAAAATTTCCGTGGTATGCACTCACTTAAGCGCGATGAAGAAGGACGGGAGCGTTGTACCGCATGCGGCCTTTGCGCTCTGTCATGCCCGGCCGAAGCTATTACCATGATAGCAGCCGAGCGCCAGAAAGGCGAGGAGCATTTATATCGCGAGGAAAAATATGCTGCCGTATATGAAATAAATATGCTGCGCTGTATTTTTTGCGGCTTATGTGAAGAAGCGTGCCCTAAAGAAGCCATTTATTTGGATGGCCCGCATGTACCGTCTGACTATTTAAGGAAAGATTTTATTTACGGTAAAGACAAATTAGTAGAAGCTCCCTTAAATCAATAAAGAAGTTTTATACCTTTGCCCAGCTCTTTTACAGGGGTAAAGGTATTTTGAAATATAAACCATGAGTACATTTTACTTCATCGCATTTCTGTCAATATTTTTTTCAATACTGGTTATTACTGCAAAAAATCCTGTACACAGTATTTTATACCTTATACTCACCTTTTCTACTTTTACCATCCATTATATTTTAATGAATGCCCAGTTTTTGGCCATCGTTAACTTCATAGTGTACATGGGGGCAATCCTGGTGTTGTTTTTATATACGCTGATGCTCATCAACCTGAACAAAGAATCGGAACCGCGCAAATCAAACCTGGTTAAAATTGCAGGTTTTGTAGGCGGCGCATGTTTTTTAATAACCATTGTTGCTGCTTTAAAAGCCTGGGGTACATCGCACCCGGTAATACTGAATGACCCTAACCTCGGTTTAGTCAAAAACCTTGGAAAAATATTGTTTAACGAATATTTATTGCCATTTGAAATATCATCCATATTGCTGTTATCTGCAATGGTTGGTGCTGTTTTACTGGCTACTAAAGACCCTAAAACAGCCTGATGGAAACACTAACAAAAACTATACAGGGCGTACCACTTAACCATTACATATTATTATGTGCTATCATTTTTGCGATAGGGGTTATCGGTGTACTAATTCGCCGCAATGCTATCGTAATATTTATGTCGGTCGAACTGATGCTTAATTCGGTAAACCTGCTGCTTACAGCCTTTTCTGTTTACAGGGGAGACGCAACAGGCCAGGTTTTCGTGTTCTTCGTTATGGCGCTGGCAGCAGCAGAGGTAGCAGTTGGTTTGGCCATCATTGTAATGATCTATCGCAATACAAACTCGGTAGATATCAATGTGCTGAACAGGTTAAAGTGGTAAGCCCCCCGGCCCCCTGAAGGGGGAGTAAGGAGGGATTTCGGAAGTCAGATTTTCGATTTAGAAGAAGTAAAAATAAAAAATAATAATACTCCATTCCCCCTTTAGGGGTTAGGGGCAAATAACAAACACTCCACTCCCTTTAGGGGCCAGGAGGCAAATAATTAACAACACTCCGTTTCCCCCTTTAGGGGGTTAGGGGGCTTAAAATTTCCCCTTTAGGGGATTAAGGGGCATATGGACAAATATATCTGGCTTATTCCTATTTTACCGTTAGCCGGTTTTATTATTAACGGTATTGGTCGTAATACCTTATCAAAAGCAGTTATCGGTTTTATCGGCAGCGCATTAGTATTAATTTCTTTTGGTATAAGCGTGGGCCTCTTTTTACAGATCAATGATACCCATAAAGCAATCAATGTTGATCTTTTTAATTGGTTCACTGCCGGTTCTGTAAAGATCTCGTTTGCATTCCTGATCGATCAGCTTAGCGCATTAATGCTGCTGATCATAACGGGAGTGGGCTTTTTGATTCACCTGTATTCTGTGGGATATATGAAGGATGATGCCGGTTTTGGCAAGTTCTTCGCCTATCTTAACCTGTTTATCTTCTTTATGCTTTTGCTGGTAATGGGGTCAAACTACCTTATTATGTTCATTGGCTGGGAAGGAGTAGGGCTTTGTTCATACCTGCTTATCGGTTTCTGGTATACCAATCCGGATTATGCCGATGCCGCCAAAAAAGCATTCATCATGAACCGCATCGGCGATTTGGGTTTTATCATAGCCATATTCATTATTATGGTAATATTTGGTAGCGCCAATTTTGCTGACATTTTTAAACTTGCCGGAACAAAAGGCTTTGCGTCCGCTCCGTATACAATAATTACCATCCTGCTATTTGTTGGCGCAATTGGCAAATCGGCACAGCTGCCATTATTTACCTGGTTGCCTGATGCAATGGCTGGCCCTACGCCTGTATCAGCATTGATCCACGCAGCAACAATGGTAACGGCTGGTGTTTATATGATAGCCCGCTCGAACATATTGTTTACACTCGCACCTGCCACTATGCATATTATAGCTGTAGTTGGGTTAACAACTGCAGTTTTAGCCGCGTTAATAGCATTAACACAAACGGATATTAAAAAGGTGCTGGCATACTCAACGGTATCGCAGCTTGGTTATATGTTTTTAGGTTTAGGCGTTGGCGCTTATACCGGTGCGTTTTTCCATCTTTTAACCCATGCATTTTTCAAAGCGTTATTATTCCTTGGTGCAGGTTCTGTAATTCACGCCGTAAGCGGCGAGCAGGATATGCGCAATATGGGCGGCTTAAGCGGCAAACTGAAAATAACTTTTATTACCATGTTTATTGGTACGCTGGCCATCTCGGGGATCCCGCCGTTTGCAGGGTTCTTTTCAAAGGATGAGATCCTGGCCCATACTTTTATGCATAGCACCCCTATGTACATTATAGGTGTAATTACAGCAATGTTTACCGCGTTCTACATGTTCCGAATGATGTACCTTACTTTCTTCGGTAAGTTCCGCGGTACTCATGAGCAGGAACGTCACTTGCATGAGTCGCCTTCATCAATGACTATCCCGCTTATTATACTTGCCGGTTTATCAATAGTTGGTGGTTTTATAGGCGTTCCCGAAGCACTGGGCGGCCATCACTGGCTGGAGCATTTTTTAGCGCCGGTATTTGAAAAATCAACCGCGCTGCTGGTAGTGCCCGAATTATCAAAAAGTACTGAAATTACTTTAATGTGCATATCAGTTGGCGGTGCGTTGCTGGCAATATTGTATGCTTATGTTAAATACATAAAGAATGCACATGTACCGGTTAGGGATACAGAGGAGCGCCCGGCATTGGTTGATATATCATACCATAAGTTTTATATAGATGAATTGTATGATGCCATTATCCGTAAGCCATTGGATGCTTTATCAGTGTTCTTCGATAAAGTTGTTGATCGCTTAGGTATTGATGGATTTGTGAATGGACTTGGCAAGGGATCAATTGAGGCCAGCAAGGGTTTGCGTTTGCTGCAAACGGGCAATGTAGGGTTTTACATATTTATGATGGTAGCAGGTATCATCTCCATATTAATGTACATTTTAATTAAAGCATAAAAAACGATTAGCGTTTACAACATAAAATGACGGTTAGTATTTTAATTTTTTTACCGGTAATTGCGGCCCTTGCTGTTTTATTGTTTAATAACGGTGCAGCTAAGCATGCAGCGTTAACTTTTTCTGTTGCCGAACTGGCAATAGCATTATTCTTATTATCAGGCTTTGTGCCCGATGCTTCCATACAATTTGCCGTTGATGTACCCTGGATCCCCAAATTAGGCATTTATTTTAATGCGGGTATTGACGGCATAAGCATGATGATGGTATTGCTAACCACTGTGCTGGTACCGCTTATTATTTTAACTACCTACAAACATCAGTACAAAAATGCAAGCGCTTTTTATGCACTGATATTGTTTATGCAGGCTGGCTTGCTGGTTGTATTTACCGCATTGGATGGGTTTTTGTTTTATGTGGGATGGGAAGCAGCACTGATCCCGATTTATTTTATCTGCTCATTGTGGGGCGGCGAAAACCGGATCCGTGTAACGCTTAAGTTTTTCATTTATACCTTTTCGGGCTCATTGTTTATGTTGTTGGGTATAATTTACCTGTACCTGCAAACGCCTTCAAAGACTTACGATCTGTTTGAGTTTTATAGATTGGGGCTTGATGCGCACAGCCAGGTATTTGTTTTTTGGGCGTTCTTTTTAGCCTTCGCCATTAAAATGCCATTGTTCCCGCTGCATACCTGGCAACCCGATACCTATACCGAAGCGCCAACAGCAGGTACTATGTTATTATCAGGTATTATGCTAAAAATGGGAATCTATGGAGTTATTCGCTGGATGATCCCAAATGCGCCTTTAGGATTTTTTGAATGGCAAAGCATGACAATTATGCTTGCTGTTATAGGAATTGGCTATGCATCCATCATTGCATTTAAACAGAACGATGGCAAGCGCCTTGTTGCTTATTCATCAATAGCACACGTTGGCTTAATAGCTGCCGGCATCTTTGTATGGACTATAGAGGGTCTGCAAGGAGCAATGATCCAAATGCTGAGCCACGGTATTAACGTTATCGGAATGTTCTTTATCTGGGATATCATCAGCAGGCGTTTAGGTACAAGAGCAATAAGCGATTTGGGTGGTATAGCTAAAAACGCACCCAAATTTGCAACAGCATTTTTAATTATAGTACTTGGTACAGTAGCTTTACCTTTAACCAATGGTTTTGTGGGTGAATTTTTGCTCTTAAGCAGTGTTTTTCAATGGAACATATGGATGGTTACTGCCGCCGGCTTAACTATGATATTCGGCGCTGTTTATATGCTGCGCATGTATAAAAAAGTAATGCACGGGCCAACTAATGATCTTACAATTACTTTTGTTGATATTAGCGGTTCAGAAACACTGGCGCTTTCTATCATTTGTGCCTTAATAATAATTATTGGTATTTATCCGCAGCCAATTTTACATATATCTGAAGCTGCAGTTAACCACTTGTTTAATACAGTGAATCCTAAATTTCCGCAACTAAAATAATGAATACGTTAATTATCATATCCGTTTTACCTATAGTGATTTTGTATTTAGGTTTATACAAAGCTCAAAAAGCTTTGTTACCGGTTACTATTATTGGTTTGCTGGCAGCTTTGGGTTTTGCAGTTTCACAATGGAATGACAGCGCCGTGCCTATTTATCATGGCATGATGTTGTTTGATAATTTCTCAATTGCATTTTCCGGAGTTACCATCATCTCAACTATCCTGATCATATTTTTATCAAGGGGATATTTTGAACGGATAAGCAGTCACGTTGCCGAATATTATGCCATTATCCTTTTTTCGCTGGCTGGTATTATAGTTATGGTTTCTTTCTATAACCTAACCATGCTGTTTATAGGTATCGAGATCATGTCGGTAAGCTTATATATCCTTGCAGGTATAAAAAAGAGCGATTTTGCTTCAAATGAGGCCGCTTTAAAATATTTTTTGATGGGTGCATTTTCAACAGGGATCTTACTGTTTGGCATAACCCTTATTTACGGCGCATCAGGTTCGTTTAGTCTTGAAGTAATCCGCGACTGGGTTTTAGAACATCCGCACGCCAAAGAGATAACCCCAATGTTTTACACCGGTATCCTGCTGATTATTGTGGGCCTTTGTTTTAAAGTTGGTGCAGCCCCTTTCCATTTCTGGACACCCGATGTATATGAAGGTTCGCCAACGCTTATCACTGCCTTCATGTCAACAGTAGTAAAAACAGCCGGCTTTGCAGCATTTTTACGCTTGTTCTCTTCCTGTTTTGCCCCTCTTTCAGAATTTTGGGCTCCGGTAGTTTTGGTAATTACAATATTAACTTTGTTTATAGGAAATATAACTGCCCTTTACCAGCAAAGCTTTAAACGGATGCTTGCATTTTCAAGTATTTCGCATGCTGGTTACCTATTGTTTGCTATAGTGGCACTAGGTGCAAGTTCAGGCAGCTCGGTTTTAATTTATGCAACTGCTTATTCTATTGCATCTATTATAGCGTTTGGCGCATTGATATTAGTCCAGCAGCAATCGGGCAGCGATAACTTTGAAAGCTTTAACGGCCTCTCAAAAAAGAACCCTTTTCTTGCCCTGGTATTAACCATCGCTATGCTTTCATTAGCGGGCATCCCTTTAACTGCGGGTTTTATAGGTAAATTCTTTATGTTCTCATCTGCTTTAAAGCAATACCAGGTTTGGTTGGTTATTTTAGCGGTTGTGAATGCCATTATAAGTATTTTCTACTATTTCAGGGTAATTGTTGCTATGTACTTTCGCGATGCCGACCGCACCGAGCTTACAATCCCTATATATTATAAGCTGGTGCTTGGTTTTTCTGCATTGGTAACTATTCTTATAGGAGTTTATCCGGGGTTTATTTCACAGTTGATATAAAAGAACCGCATTAGCAATAAAAAAGTGTCAATACTGTTGACACTTTTACTGCAAAATATTTTATATCTGTAACATATCATTAGAAACTTCGGTCTCATCTTTAAATCTGTAACACAAGCATTACAAATTCATTTAATATTTGTAGCTTTACAGATATAGTGAATGGATAACTTTTGGGAATATCTTCAAAATTTAACGGACGCTCAATCCATCATAAGCTTAGGGTTTTACTTTTTGCTTATTGTTGTATTTGCTGAAACCGGCCTGTTTTTCGGTTTTTTTTTACCGGGCGACTATCTATTGTTTATGTCGGGCCTTTTATGCTCAAACGGGGGGCTCAATGTATCCATCTATACCCTTGTACTTTCGCTTATAGCAGCGGGTTTTTTGGGTAACTATACGGGGTACTGGTTCGGTTACCGGGCGGGACCAAAGCTGTTCAGGAAAAACAATTCTATATTCTTTAAACAACGCTATGTAAGGGCTGCTGAAGATTTTTACACCAAATATGGCGGTATGGCCTTGGTTTTAGGTAGATTTTTCCCAATAATTAGAACTTTTGCACCTATCTTTGCAGGTGTTGTTAAAGTTGATCTGAGAAAATTTACACTGTATAACATTATCGGTAGTGTTGCCTGGGTAAACACCTTTACCCTAACCGGGTATTTCCTGGGCAGAAGGTATCCGCAGTTAAAAGATTATATGGAGTATATTATTATCGGATTGATAATAATCACAACAATTCCGCTGGTTATAACTTTTATAAAACAAATTGTAACTAAGCGGGATGTTAAAGAGTTAAAATAAAAAATTTAAATGAGTACACAACACCCATGGCACCAGGTTTCTCCTGGTAATAATGTTCCTGAAATTGTTAATGCTATTATTGAAATACCAAAAGGTTCAAAAGCTAAATATGAAATTGATAAAGAGTCGGGTTTGTTAAAACTTGATCGTGTTTTATTTTCATCTGTAATGTATCCCGCAAATTATGGTTTTATACCCCAAACCTATTGCGATGATCAGGATCCGCTTGATATCCTTGTTCTTTGTTCAATTGATGTTTTTCCTATGTCTATCATCGAGGCCAAGGTAGTGGGTGTTATGCACATGGTTGATAATGGCGAACAGGATGATAAGATCATCGCGGTAGCAAAAAATGATATGTCGGTAAATTATATCAATGACCTTGCCGAATTGCCTCCGCATACCATGACGGAAATTGTTCGTTTTTTTAAGGATTACAAAAAGCTGGAGGATAAAAACGTAACTATAGAACATTTGCTTGGTTTACGTTATGCCCATAAAGTAATAAACGAGAGTTTAGAATTGTATAAGTCTACTTTTCCAGTGTACCAATAATTAATATATGGGGCCTGTTCCTGAAATAAGCGGTTTATACCTTTTCCTTACCCTTTTCCTGGTGTTGCTCAACGGCTTTTTTGTGGCTGCGGAGTTTGCTATGGTACGCGTACGCGGATCACAAATTGAACTTAAAGCAAAATCAGGCAGCCAGGTAGCAAAAGTTGCACGCAGCATTATGCATAACCTTGATGGTTACCTTGCTGCTACACAATTAGGCATTACCATTGCTTCGTTAGGCCTGGGTTGGGTTGGGCAGGAAGTTGCTACAAACCTTATGCTTCGCATGTTTTCGGCTTTTGGCTTAAATATTACATCAAATGTTATTATTGATATAAGCCATGTTGTAGCATTTGCTTTTATCACGGTTTTCCATATCGTGTTTGGCGAGCTTGCACCTAAATCAATTGCTATACAAAGATCGATTCGTACGGTAATGGCTATTTCTTTACCATTGCGATTCTTTTTTGCGGTTTTTAAGCCCATAATTTGGATCCTAAATGGCTTTGCAAACATGGTATTAAACCTTATTGGCATTACCCCTGTACAAGGTGAAGCGAGCCACAGTTCGGAAGAACTGCAATATTTGCTGGAGCAGGGCAAGGAAACTGGCGCGCTCGATTCAAATGAGCATGAGTTGATCCAGAATGTCTTTGATTTTAATGAGCGTGTGGTGAAAAATATAATGGTCCCCCGCACCAAGATCTCGGGCGTCGACGTTAATACCGGGCATGAAGAGTTGGTTCAAATTATCATATCAGAAGGCTACTCGCGCATGCCGGTATATGATGATGTTATTGATAAAATTATCGGTATTGTACACGCAAAGGATATTTTGCCATTACTGGCCCGCAACCAGGAGGTTATTTTAAAAGATATTATCCGAAAGCCATATTTTGTTCCGGAAACTAAAAAGATCAATGACCTGATGGCTGAGCTGCAGCAAAAACGGATCCAGATAGCTATTGTATCTGATGAGTTTGGCGGAACAGCAGGTATGGTTACACTTGAGGATATTGTTGAAGAATTGGTTGGTGAGATTCAGGATGAGTATGATGAAGAAAAGCCGATAGTTGAAAAAGTGAACGACCGCGAGTTTATTGTAAATGCCCTTGCACCCATATATGATGTTAATGAGCATTTACCGCATGACCTGCCCGAAGATGGCGACTTTGATACGGTATCAGGCTGGCTGGGGGATATTTTTGGAAAGATCCCTGATGTTGGCGAGCAAAAAGAATCAAACGGATATAATATTACTGTGCTCAAAAAGTCTGACCAAAACATTGAATCAGTTAAGCTTGAGCTGTTGATAAATGAAGAAGATGCTGTAGATTTACATTAGAGGTTTAGTCTTAAGTTTTAAGTCCTTAGTCTTGAGTCAAAAAAGATATAAATTTGACTTAAGACTTTAGACTCAAGACTGCTGACTTATCTTTATACTTTTAGCTTTCATCCATGCAACTTTTTTATACACCAGATATTGACCCTTCGCATCCGCAATATTTTCTTAACGAAGAGGAGAGCAAGCATGCTATAAGGGTAATGCGGCTTGAAAAAGGCGATGAGGTGCAACTAATAGATGGCAAAGGCGGCCTTTATGCCGCAAATATATTAGACGCTCACCCAAAAAGAACCATCCTTCAAATAAATTCGGTTACCGCATCGTTTAATAAGCGGAACCATTATTTACATATAGCAATTGCTCCTACAAAAAACATTGAACGTACAGAGTGGTTTCTTGAAAAAGCTACTGAGATAGGGATTGATGAAATTTCACTGATCATCTGCCAGCGTTCAGAACGTAAAGAAGCAAAAGTTGAGCGGCTTAATAAAATTATAACGTCAGCAATAAAACAATCGATAAAGGCGTACCACCCTGTTTTAAACGAGCCGGTGGGTTTTAACCAGCTATTGGCAAAGCCATTTAACGGGCAAAAGTTTATTGCACACTGCGACAAAGGCGATAAAACCAATTTGAAAAATGAGCTCATTACAAACGGTAATTATTTAATACTAATAGGCCCGGAGGGGGATTTTACGCCCACTGAAATTAATGATGCTTTAAATAATGATTTTAAAGCTATAACTTTAGGTGAAAGTCGTTTAAGAACAGAAACAGCCGCTTTAGAGGCTTGTTTTGAGGTGAATTTTTTGAATAGAGTTGGTTGATTAAAAATACCTGTCATTCTGAGATATACAGACTTCTGCGGAATCTAAAGGAGGAATGATCTGGGTGGGATGTCATGGTGAGCTTGTCGAACCACGACGCGGGCAAAGGCTTCGGCACTATGCTTAGCACGTCGCCCTTCGACAAGCTCAGGGTGACAGCCCTCTGAATGTTCAATATAACTTGTCATGGGTAGCGCGAGCGAAGAATGACAAAAGCCAATTAGCTTTGTAAGTAAAAAATATGGAAAAGGCCATTAAAATAATTGCGTCATTTATATTGCTGATAACAATCAGTAGCTTCAATATGCCACCCACCTACAAAATGGCCAAGTTAAAATATAACGGCGGCGGCGATTGGTATGGCGACCGTACAGCACTGCCTAACTTGATAAAATTTTGCAATGACAACTTAAAAACTAACTTCCAGCAGGAAGACGAGGTGGTTGAGGCGGGGAGCGCTGAGATCTTTAATTACCCTTTTATTTTTATGACCGGGCATGGCAATGTTATATTCTCTGATCAGGATGTGCGCAATTTAAGGAAGTATTTAACCGGCGGCGGGTTTTTGCATATTGACGATAATTATGGCTTGGATCAGTTTATTCGCCCGCAAATGAAAAAGGTTTTTCCTGAACTTGATTTTGTTGAGCTGCCACTGAATCACCCCATATACCATCAAAAGTTTCCCTTTCCTAACGGCCTGCCAAAAATTCATGAGCACGATGGCAAAAGAGCCCAGGGTTTTGGGTTGATATATAAAGGCAGACTAGTATGCTTTTACACCTATGAGTGCGATTTAGGCAACGGGTGGGAAGACTATGGTACATATGCTAACGATACACAGGAAAATCGTGTGAAGGCCCTTAAAATGGGCGCTAACATGGTGCAATATGTATTAACGCAATAGCTTACAATAAATTAGTTGCCCTGATTAATCTCAAATCTCATATCTAACGTCTCAAATCTAAAAACATATGTACCAGTTAAAAATTAATGACAAGTATAATTATGATATAGCTAAAGATGGCGATGAGCTATCTATAAACAGTGAAAAAATAACTGTCGATATTCAGCAGTTAAATGCTTCTTCATTTCATGTTATTAATGACCTGCAATCATACAATGTTGAGGTGGTTAGCTTTAATGGTTCAGAAAAAACTGCTGAAATCAAAGTGAACAATAATACCTATACCGTTACTGCAGAAGACCAGTTTGACATTTTGCTTGATAAATTAGGCTTAAGCAGTTTAAACACGGCAAAGGTTAGCGAGATAAAAGCGCCAATGCCGGGCATGGTTCTTAAGGTTTTTGTTACCGAAGGTATGGAAGTTAAAAAGGGGGATAACCTGTTTGTACTGGAAGCCATGAAAATGGAAAATATTATCAAAGCTCCCGCTGATGTTATAGTTAAAACGGTTAAAATAAAACCCGGAGATAAGGTAGAAAAAGGGCAGGTTTTGATGATGTTTTGAAAACCTGGTATAAATTGCTATAAACAAAAAATGCGCTTCGAAATGAGGCGCATTTTTTGTTTATCTTTTTTCTGAATATTACCTTGTTGCTTTATAAGGCTTAGCCTTTTTAACACCGTAATGTGGTTTGCCTTCAGGATGAATTTCAGGCGCGCCAACCAATGTCATTGCGCAACGGAAACCAACTTCGGCGCTTGCATCATCCTCGTTCATAAAACGGCGGGTTGCAGGATTTAACCAAAATGCCATATCGTTCCATGATCCGCCTTTGTAAACTTTTGAATGGTCATTTACCAATGTGGTTTTTCCATACAATGCTGAGCTAACAGTGTCATTATAACCCCTGTAATCCGCATTATAAGGCTTACCGGCTAAATCATTTTTCTGACCCGGTATAGCTGAAGCGGCGGCCGTCGCGCCTGGAGCAGCCGCTGTGCCAGGTGCTGCATTTGGATCGGTACCATTAGCTTGTGATTGTTGCAAGGCAACCAGCTCGCTGTATTTCATTTTTTTGTTTGATTTAGATGGATCCTTTATAGGGCGTCCATATTTATCTTTTGCATATTGGCCTTTTGTAGCATCAGACAAGCGTTTATTGGTAAACTCGTTACCACGAAATGGGTTAAAATCATCAAACTCTTCAAATGAGGTTTGGCGATAAGTATCCTGTACCCACTCATTTACGTTTCCGGCCATATTATATAAGCCAAAATCATTTGGTGGATATTGTCTTACCGGTGCAGTAATATCTGCCTTATCATTCAGGTATCCGCCAACACCTGCATTATCACCAAGGCCACGTTTAAAGTTGGCCAATATTAAACCCCGGGTAGCTTTTTTTGATGACCTTACACCCAGGCCATTCCATGGGTAAACTTTATTATCATCAATGTTTTCAAATTGTGTATTGCCTATTAATGCTAAGGCTGCATATTCCCACTCGGCCTCTGATGGCAAACGGTAACCTTGTTTTAAAATCCCGTCTTCCAAACGTACCGGCCTTACGGCTTTACCTCCACCTTTACCATTTGCACCAACGGCAGCTTTTGCATTAGGGCTTAAATCCGGCAACATTTTTTTACCATCAACCCCTGCACCCCTTATTTGCCCGTTAAGGTAAATGTCAGTATTAAAAGGTTCTTTATTTGTAGGAGCTGGGGCAGCATTTTTACCCTTACCTTTACCGCCACCGGCTACATCTTTCCATGCAACCAGGTTTCCGCGTTCGCGTAAAATGTTTTCGTTTGTGCGGTCGGTTCTCCACTGGCAATAATCTTGTGCCTGATCCCAGGTTACACCCACAACGGGATAATCCTGGAAGGCTGGGTGCCTTAGATAGTTATCAACATACGGCTCATTGTATGATAGGGGCTTGCGCCATACTAACGTATCGGGTAGTGCATTGTAATACAGTTCGCGATCTTGCGGATAAGTAATATTTATCCAGTGCAGGTAATCAAGCCAGTCCTGGTTGGCAACTTCTGTTTCATCCATATAAAACGAAGGTATTGTTACCCTGCGTCGTACATTATTATAATCATAAGTAACATCCTGATCTGCACTGCCACCTACCACAAAAGTACCACCCTCAATAGGGATAAGTCCTGGTCCGGGTGATGGGTGCGTTTGCCTGAACCGCTCATAACCGCCATTTGTTTTGTCGTTATAAGCCATCCCGGTTTTTTCAGACTGCTGATGTTTACTGCAGCTGCTCAACACCGCGCCTACGCCCAACAGTACCATTGCAGTTTTAGTAAAAAGTACTTTCATGTTTTTACAGTTAATTTAAAGGGTAAATTTAAAACATTTTGCCTCAAATGCTAATTATTTAGCCCAAATCTTCAAAAGAAATTAAAACTTTATCGCCTTTTAAACGTAAATCTTTCGCTGGGAGTTACATATTCCATAAATATTTTGGTGGAAAACTTATTTGGATACTTGTACGTAATAGACAGCAATTAGCATATATTTATTACTTTAAAAGTAAGAGTAAATTTCACAAATGAAGTTTTTATACAGCAAAGCCATTATTATTAGTGCCTCGGTTTTACTGCCAGTATTGGCAATGTCACAAACAAGCTCCAATGGCTCAAATTACTCAACTTCTATCCCCACAGCTGTACCTTTCTTAAATATTACTCCTGATTCGCGCTCTGGCGCAATGGGGGATGCCGGTGTTGCGTTAACGCCTGATGTAAATGCTAACTACTGGAACCCGGCCAAGCTAGCCTATCTTGAAAGCAATGATAACGTTGCTTTATCATACAGCCCATGGTTGCGGCAACTGGTTCCGGATATTAGTTTATCATTTTTAAGTTATGCACATAAGCTGGACGACCGTAATACAATTGGTGCATCATTACGCTATTTTAATTACGGCAGTATCCAGCTTACGGATCCCAATCAGATTAATCAGGGCACTTATACGCCTAATGAGTTTTTAATAAACACATCTTTCGCCCGCAAGTTTGGCGAAAGTCTTTCGCTTGGGCTAACCGTTGGTTTTATCCATTCCAACCTGTCAAATGCTTATTTTGCAACCGGATCAGGACAGCAGGCTAAAGCCGGTAACGCTTTATCTGCGGGTGTATCATTATATTACAACAAACCACTACAGGAGTTTGGGAATGATGCTATTTTCGCTTTTGGTACAAATATCTCAAATATCGGTTCAAAGATCAGTTATAGCGATGCCGGTCCTAAATACTTTTTGCCCGCCAATTTAAAAATAGGCTTCGCCAATACTATCAACCTTGATGATTATAACCAAATAACACTTACGGTTGATTTTAATAAACTTTTGGTGCCAACCCCGCCAATACGCGATGCCGATGGAAATATTATAAAGGGTAAGGAGGATAATATTTCAGTTCCTGCAGGTATTTTTGGTTCATTTGCAGATGCACCGGGTGGTTTTAGCGAAGAGCTGAAGGAAATTTCCATTTCACCTGGTTTTGAATACTGGTATAACCAGCTGTTTGCAATAAGAGCAGGCTACTTTTATCAAAATGCCAATAAAGGAGGAGCACATTATTTAACTGCAGGTATAGGATTAAAATACGATAGCTATACTTTTGATTTTTCATACCTTGCTGCCAGCCAGCAAAATAGCCCTTTAGCCAATACTTTGCGTTTTACCATATCAGCCAGTTTTGGCGGCGAAAAAAACAAGAATAAAAGATAATGGGGAAAATTAGGGTAGGGTTTGGGTTTGATGTACACCAGTTAAAAGAACAGCACCCATTTATTTTAGGAGGTGTTAATTTAGAGCACCATGCCGGCGCGTTCGGCCATTCAGATGCTGATGTTTTATTACACGCAATTTGCGATGCATTATTGGGTGCAGCTAACCTGCGGGATATTGGCCACCATTTTTCAAATACGGATGTGCGTTGGAAAGGCATCAGCAGCCTGGTACTGTTGCAACATGTAATGGTGCTGCTGCGGGAAAAAGGCTGGGAAATTAACAATATAGATGGGATGGTGTGCCTTGAAGCACCCAAAATAAATCCACATATTCCTGCTATGCAGGCTAACATTGCCGAAGCTGCCGGCATTGACGCTGATGATATCTCCATAAAAGCCACCACAAATGAAAAACTAGGCTTTATAGGCCGCGAAGAAGGCATTGTTGCTTACGCAGTTTGTTTGATAGAGAAGGTTTAACCCTCAGTCCGTCAGATTATGATTTGGGAATATCTTCCGAATTATCAGTTTTTATAGTTTCCATGTCCCTAAGCTCAAATGTGAGATTTACAGACTTGCTGCCGTTAGGCCTTGTACGATGATTTGTGTTTTTGGGAACAGTAAATAATTGCCCCGGTAACAATTCTATCATGGTATTTTCAAGGTCAATAAATAGGGAACCTTCAATAACTAAAAAACTTTCATCAGAATTTGGATGTAAATGCCAGTAAAATGGCTGAGTCATAACGCTAACCCGTATCACGTGGTCGTTAATAAAAGCAAGAGGTATGTTTTTATATATGTCGCTGATTTCGGCTGTTTTGCCGCTAATATCAATTACCGTAAGCACCGGTGTTTCCATAAATAACTGATTTATCGTTCCTGTCCATGTTTCAGAAACAGTTTAAGCGCAACTAATCTCTATGGTTAAGTTAGCAGTCTTAAGTCAAAATTTGTCTTTTTCTGACTTAGAACTCAAGACTTTCGACTCAAGACTAAATATCAAATCATATATGTCACCACACTAGTCACTACCAACAGGCACATCCTTCTTAATAATCACATTCCCGGTACGCTTTAATGCCCCCCAGCCGCTAAGCTCACCTTTTAAGGCCTTACGGATGGATTTGAACAATACATAGTACATCAACTGGCGCCATATAAATCGCTGAGGTATAATGTAAACCAGCTTTTTGTAATCTTCCTTTTCCATCCAGAATGCAATAATGGCCACTATAAAATCAATTACTACAAACGCAGCATAAAAGAAAAGAATCTTGCCGGGCTTATCGCTAAATAAGCCAAATATCATTATCAGGTCGGCAAGCGGGGAGAATAGCGGCAACACGATCTGGAAGATGAGGATGTTTGGCATGCCCACCATGCCAAAAAACTTATATTTTTTATTGAAAAGCGCATCCTTGTTTTTCCAGAAGCTTTGTATTACGCCAAAGCTCCAGCGGAAACGTTGCTTTAACAAGCCGCCAAGCGTTTCAGGTGCTTCGGTATAAGCAACTGCTTCTGCACAGTTTTTTACAATATACCCTTGCTTTAATATACGCATGGTAAGGTCGCAATCTTCTGCCAGGGTATCATAAGTAAATCCACCCGCCTGGTAAATAGCCGACTTGCGGAATGCCCCAATAGCACCCGGAACAACGGTGATGCTGTTGATCAGATCAAAGGCCCGGCGATCCATGTTTTGAGATGTAATATATTCGATAGACTGCCAGCGGGTGATCAGGTTATTTTCATTACCTACTTTAACGGTACCTGCAACTGCACCAATTTCATCATCAGAAAAATAGGTCATCAAATGGTATACAGCATCGTCTTTTAGCTGTGTATCCGCATCAATACAAACTACAAATTCATACTGTGCATAGCTAATGCCAAAGTTTAATGCCGATGCCTTGCCACCATTGGGTTTAGTTAACACTTTTACCAAAGGATGCTTTCCATAAGCATCATTAACAAGTTCATAGGTTTTATCATTCGACCCGTCATCGACAAAGATTATCTCAAATATATTATACTCAGTTTTAAGTAAGCTTTGGATTGTTTTAATAGCGGTAACTTCTTCATTATAACCTGGTACAATTATACTTACCGGTGGCAGCGTGGAAAGATCAGCAACTGTACGATTTGTTTTTTTGTCATCTGCATATTGTCTTACAGCAAGTATTCCAATAAGTACCACCCGGCCTACGGCAAGAAAAATAGCCGACAGGAACAGGTAAAGTAAAAACCAGTTACCATAAAAATAAAACTGGATCAGCAGGTTATACAAAGAGCCTAACACGCCTGAATTGGCATCATCTTGTATAGGCGGCATCAGGTCGTCTTTGGTTTTACCTAAGACATCGGCTATGGTAGTAAATTTATAACCATGACTTTTGAAAAAATGTATAATTTCAGGCAATGCTTTTACAGTTTCTTCACGGGTATCGCCGCCTGCATCATGCAGTAACAGCATAGAGCCATTGTCTTTTTGCCGAATGGTACGGGCGACAATACTGTCTGCAGTTACACCTGGCTGCCAGTCCCATGGGTCAATTGATTCGCCAATATTAATATAGCTTTGCTTGCGGCTTTCGGCTACTGGAATAACCTCAGCCAGTGTTTGTGGTTCAGCATCAGCATTAAACGGCGGGCGGAACAATATGGTACTTCTGCCGGTTACCGATTCAATCAGCTTTCGGGTTGCGTTTAGTTCAAGATTTACTCTTGATATACTAACTGTAGAGATATCCGGATGAAAGAAAGTATGGTTGCCAATTTCATACCCCTCTTCAAACTCTCTGCGAAGGATAGAAATATTTTTTTCAGCCATTGAGCCGACCACAAAAAATGCGGCAGGCACATGTTCGCGTTTTAAAATATCTAATATACGTGGCGTATAGTCAGGGTCGGGGCCATCATCAAACGTTAAAACTATTTTGCCCGGTGCATAACCGTATTTTTTTATTACATATTTGGTTGGTAATTTAATGTAGCTTTGATTGGTTATAACAAAGTTCGTTGTATCCATCCGCACATCAATTTGTCCGGGAGTTGGCGTAGTTATCAGGTCCAGCACCTCGCCGTCACCATCATAGTTTATCTTATTATTTAAACCTACGGTAGTTAACCGTTTTACATCTATCCCTGTTTTTTTCAACGAGTCGGTTGACAGGTTCTTTTGGAAAAATGTCCATAAACGGGGATCCTCTGATCCTAAGCGCCACAAGGCAACACCTCCCGTAGCCCAGTCATCCGCCTGGCGGATGATGTTAAAGTTGGTGGCAGCATCGGTAAAATATACGGTATGTTCTAAGCTGTCATCATCAAAATAGGTATAATGAAGATTTGCTGACATAGAGTCGAAGGCGATCTTACTTTTATTTTCCTGCGCAACACTTATAGCCTGGGGATAGCCTATAGCTTTTCCTATACTGCCTTCTGGCCAATCATATGCGCCACCTGCAACGGTTAGTATTACTTTTTCGCTTGGAATCCGGGTGCAAACATCATCCAGTATTTTTTCAACCCAGTGCTGGTTTGAAAGATCGCCGGCATTACTGTTTTCGTTGTGCTGATCAATAGCCATTACAAACAAAAAATCGTTTACATGCTGCAATCTTTCCAGGTTAAACTGTTCATCGTCCGGAATTACGTTTTGTGTTACCAAAAGGCCCGCAGGGTGCAATATGGCATACAGGTCATTTTCAAAGGCAATATAGTTTTTGCTGTTGCGATTTTTTATTTCATCAAAATCAAGGTTAACGCCCTGAAATTTAAATTTTTGCAGCTGGCGTACAATGCTTTGTATAAATCCGATCCTAAGCTTTTTATCTTTTATAATTCGCTCAACATCTTTACTGTCATATCCGCCCTTAGTATTATTAACGTTAACGTAGTTTGATAACGTCATCAACACAGGCTTTTTATATTTTTTATTCAAATTTATAAGCCCTGTATCAACATTGGCAACAATTGTATCGGTTTTGGGCTTTATAAAAAAACCTTCGCTCACAACCATATCCAGTTTGGCGATATGTTCTGCAAGTGAGTTATAGGCCTGAGCTTCCCATGGCCTGTAAAAGGCGGCATTTATCCGGTCTTTGTTATTGGGGCGTTTTAGCTGATGTAAGTGACGGGCGATAGACAATTTTTGTATTTCGCGTTTATCAATTTTAAAATCCTTGAATTTTTTAGATTTTTTTAATTGATCAAGCTCTTCTTTGGTAAGTTTTTTGGGGGCCGGGTTTAAGTTTGGTAAACTGGGGTATTGTTTTGAAGTAACTGTAATTGCAGCAGCCACAACACTGGCAACCAGCACAATAATGAGTGCGCGGCTAAGCCACTTAAAACGGATCCATCTACTCGGGGTATCAGTTTGAAAAACCTGTTTATTGGACATTAAATTTTTTTAAATAAAATACTATTTTGCTTTTAGGGTATATAAATGGTTTATTTTATTTGTTTGATTTGCCAGCTTCGATAGCTGAAAAATCAACGCCGCACTTACAGTTACTTCCGCAGCTTTTTTTTGTAAACAAGTTTTTATAAACAAGCCTGCAAACATAAAATACTGCTGCTGCAAATAGTATTGCTATTATAATTACCTGGATATTCACGTCACAAATTTACTACATTTTATATAATATATACGTAAGAGACAAGTGAAATAGTATTTGGTTTAATCTGTAGAGAGTCAAGAATCAAGATGTCAGTAGTCAGGAAAGATATTGGAATAAATTTTATTTTTTAAATCTTGATTCCTGACTCTGTTCACCCGACATAAAAGCAATTGTGCCTCCTACCCAGTCAAAATCGTGGTTATAGCGTACACCAATCATTTTGCCACGGCTTAAACGGGCAAGATTGATAGCCAAAGTAGGTTTTTTATCGCCATTTGGCCATAAGTACAATAGCCTTATCTCAACTTTTACACCACCGTCGGGTGCTTGTACTACTGGCTCGTAATTTACTTTTTGCTGCAGGATCCAGTTTTCAGGATCTTTTATACTTTGGATGTCATCTTTTGCAATATCTATTATTACACCCTGTCCGGCAAAGGAAAATAGCGGTTTAAGCACATAGTTTTCGAGGTCAGCGGGGATTTCTTTTAGCTGATGTAAAAATTGTGTTTTGGGTATATAATCACCATTTAGAAAGGGCATGGTAAATTTGCTTACGCGATAAAACCAGTTTGGATGGGTTATCCATTCCACATCAAGTGACTGCCTGATATCCACAGCCTTTTCAAAGATCTTTGGATCGCCTTCTATCTCATCAAATATCAGCCGGTTATAAATCCGCCTGATGCGTTTTTTTTCGCCATTTACCCGGTAAAAAAGCTGGTCGCCTTCCTGTTCAAGGTCACTTAATGAAACAACGGGCGTACCAATATATTTTTGAGTTAAATAAAAATCGACCACCGTTTTTTGTCTGGGTGCATTAACATCCATCAATACCACCTCGCCGGGCTCAAAGTCGCCAACAATAGTTTTTTTAAGCAGATCAATGTATGATGTTCTATCAAGTCCGCTGAAATATACTGTTTGATCGTTTGAGATCTCAAAATTATCCTTGTAAGTATCGGCGAGGGTTACCTGGAAACCATATAGTGAAGGAAAACCTTGTAGTTCTATCAGTTTTGGAACGATGTTGCCAGCCTCATCCTTACAAACCCCAAAATCAAGAGCGATAAAATGCGGATGATCATTCTCATTGGCTACACGCCATTTTTCGGGAATAGCCCTTTCGGTCAACTCTTTAAAATCAGGCTGCAGGATAGTATCAACAATATCACCCCCGGCCGAGATCAGATTATTACGAAAATCATCCGTCAAAAAAACTGGAGTTTCAGCAAGCCGGAAGGCAATAGGATTGTGTAGTCCCGCATTCAGATCCTTTAAAAAGTTTTGATACTTTTCTTCAGTGAAATTGGCGTTGAATGTTTTTCTGGCGGATGGGTTCATTGGAAATAATATAGTAAATTCAAAAACCGGGCCCCAAACAGTATCAGGCTTCCTGTAAACTTAAAACTGCCTGGTCTAAAAAGTTAGGGATTATGGTGTTTTGGGTATGAGTTATTTTATCCTGATCTTCAATTCTGTCGAGCATTTCATTGTATTTATCAAGGCCATGCTCTGCTACAACTTCATTCTTTTTTTCTTCTTTCACCAATAGCGACTTTACGCCTTTCGCATCCGCTTCGGGATGGAATTGTGTCGAAAAAAAGTAATCGCTAAAGCGGATGGCCATCATAGCCCGTGGCAGGTCAACGTGCGGTCTTTCCTTTTCAATAGCTTGTAACTGCATGCCAAGTTCACTAAAACGTTTCTCGTCCGGGTTTATCACCTGCCACAGCCTTGAATCAACAGAGTAAAAAGGATCAGTCAAACCATCAAATACCGGCTCATTTATAGCTGATGGAGTTTTATGGATAGGTAAAACCCCAAAAGAAGCTGACTTTCTCATGTTTATATCACCCAGCTGGTACTTGCGGCACAGCAGTTGAAATGAGTGACAAACAAAAAAGCCATATTTTTTTTGTGATGTGTTAGACAGATTATGATCTTCCAGCTTATCGATTAACTGAAAATATTTCTTTTCCCATTCAGTGCCTTCACTGTCTATTGGGCTGCCAGGACCGCCGCTCGAAATATAAATATCAAAATCAGTTGAGGGTACGTCAACTTTTTTTCGAACATCAAATACCTCGTAACTTAAATTAAGCCCGGTTTTTAATTTATATCTTTCTAATATTTCACGGAACCCGCGCATCCCCTCATTGGCTATACCATCATACAGGTCAATAATAGCAACTTTAATTTCCGGTTTTTCTGTTTGTATCATTTCTTACTAAATTCCTTTTAACGTTTGTGATGTAATATAATCAACCACATCTGCAAAGTTATTATTTTGCGCGTAAACTGCTAACTGCCTGTCGGCACCGGTGCCATGTTCCAATATTTTGTGTACATGTTGCAGGTCGTCACGGCAGCCAAGATCATCCACAACATCATCAATAAAGTCCAATAATTCCAGTATTAACGACCGGGTATTTACTTCCATCTCTTTGCCAAAATCTATCATTTTCCCGTCAATGCCGTACCGGGCCGCACGCCATTTATTTTCATTTATAAGTGCGCGGTTGTAATTAATAAACGACATGTTTTGCTGGCGCAGCTTATACAATTTGGCACATAAAGCCTGGAACAATGCTACAAAGGTCATGGTTTCATCAATCAGCATAGGGCAATCGCAAATACGGAATTCGATGGTTTCAAAAAACGGGTGAACGCGGATATCCCACCAGATCTTCTTGGCATTATCAATACAATTGGTTTTTACCAACAGCTTTATATAATTATCATACTCTTCAATACTGCTGAAATAATCAGGAATGCCTGTGCGGGGGAATTTGTCAAATACTTTGGTACGGAATGATTTATAACCGGTATTTCGCCCTTCCCAAAATGGCGAATTGGTTGATAAGGCATATACGTGCGGCAAAAAATACCTCACCTGGTTGGCAATATGAATGGCCATATCCCTTGATTGGATGCCGACATGTACATGCAGGCCAAAAATAAGGTTTGACCGCGCAGCTTCCTGCAGCTCGTCTACAATCTCAAAATACCTCGGATGATCCGTTATCAGTTGATGCTGCCAGTGTGAAAATGGGTGTGTACCTGCTGCTCCTATGCGCAGGCCAATATCTCCGGCTAACCGGGCAACAGTGCCGCGCAGCTTACTTACTTCTTTACGTGCCTCTTCCGTGTTGTGGCAAATATGTGTGCCCACCTCAACCACAGCCTGGTGCATTTCGGCTTTCACCTGGTCCTCGTGGATCTTTTGGGCGCTGTCAACAATTTTTTGCTCATGCGATTTTAGTTCCCTGGTCACAGGGTCAACCACCATGAATTCTTCTTCAACACCTAAGGTAAACTCGTTCATTTTATTTTAGCCTTTTATAATTGGTATACACAAAAACGGATCTTTTATTTTTTTGCAGCTTTTTTAGGCTTTGCTGCTTTCTTATCCGCTGCAATATCACGATCAATAACTCCGGAGCTAACTTCTTTTTTATCAGCTTTCTTCTCTATTTTCTTCTCTGATGATAAAAGATGATGGCCGGCTGCACCTGTTTTTACATATTCACCCCAGGTAAGGTTATCGCTATCGTCCTTTTGCTTTTTAGCGCGTTCAATAGCATAATCGGCAGCAGTTTCAACTACCCAATCAAAGTTTTCCTGGCCAACACTGGTTACCTCCGCATCGGGGGCCGGGTTACAAAAATCAATGGCATAAGGCACACCATCACGAATGGCAAACTCAACTGTGTTAAAATCATAGCCCAAATATTTATTGAGCTTTATAACATAGTCTTTTACAGTTTCAAGCAATTTTTTAGCTGCCGGGGCCTTGCCATGCTCATACCTTAAATGGTGCGGATTACGTGGCTCGTACTGCATAATGCGAACATGCTTGCCGCCAATGCAATAGCAGCGGAAATAATCTTCAAAAATAATTTCCTCCTGCAGCATCATTACATATTGTTTTGTTTGGTTGTATTTATCCCAAAGCTCGTCAAGGTTATTTATCTGGTAAACCTCTTTCCAGCCGCCCCCGTCAAAGGGTTTCATATAAGCCGGGAAGCCCACGTATTTAAAGATTCCTTCCCAATCTAAAGGATAAGCCAAGTTACGGAATGATAGATCTGTTGTATCATCAGGCAGGTCTTTTGACGGCAGGATCACTGTTTTTGGCACAGGCACGCCAATTTTTACCGCCAGCGCATTGTTAAAAAACTTTTCATCGGCACTCCACCAAAATGGGTTGTTAATTACCGCTGTGCCACAAATGGCCGCATTTTTTAACGCAGCCCTATAAAAAGGCACGTCCTGCGAAATCCGGTCTACTATAACCGCATAATCCAATGGCTCGGCTTGCATCACTTTATCAATACGTACAAACTCTGCACTTATATTTTTTTCGGCTTTTTGATTAATGCGGTCAACAAATGCCTGCGGAAATGATTTTTCCTGCCCGAATAAGATTCCTATTTTTTTCATGGATAGTTATGTGTTTATCTGGTTCTTAATTCTAACCTCTTCTTATACTGTCGCTGCCTAATCTCCAGCCTCTGATCTCCATCACCTATCTTATCGTTGATAAATAATGCGGAAACATTTCCTTCCACACGGGCCAGTCGTGACTTGCAAACGGGCGCACATCCAACCAATGGTTAATATGCTTTTGGTTCATAATGTTTGACATGCGTTTATTATCCTCCAGGCAAATGTCATGTTCTGCTGTGCCAAGGATAATATTCATATGCCACAGAGCAGGCAGGTTGCTTCCCGGCAAAAAATCTACCGGGTTATTATAAAACACATCATCGTTATAAAAACCGTCGGTAAATTGTTTCACGTCAAAGGCTCCACTCATGCTAAACAGGTTGCCCACTTTATCCGGGTGCTTTAACGCAAAGTTTACAGCATGGTAGCCGCCAAAACTGCAGCCGGCAGTGGCTACTTTGCCAACGCCGGTTTCGTACATAGCCCAGGGAGCCAGTTCATCAGTAAGCATTTTATCATACCATGCATAGCGGTGCGCCCGCTCTGCGGGGTTAACGCTTTTATTGTACCAGGTTAACCAATCAAAACTATCAGGGCAATAAATTTTTACAATACCTTCATCAACAAACCATCTTACGCTTTCAATAAGCCCTTCATCTTTATTCTGGTAATAACGTCCCTGCGAAGTAGGAAAAAGTATAACCGGATAGCCACGGTCGCCAAAAACAAGCATTTCTACATCAAGCCCAAGATTCTGTGAATACCAGCGGTGATATTTTTCTGTCAATGTGTTAGGGTTTATTTTGTGATTGTAAGTTAGAGAATTAATTTTGATTTGATGATTTGAAGATAAGAAAATTTGAAAATGAAAACCCGGTAGTATATTCCAATGATCTCATTTTCAAATCTTCAAATGACCGAATTATCAAATCAATCTCATCAAATCGCCAAATTTTCAGATTGTAAAATGATAACCGTATTTTTGCAGCCTTAATTAATTGAACATAGAGATGTACGCGAGCTGGCAGGAGATGGAGATAACTATCACTGAAAATAATATAACAATAAAATCTGATGTGCTTAAGCGTGATGTTGAATGCACGCTGCTGATGCCGGAAGATGGTGAAATGTCAGAGCCCTTAAATTTATTATTACTGAATGACGGGCAGGAAGCTGAAAACCTTCTGCTAAAAGAAACTTTACAGAACTTAGCCAGCAATAACAGGATAAAACCGGTATTGGTTGTTGCCATACATGCTGGTGATGAACGATTGCTGGAATACGGAACAGCCGGAAAACCCGATTTTAAAAAGCGGGGGATAAAAGCCGGTTTATATACTGCGTTCATTAAATCGGAACTATTGCCCGCAATTACTAAATTGACAGGTATCGAACAGTTTAACTCGACTGCTTATGCAGGATTTTCTTTAGGTGGGTTATCTGCACTGGATATTTCCTGGAATAACCCGGAACTGTTTGATAAAGCAGGTGTATTCTCCGGCTCTTTCTGGTGGCGGAGTAAAGACCTTGCGAAAGGTTATACTGAAGGCGACCGGATTATGCACAGTATTGTGAGGAACACGGCTGCGAAGCCTAATATAAAGATCTGGCTGCAAACCGGTACCAAAGATGAAACCAGCGACCGTAACAAAAACGGAATCATCGATTCAATAGATGATACCGTAGACCTGATAAAGGAACTGGAAAATAAAGGTTTTACCCGTCCGAATGATGTTCAATATCTTGAAATGGTAGGCGGAAGCCATAATACCGAAACCTGGGGCAAAGCAATGCCTAAGTTTTTGATTTGGGCGTTTGGAAGGTGATGATCAATATGTTATTTCACATATTTTCATCATTTTTACCCCCATGCATCATCCTGAAGAAAACCCCTGGCAAATAACCTCTGAAAAGGCTGTTTATGATAATCCCTGGATAAATGTAACCGAATACCAGGTTATTAACCCATCCGGTAATCCTGGCATTTATGGCAAGGTGCATTTTAAAAATGCAGCGATAGGAGTTTTGCCTTTGGATGATGAACTGAACACTTACCTGGTAGGCCAATTCCGTTTTGCAATAGGACAATACAGCTGGGAAATGCCCGAAGGGGGAGGCCCGGTGGGTACTGACCCTTTGGAATCTGCAAAACGAGAGCTATTGGAAGAAACCGGCCTCAAAGCCGAAAGCTGGATGGAGATCCAACGCCTGCATCTCTCCAATTCGGTAAGCGATGAACTCAGCATCCTTTATCTTGCCCGCAACTTACAACAATTTGAAGCCGAACCCGAAGACACCGAGCAACTGATAGTTAAGAAACTACCTTTTAAAGAAGTTTACGAAATGGTTTGCAACGGTACCATAACCGACTCTGTAACAGTGGCGGCAGTTTTAAAAGTTCAGCTATTAATATTGGAGGGAAGTTTATAAATGGTGTAAAATTTGAGCAACTCATTCAACTTAATCTAACCCAATCAACTTTCTAAACCTAATCAACCATTCAACTGAAATAATTAACTTTGATGCTTTTATGAGAAAGCTTTTAGGATATATCTTGTCACCTCTTACTATTGTTGCGTTTTGCCTGGTGCTGGTCATTTTTCAGCCATTGCAATGGATTGCTTATAAGTTTTTTGGTTATACAGCACACAAAAAGGTAGTTGATCTTTTGAATTTATGTCTCTTCAGCACCTTTTATTTAACAGGCAACCGGGTTATCTTTATCAATAAGCAAAACCTGCCGATAGGCCGGCCTATCATTTTTATTGCAAACCACCAAAGCCTGGCTGATATTCCGCCGCTTATTTATTACCTGCGTAAATATCACGCTAAATTTATCTCAAAAATTGAACTTACAAAAGGCATCCCATCTATATCATACAACTTAAAATATGGCGGAGGCGCCAATATCGATCGCAATGATTCGCGCCAATCTATCACTGAAATTGTTAAACTGGCCAACCGGATGAAAGAAAATAAGTGGTCGACTGTTATTTTTCCAGAAGGTACACGTTCTAAAAATGGATTGGTAAAGCCCTTCCAGGTTGGCGGAATTGCAACCATCCTGAAAAAATGTCCCGAAGCATTATTAGTACCCATCGCTATTAATAACTCGTGGAAATTAACGCAATATGGATTTTATCCCCTCAATACATTCACAAAAGCAACCTGGGAAGTGCTTGAACCCATTGAACCAAATGGTAGACCGGCTGAAGATTTGGTTAAGGAAGCTGAGACCAGAGTAAAGAAAGCGCTTGGACAGGGATGAAGTCTGAAGTCTTGAGCCTTTTTTAGTCTAAAGTCAAAAAAACATTCGACAGACTCAAGACTTTCGACTACAGACTTAGGACTTTTTTAAATATTCTTCCCGTCAACTATCTTGAAAAACTCTTCTCTGTAAGTATCACCTACCGGGATAATTTTATCGCCAATAAAAATACGGCTGCGTTCAATACTGTCTATCTTATTAATGGATACGATGTATGATTTGTGTACCCGTATAAAGTGCTTCCCAGGCAAAGCATCTTCCATTTTCTTCATGTTTTGAAGGGTGATGATCCGTTCGCCTGGAGTGAATATGGAGATATAATCTTTCAGGCCTTCAATAAAAAGGATATCATTCAGGTAAACCTTCTGGATTTTATGCTCAGTTTTAACAAATATAAAATCGCTTAAAAGGTCCTGTTGTTTTTGTTGTTGTACTGGCTCCGGTTGGATAGGTGTGGCTGCCGGTTGCAAAACTGCCTGGGCCTTTTGAACTGATTTGAAAAAACGATCGAACGCTATTGGTTTAAGCAGGTAATCAATTACATCAAGCTCATAGCCTTCAAGAGCATATTGCGGATAAGCGGTGGTTAAAATAACTTTCGCCTTGCCGTTAGCTATCCGTAAAAATTGGATCCCGGTAAGCTCAGGCATTTGCACATCCAAAAAAACAAGGTCGACAAGTTTTTCCTGTACCAATGTGAGTGCTTCAATAGGATTTGTTGTGGCCTTAACCAATTGCAAAAACGGGATCTTTGAAAGATAGTCTTCCAGTATATGCAATGCCAAAGGCTCGTCATCAACAATTAGACATCTGATCATTTTATAAAACTAAAGATAATTCAACTGTGTAAGTATCTGTTTCATCATTTATATCCAAATTATATTTATTTGGATACAGCAAATTTAGCCTGCGTTTAACATTATTCAAACCAATTCCGCCAGAAGCATCCCGGTTATTGGTGTGTTTTTTATTTTGTATGTAAAAATGTAAATGTTCCTCGTCAACATCGATCAATAAACGGATAGGTGTAAGCGGATCATTTGCTACGCCATGTTTAAATGCATTCTCAATAAACGCAATAAGCAATAACGGCACTATCTGCTGGTTTTGTATTTTTCCCTCAACCTTGTAATCAATATAGGCTTTGTCACTAAACCTTATTTTTTGCAGATCGATATAATTTTGAAGGTACTGCAGCTCTTTGGCCAGATCAACCTTATTATCATTACATTCATAAAGCATGTAACGCATAATTTCGGATAGTTTTAATATTGCTTCGGGCGTAGTCGCGGATCGTTGGTAGGCCAGCGAATATATGCTGTTTAACGAATTGAATAAAAAATGAGGATTTATCTGCGATTTAAGGAATGCCAGCTCGGCGCTTAAACGCTGGTTTTCCAGGTCGCGCTGGATGCGTTCATTTAAAAACCAATCAATAGCAAACTTTAGTGCTGTGCTTAAAAATAAAAAGAACAGGTTGGTAAATACCGTGCCTATAAAAAATTGGCCAAAACCAGTTATATGACCTTTTGAGTGGATAAGCACGTATTGTTTAAAAATAAGCGCAAGTCCATATTTGCCAAGGCCAAACAGTACAATGACTAAAACAATGATAAATATGTAAGTAGCATATCGCTTTTTATGAAAAAACTTAGGCAGCAACACCAGGTAATTGATGTAAAACAGGCTGATATTAATAAAAGGATATAAAATGAATAGAACCAGGATCTCGTTGACAGGTATTTTTTCATCTAATTGTGCAACGAATATCAAAAGTGAGATCATTACAACCCAAAAAAATACATGCCAGAATATTTGCCAACGGCTTTTCATCGCACCTAAATTAATATTTACACAATGCTAAAGCATTTATATTATATATAGCACAATGTTTTGTCGATAAACAGGCTGAATTACCCGACGAACAGATTAATTGGCTTATACAGTTGTTCATCTATGAATCCTGTGTGTTGGTCTAAATGTTTTTAGCAGGTGAATTTTTTGATATTTCTTTGTATCATCAAAAGCAATTACGATGAAAACGCTTATCAAAAACTCAAATCCTTTTATCTTATTACTGGTTCCGGTATTTTTTGCACTTATAATGGGTGTAAGTTACCAGTTTCAACAGAAAAGGGAAACTATTGTTGGTACTTCAGTTCACGCCACTTCACTTTTTTATAAAAGTGTTAGCTTAGTAAAAACAGTATGCGCTATAGCTAAAGAAAAAGTATGGTAATTAATACCAGCAACCTAACCTTTAATTTTGGCAATCAAACAGTTGTCAAATCATTATCCTTACAAGTTCCGGAAGGAAGCATATATGGATTCCTTGGCCCAAACGGGGCTGGAAAAACCACTACAATAAAATTGCTGCTTAACCTGCTTAAAACGCAGGAAGGCAGCATTCATATTTTTGATCTTGAGCTGCAAAGCAACCGCATAAAAATTCTTTCACAAATAGGCTCGCTGATTGAGCAGCCTGCAATTTACCTTCATCTTAGCGGAAAAGAAAACCTGCTTAACAGAGCACTATTATTACAAATTCCAGAAAAACGGGTTGATGAAATGCTTACCCTGGTGCATTTGCAGGATGCGGCGCATAAAAAAGCAGGTCAATACTCACTAGGCATGAAACAGCGTTTGGGTATTGCACTGGCGCTATTATCAGACCCCAAATTACTTATACTCGATGAACCAACCAACGGCCTTGATCCTAACGGTATTATAGAGATCCGTGAGTTGTTGATGAAGCTCACCAATGAGCGTAAAAAAACAGTTTTTATATCGAGCCATTTACTTTCTGAGATTGAGCGGATGGCCACTCATGTTGGTATTATTAATCATGGCGAGCTGATGTTCCAGGGCAGTATCAATGATCTGGAAGCATTAAGCAAGCCGCTGGTGCAAATTGAAACCGACCGCACTGTTGATGCCGCCAACTTTTTAAAGAAAAATAACTTTGTTGTTGCCGATGTTAACGATCACCACCTGTATGTTCCATACGCATCAAAAGAAAATATGGGCGAGATAAACGCGGCGCTAAATCAAAACGGATACAATATATACAGCATTAATAAACAGCAAAAAGACCTGGAAAAATTATTTCTAGATATAACCCAAAACGCCTAAACCATGCAAGGATTTATACTATCGTTCAGGTCTGAATTTTATAAAACGCGTAAAACCATGGGCTTTTGGAGCGCTGTTTTACTACCATTACTGCTTTGCTTGTTGCTTTTCATCGGCTTTTTTGTGAAAAGCGATCACATGATCAATACTCCTCCAATGGTCATTTGGTTCCAGTTTGCCGGTGCTATTTTAGGCATAATGGGCTTGCTGCTATTGCCAATGCTTATAATTTTTATTGCTTACTCAGTAAATAATGTTGAGCACAAGGCGGACACCTGGAAAACTATTTTTAGCCTGCCCATATCGAAGCTTTCGGTATATGCAGCCAAATATTTTTATGCGTTTTTTCTCGTGTTTCTTTGTCTCTCATTATTTGTATTGTTTACATTGGGTTTCGGTAATTTATTGAGCACAGTTAAACCATCGTTAAAGTTTAATGAGTATAGCATTGCAGATATCTTAACGAAAATTTATTTTAAGTTTTTCCTGGCCTCATTGGGTATTCTTTCCATCCAGTTTTTACTAAGCCTTTTATTTAGTGATTTTTTAAAGCCCATGGGGATTGGCTTTGTGTGTACCATAACAGGCAGTATTTTAGCTACAAACAATTGGGAATATGCCTATCTTTTTCCCTACTCGCACCCCATGATGGCAATGCGTGCTTTATCGCAGGGGCAGGCCAAGGGCGGCAATCATCCCTCGCCCATAAACTTACATCTTACCATTGACATGTTTACAAAAGACACCTGGGTAAGCCTTATTATAGCAGTAGTGGTTTTTATTGCCGGTTATTTTATTGTATTAAAAAAGAGTGTGAAATAGGGTGAGAAGTCCGAAAGTCGGTAAAGTCAGTAAAGTCCCGAAGTCGGAAAAGTCAGTAAAGTCACGAAGTTTAGATCCTGTTAAACTTTCAAACTTTTATTTTTTCTTTTTCAACTTTACAACATTTCAACAATCTCTATCTGATGGGCTTCGGATACACCGGCAAACTCTCATGCCCTTTTTCATCAACAGATTGCACTGCAAAAAAATAATTATCTTTTGAGTAGCTAAGTGTTAAGCCGGTGCCTTCCACATAAAATTTCTTTTCCCAGTAGGGGCTGATGCTTTCGCGCATCAATACATAATAACCCGCTGGCTTTTTGCCTGCTTTTGGCGCTTCCCATTTTAACGTGGTTTTATTAGTTAAACCACTGGTTACTATACCAACATTTTCTGGCCCGGCGGAGGCAAAAGCCAAGTTTGCAAGAACTGAAAGATTCATTCTGGCCACTTTTTGTACATAATTAAAATCTACAAAATCGGGCAGATCGCCATACTCAACACCCTTTTCAGTACGGATGTCCTGGTGCTGGCGGTTAAAGTCTTCATTCATTTCGGTAAACCTTACTGCTGCAAACCCTTGTTGTAAAAAAGGCACATGGTCGCCACCACGCAGGTAACGGTCGCGCCGATAAATTAGTTTTACGTCAAGCTGGTCAACGTAACGTTCTGCTGTTTCTTTAACATAACGGGCCAGCTCGCGCGATGGACTGTCATTCTCACCCCCTAATGATATTAAACTCTTTATCTCGCGTTCATTGCCGGCGGCTGTAGAAGGCACACCTTCACTAAACACCCGTACACTACGGTTATCTTTCAAATCAGTTTCCATGCCGTGGCTATTGCCAACAATATCATTATTCAGCATGGCATCAACGTTCCATTTTTCGGTTTTAGCGCGTTTGGCAACGTTGGTTGAACCATATAAACCCTGTTCTTCGCCCACAACGCACATGAATATAATGGTTGATGGGAACGACCATTTGCCCATTACCCTTGCCAGCTCCAATGATACTGCCGATCCGGAAGCGTCATCATTGGCGCCCGGTTCAATCGAGTTGGCGTTCATCACATCATTTACCCGCGAATCATAATGTCCGGATACTATATAAACCCTGGTATCGTTAGGATCGGTCCCTTTTAAAGTAGCCAATACATTTTTAAGGTGCACAGGCTTATCAATCCGCTCGCCTTTGGGTTGGGTAAACGTATCAAACTGAACGGTCATCCTTCCCTGTGATTCGACTGCGTACTTTTCCATTTCGGCCTTTATCCAATTACGAGCAGCACCACTGCCTTCGGTTTTACTGGTGGTATCACTCAGTGTATGACGGCTCTTAAAACTTACCAGTTTACGGATATTGGCTTCAATGTTTTTTGATGATACTTCATCAACCATTTGTTTAATAGCTGCGTCCTGTTTAATGGTTGTTTGTGCCGATGCGGGTAAAATGAAAAGTACAGGGATGATTAGTAATAGTTTTTTCATAAATGATGATTATGTTCTGCTGTAATACGTTGTGTTTTTAATGTTTTAATCCGCGCTTTCCTCCTGCATAATATCCCCAACTTGCTTAAAATTGCTTTTTACAAAATGGCACCAGTCGCATTCTTTTTTGCCGCAGCCGGTGTTAAAATCATGGGCCATTATTTTTTGATATACTGTTTTTATTTGTTCAGTTACTTCTTCAGTATCTTCAGGAGTTATAACAACTTTTTCTTTATGATATTCGCCCTCGCTAATTGGTTCAACAAATTCAAAAAGGGTGCTAATCACTTCCCAATCAATTGAATAATCATTATCAATTAAAATTTTATAGAAAACGGCCTGGCGCCAGTAATCGCCGCCATTTGGCGCCTCGGTTGTTGGCCGGTTAAATTTGTCTTTGGAATATTTTAGCTTACCGGTTTTGTAATCAACAACAGTTGCCTGTTTGCCGTTAAATTCTACCTTATCCAGGTTCCCTTTTATGGGTACACCCCCAACTTCTACGTTTTTAATGCTGCGTTCAGTAACAGCAACTTTATTCCACACGGTTATATTTTGGTTATAATAGGCCGGCAAGATCTTTTCACCGTAATCGAGCCGCAGTTTAAAATCTTCTTTGGTAAACGAATCGCGATTGCGGTACATGTACCACCTAAACTCTTTCATGAAATCTTCGGTGAGCGGGAATTCATTGCCATCGTCCTTCAGATTTCTAAAGACTTTGTTCAACGCCCAATGCACAGCCTGCCCAAACGTAGCCGACGGACTTTTACCTGATGGGACCCTTATTAAACACTGAAAATAAAACTTCAGCGGACAATCCAGGTAGTTGCTCAAATGCGTTACCGAAAGGGTATAATCCTGCAATAGCAAGTTGATATAGTTTTTATCCAGCAATTCAACTTTTGGCTTATCAGCCTCGCTGAATTGCAATGCGGTAAAAGCAATCATATCGTCGGCATTCACTTGCGGATAATGTACCGGCAGATTGGTATCTGCTAATATTTCTCCTACAAATTGGGATGCTTCCTGGTCTTTACCGTTTTTGTCCTGGCTGGCAAATGAAATAAACAAATGTTGTTTAGCGCGGGTGATGGCCACATAAAATAACCTGCGCGATTCTTCTTTTTGAGCAATGTCGTCGTCGGTGGCCTGTGTTAAGGTGTCCGGATAACTAAAGCCATAATTGCGGCCTTTGCCATCCCAGATCTTTTTGGTGCAGCCAATTAAAAATACGTGTTCAAATTCTAATCCTTTTGAGCCATGGGCGGTAAGGAAATTAATTCCGTTCTCTGAAAATATTACCTGGTTAAGCGCCAGTCTGATCTTATTTTCTTTCATCAGCTTGATGATTGCTACCAGGTCGGCCAGTTTTATTTCAGGGTTTTTGCGGCTTTCATCCTTCAAAAAATCAAAGAAATTGGTGAGCACCTGCATATACCAACCTTTATCCGGCTGCTGCATAATGTATTTAAGGATACCCATTTTAGCTATCAGCTGCTGAAAAAGCTGCTGCAGCGTATTGCTTGCCGAATAGGTTAGCAGGTAATCGATATCGCTTATCAGGAATTTCATCCGGTGATTTTTAGCCTCATCAAACAAGCCGGTTTGTATAGGCACTTTTATCTCGCTGATATAACGGCGCAGCGATGTTTTAACTTCATTATTCCTTGATGTGGCATAATTTTCTTTCGCTACTGCTACGCTTGCTTTAGCGATCTCGATAGGAGGGATGTCGAAAAAATCATAGTGCATAATCTCAAATAACAGTTCATCCCCGCTATAAGGCGAATCCATTTCCATAGCCAGGTAGCGCATTATATTGATGATCTTCTCGCCAAATGGTAAAGTGAAGATGTCAAGTTTGCGTTTGGTATTAACAGCAATATTTTGTGTATCCAGGTATTGGATCAACTCTTCAACCTGGCTGTGGTTACGATATATCACCGCAATTTCACCGGGTTCGGCACCGTTTGCAAGCAGTTGTTTAATTTTCGTGGCAACGTCAACCAGTTCCTTGCCGGGGTTTTCATATTCATTTATAACAGGTGATGCAACCAGGTCATCAAATCGCGGATGTGCAGCCTGCAGGTTTTTATCCAAAGCCAGTTGAGCGGTTAAACGCTCACGGTTATTGTTTATCAGCGCTTTTGAAATATCCAGGATCTGCTGGTTTGATCGGTAATTATGTTTCAATACCACCGTTTGCAGCGTGCTCACATAATCGTTTGCAAAATCAAGAATATTCTTCATGTTCGCTCCCTGGAACTTAAAGATAGATTGGTCATCATCGCCAACCACAAACACATTCGGTGTTTCCCAGTAATTAAGGATAAACTTTAACAGCTCATTTTGCGACCCGCTTGTATCCTGGAACTCGTCCACCAAAATATATTGGTAGCGTTCCTGGTAACGGCGCAATAGTTCTTCATTTTCACGGAAAGCTTTAAGTACCCAAATGATCATATCGTCATAATCATAACGGCCCTTATCCTTCATTTTTTTGTCGAAATTGCGGTACTCGCTCACAGCAGCAAGCAGCTTTTTCATTAGGTCATGAGCCTTATCAATATCTTTTTGTTTTGGATCGCCTGCCTTTATGCCCGCCTTAACATTTGCCTTTTTATAAATGAACGCTTCCCTGTTTGGCAGATCTTCCAGGTATTCATTTACGGCTTTTTCAATAGCAGCCTCATCCCAGCCTTCACTTTTCATGGTCGAGAAAAGGTTTTTTAGCCTTGGCGCCTCAAAATAGATCTCGCCTGTGAAACGCTTTAATAAATGCTCGTTCGAAAACTCATCAACCAACTCCCTGAAAAGCATAGCTGATTCCAGGTCTGACAAAGCTTCCATATTAAGCTTGCCAAAATAATCGAGGTTCTCCTGGATTATCTCGTTGCAAAAAGCATGGAAAGTATAAATATTAACGCGGTAAGCATCGGGCCCTATAAACTCAAAAAGTCGTTTGCGCATAGCTACCGCGCCGGCATCGGTATAGGTAAGGCATAAAATTTCATGTGCGCTAGCGTCTGTTTCGGTTAATATTTTACCTATGCGGGCAGCCAGGATCTGTGTTTTGCCCGTGCCAGGCCCGGCAATAACCAAAACAGGGCCATCCATTTTATTAACAGCAGCCAGTTGTTCCGGGTTGAGCCGGGCAAGCGCCTGCTGGAATTTTTCGTTATATTTATTGGGAGTAGATGGAATCATTGTAAGGTAAAGGTAATAAAGATGCGGGGAGATAGAAAGAGGTAAGGCGATTGTTACCTTTAAGAGTTACTGAGAAGCATTGGCAACTTCTTAAAAGTTATTAAAGCTAAACTCTATGGATGTAATAACCTCTTTATCAAAATCGTTCTATCTAAACGCTGTCCTGGCTTTAAAAAATGTGAACATAATCTGGTCACTTCAGCCATTCGCTCCTGCGGAGTTTTGGATAGCCAGTAAAGCATGTCCTCATAGCTCTCATCAATTTCCTTTAACACAGCTTTTCGAACAATCGGAACAATTTTCATGGTAGTTATATGTTTATCTGATACTGTTACTTTTCATAATACACAAGGTCTAATCCTATAAGTGTTTTGAATTGTTTGTCGGATGTTATAAGAGGCAGATTTAGAGATATGGAAGTACCGGCAATTATACTATCCGGAAGTTTCATATTTGAAGTTTTTTTACTTCAATGCTTTGGAGCTTGATCTTATTATCAATATTTATGATAGTGCAATCTTCCAAAAAAGCCTCAATTTCTTTTTTCTCATTATCAGCAATATTTTTGTAACTCAATAATTCCATTTCTGAAATTACAGATACATATAATTCTTCTTCGAATAAAAAATCAGCAAGTGTTTCATCTCCATCTAAAATGTATAAAATAGCATTTGTATCTAACAAATATTTATTCCCACTCATCCCGCATTTTCTTTTGTATGATTAATGGGTCTTCTTTTAATTTAATAACACCGCAGTATTTCCTGGTGTTAACACCTTTCCCTGATTTGAGCTTTGTGGAAATGTTATCCATTTCTTTTTTACTAGCTCCTTTTTTAAGTACTAAAACCATTGAATAGAGTTTTTATTAATCAAATTTACCTTTTATATATGATAAGCGAAAACGTAATTTTTTAAACGGAGTTATGCTGGCTATTCAAATTTAATATCTCAATAAAACACAAAAAAATTACTCCACCTCACCTCAAATAACCACATTTACAATTAAATTGGATAATATTGTAGTTATATAATTATTACACGATATTTATTAATGAAAGTTGCTTTAATAACAGGGATTACAGGACAAGATGGCGCATATTTAGCAGAGTTTTTGCTTAAAAAAGGCTACGAGGTACATGGTATAAAAAGAAGGTCGTCATTATTTAATACGGATCGTATCGATCATCTATATCACGATCCGCATGAGCCTAATGTTAAATTGAAACTTCATTACGGCGATCTAACCGATTCAACCAATTTAATAAGGCTTGTTCAGGAGATTCAGCCTGATGAGATCTACAACCTTGCAGCACAAAGCCATGTAAAGGTTAGTTTTGATACCCCTGAATATACTGCCAATGCTGATGGTATTGGTACATTAAGGATATTAGAGGCCGTAAGGTTATTAGGGCTGGAAAAAAAAACCCGGATCTACCAGGCGTCAACATCTGAGCTTTACGGGTTGGTACAGGCGGTACCACAAAGTGAAACCACACCATTTTACCCAAGGTCGCCTTATGCAGTGGCTAAACTATATGGCTATTGGATAATTGTAAATTACCGTGAGGCTTATAACATGTTTGCCTGCAATGGCATCTTATTTAACCATGAAAGCCCTGTACGCGGCGAAACATTTGTTACCCGTAAAATTACACGCGCGGCTTCAAAAATAGCTATGGGTTTACAGGATTGCCTGTATGTAGGTAACTTATCGGCCCAGCGCGACTGGGGTCATGCAAAAGATTATATTGAAGCCATGTGGCTAATGTTGCAGCATGACACGCCAGAAGACTTTGTTATTGCTACAGGGGTTACCACTACGGTTAGGGAGTTTATAAAAATGTCGTTCAATGAACTTGGTATAGAGGTAGAATTTAGCGGGAAGGATGAGAACGAGCGCGGAGTGATCATTGATATTGACCAGCAAAAAGTTGAAGAATTAGGGTTGAATGCTGAAGCTTTAAAGTTTGGGCAAACGGTGGTTAAGATAGATTCAAAATATTTCAGACCAACAGAGGTTGACCTGCTAATAGGTGATGCAACAAAAGCAAAGGAAAAATTGGGATGGATACCAAAATATGATTTGCAGGCATTGGTTAGCGATATGATGCAATCTGATCTGCATTTGGTAAAAAAAGACGATTATTTAAAAAAGGGCGGGTTTAAAACACTTAATTATTTTGAATAATTAAAGCTACATTATGAAGAAAATATTTAGCGCCCTACTATTTCTATTTTCTATAGTTAGCGTCGCCCGTTCGCAATCTGTATATCAGCCATATTCTTACCAATTTTATCAAAAGCTTAATGCTGATGTTTATTCTACAAAAACACGGCAGCATAGTTCATTAAGGCCGTTTTTTGCTGATGATTCATTATTGAAGCATCACTATGATTCATTGATGAACTATGGATCTGATAATAAGCAGCATGGCTGGATTTATCAAAAACTTTTTAATGAGCATTTAATTGATGTTAAAAGCCAAAACTCCACTTTTTACGCCGACCTTTTACCCGATTTTAGCATTGGCAGAGACTTCCAGGGTAAGTTAACCACAAGCACCACCTCGCTTGGTATACAGCTTGGCGGTACGGTTGGTAATAAATTCTACTATAATATAGCTGGCTATGAAAATAGTGCTGTACTTCCCGGTTATCTTTCAACTTATATAAACCAGGTAGGTATTGTCCCCGGGCAGGCTTACGCCAAAACTTATCGTGATAATGGTTACGACTGGGATTATATAACGGCTACAGCATCATATACACCTGTAAAATTTTTAAATATTTCTGCCGGTCGGGATAAAACGTTTATTGGCGATGGTTATCGCTCTTTATTAATATCAGATGCTGCTTCTCCATACCCGTTTTTTAAATTAACCGCTACTTTGGGCAATGTAAGGTATATGGCTATGTGGGCCAGCTTTAACGACCCTATTGATTTGGATGCCAATGGAAATGCCCGTAAAAAAGGTGGCGTGTTTCATTATTTAGACTGGAATGTGAGTAACAGGTTTTCGGTAGGGTTCTTTGATGCAGTTATATGGTATAATAAAGATGAAGCCGGTCATTCCCGTCCTTTTGATGTTTCATACCTAAGCCCTGTTATATTCCTAAGGCCGGTTGAGGCTTTAAATGGCTCGCCTGATAATGCGTTAATTGGCCTCACCAGTAAGTACAAAATTACAGACGGTATTACGGCTTACGGCCAGTTTGCTCTGGACGAATTTGAATCTTCAAATTTTTTCTCTAACTCAGGGAGTTTTCGTAACAAGTACAGCTGGCAATTGGGTTTCAGGGGGGCAGATCTTTTTAATGTAAAAGGGCTGAACTGGCTGCTTGAAAATAATAATTCAAAACCTTATACTTATTCTGAAACCAGCCCGATCATCAGCTATACCGAAAATGGCGAAATGCTGGGCCATCCCTGGGGCGCTAATTTCAGGGAAGTGGTTGGGTTGTTAAATTATTCCTATAAAAGATTTGATTTTTCGGCAGAGGTTGATTACGGGCATTATGGCTTGGATCTGAATGGATTAAATTATGGGAAAGATCCTTTCCAGAACTATAATAATCCGGCAAAAACAAACGGTAATTATATTGGGCAGGGACTCACTACCAATATGGTTTATTTTGAAGGGAAGGCAGGCTATTTGCTTAATCCTAAGTATAACTTACGGATTGAGTTAGGCGGCATAATAAGGAACGAAAAAAACAGCCAGTTTAACGATAAAACCTCAATGATAACTTTCGGGATCCGCAGCTCATTCCGCAGCTTGTATAATGATTTAGCCAGCTATAAAGCTCATTAATGTGCGGATGTGCGGATTTTTGATGTGCAGATGAGTGGAAAATGTGCAAATGTGCGAATATGCAAATGTGCGGATGAAAAAAAACGCATATATCCGATTTATTAGTGCACTAAATTGATTTTATTATCTTCAAATCCGCACATCATCAAATTTCTTCATCTGCACACTCGCACATCCGAAATCCGCACATCATCAAATCATCAAATTTCTTCATCTGCACATTCGCACATCCGAAATTCGCACATCAAGACGCTATTATATGCTTATTTTGCTTAATGCCTAAATTTTTCACCTGCGCTGCTATGCTCTGTGCATCATAACCACATTCAGCCCATAGTTCGGGTTGTTCACCATGTTCTATAATTTGGTCAGGGATCCCTAAACGTACAACTTGCGATTGATAATTATTATCAGCCATAAACTCCAAAACTGCACTGCCCATACCGCCTTCAAGGCAACCGTCCTCAACAGTAAGTACTTTGCTGAACTTTGTAAATACTTCATGCAATAAGACTTCATCTAACGGCTTCACAAAACGGAGATCATAATGTGCAGGATAATAGCCTTCAACATTTAATTCAGCTATTGCTTTTACAGCCTCATTGCCAATATGACCTATTGATAAGATGGCTATTTCCTCTCCATCGCATATTTTACGCCCTTTGCCTACTTTTATTGGTTTTAATGGCCGTTGCCAGTCAACCATAACGCCATTGCCGCGTGGATATCTTATAACAAAAGGTCCCATGTCGTCTTGTTGTGCAGTAAACATCAGGTTGCGTAATTCTTCTTCATTCATTGGTGCAGAAACCGTCATATTAGGAATGCAGCGCATAAAAGCAAGATCATAAGCACCATGGTGTGTTGGCCCGTCGGCACCGGCAACACCGGCTCTGTCAAGGCAAAATACCACGTTAAGGTTTTGTATAGCTACATCATGTATAACCTGGTCATATGCCCTTTGCATAAAGCTAGAGTATATATTGCAAAAAGGTATTAATCCCTGTGTTGCCATGCCTGCCGAAAAAGTGACAGCATGCTGTTCAGCAATGCCAACATCAAAGGCGCGGTTAGGCATTGCCTTCATCATCAGATTAAGTGAACATCCGGATGGCATAGCAGGAGTAACCCCCATTATCCTGGGATTTTGTTCAGCCAGTTCAATAATAGTGTGCCCAAATACGTCCTGGTATTTCGGGGGCTGGGGTTTATCTGATTTTGATTTTTTTATTTCGCCGGTTATTTTGTCAAATAAACCGGGAGCGTGCCACTTGGTTTGGTCTTTTTCGGCTAAGGCATAGCCTTTGCCCTTTACAGTTACACAATGTAAAAGCTTGGGCCCCGGAATGTTCCGCAGATCACGCAAGACCCTCACCAGGTGCTCTACATCATGCCCGTCAATAGGGCCGAAATACCTGAATTTAAGCGCTTCAAAAAAATTGCTTTTTTTAAGCAAAGTGCCCTTTATGCTTTTTTCAAGCTTTTGGGCTATCTTAAAAGCATCAGGCCCTATTGCCGAGATCTTGGCAAGTATATGTGCAATATCGTCCCTGAAACGGTTATAAGGTTTTGATGTGGTAATATCGGTTAAATATTCCTTGAGCGCCCCAACGTTCGGATCAATAGACATGTTGTTGTCGTTCAGGATAACCAGTAGATTTGAATTCTCTATCCCTGCATGGTTCAATGCTTCAAACGCTATTCCCGCGGTCATAGAGCCATCGCCAATTACCGCCACATGCTGCCTGTCGGTTTCTCCTTTATATTGCGAAGCTACCGCCATCCCTAAAGCTGCAGAAATTGAAGTTGAAGAGTGACCTACGCCAAAAGTATCATACTCGCTTTCTGAACGTTTTGGAAAACCGCTCAGGCCGCCATGTACCCTGTTGGTATGAAAAAGATCCCGGCGACCGGTTAATATTTTATGGCCGTAAGCCTGGTGACCAACGTCCCATACTAATTGATCGTAAGGTGTATTTAATACATATTGCAACGCAACTGTAAGTTCAACCACTCCTAAACTGGCCGCAAAATGTCCGCCATTTACCGAAACCACGTCAATTATATATTGACGTAACTCCTGGCAGAGCTGTTTAAGTTCATCCTCTTTAAGCTGTTTTAGTTCAGAAGGGGTGTTGATTTTTTGAAGTAAATTGCCTGCTGGTACCTGCATTTAAGTCCTTAGATAGTTAACCTACAAAGTACGACAATTTATTGTAAATTAACAGCTAAACTTTTTGAATAATTAATAAACATTATATAAAGCATGTTAATAATGACTAAAGAATAGCATATTAAGTCTGTGATTGGTGGAAATACGCAAGGCTATGTACGACAGAAGAAGCAACATAGCGAGGGCGTATGCGATACGCCCTTACACTTAGGCTAATTTTTGATGCGTGTAATATGTAAGGGCGTATTGCATACGCCCCAAATATGCCGGCGAATTACCACCATCAGAATAACTTCAAGATCCTTTCAACCTTTACAACAATTTTCAGCTTTTACAACCCTTACTTTTTACGTATTTTTGAACCAATGATGGTCGAAGAAAATTTTGAGATAAAGTTGCCCCAGTTTGAAGGGCCATTTGACCTGTTGCTTTTTTTTATTGAGCGGGATGAACTGGAGATCCATGATATTCCCATTGCAAGAATCACCGACGACTTTTTAAACTATATTCATCAAATGACCAGCCTGAACATGGAGCTGGCCAGCGAATTTATTATTGTAGCGGCCACGCTTATGCGCATTAAGGCAAAAATGCTGCTGCCGCGATATGAAGCTGAAGATGACGGCAGCCAAACCGATACCAAGGAAGATCTGATCCGCAAGCTGATAGAATATAAAAAGTTTAAGGAGGTGTGTGAAGAGCTGCACCCGCTGGAAGATGAGCGGTTTATGCAAGAGAAACGTGGCAATATAAAATTTGATATCGAACAAACTGAAACTATTGCGCTTCCTGGCGAAGAACTGTCGGAAATTAATTTATATAAATTAATGATGGTATATGGCCGCTTAATGAAGCGTTATCTTACCCGCAGCGAAGAAGTAACACATACTGTAGTTCAATACCCCTACACTATTGAACAGCAAAAAAAAGCCATTGGCGATTTGCTGAGAATTAACAAGATGATGGATTTTAAAGCCATTGCCGCGCAGTCTGAAAACAAGGTGCAATTTGTTTATAACTTTTTGGCCGTACTTGAAATGCTGCAGCAGGAATTGATTGATATACAGGTAGGGCTGGGGTACAATAATTTTTGGATTTCGGCTAAGGTAGAGATTAGCGGTTAGGGACTGGAGATTAGTTGATAACACTAGATAGTCGGGTTTAAACCATTGCTTCATTGTTTTTCGAATTGCCATAGATAAGCTTCCAAAAACTAATCTCTAACCTCCAATCTCTAATCTCTTTTTCCTACCTTTGCCCCGTTTAATTACTACAATGAAAAGAGACAAGTTAATTTTTAAGTTATTGGATGAAGAGCAGGAACGCCAGGAAGAAGGCATTGAGCTTATCGCATCCGAAAATTTTGTAAGCAGGCAGGTTATGGAAGCAGCCGGATCGGTAGCTACTAATAAATATGCCGAAGGATTACCGGGTAAACGCTATTATGGCGGTTGCCAGGTGGTTGACGAAATTGAAACAATAGCTATTGACAGGGCCAAGCAATTATTTAATGCCGAATGGGCAAACGTTCAGCCGCATTCAGGTGCGCAGGCTAATGCGGCTGTAATGCTGGCGGTACTGCAACCAGGCGATAAAATTTTAGGCTTTGATCTGTCGCATGGTGGCCATTTAACACATGGGTCGCCGGTAAATTTTTCAGGTAAGTTATATGAACCACATTTTTATGGGGTTAAAAAAGATACAGGCCTGGTTGATTATGACCTGCTTAAAAAAGTAGCTTTAGAGCAAAAACCAAAACTGATCATTTGCGGAGCTTCAGCTTATTCGCGCGATTGGGATTATGAATTTATCCGTAAAGTTGCTGATGAAGTTGGCGCTTTGGTGCTGGCTGATATATCGCACCCGGCGGGCCTTATAGCCAGGGGCTTATTGAATGATCCGCTGCCGCATTGCCATATTGTTACAACAACAACTCATAAAACCTTACGTGGTCCGCGTGGTGGGATGATCCTTTTAGGAAAAGACTTTGAAAACCCATGGGGACTTAAAACGCCAAAGGGCGAGATCAGGATGATGTCGGCCTTATTAGATATGGCAGTTTTTCCCGGCACGCAGGGTGGTCCATTGGAGCATATAATTGCTGCAAAAGCCATTGCATTTGGCGAAGCTTTGAGCGACGACTATATGAAATATATTGTGCAGGTGAAAAAGAATGGTGCCGCAATGGCAAAAGCATTTACCGATAGAGGGTATGAAATAGTTTCGGGCGGTACTGATAATCACCTGATATTGATTGATCTTCGTAATAAAAACATCACAGGCAAAGCAGCCGAGAACGCTTTGGTAGCTGCTGATATAACCGTTAATAAAAATATGGTGCCTTATGATGATAAATCACCTTTTGTTACTTCGGGCATCCGTGTAGGTACTGCTGCTATTTCAACACGCGGGATGAAGGAAAAACAAATGGAAGATATTGTTGAACTGATTGACCAGGTAATAAATGGTCCCGAAAATGAGGATACCTTAAAAAAAGTTAAGAAAAAGGTTCATAAGCTAATGTATGACTATCCGCTTTACAAGGAGAAACATTCGGAATAAATAAAGATATCATACATAAATTAAGCGGCTTAAGCCGCTTAATTTATGTGGCATTAAACGTTGGGGCAATATTTATGCCCCTAAAGCAATTTTCATAACCTTTTTGAATGTTACAACGTTTAAATGTATATAATTCACAGGCATTAAAGTTAAAAAATTGGAAACTGAATTAAATATAAATGTACTGGTTGTTGATGATAACAACATAAACAGGCTTTTAATTAACAAGGTGCTCACCAGGTGGGGTGCACAAGCTGATTTTGCTGAAAATGGTTTACAAGCCGTTGAAAAGATAACAGCTAATCAAAACTATGATGTTGTTTTGATGGACGTTTATATGCCCGAGATGGGCGGCATTGAAGCTACCCAGGTAATCCGCGCAAAACAGGAACCATACTTTCAGCAATTACCTATTATTGCACTTACAGCATCAATGTTAAGCAGCGAAAGAAACCAGATTGAGGAGGCCGGCATGAATGATTACATCCTTAAACCCTTTGATCCTAAAAATCTTTTCGAAAAATTGAGCGCTTATCAGAAGGTGTGACGGAGGGAGAGGTTAGAGATCAGAGGTTAGGTGAAAAATGCCTTTGATTTTTTCCGGCTATGAACTACGAACTACTCGGCTTACCAGAAGGTGTGATTAGAGGGTAGAGACTGGAGATTAGTTGAGAAGCCATTTTTTAGCTATGAACCATCAACCATGAACTATTCCGCATAAGCAATTGTAGCTATACTCAACTTCAGTCCGGGCACTTTTAATAGTTGTTCGCCGCAAGCTTCCAGGGTAGATCCGGTTGTTATAACATCATCTACCAGTAAAACATGTTTATTTATTAGTTTTTCAGGATTGCTAACAGCGAAAACTTCCTGCATGTTCTCAAACCTTGCAAATCGCGATTTATGGGTTTGTGTTTCTGTAGATTTAGCACGTACCAAATTATTGTCTTCAACAACAGCATTTAGTTTTGCAGCCAATCCTTCAGCAAAGCAGGCGCTTTGATTATAGCCGCGTTCCTTTAACCTTTTTTTATGGAGAGGAACTGGAATTATAAAGTCGACCGTATTAAATATTTCGTTTTTATTTAATTGCTCTCCAGCCATGTTTCCTAACAGGTTACCTATTTGATGCATGCCATTGTATTTAAACTGGTGCATCAGGTTTTGGATCTTTCCGCCTTTGGTAAAGTAAAAAAGTGCAACGGCCGCTTCCAGCTTAATTTTAGCCCAAAACTGCCGGGCAACAATATTATCAGGCAGTAAGTGGAAATTTGTATAGGGTAAATTGTAACGGCAATCAGTGCATAGCAGGTGCTCATTAGCCACCAGGCTCTCGCGGCAGGCAACGCAAAGTTCCGGGAATAGCAGGGAAACAAAATCAGCCAGGTAACTGCGTTGCAGGTTCATGTTTTATGTAGATATTGGTACTAACTCGTATAATTACAGTTTGCTTAAACACCCGCACATCCACGTATCTGCACATCGGCACATCAAACCTTCGCCTCTTCTTTTATAGCAAGCTGTCCACAGGCAGCATCAATGTCTTTACCACGGCTGCGGCGCAGATGCACATTTACACCTTGTTTACGCAGGTAATCAGCAAATGCTTCTACCTTGTCCTCTCCGGCATTTACAAACGCAGCCATTGATATCGGGTTGTACTCAATAATATTAACCTTGCATGGCAGGTGCTTGCAAAACTGGGCCAGCTCGGCAGCATCTTCAATATTATCATTAAAACCATCAAAAATAATATACTCGTAAGTTACCGGGTTTTTAGTTTTTGCGTAATAGTATTTCAAAGCCTCAGCCAATGCCTTTAATGAATTTTGCTCATTAATAGGCATAATAGTATTCCGTTTTTCATCATTAGCAGCATGTAATGACAGCGCCAGGTTAAACTTTACCTGATCGTCGCCAAGCTTTTTTATCATCTTGGCTATCCCTGCTGTTGATACCGTTATCCTTTTAGCAGCCATGTTAAGCCCTTCTTCTGACGTTATCTTCTCAACAGAATCAAGCACGTTCTTATAATTCAGCAAAGGCTCTCCCATTCCCATGTATACAATATTTGAAAGAGGGATGCCATAGTTTTCTCTGGCCTGCTTATCAATAAGCACAACCTGGTCATATATTTCATCAGGGTTCAGGTTGCGTTTGCGCTCCATGTATCCTGTTGCACAAAATTTACAGGTTAAGCTGCAGCCAACTTGCGACGATACGCAGGCAGTCATGCGCCCCGGCGTTGGAATTAAAACACCTTCAATTAAGTGAGTATCGTGTAAAATAAAAGAATTTTTTATAGTTTTATCCGCGCTGAACTGTGAGTTATGAATTTTAACGTTGTTGATAGTGAAATTCTCATTAAGTTTAGTTCGCAGTTCTTTTGAAATATTACTCATCTCGTCGAAAGAAAAGCTTGATTTCTTCCATAGCCATTCATAAACTTGTTTTGCCCTGAAACCTTTTTCCTCCATTCGGATAAAATGTTCCTGTAAAGCGCTCAGGCTTAGGCTGCGGATGTCAATTTTCCCTTTTGTATTAATCACGGTACAAAAGTACGAAATAAAAAAAACTATCTTTTTTAAATGACGTTCTTTTATATTTAAAAACAATAACTAAAAGTTAAGTGTCGTTAATTATGGTTGGATTAGTTAAATAATATTACGAGAAGTGTTACTAAATACCTGAATGAAAAGTTTTAAAGCCGATTACATTTTTCCTGTTTGCGCCGATCCAATTAAGAATGGAATAGTTACTGTTGATGATTTTGGGAAGATAATAGCCGTTATTGATCCCAGTTTATTACCGGAAACGTATAATGCCCCTGTTGAACAGGTTAATGGCATTATTTGTCCTGGTTTTGTTAACACCCATTGCCATCTTGAACTCTCACACCTAAGGGAAAAAGTTAAACAGCGCACCGGGCTGGTTAATTTTATAATTGATATTCAAAAAAGCCGCGACCTTGATAGCGCCATGGTATTGGATGCTGCTGCAAGGGCGGATACTGAAATGTATGAAAATGGGATTGTTGCCGTTGGCGATATTTCAAACACAAACAGCACCATTGCTATTAAAGCAAAAAGCAAATTATATTACCATAGCTTTATTGAAACTTTTGGCTTTTTGCCCGACAGGGCTATCGAGGTATTTAACAACGCTCTTGCTTTACTAAACGAATTTAAACCACAGTCGTGTTCAATTACCCCTCATGCGCCATATTCGGTGTCGAAGGAATTGTTTAAGCTGATCCAAAAGTATAGCGACACAGGGCATAATCTCATCAGCATTCATAACCAGGAATGTGAGGATGAAAATAAATTTTACAGGTATAAGTTGGGAAGCTTTAATGATTTGTATGCACAATTTGGAATGGATATTACCCATTTTAAACCCCAGGCACGCAATTCGCTTCAATCAATATTACCCTTATTAACAACCAGGCAGGAAATTTTACTGGTACATAATACCTGCACCAATTTAAAAGACATATACTTCATAAAACGTTTCGACCGTAAAATACATTTTTGTTTTTGCCCTAATGCAAACCTTTATATTGAAGGTGTACTGCCTAAAATTGAATTATTTATAGGCCAGGGCTATAACATTACCCTGGGTACCGATAGCCTGGCATCAAACGACAAGTTGTGTATTTTAAGCGAAATGCGCACCATACAGGAAAAATTCCCCTCAATAAGCACACAGCAATTAATTGAGTGGGGCACCCTTAACGGTGCAAAATATTTAGGTATTGATGACGAAAAAGGCTCCATTGAACCCGGCAAAACCCCTGGCTTAAACCTGATTTCCGGATTGGATGGCCTGAAAATTACGCCTGAGACGAGTGTGCGGAAACTTGTTTAAATGTTGTAATGTTGAAAAGTTGTAATGTTTTTAAAATGTTCAAATAACCATCACATTAATATTTACAAGCAAACCAATCTTTCCTAACTTTACAACCTTTCAACATTACAACTTTCCAACAGAATGACCCATCTCAATATAACAGTAAAAGGCAAAGTGCAGGGCGTTTTCTACAGGGCATCAACAAAAGCCGTTGCTGATCAGCTTGGTGTTAAAGGGTATGTAAAAAATGAATCTAACGGAGATGTTTTTATTGAGGCCGAAGGTGATAAGTTTGCACTTGAAATGTTTTTGGAATGGTGCCATGAGGGCCCGCAGGATGCTGAAGTAACTTCCGTTGAAAGCAATGAAGGCGAATTAAAAAACTATCGTAATTTTGAGGTTGTAAAAAAGAGCATATAACAACTATGGCCTTTAAATTAATACTTTTTAATATTGTCAACTGCTAAAAAATTCGCCGGGCAAACCGCCTTGTATGGTTTAAGTACAATAGCCGGCCGGGTGCTTAACTTTTTCCTTACCCCGGTTTATACCCACGCTTACTCTACCAAAGTATATGGCATATTTGGTAATATGTACAGCTATGCTTCTATGCTCAACGCCTTGCTGGCTTTTGGTATGGAGACAACTTTTTTCCGGTACTTAAATAAAAGGTCTGAAAATAAAGATGTGGTGTACAATAACTCCTTTGGAGCAATCCTTGCCGTATCAGTTATTTTTCTGCTGATCACATTTCCTTTAAGCAGTTTGATTACCAGTTGGATTCAAATCGACCCCAATACACCTTTTGCCGAATATGTGCAGTACACCAGGTATTTTATTGGGATTTTAATTATCGATGCCCTGTGTGTAATTCCCTTTGCCAAAATACGTGCAGACGGACGCCCCGGCCGTTATGGAAAAATTAAACTGTTAAACATTATCATATTTGTAGGTCTTAATCTGGCTTTTATTTATGTATTGCCTTATATAGTTAATCATAACTTACCCGGTACTGCTTTAATAAAACCATGGTTTAAACATGGCTGGCTGGGTTATGTATTTTTGTCAAACCTTATGGCCAGCATAGCTACATTATTAATGCTGCTACCGGAATTGGCACAACTGAGGCCTAAATTTAATCGCGTCTTGTTGGCTGAAATGTTGCTTTACAGCTGGCCGGTACTTATAGCCAATTTCTCATTCCTTATTAACGAAAATCTCGACAAAATTTTGTTAGGAAAACTACTCCCGGTAAAGGAAAGCGCCACACAGGTTGGTATTTACGTAGCCTGTGCCAAAATATCTATCTTCCTCAGCATATTCGTGAATGCTTTTAGGTTGGGTGCCGAACCTTTCTTTTTTAGTCACGCGAATAATAAAAATGCCAATCAAACTTATGCCCGCATTATGAATTATTTTATTATTGCAGTATGCATGATATTTGTTGCGCTGGTGGCCAATATTGATTTGCTGAAATATTTTATAAGAGGCAGGGATACTACGCAAACTAATTTATACTGGTCGGGTTTAAGGGTGGTGCCACTCCTGCTTTTTGGCTATGTAAGTTTAGGTATTTATATGAACTTGTCTGTTTGGTATAAATTATCCGATCAAACAAAATATGGTTTGTACATTTCGGGAATTGGCGCCATACTTACTATTATATTAAATGTAATATTTATCCCTAAATACAGCTACATGGCATCGGCATGGATCTCGCTGATTGCTTATGCTACTATGATGGTACTATCATACATATGGGGGCAAAAAAATTACCCAATTCCGTATAATTTAAAAAAGAATCTTGCTTATATTATTATTGCAATTGTACTCGTTTATTTATCGTTCAGTGTATTTAAACGTAATATATTTGCAGGTAATGCGCTGTTACTGTTGTTTGTAGCCAGCGCTTTTTATGTCGAACGAAAAGAATTAAAAGCTATTTTTAGCAGGAAATGAATATCAGGATAATTAACAAGTCGAAAAATAATTTGCCGGCTTATGAAACGCTGCATGCAGCAGGTATGGACCTGCGGGCCAACCTTGAAGAAACTATCTTGCTTAAACCAATGGAGCGTAAATTAGTCCCAACAGGGTTATACATTGAATTGCCCGAAGGTTTTGAGGCACAGATCCGTCCGCGAAGCGGATTGGCCTTTAAACATGGTATAGGTATAGTTAACTCGCCGGGAACTATTGATGCCGATTATCGCGGTGAAATTAAAGTGCTGCTTATTAATTTTTCTGATCAGCTTTTTGAGATCAATACCGGCGACAGGATAGCGCAAATGATTGTTGCCATGCACGAGCAGGTTAATTGGGAGCAGGTAGAGATATTAAATGAAACCACAAGAGGTGTTGGCGGTTATGGCCATACAGGAGTGGGGTAGTTGAAGAATCAAGACTATTAGAATTAAGAATCAAGATCAGAAGAAAAATTAGTTTGATTAAGAGGGGAGAACAATTAGATGAGAAACAAACAAACAGGCAGCAAAAATATAAGTAACTGTAATAAGATACAGCTTACCCGCGCTGTCTTGATTCTTGCCTCTTGCTTCCTGATTCTCTCCCAAAAAGCTTTTAGTCAGAACAAAAAGATCGTGGTTGTTGTCAGGAGACCTATGACATCGGCAGACAGTGCGATGGTGAAACAGATCTTTTTTTCGGCGCTTAGCGCAAAGACTATTGAAAATACAACGCTTGCTGCTGAACTTTTTGAGAAAATTACCCAGATTGATCCTGCAAATGATGCCTCATTATATGAGCTGGCTCTCATTAAAAAAACAAAAAATAATTATAATGAAGCCCAAACCCTGCTTGAAAAAGCGGTAACTGTTAACCCGGACAATGAATGGTACTGGACAGCTTTGGCAGATTGTTATGAAAAAAACAATGGCATTGATAAGCTTGATAATGTATTTAATGAATTAATAAGAATTCATCCTGACAAGCCCGATTATTACTTTGATAAGGCTAACGCATTTTTTTATCAAAACAAATATGACGAGGCATTAAAGGTTTATGATAAGATTGAGGAATTAACCGGCCCAACAGATGACCTGCTTGCTAACCGGCAGAAAATTTACCTTAAACAAGGCAAGGTTGATCTGGCAGCTCAGCAAATGGAGCAAATGATTGCTGCTGATCCATCCCAAATAAAATATTATTTGTTTCTTTCGCAGCTTTACAGTTCAAACAACCTTAACGATAAAGCGCTGAAAGTTTTGCAGACCGCCGTAAAGATAAAACCCAATAGCGGCTTAATACATTTAGCGCTGGCAGACATTTACAGGGATAAACAAAATGTTGAAGCCAGCTATAACGAACTTACACTGGCATTTGCCATTCCAGACCTGGACATTCAGCAAAAAATAAAGATCATTTTAGGCTATCTTCCAAAGTTCCCTGACCCTAATGCTAAAGCCAGTGCGCTTGAGTTAAGCCGTATCCTCACTGTTGCTCATCCTACTGATGCCAAAGCCTTTGCCATATACGGAGATATGCTGCTGCAAAACGAAAAGCTTAAAGATGCTAAAGCAATGTACCAAAAGTCGGTTGCTTTAAACAGCCAGGTTTATGAGGTACAAGAGCAACTGGTACGTATTGAGCTTGGCGATAATGATATTGATGGCGCAGTTAGGGATGGAGAAAACTCACTGTCATTATTCCCAAACCAGGCATGGATGAATTACCTGGTTGGTGTTGCCTGGCTGCAGAAAAAGGATTATCATAAGGCAATTGATTATATTAAAAATGCAACTTCATTAGAACTTCAGGATAAGGACCTACTTTCGCAAAGCTTTTCATCACTTGGCGATTGTTATCATGATTTAAAGGATAATAAAAGCGCATATGAGGCGTATGATAAGGCTTTAACCTACAATGCTAATAATGCATTTACTTTAAACAATTATGCTTACTACCTATCGCTAACAGGTGAGCAATTGGATAAGGCAGAAAAAATGTCAAAGCGTTCAAATGAATTACAGCCAAATAATGCTTCGTTTGAAGATACTTATGCCTGGATATTATTTAAGCAAAAGAATTACAACGGCGCTAAAGCATGGATAGACAAAGCATTGGCAGACGATACAAATAAAAGTGCCGGAAAAATAGAACATTATGGCGATATACTGTTTTATTTAGGGGATGTTGACGGGGCGGTTGACAATTGGAAGAAAGCTAAAGAAAAAGGCGATAAGTCGCCGGTTTTGGAACAAAAAATAAATGAAAAGAAATACATTGAATAATATTTTATATAACAGACCATTGTTGGCCAATAGTTATATAAAATTAATAACGATTTGCTGTCTGTTGCTTGTTTTTAGCTGTAAAAGCCGCAAGCAGGTTATGGTTAAAAGGGTAGCAGCCGATAGCGCTGCTGCCGTGAAACCGGTTGATACCAAAGCAGAAAAATTAACAGTTATAAAGGGTAAGCAAATAAGCTTTAATACTTTTTCGGGCAAGGCTAAAACCAAGCTTGATATGAGCGGCAACAGCAATGATGTTACCCTGAACATCAGGATCCAGAAGGATAAAAAGATCTGGGTTTCGGTTACTGCTATTGCCGGTATTGAGGTTGCAAGAGCATTGATTACGCCTGATAGTATATTGCTGATAAATCGTTTGCAAAGCGTGTATGTGCGTAAGCCTTTTAGTTATGTTAACAAATTTGCCGGCAAACAGATTAATTATAAAACACTGGAATCGTTACTTATAGGTAATGCCATTCCCGAACTATTATCTGAGGATGCAGAATTTATTTCGGCTGGTGGTAACACTACCTTAACAGGGAACTTAAACGATGTGATTTATAAGCTTATATTGGGCCCTGATATGAAAGCCACCCAAACAAATTTGGGTAATCAAAGCGCCGCACAAACATTACAAGTAACAAACAGCGCTTTTATACAGGCTACCAACAGAATAATGCCTTCGGAAATAGATATGGCATCAGTAGTAAAAGATAAAAAAATACAGGTTAATTTGCACTACACAAAAGCAGACTTTGATCAGCCACTAGATTATCCATTTAGTATTCCATCAAGATACCAACCTGCAGATTAACATTATTAAAAGTAGATGAGATTTTTTAAAGTAGTATTCTTTTTGGTTTTAGTTTTTGCGGCGTTTAGCGTGCATGCACAAAGCAGTGCAGAATTAAAGCGCCAGCGTGAAGCATTAACACAACAATTAGAGCAGCTTAACCATGAATACCAGGAAACAGCAAATAACAAAAAAACTACTTTAAAGCAGCTAAATTTACTAAAACAACAGATCAATATTCGCGAACAAAAAATTAGCAATATAAATTCTGAGGTAAGAAACCTGGATAACCAGATTACGGAGAACAATCATTTTGTACGTAATTTACAAACACAGCTGGATCAGCTTAAAAAAGAATATGCAGCAATGGTGCTGTTCACTTATCGAAACCAAAGCGCCTATAATAAGCTGATGTTTATTTTTGCCGCAAAAGACTTTAACCAGTCATATAAGCGTTTAAAGTATTTACAGCAGTTTGGATCCTATCGCGAACGGCAGGCACAATACATAATGGGTACCCAAAAAGACCTGCATGTAAAGATAAATGAACTGGATAATACAAAAAAACAAAAGAACACTTTGCTGGTGGACCAGGTAAAAGAGAAAGAAACACTTGGTAAGCAAAAAAATGATCAGGCC
>NZ_JAQBOC010000060.1 GCF_028288225.1 Mucilaginibacter sp.
CTCCTGATAGTTTTTCTTTCCTTGCATGACACAATATACTAATAATCAGTATATTAAACAAATTTATTGTTTGTTAGGCATGTAGTCGTGCAACAGCCACTGAAGCCAAACGGCAATGAATGAAAAAGATAGCAGATAACTTCATTGCCGTCCCATTTTATGGGGCGGATAAGGATAAAACAAGAGCTAAGGGTTTTAGCCAAAAACCAGCAGGTTAGCGACAATTTGATTTGCACCCCCTAACATCCTAAAAAAATTATAATTTAGCTATGTTATTTATGGGGACCGTCCTTTTTTAGTTTACGTGATTAAATGATAAGAAAAAATAAATTTTTAATACTGCAATTAAAGGTATCTAAGATCATATTTCTTTTTGTTTTTCTGTCGGTTGCCTTTAAAAGCAAAGGTCAGGGCTTGCAATTTAACTCTAACGACAGCCTGTTAAGCAAGCGTACTTCTTACTCAGTTTTTAAAACAGACCCGCCAACCTTTTCGGGTCATTTATACATAAACTTTGATCTTTCTTTGTGGGATAATGAGCACCTGGGCTATATTTTAAACATAACCGATACCAAAAACAATTCATATAGCCTAAGTTCCATATACAACGGCTCACCTTTTTTAAATTTTAATATTGATAGCAAAAGCAATAAAATAACAATCCCGCTTAGCCTAAACCAGCTAAAAAAACGTAACTGGATGCCGGTAAAAATTGATATCGACTTAAAAGCTAATACAGTAGGAATTTTTATAAACGGCAAATGGTACCGGGCCGGTGAGTTTAATTTTGATGGCGCAATTACCCCAAAGATCTATTTTGGGAGAAATGAACATTACTCTGATGTACCAAAAATGGCCATCAGGAATCTGACGGTCAGCGATGCGGACAAAAGGTACACTTTCCCCTTAAATGAATGGAGCGGAAAAAATGTATACAGCAGTGATGGGAATGACTTAGGGGTGGTTGACAATCCTGTTTGGCTCATCAATGAATCCTATTTCTGGACACCGCGGTTTACACGCAATTTTAAGGAGGTAGCCGGTGTTAATTTTAATGAAGCAGGGCAGAAACTACTGATGTTTAAAAGCGATTCGCTGATAGCTTATGACGTACAGCGAAACACTTTATCAACCCAAGCCTATCAAAACAAATGCCCCATACCCCTGCATTTGGGTAAAAGTATTATCAATACTAAAGAAAATAAATTATATGCCTATGAAACCTTAAAGGCTCCCAAGGCACCAAAACCTGTCCCGAGCATTGCCGCGCTTGATCTGAACATCTTAAAATGGGACGTTATTGGCTTTGCTACCATTACCGAGCAAAGGCATCACCACAATATATTTTACGATAATACCCAAGATAAATTTTACCTGTTTGGCGGCTACGGCTCGTTCAAATACTATAAGGATTTTTTTGAGTATAATAACAAAGCCGACACATGGGATAAACTCACGTTTAGCGGCGATAAAATAACGCCCCGTTTTTTTTCGGCCTACAGCCAGGCAGATGAAAACAACAACGTTTATATTTTTGGCGGATACGGCAATCAAAGCGGTAACCAAATAGTTGGCGGTGAGCATTTTTATGATCTGTACTGCGTTAATTTAACCACCCGCACTATAAAAAAATGCTGGGAGATAAAGCCGCCTGCCGAAGATTTTGTAGCGGCCAACAACCTGATCATCTCCAGCGATAAAAAATATTTTTATGCGTTGTGCTATGCACACGAAAAACCTAAGACGAGCTTAAAACTCTATAAGTTTTCCTTAAAAGATGGTTCATATGAAGCGGTTAGCGGCAATATCCCGACTAAAGGCGAACGTATTGAAACCGATGTAAATCTCTTTTACAACCACAAGCAGGAAACCTTTTATTGCGCCATACAGGAATTTACCACGCCTGATTATTCAACCGTAAGGGTTTATTCCCTGGCATCACCGCCGGTGCATGAGCAGGATTATTTAGCCTCGCAGCAAGCAAATATATCCTCTGGTTGGTATTTTAAATTTTTGGTTCCTGAGTGGATAATTGTTTTGGCTATAATTATTGCTTTAGCGGGATTTTTATATTTCAAACAAAAAAAGAATAAGCCTAAAGTAATACCCGAAGATATTGACCGGGATCCGGCAATTATAGCTATCCATAAAAAAGAGGATGAAAAAAGAGCCAATGCCATTTATTTATTGGGCGAGTTTACGGTGTACGATAAAAACAGGAGGGATATAACATACCTGTTTAGCCCTAAAATAAAGCAGTTGTTTATATTGATCTTACTAAATAGCAAGGATGAAAGCGGCGTGGTATCAAAAAAGATCTCAACTACTTTATGGCCCGATAAAGACATCGCCAAAACAAAAAATATAAAAGGCGTTACCATTAACCACCTGCGCAATATTGTTGCGGACATTGATGGCCTTGAGCTTACTTTTTTAAACGATACCTACTGCTTTAAGTTAAGCAATACGTTTTTTTGCGATTACTTTATTGTAACAGATGCTATTAAAGAACTAAACAGCACTGCTAAACAGCCTGATGAAAATATATTAACTCATTTTGACCTCATCGCCCGCGGCGGTTTATTACAGCACATCCCCGAAACCTGGTTGGATGATATTAAGCAAACCTATGAGGAAACACTAATGCCCTGGATCCTCCCCGAAGTAAAAAAAGTTTATGAAAGCGGCGACTTCCGCAAAACCATCGAAATAACCCGGGTAGTTTTAAATATCGATCCTTTTAATGACGAGGCTATAAAATTCAAGCTGAAGGCCTTTCGTCGCATAAAAGGCATTGAGTATGCCCACAAGGTCTACAGCGATTTTATTGCTGAATATGAAAAATCATTAGGTGAAACTTATTCAATTCCTTTTGAGAAGATTTGTGCTGTGAAGTGAGGTTGATTGAGTTTCGGCTGTCCTCTAATGCACATGCAAATCCCTGCTGAACGAATTGCGAAAACAGATCTCTTCAATAATTACAACTTTTACAACAATCTAATCCAACTTAATCAACCTAATCCAACTCAATCAACCCCAAACCCCATTAACAAATGGGTTAATTCTACCCGGTTAATGAAATTTTAATGTTATTAACCCCTTTTTTAACCCATCCTTTAATACCGCCCGCTCTATTATTGTTTCACCAATTGGAAAGCTTAAGATGCCCCTGACAGGTTTAACCAGCCTGTTTATCCTTTGATTTTTCTGTTGGATAGATTTTTATAAACCAATTAACCAATTATTTATGAAGGAAAATTTTACCAATTATGGTGGGTGCCCCGGCATTCATTATCCGGCTAAATTCAAAAGGTTACTGCAATATTGTATTGCATCCTTTTTGTTTTTACTCATGTGTACTTCGGCCATTGCACAAACCAGCAGCATAAAAGGCGTGGTATTAGATGAACAAAAATTGCCGATGCCCGGCGTAACCGTTAAGCTAAAAGGCACAACTACCGGAACTGTAACCAGTGTTGACGGGCAGTTCTCCATTAACGCGGCTCTGGGTCAAACGCTCGTTTTTAGCTTTTTAGGTTATTCGCAGCAGGAAGTAACCATAAAAGATCTGAAAACCATTACCGTAAACCTCGCTGCAAATGCAACCAATATGAACGAGGTTGTTGTTGTAGGTTATGGCACGCAGAAAAAGGTATCGTTAACCAGTGCGGTATCATCAATAAACAGCGCTGAAATTGTTACTACCAAAAACGAGAATGTACAAAATATGCTAACCGGTAAAGTAGCCGGCCTACGTGTGGTACAAAACAGCAGTGAGCCTGGCTCATTTGATAACTCGTTTGATATTCGTGGACTTGGCTCCCCGCTGGTGGTTATTGACGGGATTCCCCGTGATAATATTACTCGCCTTGATCCTAATGACATTGAAAGTGTATCCGTTTTAAAAGATGGCGCAGCAGCTATTTATGGCGTTCGTGCAGCAAACGGCGTAGTGCTTATTACCACCAAACGCGGTAAAAAAGGCACGCTTGAGCTTACCTACTCCGGCGATTATGGCTGGCAAAAGCCATCGGGCTTACCAAAAGCTGTTGGTGCACTTGATTACATGACGCTGGCTAACGAGCTGCTGATGCATAATGTAAATGGTGGTCACCTGGGCTATACAGCTGCAGATATGGCTCCCTACCTTGACGGCTCCAAAAAAAGCACAAACTGGTACACGCCTGTTATCCGCAATAATGCACCACAATCACAGCATAGTTTAACTGCCAGCGGCGGTAATGAAACTACCAACTATTTTATAAGCATGGGCCTTACCAACCAGGATGGTTTCCTGCGCAGCGGCGATTTGAATTATAAAAGATACAATGTGCGTTCAAACATTACCAGCAAGATCTCAAAAAACCTAACTGTTGATTTAAACATGACGGGAATAATGGACCAAAAGAACCAGCCTTACCAGGATGCATGGTGGATAATCCGTTCATTTTGGAGGCAGGTACCTACCCAGACCATTTATGCTAATAACAATCCTGATTATTTGAACAATGGGCAGGTTGACGGAAGTAACCCCGTAGCGCTTGCCGATCAGAATGTTGATGGTTATAAAAACTTAACTAACAAATGGTTCCAGTCGTCAGCATCACTTACGTATAATGTTCCGTTTGTAACGGGGCTTACTGCTAAGGCTTTGTATAGCTATGACTATTATATGTCTGATAATAAGATCTATCAAAAATCATATAACCAGTATAACTATGATGCCAATAGCAATACTTACAACCCGGTACCAAACCAAACCCCTGCAACAATTTTAAGGCAGTTTTACAATAAACCGGCAACACTGTCGCAGTTATCACTTAATTACGACCGATCATTTAAAGGCGGCCACAACTTAAGCGCTTTGTTGCTTTATGAAGAAAGTGAAAACAAAGGCGATAATTTTTATGCACAGCGCGAGCTTTCATTAGGCGTTGACCAGCTGCTTGCAGGTAACAGCTTAAACCAGCAGGGTTATATTGATCCGGGGGTGTTGTATGATAACGTTAACAGGGGGCTTGTTGGCCGTGTAACCTATAACTACAAGTCAAAATACCTGGCCGAATTTAGTTTCAGGAATGATGGTTCATCAAAATTTGCGCCGGGCAAACAATGGGGTTTCTTCCCTTCAGCTTCATTAGGCTGGAGAATTTCTGAAGAAAACTTCTGGAAAAACTCATCAACCCTGTCATTTATCGATAACTTAAAACTACGTTTCTCGTACGGTAAACTGGGTGATGACTCAGCTTCAAGCTACCAGTTTATTACAGGTTATACTTACCCCGCAGGCGGTTCAAACAACCAGTTGCCTCCGGGATCAGTGTTTGATGGTACGTTTGTTAACGGGGTTCAAAGTAAAGGGATAGCTAATCCTAACCTTACCTGGTACACTTCTGAAACCTATGATGCAGGTATTGATATAGATGCATGGAAAGGTCTACTGGGCGTTACCTTTGACGTGTTCAGGCGCAATAGAAGCGGCTTATTAGCTACTGAAGTGTTAAGCTTGCCAAGTGTGGTAGGTGCCGATCTTCCGCAGGAAAACTTAAACAGCGACCTTTCACAAGGTTTTGACTTTGAAGTTAACCACAGAAATCACATTGGTAACTTTAACTATTTTCTGAAAGGCACTTTCTCATACACCCGCACGCAAAACAGAACGCTTGTACAGGCAATGGCCGGTAACTCACAGCTTAACTGGCATAACAACGGTAACAATCGTTACAACAATACTTATTGGGGATATGGCGCCGATGGCCAATATACTTCATACCAGGATATTTTAAACAGGAACGTCTTTGTACCACGCGGTACCCTTGTAGGCGATTACAAGTATGAAGACTGGAACGGTGACGGCCAAATTGATGGTAACGATGTGCACCCTGTAGCTTATACCGGCGCACCAATGGTAACTTACGGCTTAACTATCGGCGGCTCATATAAAGGGTTTGATTTCAATATGTTATGGCAGGGAGCTGCTGATGTTGATGTATCATACTTTGAACAGCTTAATACCCCGCTTTGGGGTGGTGGCAGTGCGCTTAGCCAGTTTTTAGACAGGTATCACCCTGCTGATCCTAATGCCGATCCTTATGCGCCAAGTACCGTATGGGTACCGGGCCATTTTGCCTACACCGGATCAGTGCCTGATCAGAATTCATTGTTTAATATTCAAAGTGCCTCATACATAAGGTTAAAATCCGCCGAGCTGGGTTACAGCATTCCTGCCGGTTTTGCCAAAACAATAGGCATAAAAGGAGCACGGGTATTTGTTAATGGTTACAATTTGCTAACCATTACCAAGCTAAAATATCTTGATCCTGAGCACCCGTCAAGCACCTATGGCTACTTGTACCCGTTAGACAAAACCATCTCTGTAGGCGTAAATGTTAAATTATAGTAATCCGTAAAAATCATGAAAAAATATACATACATCATATTGTCCGTTTTGATCTGCTGGACATCGGCATGTAAAAAGCTAAATGTAGCGCCGATGAATATCATACAGGATAAGGACGTTTTTACCAGCGAAGGCGGGATCCAGGCCTACATGGCAAGGATCTATAGCGAGCTTCCGATAGAAGATTTCAGGTATTCACCAACCAGGGGGTTGAACTTTTTCTGGATCATAAGCCCTTTTAGCTGTATCAGCGGAGAAGGCTTAAGCCGCGATCAGACAAGCGCAACCCAGGAAACTTTTGGTTACTGGAGCGATGCCTACAAGCTGATCCGTGAAACCAATTATTTTATGGAAACGTTGCCCAAATATTCGGGCACTTACTCAACTGCACAGGTAAACTCATGGTTGGGCGAGGCGCGTTTTATCCGCGGCGCAACTTATTTTGCTTTGGCAAAACGCTATGGCGGTGTACCAATTGTTGATAAGGTATTGCAGTACCCTGGCACAAGCATCCAGGAGTTAAACATTCCACGTGCATCAGAAGAAAAGGTGTACGATTTTGTTGCTGCCGATTTGGATTATGCCTATGCCAATTTGAATGCATCAAACCAGGTTGGCAGGGCCAATAAATATGTGGCAGCCGCATTTAAATCAAGAGCGATGCTCTATGCAGGCTCAATTGCCAAATACAACAATATAAGCCTTGTTGATAATACCGGCAACAGGCTTTGCGGCATGCCTGCAGCTAAGGCTATCACCTACTTTAAGGCAGCATATAATGCAGCCATTTTGCTGGATGGCCACTATAGCCTTTATAAAAAGGCTTGGGCGGCAGGTGATAAAGCAGCACAGTACCAAAACTACGTAAACCTTTTTGGTGATGCTTCAAGCCCTGAGAACATTTTTGTACGTCAATACCATTATCCTGAATCGGTACACGGATACGATTCTTATAATGTACCCCGCCAGCTAATGGGCGCTAACGGTTATTCAGCTGAAATTAATCCGACGCTGAATTTCGTTGAAATGTTTGACGGTCTCCCAAAAAATGCCGATGGAACAATAAAAACTTTAGATGCCAGCGGTAAATATATAGAGTATACAAACACAATGGACCTGTTTGCTAATGCCGAACCAAGGTTGAGGGCTACAGTAATATTTCCGGGCGATGAATTTAAAGGTCAAAGCATCGAGATTCGTCGTGGTATTTATACCGGTAGCTCAACAGGTGGAATAAACAGGCTGTTACCTGCAGGTTCAACCTCAAATTATCCTGCTGAAAACCTGGTTACCTCATCAAACGGGGCGCAAACACCTTATAAACTGCCCGACGGGACAACAATGAATCCGGCCGGTTTAAGCGGTGTGTTCACTGCTGATGGAACATGTGCCATATCAGGTTTCTCCATCCGCAAAAACCTCGATCCTAACAAACCAACTTCTGAAGTGCTGGAAAACCATTCGGACGAAACATGGATTGAATTACGCTATGCCGAAGTTTTATTGAACCGTGCTGAAGCCGCTGTTGAATTAAATTCATTAGGAGATCAAACTGTTGGATATTTACAGGATGCATTTGTTGCCATTAACCAGGTGCGTGAAAGGGCCGGTGCTGATCTGTTAACCAGCGCAGCAACATTAACCGACTTAAACATTGTTCGGAAAGAGCGCCGGAAAGAGCTCGGTTTTGAGAATAAAACCTGGTGGGACCTGAGAAGATGGAGAATTATCGACAAAGAACAAAATTCAACCATTTACCGGGTGTTGATGCCGTTTTACTCGGCAACTGATAAGAAGTATTTCTTTGATGCAAGGCCCGATGAAAGAAACGCGCGTTACACATTTGATAACCGCTGGTACTACGAACAGATCCCGCAAGGTGAAATTGCCAAAAGTCAGAGTTTAATTCAGAACCCCGGATATTAACACTAAAAAGATGAAAAAGATATTTTATTACATAGCAATAACCATGATTGTTGGAGCAGGCAGCTCATGCAAAAAATTGGATAATTACAATGCCCCAGCCGAAACATTAACAGGTAGTGTTGTTGACGCCAGCGGCAAAACCGTGCAAACCGAAACAGCAGGTAACGGAACACGTGTTAAATTATTGGAAACAAGCTGGAGCGCTAACCCTACTCCATTCTATTTTCAATCTATGCAGGATGGTACATTTAATTATACCAAATTATTTGCCGGCACGGATAAGGTAAGCGTTGAAGGTCCGTTTGTGCCATTAGTACAAACCGATAATACAGGAGCCACTATTGTTGATAAAAGTCAGACGGTACAAATAAAGGGCGTTACCACCCTAAAGTTTACTGTTGAACCTTTCCTGGATATTGAATGGATAGGCGAGCCGGTTTTAAATGCAGACGGCACCATAACCGCTACCATTAAATTTATCCGCGGCACTACTAACCCTGCCTTTCAGCAAAATGTGAGTGATCTGTTCCTGTTTGTGAATGCTACCAAATATGTTGGCAATAACAATTATGATAACAGGTATTCAAATCATATTGGATATAACGGCACTGATGGTAACAATGCCGTTGGCCAAACAATTACCTTAACAACAACAGGTGGCAAATTACCCGGTCAAAGAGAATACTTTATAAGGGTAGGCGCCAGGATCTCGTACGGGCTTAATTATTATAACTATACCGACGTAAAAACTGTAACCGTTCCCTAATTATATAAGAGATGCAAGAATCAAGATGACAGGAATCAAGAGAAGCATTAAGTTGCTATAATTTATCTTGATTCCTGACCTCTTGATTCTTGCATCTAATTACAAACTATCTATGAAAAACATTTTATTTTTCTTCTGCCTTATCGCGCTGGCTTTTACCGTAAATGCGCAGGATCAACCAAACCAATTAAAAGAAAAAACGGCTTTTCAAACCAGCAGCCCGTGGATGCCAGAGATTGATGTACGATCAGACATTGCCATAGTTTATGGCGCTAATGACAGGGCAGGAATGACATTTGAAGAGCGCGTAAAATCATGGCGCGACCATGGCTACCAAGTAAATTTTATGACAGGCATTGCCTGGGGTCAGTATTACGATTACTTTTTGGGTAAGTGGGACGGAAAAAACCATCTTGGTGTTGGCCAGGTAACCATGAAGGGCGATACCATTTTCCATGGTAAAAACATGCCTTACGTTGTCCCTGTACAGTCGTTTATTGATTATATGAAAACGGCAGTTGTTAAAAGGGTGATCGATGCCAATATCGGCACCATATTTTTAGAGGAGCCTGAGTTTTGGGCTCGCGCAGGTTACAGCGCGCCATTTAAAAAAGAATGGCAAAAATACTACGGCTTTCCATGGAAACCCCAGGATGCATCAGCCGAAAATACTTATCTATCGAGTAAACTTAAATATCATTTATATTATGATGCTATAAAACAGGTATCCGAATACGCCAAATCATACGGTAAAAGTAAAGGGATGAACATTAAGGTTTTTATAGCAACGCATTCCCTTGTTAACTACTCCTCATGGCAAATTGTAAGTCCGGAAGCAAGCCTGGCCTCGTTGCCTAGTATTGATGGCTACATTGCCCAGGTGTGGACAGGCACCGCCCGTGAACCTACGTACTTTAACGGGATCCAAAAAGAACGCGTTTTTGAAAACGCCTTCCTTGAATATGGTTCCGCAGTTTCAATGACCGCGCCAACCAAACGCAAGATGTTCCTTTTAACAGACCCTATTGAAGATCGTGTACATGACTGGAGCGATTATAAACGCAACTACCAGGCTACATTTACAGCCAAACTTTTGTACCCTATGGTTGCTGATTATGAAGTAATGCCGTGGCCCGAAAGGATCTATACCCATCCTTACCCGGTACCCGGCAGTAATGAAAAAATCCTGATCCCGCAATTTTATTCAACCCAAATGCAGATAATGGTTAATGCTTTAAACAGTATGCCTAAATCAACTAACCAGGTATCAGGCGTAAATGGTGTTGGGGTATTAATGAGCAATACGCTGATGTTTCAGCGCTTTCCTACCCATAACGGGTTTGAGGATCCGCAGTTTTCCAATTTTTACGGGCAAACGTTGCCATTGTTAAAACGTGGCGTACCGGTACAAACCGTACACATGGAGAACCTAAGCTATGCCGCGTCATTACAGGATATTAAGGTTTTAGTGATGAGCTATTCAAACATGAAACCGGTATCAGCAGAAATACATACCGAATTAGCCGGCTGGGTTAAAAAGGGAGGTGTATTAATTTACTGCGGAAGAGATGACGACCCTTATCAATCAGTAATGGAATGGTGGGATACAAAAAGAAACAAATTTATGGCACCATCGCAACATCTGTTCAAACTGCTGCGCATAAAGCCAGCAAAAGACAACCAGAAATTCAAAGTTGGCAAGGGCGCTGTTTATGTGTTAAGGCAAAATCCAAAGGAATTTGTGATGCAGGCAAATAACGACAGCACCTACGTAAGCCTTATAAAAAAGGGTTATGAAAATGACGCTAAAGCAGGCGGGCTGACATTCAAAAACAGCCTGTACCTTGAAAGGGGGCCTTATGATATTGTTTCGGTAATGGATGAGAATGCCGACAGCAAGCCGTATACTATAAATGGCCCGGTGATCGATCTTTTTGATCCGCAATTGCCTGTATTAGCCGAAAAAACTGTAAACCCCGGCGAGCAGGCATTATTATACGTTGTAGGCCGTGTGGCTGATAAAACAAAGCCCCAGGTTTTGGCATCGGCATCAAGAATTTATGAAGAAAACATACAAAGCGGCAGTTATTCATTTGTTGCCAAAAGCCCTATAAAAACATTGAACAGCGCACGCGTGCTGTTACCATCGCAACCAAAAAACACTACGGTTACCGATAGCAAAGGACAAACTATCACCGATGTTAAGACATCATGGGACCCATCATCAAACACGCTCTACCTCGGCTTTGCCAACAGCCCCGATGGTATAAAGGTTGATTTGAAATGGTAATAAGAGCTTTTTTGAGGAAAGGTTGGTTTCTTCCGTGCACGAGCAATCGTGCGCGGGAGTTTTTTGAAGCCGGAATTTTCCATAAAGTGCTACTCAAATGGAGTTAATAAATTAACCAGGAAAAGCTATGAGAAAGCGCACATTTATTATCAATAGCCTCGCAACGCTTGTGCTATTTATTTCATGTCAAAAAAGTAATAATAACTTAAACATTAAACAGCAACTGCCTTCCGCGCCACCGTCGGATGGGCCAAGGGCTATGCTGAGAGGTTATATTGAAAATGTAACTACTGCCGATGGTAAGATTTATGCAGCTAAAGATAATACAGGTAAAACTATGGATTGCCTTAAAATAATTGCAAATCCTTCGGGGGGCTATATTGGCGTGTACCATACCATGATAGCCGGTACATTTAAAACAAATGTTGCATCCTCAACAGACCTGCTTCACTGGACATGGATAAGGGAGCTTGCCGGCAGCGTTACCGGCGGGGCCTCGCAACCTACTATTGCCGCTACTGCCGGAGGTGGCTTTGTTATGGTATGGGAACAGGAACCAAACAATCACCTTAAATTCAGTTATTTTAACAGCTGGATGGATCTGAAAAACGGGACAGTTGGTAAAACATACGAAGCGCCGCATACGCTCTCATCCTGCGCAGAGGGTACGCCTAATATTTACTCGGCGAGCAGTACTTCTGTTGATGTTGGCTTTCATTATTGGAGCAATTGTGATGTTGACCGCCAGGCGCGCGGCACAACCAACTGGACATCATGGAGCGCAAGTGCTCAAACACAAATTGACAATGCAATTTTATATTGGGGTGTTAAAGGAAATATTGGCGACCGGGACGGCTACCTGAACTTTCAGACCTATAACTTTGGTGTTATTGAAGGCCAGGGTACCAAAGGCGACTTTGGAACCTGGAAATGTTATCTGTATGATTATCAAACGGGGAACGCTGATAAATTGTCCATCCATACAGATGGCGGCAGTGCCGCATTTGCAAACCCTACAATTACCTTATTAACAGTTGGCGGCCAGCCGGCAATTGTTGTTACTCAATTTATCCCTTCACAGGGATCAGCCGGCGGCGAATCCGGGGAGCTGATCTATTACAAGAAAATTTAATCCCTTAACATAACCGTCAGACTTTCTTATTAGAATATCCATAATACATGAAAACCGTCATTCTATTAGCTGCATTACTTCTTCCTCTTTCTTTATTCGCACAATCACCTGGTGGTGTTACTGATCCTGTCGATCTGATCAATCCTCTGATGGGAACTGCTTCTAAACCGTCACTCTCAAACGGCAATACTTACCCGGCCATAGCGTTGCCCTGGGGTATGAACTTCTGGACACCGCAAACCGGTAAAATGGGTAATGGCTGGCAGTATACTTATGAGGTCGATAAGATCCTTGGCTTTAAACAAACCCATCAGCCATCGCCATGGATGAATGACTATGGCATGTTCTCTATCTTCCCTGAAACCGGCAAACTCATACTCGACGAAGGTAAACGGGCCAGTTGGTTCTCACATAAGGCCGAAATTGCAAAGCCTTACTATTACAGCGTTTACCTTGCCGATTATGATGTTACCACCGAAATTACGCCAACCGAACGGAGCGCCAGCTTCAGGTTTACTTTTCCAAAAAGTGACAGCTCTCATATTTTAATTGATGCTTTCGATAAAGGATCGTATGTAAAGATCATCCCAGGCGAACAAAAGATAGTTGGCTACAGTACCAAAAACAGCGGGGCAGTAACCGAAAACTTTAAAAACTACTTTGTTATTTATATCGATAAGCCTTTTGAGCTGGCAGCGGCCTGGCATGATAAGCAAACCGTTGATGGCAAGCTTGAATACACAGGCGACCATGCTGGTGCGGTTATCAGCTTTAAAACAAAAAAGGGAGAGCAGGTTCACCTGCGGGTAGCTTCATCCTTTATCAGCATTGAGCAGGCTGAAATCAACTTAAAACGTGAGCTTGCAAATGACAGCTTTGAGGTAACTAAACAAAAAGCAAAGGCTACATGGAACAAAACCCTGAGCCGGTTAAATGTTGAGGGCGGCGCTATCGATCAAACCCGTACTTTTTACTCTTGCCTTTACCGTATGCTTTTCTTCCCCAACAAAATGTATGAGGTCGATGCCAACGGGAAAAACATTCATTATAGCCCGTATAATGGCAAAATATTGCCGGGATACCTGTTTGCGGGTACTGGTTTTTGGGATACCTTCAGGGCGCTTTATCCCTTTCTTAACCTTGTTTATCCATCTATAAATAAAGAAATGCAGGAGGGCCTGATAAATGATTACAAAGAAGGCGGGTGGCTGCCCGAATGGTCGAGCCCGGGTTATGCCGATTGTATGATAGGCAATAACTCAGCATCGGTAGTTGCCGAGGCTTATTTAAAAGGGATGCGTGGTTATGATATTAAAACCCTGTATGAGGCATTAAAGCATGGAGCAAATAATGAAGGGCCAAATGCGGCCGGACGAAGGGGCGTACAATATTATAATACCTTAGGCTATGTGCCTTATGATGTAAAGATCAATGAAAATGCCGCCCGCACACTGGAATATGCTTATGATGATTTTGCAATTTATCAGCTTGGCAAAGCGCTTGGCCGCCCGGCAGCTGAAATTGATATTTATAAAAAACGCAGCCAAAATTACCGCAACCTGTATGATAAGCAAACCGGTTTAATGCGTGGCAAAAACAAGGATGGATCATTTGAAACGCCTTTTAACCCTTTTAAATGGGGAGATGCTTTTACCGAAGGAAACAGCTGGCATTATAGCTGGGGTGTTTTTCATGATATCCAGGGCCTGATTAACCTGATGGGCGACAAGCAGCAATTTGTGGCTAAGCTCGATTCGGTATTTACCCTACCTCCTGTTTTTGACGATAGCTATTACGGAACTGTGATCCACGAGATCCGCGAGATGCAGATAGCCAACATGGGGCAATATGCGCATGGTAACCAGCCCATTCAACACATGATATACCTGTATAATTTTGCCGGCGAGCCATGGAAAACTCAATACTGGGCCCGCGAAACTATGAATAAACTCTACAAAGCCACGCCTGATGGTTATTGCGGCGATGAAGATAACGGGCAAACATCGGCCTGGTATGTATTTTCGGCAATGGGCTTTTACCCGGTAACCCCGGCTAGCGACCAGTATGTGTTAGGCGCGCCACTGTTTAAAAAGTTGACTATCAATTTAGAGAATGGTAAAACCATCACCATAAACGCAGCAAACAATAGCGCGGAAAACAAATATGTAAACAGCCTGCAGGTTAACGGCAAACCCTATAATTTTAACTGGCTGAGCCATAAAGCATTGCTGGAAGGTGCTGATCTTAATTTTGATATGTCGGCAACGCCAAATAAGCAAAGGGGGATTGATAAGGCAGCTGTGCCTTATTCAATGTCGAATGAGAAATAAAAAAATATTTGAACCATGATTGTTATGTATCAAGCAATCATGGTCCAAAAAATTATAAAGGCAACGTAAACCAAAATGTTGAGCCAACGCCTACTTCACTATCAATGCCAATGTTCCCGCCGTGCCGTTTAATAATTTCTGAACAAATATAAAGCCCCAGTCCCAGTCCTGAATATTGCCCGCCATTATAATCTGCCCGGTAATAGCGGTCAAACAAATGGGGGATCTTATCCTTCGGAATGCCCGGACCGGAATCCTTAATAGAGATCTTAATTACATTGCCATCCTTCTCAACAATTACATAGATGATCTTGCTATCTGGCGCATATTTAACAGCATTGTTCACCAGGTTAACCACTACCTGTTCAATCCGGTCTTCATCGGCATTTACCTGCAGTGTTTCATCTCCCTGTATAACCAGTTCATGGTCACCTGCCGCCCGCACATGAACGCAACACAGATTTAGCATATCGGCAATGGTAAACGGAGCTTTATTTAACCTTAACTGCCCTTCTTTCATACTATTAACATTTAACAGCTCGTCAATAAGGCGTGTTATTCTTTCCATACTCCTGTTAGCCTGGTCAAGAAACTTTGGCAGCATCGGCGAAGGGTTGCTCTTCATCCGGTCAAGCAATTGCAGCGATGCTTTAAGGCTTGTGATAGGTGTTTTTAACTCATGACTGGCTATGCTTATAAATTCGTCTTTTTTCCGCAGCATCTCTATCGTGCTATCTTCCAGTTCCTTTTCAATAGAAATATCAAGAACAGTACCTATAAAACGTGTGGCTTTATTTTTTTTATTAAAATAAGCTTTGCCCTTTGACTTTATCCAGCGCAGCTTTTGGTCATTTTGGCCAATAGAGCGGTACTCAACATTAAATTCCCCTCCATTTACTCCGTTCAATGCTTTATTTATGGCATCATCGGTATCGGCACGGTCATCAGGATGAATAAGCTTTAAAAAAATCTCAAAGTTAATTTCATCTGCCGGTGCAAGGCCAAATAGCTCTTTGTTCCGGTTATCCCATATCAGTTCCCTGGTTATTGGGTTAAAATCCCATGCCCCTATCCCGGCAGATTCAATTGCAAAATGCAGCCTTTCTTTACTTTCGGCCAGTAAACGTTCAGCTTCGGCAAGCCCTTCTTCCACTTTCCGCTTATCGGTTATATCATGTATGGCCAGCAAGGTTAGCTTTTCGTTAGTATAGGTATCAAACTGCCTTGCAGTTAGCTGCATTATCCTGCGGCCTATGGTTTTAAAAATATGGTCAACTTCAAAAGCCTTAAAAAAGCCCTGCTCCGGTAATACTTTTTCTAACTGATGCCTCAAGGCAGGGATATCCCATTGCCTATTGCCCAGGTCATATATAAATTTCCCCTCGGTGTCTTCCTCATTCACCCTGAACATATTGTAAAAACCGTCTGTCGCACGTAATACAACAAGGTCCTTATCCAAAATAACCAACGGATCATGTATGGTATTAAAGATCTCCTCGGTATATTTTCTTGAGTTGTTCAGTTGATCATTACGGTCAAGCAACTCATTATTAACAATAGTAATTTCCTCGTTGGTACTTTGCAGCTCCTCGGTTGATGTTTCCAGCTCTTCATTCAAACTGCGGAGCTCCTCACTCCCGGATAGCAGCTCTTCATTGGCGCTTTGCAATTCTTCATTGGCGGCTTCCTGTACTTCGGTTATTGTCCGCATATCCTCACGGGTTTGGCTCAACTCTTTTTCCAGCTGATCTATGCGCTGTACCCAGGCATTTATACTTTCCTGCGGATGTTTGGATGATGTGATATTTTTACCTAAAAACGATGCTCCTGAAAGAATGCTATTTTGAAAAAGTATTAAATAATAAGTTTCCTCCGCATCAGCTATCGGTATTACTTCAATATTAACATATTGCTGTGCTTCGTCTACCTTAAATGAAATGCCTTCTTTTCGTACCGTAATGTGCTTGGTTTTAGCCAGGTGCAGCAGGTTCCTTATCTCAAACGAAAGGCCTTCCCGCGCCATTTTCAATACATTGAAACTTGGTTTCCCCGGCGATACCGTAAGCCATGCATCCGTTTTACCACGAAACTGGATAATATCAAAAGCCTGGTTAACCATAACACCCGCAGGTGTATATTTTGATAATAATATGTTATCAGCAATTTTATTAATATCCTTTTCGCTGTTTTTGTCAGGTGCTGACTGGTCAAGGTCCCTTAAAGTTTGCTCACTCCTTTCAGATGTTACCGTTCTGAACCGTCCATGAGGGCCCTTTGACTGGTAGATCTTTTCGTGCTTATTAGTAGGTGCAAACAGGTCAGTGCTGGTGCCTATGGTTTCTGATTTACCCAGTACTAAATAGCCCCGCTCATTCAACGCATAATGAAAGGTAGCCAAAGCCCTTTTTTGCAGTACCGGTTCAAGGTATATCATAACATTCCGGCAGCTCACCAAATCTATTTTTGAAAAAGGAGGGTCTTTTAATAAATTATGATGTGCAAAAACACACATCTCCCTTATTGATTTATTTACCTGGTAGCTGCCATCCAGCTTATTAAAAAACTGTTGGATCTGCATTGCTGAAAGGCCCTCAAGTTCCGTCTGGCGGTAAATACCGGTCCTGGCCCTTGATATGGCAGTTTCAGACACGTCGGTTGCAAAGATCTGTATTTTGCGGGTAGTAATTTTATCACCCAAATATTCCTGGAGACAAATAGCCATTGAATAGGCTTCCTCGCCGGTAGCGCAACCTGCTACCCAGATCCTTAACGGCTCGTTTGGTGTTTTTTGAAGCAGCAGGCCCGGCAGTATGTTATTACATAACAATTCAAAGCTTTGCGAATCCCGGAAAAAATTAGTTACTGATATCAGCATGTCATTATATAGAGCGTCCTGTTCACTTTTATTTTCCCTCAAAAAAGTTAAATAATCCTTTGGATTATCAATCTTATTCAGGGCCATACGCCGAACAATACGACGCTTAATGGTATTTTGCTTATAGTTGGTAAAATCAACTCCCCTTCGGATGCGCAAAACTGTAAGCAGCTGCCTGAAAATCTCCTCATCCTGTTCGGACTCATTTTGTTTGACTTCTGAAGAGGTGTGATTTGCGTTAAAGGGATGGTTAATATTTATAAGTTTTGGAATAATTTGGTCGGCCGGCAAAATAAAATCAACCGCACCCGACCTGATAGCGCTTTTGGGCATGCTATCAAATGTCGCCGAATCCTCACTTTGGGCAAATGTTAGTCCCCCGTATGATTTAATTACCTGTAAACCAAGTGTACCATCATCTAATGCACCCGATAATACCACGCCAACGGCAAAACTTTGATGCACTACTGCAAGTGATGAGAAGAAAATGTCGATGGTTTTAACCTTTTTATTTTTTAACGGCTCAAGCTTAAGCACCCCGTCTACAGCTGTAAGTATGCTGCCCGGCGGGATGATATAAACGTGGTTAGGTTCCAAATGGATATTATCGGCAATTAAATAAACCGGAATTTTAATAAGCTTTTGAAAAATTTCGGGCAAATAACTATCGTACTCCGGGCTTAAGTGCTGTACAAATACATAAGCCATGCCCGAATCTTCAGGTACCGCCTGCAAAAATAGCTTAAATGCCTCTATGCCCCCTGCCGAAGCACCTATTCCAACTACAGGGAATTGTTTTTCTGTGTTGAAGGTTTCAGGTGGAACGGGATCAGGTAATCGCATAATTAATATTTACAAATTGGATGGAAAGTTGGAAAAAGTAGCCATCAGAACGAAGATAAAGGTATAATAATTTAAATAAATGAAGTCCCTTACAAATAAATGCATATCCCCTGTTTTTAATAACAACGCCTCATTATTCAAACTGTTTTACTATCGGGTAACTCTTTTTATTTAATAATTAATCTCATAGGATTAACCGCGTAAAATTCAATAAAAAAATACCCCCCTCATCGTTTCCAATGAGAGGGGTTTCTAACTTTACTTAATTAACCAATCGATCTTATTATCTTAATTTACATCCCACCATAAACGTTTGCCGGCACTGTCATCGCCACCAAATTCTTTGGCCACAGCGGCATCAACCTGCGCCTTTGACGCGTTGGTAAATGTTCCTGAATACGGCATGCGTTTTACAAAATCGCCGTCAGCTATTTTGCCCTGGCTATCATTCTTTTTTACAGGGTATAGGTGCGGGTAACCGGTTCTTCTAAATTCGGCCCAGCCTTCATAACCTTCAGGGTATACGGCTATCCACTTTTGTGTAATAACGCGTTCCAGCTTCCTGGCCAGGGGGTCGCCCTCAGTCCATTTAACAGTAATGTTTGAAAGTGGTGCAGCGTCATTAGCATGGTTTTTAGGGTCCACATAAGCTGCCGGAGTTGAGGTGGCATCTGTAAGGTAAGTGTCAACACCGCCTGCTCCATATTCAATGAACGATGCTCTAATGCCTTCTTCGTAAAAGATTTGGGCCGAGCCTCCGCCCATGTTCCAGCCTTTAAGCGCACCTTCCGCCCGCAGAAAGAAACTTTCAGCTCCGCTCATAATTTTTAGCGGTGCACCGAATGAAGTTGCAAGCTTTGAAAAATTGCTGTAAGTACCTGTAGTGAGCGCTATCCCTGTTCTTATACCTTCAATCTGGCCGTTAAGTGCAGGATCATCAGCAGGTAAGGCCATTTTAGTAAGCCTTGGATCTTTTAAACCGCCTAATATTGAACTAACTGGAGCGCCTAAACGCATATCACCCCATGATGTTACGATCTCATCAAGGGGATTTTGTCCAGATACATTCATGAAGAACCCACCATCGGCAGCTTCTAAAACGCCATACTTATTGCTTACTGCCGATTCTGCTTCTGCTTTTGCTTTTGTGCCATCAATATTTGAGATCCGGATGGCTAAGCGTAATTTCAGTGTATTGGCGGTCTTAATCCACTTAGCGTAATCCCCGCCAAATTTGCTGTTATCAAATGGTTTGAAACGAAGCTGGTCAGCATTCGGTTCCTTATCTTCAACAGCAGATAACGCGGCAATCGCCTGGTCAAGATCAGCAAAAAATGCATTATATGCTTCCTGCACGCTATCAAACGGAACGTTGGCTGTTGTTCCTATCTTGCTGTAAGGGATAGGGCCAAAGGTATCTGCTGCCCTGCTGGCGCCAAATACTTTACAAATCAGGGCTATCCCATACAGATCGGGATATTTTGTATCAAATCCCTTTAATTTCCATTGCAGCCAGGTGTTCAGTATATTTTGCTGCGGAACATCCCAGCAATAATCAACCCAACCGCTAACAAAACTGTAGGTAAAATTATTTACGTTACCCAAAAAAACCGAAGGCACAGCGGTATAGCCTGCATACTCATCCTGCCCAAGATCCTGCTGCCCCTGGTAAATATAATTTACCGGCGATTCGATGTTTGTCATCATGCCTGGTAATAAAATACTTGCTTCTTTACCGTCAATTTTCAGCAGGTCCTGCGGTAACAGTTTTAAATCCTGGTTAAGGCCGTTCATATCCTTTCGGCAAGAGGTAGTAAAGGATAGCAGGACGATCACGCTAAGCGTGATTGTACTTTTTATATTTTTTAATTTTTTCATCGTTGTAATGATTAATATTATAATTAAAGCGAAGTTCTGACACTAAAACCGAAAGAACGGGTAGCAGGCACACCAAAGCCATCAATACCCATAGTATTAGTTGTTGTGGAAATAGCCTGTTCCGGATCATAAGGGGCCTTCTTATAAAAGAAGAACAGGTTATGGCCGGTTAAAGAGATATTTAAATTTTTAAAGGTTTTGCCGATAAGCGGGAAGGTATAGCCTAAGGCAAGCTCCCTTAAACGGATGTTTGTAGCGCTATAGGTGTATTCGGGCACTGCTGCACCATCTGCACCGGCGGATATTGCTGTGTAATACGCCTGGGCATCAACCATTTTGCCGTTAACTAATACTCCGCCTGCATTACGTGCATCAGCCGTCCGCTGCGAAATTCCTTTATAGTCAAGCCAGGTTTGCGTCATCGAAAATGTCTGTCCGCCAAAACGGCTGTCAATCAAAAACGAAAGGTTAATCTTTTTATAACGGAAGCTGTTATTAAAACCGGCTAAAAATTTAGGATTTGGGTTACCAACATACCTGGGATCATTTGCCGGGGTCAGAATAGGGATCCCGTTAGCATCAACTTTTATTGATCCATCAGGGTTTTTATCTATAAGTCTGCCATAATAATCACCAAAAGCGCCATATTTGCCATCTTTGGGCTTTGTTAACCAGGTTGCAACCAAACGTGTATTATCTGATGATGAAACTACATAATAGTTCGCAACATATAATGGGCTAAGGGCCCGTATTTGGTTGGAGTTGTGCGAAAAGTTTAAAGCAGGTGTCCATTTTAAATCGCCAAAGCTCGCGTTGTAGCTAATGGTTCCTTCAAAACCAAAGTTCCTGATCTCTCCGCCATTCAATATGAAGCTTTGTGCACCCGATCCTGAAGGTGCTGCGATAGTGATGATCTGATCGCTGGTATGCGCATCATAATAAGCAAGGTCAACGTTTACTTTATTAAATAAGGTAAGCTGTGCACCAATTTCAAATGTTTTTGTACGTTCAGGTTTTATCTCAACCGGTGGGTTAGTGCCATCAAAAAACGGAAGCTGACTTATTGCTTGTGTGCCGACTATCGGTTGGAGATTATTAAGCGAGTAAGGAGGATTACTGTTATTGGCCCCCAGGCCAGGTGCGCGGCCAACGTTGGCATAGGATGCCCTTAACTTAGCGTATGACAATACATTTGATGTGCCAATTGTATTTGTTAAAACATACGATAAACCTACCGATGGATAAAAGAATGAACTTGGTGTGGTGGACGCCCATTCGTTACGCCCGGTAGCATTCAGGAACAGGGTTTCTTTATATCCGATAGTGGCTGTAGCCAGCACGGCTTGTGTAATGCCTTTATATTCGTGTTCATTTGTGGCCAACGGGTGTGTCTGATCATAATTATTAGCCGAAAAATAATTGGCCAGGCTCAACCCATAATTATTGGTGCTTTGCAGATTGGTACTATAGTCAAAGCTCCTGTCGTCCGATGCACCTAAAGTGGCTTCAAGCGAAAAATCCCGGCCAACCCTGGTATCAGCAGAAAGTAACAGATCCGAATATAAATGAGTGCCATAACCCTGGCCCGTGTAATAAGATCCGTTAATGCTTTGCTGTGCACTTTGCGCAACCGGATCGGTAGTAGCGTAATTTTTGTTCTCGTTGCGGTAGTTATAACCATCTAAAGTGGTACGTGCCTGCAAATTGAGCCATTTGGCAAAATCATACTTTGCTTTAAATGATGATATGTAGCGGCTTGAAGAACGTTCATTCAGGTCCCTGTATGCTATCCAGTACGGGTTTTGATTTGAGCTGAATTCATTTTTTTCGTAAGGCCAGTTTTGCTCACTTAAACCGCGTGTAGCGTTATATGTTTCAAAATGATTTTTATCGTAGTTGCCAAAATTATCATCAGTAGGGAACTGGTATAAACCAAACATCGGGCTAAAGGTTAAGCCGGCCTTTGGCGGGTTTTCCTGTTTCTGATAGATATAGTTAACCGAGGCATCAAGCGTTAACTTGTCATTTAAAAATTTACCTGATCCTCTTAATGTGAAGTTATGCTTTAAAAGCGAATTGTTGGGAACAATACCTGTTGCTTTGGTGTTTGCATAAGATGCATAAAACAAAGCTTTTTCGTTGCCGCCAGAAAGCGATACCCCATTGATATAGGTTTTACCTGTATTAAAAAAGTTTTTAATAAATGCATTGCTTGCACCTGTTGATTTAGCCCCCCACATATCATCGGCGCCTGGGGTTGTACGGCCATAAGTTGTTTGTGGCGATGGCAAGCCAGTAGCCGTATCAAAAGTAGTAGATGAGTTGAAATCTACTCTGGTGGCGCCGGATTTGCCTTTTTTGGTTACTATAAGCAAGGCTCCGTTTGCGGCTGCACTACCGTATAGCGCGGCTGCACTGGCTCCCTTAAGTACCTGGATACTTTCAATATCATCAGGGTTAAGGTTTGACAGTGGGTCGATGCCTGCACCATCACCAAGACCTGCACTTGTGCCGCCCGCGCCCTGGCCAATAGGGATTCCATCAATTACATAAATAGGGGCGCTGTTGCCACCTATTGACTTGGGGCCTCTCAATTCAATCCTTGATGCACTCCCGGGACCGCCTGTACCCTTGGTAATTACCAAACCGGCAGCTTTACCGGCAAGTGAATTCACAAAGTTAGGGTCTTTGGCTTTTTCAAGCTCGGTACCGCCTACGTTTTGAGTGGCATAGGTTAAGCTTTTGGTTTTTTGCTCAATACCCAGCGCAGTTACCGTTACTGTTTCCAGCATGTGCTGGTCGCTCTGGAGAACAACGTTTATCACTGCACCGTTTACCTTCACGGTTTGAGTTACAAACCCAATAAAGCTAAACACCAATGATGAGCCTGTTGGTGCGCTGATGGAATAGCTTCCTTCAACACTGGTTGAGGTACCGCTGGTAGTTCCGGCTACCTTAACATTTACCCCCGGCAGGGGTTGGTTGTGATCATCTGTCACAGTACCCTTTACGGTTACATTTTGTGCGGAAGCATACATAAAGCAGCCAAGCAGAAATGTAACCAACATGTAGAGTTTTTTCATAAAAATAAATTGTTTAAAGTGAAAATTAGGACGTTAGTTTCACCGAACTTACAATGAAATATTTACGGTTGTATGACTTTTGGTGACTGGTAGAGGTAATGTAGTGGTTTACTCAATACAGCTGATACGGAGTATTTCATGTTTCAATTTGTACAACCCTGAACGGCAAATAATTGAGATAAAGCAAAATTTGCCGGCTGCACTACATCACCACTACTTTTAGATGTAAAAAAGTCATAAATAAAAAGTTTCCCATATACTTGTCACAAGTGGCAATGCCCTGCATCTTATGTTATATTTTAAACCGGCAATGAAAAAACACGCAATAAACCTGCTCCTTTACCTATTTTTTGTTTGCAGTGCTTATAACACTATTGCCCAAACAACCCAAAAGCCCAGGTTTAAGGCCATTGCCATTGCAGAGATTGGCGGAGGGCACGCTTTATTTGACGCAGCCGCAAAAGTTTGGTTAAATAAACTGGCAATTGATAGTAATTTCACAATTGACTATATCAGCGATACAAAATCAATCAATAAAGATTTTTTAAAACAGTACCAGCTTTTTATCCAGCTGGATTATCCGCCCTACCCATGGGAAAAAGAGGCGCAGGATGCTTTTGAAGATTATATTGAAAATGGCCGTGGTGGATGGATCGGTTTTCATCACCCTACCTTGTTGGGTGCGTTTGATGGTTATCCCATGTGGCAATGGTATTCAGGTTTCATGGGCAATATTGAATTTAAGCGCCACATTCCCGGTGGTACGGAGGCTAAACTTACTATTGAAGATGCTGCTCATCCAGTTATGAAAGGAATCTCTGCTGCTTTCACAACTAAAGATGAATGGTACATCTATAATAAGAGTCCACGCGCTAATGTGCATGTGCTGGCAAGCATTGATGAAGCAACTTATAATCCACCCAAGGACGTTAAAATGGGAGATCATCCTGTTATATGGACCAATGAGCATGTCAAAGCAAAAAATATTTACATAGCCATGGGGCATTTCCCGGAACTTTTTGAGGACAGTAATTATACTACCCTGGTTCGGAACGCAATATTTTGGGTGGTTAGGTAGAATCAGGATTCAAGAGATCAAGAATCAAGAAAGGGTGTTATGTTGAGGCACCCACCAGGCATCGTTCTAAAATTCAAGTTAGTACAGTTACTTCTTGATTCTTGACCTCTTGAATCTTGCCTCTCTCCTCCGCCCTCTACATCACCACTACAAAATTTAATAAATTATAGCTAAAAAGCTTTATAAATAGCCCTACAAGCTTTTCAAAGTTAAATTCCGTTCGGTTTATATAAAATCTTCATTAATTTACGGTTCTAATTATTTAGCCGGAATGTTAATTAAAAAAAACGTTTTATTAATTATTGTATTCCTTGCTTTAACCGGCCTGGCAGTTGCGCAGCCTACCATTGGTATACCGGCTATTAAAAACTATACTCACGCCGATTATAATGCCGCTACCGAAATTTGGGATGTTAACCAGGATAAAAATGGCATTCTATACTTCGCAAACGATGAAGGACTATTATCGTTCGATGGGAGCTACTGGAAAACTTACCAGATGCCCAACAAGGCCTCCATTAAATCGGTGGCGGTAGATCCTTCCGGAAGGATCTATTGTGGGGGACAAGATGAGATTGGTTACTTTTTTCCGGATAAGGATGGCATTTTAAAATTTCACTCATTAAAAAACCTGCTGCCCCAAAAAGCCCGGCAATTTGCTGATATATGGAATATTGTTCTTTTTAATAACGAGGTGTTCTTTCGCACCATTGAGTGCATTTTTGAGCTAAAAGACAACGAGCTAAAAACATTCGATGCCCCGGGGGGATGGCGCTTATTGTCAAAAGCAGGCTCACAGCTTTATGCTGAAGATAAGGATTCAGGCCTGATGATCTTTAAAAGTGGCCAATGGCAACACTGCTGCGGTGCCTCACCTACTGCCGAACTACAGGTGACCGGGATAATTGATTATAAAAAGGATACCCTGCTGGTTACCACTTTAAAAAAAGGTTTGTTTTTAATGACAGGGTCATCTCTCATTAAAAAAAGCACCGCGATTGATAATATCCTAAACAATGACCTTGTTACCTGTACAAAAAAGATAGCAGATGACCGCTATGCCGTAGGCAGCGTGGCAAAAGGTCTTTTTATAATTGATGGAAAAGGGAACCTGGTTGAGCGTCTTTCAATTAACGAGGGCCTGCAAAATAACAATATACATGCTGTACTGATTGATCACGATAAAAACTTATGGCTCGGTCTTGAGAACGGGCTCGATTTTATAAATTATAATACATCAGTAAAGCACATCTACATTGATAAAGAAAACCAGGTAAAAAGCAATGCTGCAATTGTATTTAATAAAAAGCTGTTTATCGGCACATCAAACGGGTTATACAGCATCCCGCTCGATCAGCAGAAGGATATCAGCAAAAGCAAAGGCATTTTTACCGGGGTTGGAAACACGAAGGGCCAGGTATATAATTTAAGCGAGATAGATCATAACCTGGCTTTAGCACACCAGGACGGCGCAATGCTATTGCGCAACAACCGGGCCGAGCCAATAACAACCGGGCAGGGTGCCTGGATGTTTAAGCCCATTCCTAACTCAAATGACATTATCATTAGCACCTATACAGGCTTACAACTTGTAAAAAATGTAAACGGTAATTTCACAAGCGCAGGAAAAATTGAAGGGATCTATGAGTCTCTCTCTACCATTGCAAGGGATAATACTAACACAATATGGGCATCACACCCATACAGGGGTATTTACAAAATACAATTGTCGCCGGACAAAAAAAAGATTATCATATATACCCAGTATACCGAAAAAAACGGACTACCTTCTATATTGAATAACCAGGTATATTTTATAAAAAATAAAATTATTGCCGGCACCGAAAAAGGCATTTTTGAATACAGCGCTGTTAAAAATAAATTTATCCGCTCAGCTTGGTTTAATCCCATTTTTGGCGATGCTACCATTGAGTATTTAACAGAAGATAAGGGCGGTAATATTTGGTTTATCAGCAATCAGCGGGTTGGTGTTGTTGATTTTACAAAACCGTCGGCAAATAAGCCATATAATGTTGTTTATTTCCCCGAGATGGCCGGCCAGATGGTAAAGGGTTCCGGATTTATATATCCTTATGACGCCGAAAATATTTTTGTAGGTTCGGCAAATGGGATCTTTCATTTAAACTACCGCCAATATATTGCCACAGAACGTACAATGAATGTATTGCTAACCACGGTTAAAACTATTGCCGAAAAGGACAGTCTGATTTTTGGCGGTTATTTTATGAAAAATAACAAAATAACCGATGTTCAATACACCAAACATATTCCCACCGTAACCAATCACTGGAATTCATTCCACTTTGAATACTCATCAACATTATTTGCCCAAAAAAGCAACGAAGAGTTTACCTATAAGTTGATAGGGTTTGATAAGGATTGGTCGAAATGGTCGCCTAAAACAGAGAAGGATTATACGAATTTGCCGTACGGCACCTATACGTTTTCGATAAAGGCGCGCAATAATCTGGGCAATGCATCTGCCCCGGTAAGCTATACTTTTAAGGTTGAACCTGCATCGTACCAAACTGCATGGGCCTATTTCTTTTATGTTTTAATGATAACCTGCGCCATTTTTTGGGCTGCAAGGGCACAGCACAAAAAGTTTAAAGCTCACGAAAAAAGGCACGAGGATGAGCAAAAAAGATTACAATATTTACACAGTCTGGAGCTTGACCGCAATGAAAAGGAAATCATAGCTTTAAAGAACGATAACCTGGAAACTGAGCTTAATTACAAAAATAAGGAATTGGCAACCGTAACCATGCACCTGGTTGACAGGGGCCGCCTGCTGCTGAACATTAAGGATGAACTGATGGTATTAACAAAGAGGCTGAATATTCCCGATCCTTTGTACCAGTTCAGAAGCGTTTTTAAACTTTTGAGCGATACGGATAAAAACAACGACGACTGGAACCATTTTGCCATATACTTTGACCAGGTGCACAATAATTTTCTAAGCACCATGAAAACCAAATTCCCGGGTCTTAGCTCAACCGATTTAAAGCTTTGTGCCTATTTAAGACTTAACCTAACCTCAAAAGAAATAGCGCAGCTGCTTAACATCTCCCTTAAAGGCGTTGAGATCAGCAGGTACCGGGTTCGCAAAAAGCTTAATCTTTCAACAGATGTGCATCTGTATGATTTTTTGATAGATATAACTAATTAAAAATTGTCATTGCAAGCGATAGCGTGGCAATCGCTTGCAATGACAATAGGGCTTACTGATGCTCTATATCAGAACCATCCTGTTTAACAACCACATCCTTAAACTTCTGCTTTATAAAATCAGGGTTACTGTTGTTTGTTGTTGGATTACTTGAAAAGAAGCCGAAAGGCATCAGAGAAAAGCCCATATGATGTACCGACATTATCGGCCATTCTTCGGGCCTTACGATATGTGTGATCCCTGCAACGTACCATACCACGAGGTCGTTGTTATTAATAGCCCGGTTTTTTGCTGTCCACTCGGGCAGGCCATCATAAATTTTATTACTAGCCGGGTATTTCCCTGCAGGATATTCTTCGCCTTCGTTATATTGGGTAACCCAAAACTGGTGATTTAAAAACCCGGCTTTTTTGCGCAACAGTGAGCTTTCTGGCACAAATGTTTTGGCCTGCGTACCCGGCATCAGCATATAACCTACGTGCTGCCCGTAATCACTCATTCCTTTGTTATTATAAATATGCCAGTTGCGTGCGCTTAAGTAATCAACATCGCGTTGTGCCTGCAACTCTGTGTTAAACATGGTTCCGTCTACATAAAATGCATTGCCATAGGGATTATCCTTACCCGCCGGAACAAGTTTCGAGTTCATTTCCATCACGCTGTTATTTTGCGCACCGTCAATGTCAAGGTCCATCCTGAAAACAAAAAAGTGTTGGTGATTAATAGCCTCCACATGTTTATGGACAAGCGTCCCGAAGGAATGCCCATTGTATGACAGGTCATTTTTATCAGGCTTATCCATTTCATTAACCCGATGAACGCCTTTTACCTCAACTATCCCCGTCAGTTCCACATCAACATCAATGGTGCCATCTTCCTTAAATCGCCAGGTAAAGGCATAGTCATAATTCTCAATCATGGTGTAATACTTTATGGCCAGGTTGGTTGCCCTGCGCGAAACTGTACCATGGCGCCATAGTGTCCCACCGTATTCTTCAAAAACCGCTACAGCTCTGTCAATCTGGAACGGTGTCCCATTTTCCCGGTGCAAAACTGCTGGCATGTATTCGGCATTCTCCGGCGCATCAGCTCCCGGGCTCATCGACTGTGCAACACCCTGCCCCAGCCTGTATTCGCCCGCATCAAAAAAGTTATACGACGCCTGAAACAGGTCAGGCGAGCCATAAGGCACCAACATTTCCGGCATCGAGCCGCGGTACATAACAGAACGCTCTTTCCCTTTATCTATATATTTCACATCGTAAATTACAAGGCCCTCGCGGTTGTCCACACCATAGCGCAACTTCCAGTTTTGCCAGGTAATTTCATGGCCCTTAATATTAAACGTATGGCCTTCGGGTTGAGTGATAATAAGCGGCAACGTGCTTTTGTTAAGCTCCTTAATTGAATCTTTATTAAAATAATTCAGATCAACCGCAGCGCTAAAGCTATTGCCCTCATCAACTATCTTTAGGATCTTACCGGTGGTGAAATCAGTGTAGGCCATCAAGCCTTCAATATCAACATTATTCTTTTTACGCCGGGCAATTACCAGTTGCTCCCGGTGCCCGATAGGCGCAATGCCGATATCGCCTGTAAAAATGCTGCGGTGGGTTACCGAGTCAATGGAGATACCCCGCTTTTTTAGCGCCGCTACCCAGCCTGCATCTTTTTTTACAATAGCATTGGCTACCGAGTCGGCTTCCAGGCCCATGCCAATTACATTGGGAACGTTTTTAACAGAAATTACTTTACCTGCATTAAGGTCAACCACCGCTTCGGTAACGCCATTTTTGGCATAGTCATAAAAGCTGGTAAAAGCCTCGCGCCTGAAAGGTGTGCCGGGTTTATAAGCCAAGACCTCAGATTTAGGCGGTTCCTTCAGGTTGATGATATTAAAAATATCCTTACCCGTTGTTGTTTTGCTGTCCTTTAAAATTTGGACAACTTTTTTCATTTCTGTTGCTGTTAACGGATCAAGCGGGTAAGTGGGGCTATCGTCATCAATTTTTTGTTTGCAGGATTGTCCTGCGCACAAGATCAGCACCAAAAAGGTGTAAAGTAAACATGTTTTTGCCATTGCTATTTTGTTTAAAGAGTGATTCTTAACAGTTTCTTCTCAAACTTTAGGATAACCGGCTCTTAAACATTGCATTAACAGTTCGTCTTCGCAGATATACTCGCATTCTGCAGATAAATAAAACTCAGTGCCCTCTGTGCGTCACTTTGTGAGCTCTGTGGTAAAAACAACCACGGAGTTACAGAGAAGACACAGTGTGCGCGGAGTTATTTTGTACCCAACCACATAATGGCGTCTTCAAACATCTGGTTCTGAACATCAGAAGTAAAATTCTTATCTCCATGCCCCATGTTCATATAAATCATTTTGTATTTGGTATTTGTCCATACAACGGGAATGTCCCCATCATGAATAATATTCTTTTTACCTAATGGATAATTAGCAGGATCAAGCGTAACCAGTATCTTTATATCTTTATTATCCCGCGGATTTGGTTTCCAGCCGTACCATTCGTTTATTGGCGCGGTATAATTTTTAGGCAGGCGCTTTGTTGCCGGATGGGTGTTATCATCAACAATCATTTTAGCGGGCAGCGGCGGCCAGTTGTTGTTATAAAAAGTTGCCCCTAAAAAGCTTACAAACCAAGGCCATTTGGTGTACTTATCATTATACCCCGATACATGAAAACCCAGCCATGCGCCGCCGTTTGCCATAAACTTTTCAAAAGCGCTTCGTTGCGCCTGGTTATGCGGAAACTCGTTAAGCCAAATTACAACCTGGTAGTTCTTTAATTTTTCATCGTTCAGGTCTTCCCAGCGGGAGGTAGTATCAAAAACAAAGCCCTTCTCGGTTGCCATTTTGCTATAAAACTTCATGGCATCAATGGCAAAATCAACGTGATCACTTTCTACATTGGTGGAGAATAATGCCAGCGCTTTAAATTTCGGCACCTGGGCAAAAGTTAAGGTTTGCAGTATCAGTAATACGATCAGGCTCAGCGTTACTTTCAGTATGTTTCTTTTCATAACATCTATTGTATTATTTACTCATTGTTGTTTCCAGAGATGCCATCATTTCATTAAGATCTTTACTCATCCCCTCAAACAACGGCTTATCCTCGGCCCCCCAGGGCTTACCCTGCCTGTAATCCCACCAGCGGTATTCAATTTTTGAATACTCGTTTGAGATGCCGGGCTCAATCGGCTTTTCATAAAAATCATAAGCTTTAAGCTCGTAAGTGGCATTATGCACTGTAATATTTATAGCAAACCTCAACCAGTAATAATTACCTGATGCGCTTGTTACAATTTTAAAAACACCGGTCCCGCTAATCTCTCCCTTTTTCTCATCAGTAGTAATTGCGCCTTTATCAGGATCCTGGAAAGCCCCCTTAAACCAGTTAACAGCACGGCTAAAAAGTTCTTCCTTTTTAAGACCGGCATTAAGCGAATAGGTATTATCAAAATAGATCTTCCCGTTCCTCATCTGCATTATTACCGGGTGTATGTCGCCCTGGGCGACACACAGATACGGCAATAGGCTTAGGGTTATAATTATTAGTTTCTTTATCATGATCTTATCTTAAAACTTTCCGACTTATCGACTTTAAAACTTTCGCAATTGGCATTCCGACTTCCGAATTCCCCTACTTCCCTGCTGCCCAAAAAATGGCATTGCTAAACATTGTTGTATAATCCTTGCTTTCAAAAAGGATGGGCGAATGGCCCATAAATATGTAAATATTGCGCGCCTTGTAATTGGGGTTTGTCCATACTACCGGGTGATCGCCCATTTTAATATCAGAGTCGGGCACATAGGTTCTTTCATCTACCGAAGCAAGCACATGTACATTTGGGCGCATGCTTTTTTCATAAGTATAAAACTCTTCCTTTTCAACTATAAATGCAGGGGAAACGCCCTTCATTACCGGGTGTGCCTTATCCTCAACATTTACCTTTGCTTTTACAAAAGTTGCTATATAGTTTTTATATCGCGTATCCCCCATAAACTTGCTGAACCATTGCCACATGGGATAGCCGTCAAACTCGCCCAGCAAAGTGGCATGGTGAAAGCCAATCCAGCCGCCCTTACCCTGCTCAATATAATTTTGAAAAGCAGCAGCCGCTTTTTCTTTCCAGCCATAAGGAGCATAATCCAATTGAATAAACAGCTGGTAATTAGCTAAAAAAGCATCATCAATTTTATCTGTATTCTGAATATAATCAATAGTAAAATTACTATCAACTGCCAGCTTATCCAGCCATATTTTAGCTGCTCTTGAATATTCAATATGGTGGCCACCATTTTCATAAAGAGCAATTACTTTAAAACGCGGCGCTTTTTGCCCCCATGCGCTGCAAATCCCCAATACGCAAAGCCCAATTACTGATGCAAATTTTTTCATTTTCTTTTTGGTTGATATTATCTTTTTTAATCTCAGTGTTACTCTGTGAATCTCTCAGCGAACTCTGTGGTAAAAAATACCGAGTGGTAACGGAGCAGACACAGAGGGCACGAGGGATCTGTTTTTTATTTTGATGCTGCCCATAAAATGGCATCACGCATTAATATTATATAGCTTGGGTTAACCAGTGCAGTTGGTGAATGGCCGATACAGATATAGATCATCCGGTGAAAATTTTCGTTTGTCCAAACCATGGGATGATCGCCCATTGGCTTGTTTTGCTTATAGGTTGATTCATCAACCGTAGCCAAAACCCGCACATTACCCCTTGGACTTTTATCCCACTCGTACCACTCGTCCGAAAGCCAAAATTTTGCCGGCAGATTTTTTGTAACCGGATGCTTATGGTCCTCCACCACAACCGTCCCATCCTGGAAAGCGGGGTGCGGCGAATAGGTTACACCTCCCATAAAAGTTTCAAACCATTGCCAATATTTTGCAGTTGAATTCGGCCCCAAAAACTGTTTCCCGGTTAGTCCGGCGGCGTGCACGCCTACCCAGCCCTTGCCCTGTTCCGCAAACTTTTGCAAAGCCGCCTGCTGGCTTGCCGACATATCAAAGGGCGCTAAATGGAACATCACGAATACCTGATACCTGGCCAGATTGGCATCATTGATCTTGCTGGTATCATCCGTAAAATCAACACCGAAATGGTTTTCAGCGCCCAGTTTTTCAAAAAATTCTTTGCCTGCGGAGATGCTTTTCCAATGATCCTTGGCCTGCGAGGCAACCACAAGCACTTTGAATTTGGAAAATTGGGCATTAGCCTTTAAGCTAAAAAGAGCAAGAATAATTAAAGCTGATACCGAAGCTTTTTTGAATGATTTGACCATTTTAATTTTTGCTGATTATTATAAGTTCTTAAATTCAATTTTTATTCCCTTTTCAATCACTACAATTTATCCATTAGTACCATATGCTCCGTAGGAGCTACCTCTTTGTAGAATGTAATTGCCAAACTTTGTGCCTCATAGAGGCTACCCTTCTACATTGTGTATTATCGCCTTGCTATTATGGGTTGCACCTACGGAGCAATATTTATTGTTTAAAAAATGCTACAAAGAGGGAGCTCCTACGAAGCAATCAATTTGTAGACGAGTGCAAAATACATTCAACAGTGTTTTATGGTTTTGCAACCGGCTCTTTATAAATCCTCCCCATCATCGGGTCATCAAAAATTATTTTTCTTAATTCTTCCGCATCAATGGCTCCCTGGTGAGCATAAACAATTTTACCATCGGGTTCTACCAAAAGTGTATACGGCAATGCGCCGTCCCATTTAGGGTCAACAGCCTCTATCATTTTATATTTATCATCCCCGCTGTAGATGTAATTAAGACCCGATGCCTGCTTACGCTGCAAAAATTTCAGGGCCTTGTCCTTATTAGCCGGATCGTCGGCGCTTATACTTACAAATTCAAGGCCTCTATCGCGGTAGGTATGGTTTAGGGTAACCAGGTCGCTAAATTCGGCAACGCATGGGCCGCACCAGGTAGCCCATAAATTAACCAGCCTTAATTTATCTGTGTGATTTTTTATTACTTCCTTTATGCCGTTGGCACTAAGCGTATCCAGTTTTACAGGCTCTTTGGCCCATTCAATCTGCGCCTTTTCCAGCCATACGCTTTTCTCGGCCCACTTTATGGAACAGCCGAATGTTTTGGTAACCGGCACGGCTATTTCCTTACCGGCTAAAATGGCATCAATGGCATTCCGCACGTCAAGCGAGTGCGGCGTTTTTGCCGGGTTCTCCATATCGTCAATGCGGCCGTTATAGCGCAGTTTTCTATCCTTATCAAAAATAAAAATGTGAGGTGTTGCAACCGGGCCATATTTGTTTGAGGTTATTTCGGTTTCGCCATCATACAGGTATGGGAAATTAAACTTCATGTATTTTGCGCGGATCTTCATCTCTTCGAACGAATCGCCAAGGTCACTGTACCCCAACTCGTCCAAACGGAGCCCGGCTGGGTTATTAGGGTTAATAGCAACCACGCTTACTCCTTTAGCTGCATAATCGCCGGTTAACTTAATCATCCTGTTCTCATAAGCCTGCGATGTTGGGCAATGGTTACACATAAAAACAATTACCAGCACCTTTGCATTTTTAAACGATTGCAGGGTATAGGTTTTGCCATCAATACCGGGCAGACTAAAATCGGGTGCGGTTTCACCTGTTGCTAATGTTTTATGATCCACAAAAGCGGATGCAAAGCTGCAAAGCGTTAAAATAAAAACTAAACTTGTTATATACTTTTTCATCTGTTTAAGATTTAATCATTTATAGAAACTGCCAATAAATACCAGGCGGTATGTGGTAGCCATTGCTCGGCCCAGCGCCAGTCAGAATCTTTACCTGATACTGCATACGGGATATTATAATCGATGTCATCCTCGTTATCAAAACCGGAGGTTATGCCATTTACAATTCCGCCGGGTGCATTGGTATATTCAAAAGTTCCGAAAAATCCGTAGGCCGGGTTATTGTGTCCTATTCCCTGCAGCATGCAGCTATCAAAAGGATTTAAACCAAGGATCCAATTCAACTGGTCGAGTGCAAAACCGTCTAGCTGATCATGAAAAGGTTTATCATCCCTAAAAATATTGGCGGCCATCCTTGCAGCAGCGGCTACCGAGCCGAGGCGCGCATTCTCGCCCTGCCACCATGGCGAGGCATCGCTGCCATGCGGAAAAAAGAAAGAACTGTGCCTGTTGCCTAAAGTATCCTGCACCAGTTGGCGGCTGTAGCCAAATGGATTATTTACCTCATGAGTAATAGCAAACTCAAACTCCATCGATTCTTTTGTAGTTTTTTTGATCTGTGCCTGCTCATCCGCAGTAGCATAAGGATAATAATACAATAAGCTAACCAGTGGCAGCCCGGCATCCGATGGGTGAAAGAACGGGCGATCCTTATCGTCAGCCCTGAAATAATTTTTATAGTTTTTCCAGGTAACCAGTCGGCCCATTATACCGGCGGCTCTTTTTGCAGCCGCGGCCTTGTAAACATCCTTTTTGGTTACTTTATAAAGCTCAGTAGCTGCATTTAAGGCACAATAATCATCCAGCATATTTTCTTTGCCGTCGTAATCCATTTGTTTGTTATCCTTCTCTAAAAAAGCAAAGGCATTTTCTGCAGCTTTTAAATAATCAGCATTGCTGAATTCCCCGCTTACCGGGTAAGCTGAGGCCATTGCCAGAGCTGCTATGGCCATTCCAGCACCGGAGCGATAGCTCGATTGATAAAGCCGCCAGCTTTTCTCTGTGGCGCTTTTATTGAATGCCTGGTCTTTTGTTTTCTTTATCCGGTAGCCGCCTTCTTCTGCAGGGATCATCCTGTCCTTTGGCAATTTCCCGGGACCTGGAGCACCAACTGAACGGTAAAACGACCCGCCTTTGGCCTGCATCCTCACCAAATAATCAGCGCCATACATAGCCTCGTCCAATATCCGTCGGTTAAACTGCCTGAAATCTGTACCTGGCCTGGCGTTTAAAAGTTCGTAGGTTTTAAACAGGCTCCAATCGGTTAATGAAATTTGCTGGGGGTTAAAGTAATTTGAAAATGACAGGTGTGAAAGATGCTTGCCATAATCGCCGGTGGCATCGTACCAGCCGCCGTGCGCATCAATAGTATCTGTTGTTTTGCCTGATAATAACAAGTGATGATCAGCCTTATCCAATAAGCCCGAACTGCGCTGCCCCTTAAAGTAATACACCACATCAGATATGGTGGCTTTCTCCAGCACGTTTTTCCCAATGATGAACGGGTAGGAAGACACAAGGTCTTTTGGCGAAGTTATTTGCAGCTTATATGTACCGGGTGTTGTAACCGGGCTAAAATCAATCGTCCAGAATTGAAAGTTCTTCCATTTATTAACGGCACCGCTAAATACAGGTTTACCTGTAAATACAGATGCACCCGTGGCTGCGTCAACCAAATTAAATGAATTTATGTTCAGTTTGCTATCGGCAACTATAATAGCATGCTTTGCTTTGCTATCTTCATAGCCTACATGGTTGGTAACTATTTTTACTGATTGTGCATGCAGAAAAAACGGCATACACAACAATAAATACATTATCCAATTTTTCATACTTGATAAAACCATGAGCATTATTTATATTGAGGGTTTATATTATTAATGGATGTTGGCATGCATCCCGGAAGTCCAAAGCTAATATATTACATTTCCCGCAAGAATTTTCATACCCCTACATTAACACTACGGTTTGATAAAATTTGATAATTCACCTGTCGGTGTATCGGCAATGGTGTGTTTGAAACGCATTTATGTATATGCCTGCATTTCATTTCAACGGATTAAAATCCGTTGTTACAATATCGACCGAAGCTACTCTTCTGATTTTTGGGTAACAGATAGCATAATTTACACCCAATTCAGCACCACCGGCTCGGCCAATTTTGTAGGGATGGATTTTAATCCATCCGTTTTAACGGACAAAAATCCTATAAAAACTATAGTAGTGGTATTGTAGTGCCTTAAAAATAGTATTTAATTAAAGTTTGGCTGATTATTGCACAATGTAAAAATGCATATATTGTAATGCCAATTTATTAAACAAATACCAATAATACCGGATGGAGAAAAGTGATAAAATAAGGAAGTTCCTGATTGCTACCCATGGCACGTTTGCCGCAGGGGTAAAGTCATCGTTAGATCTGATTATCGGCGCTATTGAAAATGTATTTTTGATACAAGCCTATATAAACGCTGATATTGCAGTTGACACACAGATAAATGAAGTACTGGACCAGGTGAGCGATACTGATGAACTGGTTGTATTTTGTGACATACTTGGCGGCAGCATTACCAACCAAATATTGCAGCATGCTTTAAAGCCGAATGTGCATGTTATATCAGGATTTAATTTACCCTTGCTTATTGAGGTTTTAATGAGTGATACTGATACACCGGTTGAGGAAGTAATAGCATCGGCACTTAATAATGCTAAAGAACAAATGACATACGTAAATAAACTTTTAACCGCTCAAAAAGAAGATCAGGATGATTAAGCTTACCCGGATTGATGATAGATTAGTGCATGGGCAGGTTGCATTTACCTGGACGCCGGCATTGGGTGTTAGTTGCCTTTTAATAGCAAATGATAAAGTTGCTAAGGATGAATTTTTGAAGATGGCGCTTGGACTGGCCAAACCAGCCGGCACCAAGCTTTTGATAAAATCATTAAAGGATGCTGCTGCATTTTTAAACGATGAAAAAAGCAGCAGCCTGAAAATATTATTGATAATAGACAGTGTTAAAGATGCTTACGCGTTAGTTAACGAGGTATCTGAAATTAAGTCGGTAAATTTTGGAGGAATCAGGTTAAAAGATGGCGCCAGGCTTATTTCAAAAGCTGTTTCCATTAATGATGATGATATAACCCTGATAAAAGAACTATTGGATAAAGGTATAGAACTTGAATTAAGGCAGGTACCAACTGATACAAAGCAAATGGTAGGAAGCCTTATTTGAGAAAAAAGATGCAAGAATCAAGAGAGCAAGGGTCAAGAATATTTCTTTTTTATCTTGCTTCTTGACTCTTGATTTCCTGATTCCCTATACAACATTAATTAAAACATATGTCAATTTCGTACCTGCTTATTGCGCTCATAGCCATGTTTGGCCATTCCGAAGATTTTTTGGGTACCACACTGCTGAGCCGCCCGTTGGTGCTTGGCCCGTTAGTGGGACTTGTACTTGGTGATTTAAACCAGGGTGTAATTATCGGCGCTACTTTGGAGCTGATATTTATGGGCAACATAAAAGTTGGTGCAGCAATACCGCCTGATGTTATCACAGGCGGCGTATTGGGTACAGCTTTCGCCATTATCTCGGGCAAAGGGCCTGCTATTGCGCTGGCTATTGCCGTGCCGGTATCTATACTGGCCGAAATGCTGATCAGCAGTCTTTTTGTATTCAGGGCTGTGATCAATAAAAAGTTCAATCAATATGCCGATGAGGGAGATTTTAATGGGATCCAGCGGCTGCATATCCTCTCCGGGATCCTCCGCCCTATATTAATGGGGATTATCATCCTGCTGGCCCTGCAATTGGGCGCAACGGTTATGAAAGATTTCCTGGCCCTGATCCCCGCCTGGGTACAAACGGGCTTACAGGTTGCAGGAAATATGCTGCCTGCATTAGGTTTTGCACTTTTAATGAACCTGATGTTCAACAAAACAGTTGCACCGTACTTTTTCCTGGGTTTTATGCTGGCTGCTTATTTAAAATTACCGGTAATTGCTATTGGCGGCCTGGGAATTATTATAGCGCTGATAATAACACAAGTTACACCCAAAACAGATGGCGATGATGAGGATGAAGATTTTAAAGAAAGTAAAGAGGCTATTAAACCCGCACGAAAGCTTAACAAAAGAGATATTCGCAACTTGTTTTTAAGATCTCTTGCGCTTGAGGCCAATTTCAATTTTGAAACCTGGCAAAATACAGGCTTCGCGTTTTCTATTATCCCCGTTTTAAAACGACTTTATACTACCAAAGAAGCCATGGCTGCAGCACTGAAAAGGCATTTACAGCTTTTTAATACCAGCCCGTATGGCTCAACCCTTATTTTAGGAATAACCGCTGCAATGGAAGAGCAAAACAGCAATGATGCCGATTTTGATGAGGAATCAATAAGCACGGTAAAGCTGGGTTTAATGGGTCCGCTGGCCGGTGTATTCGACTCGCTGTTTTGGGGTACGTTTAAAGTTATTGCCGCCGGAATTGGCACCTCACTGGCTATAAAAGGGAATATCATGGGGCCGGTTCTTTTCCTGCTGGTATTTAATGTACCGCACCTTGTACTCAGGTATAACCTCACTTTTATAGGCTATAACGCCGGAACTAAATTTCTGCAAAACCTTGCCAAAAACAATGTAATGGACAGGCTAACTAAAGGTGCATCTATATTGGGTTTGATGGTAGTTGGGGCAATGCCGGCAACTTTAATGTCAATCAGTACCCCTATAAGTATTGGTTCAGATAAGTCGGAAATAACTATTCAAAGTGTTTTAGACCAGGTAGTACCGGCTATTATACCATTGGGATTAACCTTTTTGGTTTACTATTTTGTAAAAAATGGTGCTAAAACAACCCATTTATTACTGGGCTTGCTGGCACTGGGCTTTATAGGCAGTATGGTCCATTTGTTTGCTTAATTTGACAGGAAGATGAAAGGAATTGGCGTTTCACCGGGTATTTCAATAGGGAAAGCTTTCGTAATTCAAAAAAAAGAAGCCGCGCTAACGGGCATTCTGTTGAACGATCCGGCAGAAATACAAGCAGGTATTGAACGCTTTGACATGGCCATAAGCGATGCCATTAATGAAGTTGAGGCAATCAAAAATAATGCATCTCTTTCTGATGATGACATTGCTATTCTCGAAACACAAATTGAATTATTAGGTGATCCGGAGATAAGGGAAGGTGTAGTTGAGAAAATTGAGACTGAATATAAAAACCCAAATGATGCCGTATTAGAAGTTATTGCAGTTTTTGTACAGCTTTTTGAAAGCATGGACGATGAATATATGCGCGCCCGCGCTGCCGACGTGCAGGATATTGGAAACCGGATCTTAAAAAATCTTAATGGTCAAACTTTGGGGAACAATAAATTTGAACCGGATACTATTATCATAGCAGAAGACCTTTCCCCGTCAGATACCATCACAATGGATGTAAGCAGGGTAATTGGTTTTGCTATGCAGATGGGAAGCAAAACATCGCACACTGCCATTATTGCCAAAGCAAAAGGTATCCCGGCAGTTGTTGGTTGTAGCGTGGATTTGATCAGCGTAAAAAATAATGATGTTATTATTTTAGATGGACTAAAAGGCGAAGTATTTATTAATCCAAACCAGGAACAGCTTAAAGAATATACAATAAAAAGAGATGCATTTAAGCAGCGTGCCAATAGCCTGAAAGCCCTAAGAGATGTGCCTGCTATTACAACAGATGGCGTGCAGGTAATGTTATCTGCCAATATTTCGGGCGCTGAAGACTTTGAGGGTGTTTTTGATAACGGCGGAGAAGGCGTAGGTCTGTTACGTACCGAACTCCTGTTCATGAACCGGGATGCCTTCCCAACGGAAGATGAACAATTTGAATTTTATAAAAAGGCTGCGCTGCGAGCCAAAGGCAAGCCGGTTATTGTACGCACTATTGATATTGGAGGCGATAAGTACCTCCCTTATTTTAATCTTCCCACCGAGCTTAATCCTTTTTTAGGTTACCGGGCAATCAGGATCTGTTTGGATAGGAAAGATCTTTTCATAACACAGCTTAAAGCCATTTTAAGGGCATCGGTATTTGGCGATTTAAAGATCATGTTCCCGATGATCTCAAACATACAAGAGATCAGATCGGCAAAAAGCATTTTGGCGGAAGCAAAAGCAGAATTATCACAGAATAATATTTCATTTAATGCAGCAATCAAAACGGGGATTATGATAGAGGTCCCATCTGCAGCCATTACTGCCGACCTGCTGGCTAAAGAAGTGGATTTCTTCAGCATCGGTACAAATGACCTTTGTCAGTATACCCTGGCTGTGGATCGAATGAACGAAAAGATAAGCCACCTTTATGATCCATTTAATCCCGGTGTATTAAGGCTCATCAGCTTTGTAATTGAGCAGGGTCAGAAGCATAACATTCACGTTGGCATGTGCGGCGAAATGGCCTCAGATCCATTGGCAACACTGCTATTATTAGGAATGGGGTTAAGGGAGTTTTCTATGAGTGCGGCTGCTATCCCCGAAATAAAAAGCATTATTGTTAATAGCAGCAAACTAAAGGCAAAACAGGTATATAAAAATGTAATTGAGATGGATAGTTCGGAGGATATTTTGGAATATTTGAAAGGGATAATACAAGGATAAACAAAAGGGGGTTGTTATGCTGAGGCGCTCGAAGCATGCGGGCAAAGGCCTTTGCGTCAGGCTTAGCAAGCGGACAGGCCACTGCGCTCATCCTTCGAGTGCCTCAGGATGACATCCCGTCTTGTCCCCGCAGGGTCTCTCGCAGAGGACCCTGCGCTGGATGATGTTAATAGGAGGAAAATACAAGGTTTAATGCATAGTTTAATACTTAGCACGCGGCGCAGGGTCTTTCAGGAGAGCCTGCGAAGACGAAAAGAAACAACAAATGATAACTAAAGACTATATAATACTGGCCCCGCAAGGTTTACACGCCCGCCCGGCAACTACATTAATAAGGCTTGCCAAAGGTTTTAAATCAACAACCAGCCTTCAAAAGGCTGGGAAAACCGTAAAGCTTAACAGCATGCTTAATATATTATCCCTGACAATAAAAGGCGGGGAAACCATCACCGTTATTATAGAAGGCGAGGATGAAACCATAGCATCAGCAGCTATCAACCAATTTTTTACAGAACAGTTAAAAGATCTATAAATGAAAATTACCATTACAAAAACCGAACAGGAATTTGATATAACCGCAGCCTGGCGCATTATTGCGCAGATGCTGGAAAAACGCAATTCAGTGATCGGCCTTTCAACCGGGCAAACTACTATCGGCATGCACCGCGTTGTATCTGAAATTTTTAAGCAATATCCGTTTGATGTTTCGGGTATAACACTGTTTAATGTGGACGAGCTTACCAATCTTTCAAGAGAATATGCAGGCAGCTGTTACACTATGATCCTGAACCAGATTGCCGGCCCGTTAGGCATCTCTGAAGAAAACTTTATTATGCCACCTACCCTGTCGGATGATTTTGAAGCAGAGAGTATTCTATTTGAAAAGCGTCTTGCCGAGCGTGGTGGCGCCGATCTGCAGATGCTGGGTATCGGCAGCAATGGCCACATAGGTATTAACCAGCCTGGTACACCGTTTGAAAGTGAAACCTGGGTATCGCCAATGGATCCTGACTTTGAGGCCCGTGTACGCCGTGAAACGCAAGTGCCACCAGAAACTGAATTAGGTGGCTTAACTCGTGGTGTAAAAAATATTATGCACACCCGTAAATTGATCCTCATAGCGAAAGGAGCCCACAAAGCTGATATTATTGAACAGGCTATTCTTGGCCCGGTAACAACGGATATCCCGGCATCCGTAGTGCAGCTGCACCCAAATTGCGAAATCCTGCTGGATGCCGATGCGGGAACCAGGATTGCGGAATATGCTAAAAGGAGGAATTATAACTGGTAGCCATTGGGAGATTTGACAACTTTAAAAAAGTTGTCAAATCTAATACTTCATCCTCCGCAATGACTCCATTTTTTCTTTCGGACTTCCGGACTTTCCCGACTTTCGGACTTACTTCAAATCTTTATTAATCTCATTCAATAAATACTCTTTTTTATCGTCACTGTATTCCCAAAACATTGCCCCGGCCATCCCTTTTTTGTTCACATAATCGCACTTGCTTTTTATTGACCATTCATCTTCATAAGAAATAAATTGCCGTGTTAAGGAGTTAAACAGATACGGTGCGGCAGCATCATAATCTCTATAATATTTAAAGCCTTTGCTGCTATTGGTTACCAGGCTGTCTTTTATAAAAGTAAAACCGCCGGCCCGCATTTTACCATCGGTTTTTGTGCCAAGGCCATTTGCAGTGGTATCAATAACCCGCGATGATCGCCCATAAAACGCCATACCCATAACCAGCTTTTTTGCAGGCACACCGGCGGCTATAAAATCATCTACAGCCTTTGCTGCATTATCCATGGTATTATATTTTTTGGAAGCGTACAGGTTGGTATGATGTACCGCTATGCCCAAACTATCCTGGAAATAATCATAGGTCATCAGGTTTACATAATTCAAGTATTTGGCTACTTTATCCATTTCGGTATGCTCTGTAAACCGTTTAAAGCCACCTACCGCTGCGGTAAGAAATAGTTTTTTGCCGGTTTCCTTTTCCAGTTGATCCAGTTCTTTCCTTATCGCCTTAAACATCAGCGTAAAATTCTGTTTGTCTTCCGGCCGGTAAACATTGCCGTCGCCAATATTATCCGGGTACTCCCAATCTATATCGACACCATCCAAATTATATTTCCGGGCGATCTCAACTGCACTGGCTGCAAAAGCATTGCGTGAAGTATCCGTAAGCACCGCATCCGAAAAATTCTTGCTCCATGCCCATCCGCCTATTGAGATCAGGATTTTCAGGTCAGGATTAATCTTTTTCAGCTTCAACAGGTTTTTAAAGTTGATGGTATCGGTTTTAATATTGGTGAGCCATGCCCGGTTGTCTTTCACGTTCACAAAAGCATAGTTAATGTGTGTGAGCTTTTTTGCATTTACCATGCTGGTATCAATCAGTCCACGATAACCGCCAACGTAACCGATGATAACGTGCTTTTTGGGTTGAGCAATTGCGGAGAGGCTTATGGTTAAGTATAACGATAAAGCTGCTACTAATTTTAATTGTTTCATATTTTGGTATCTAATAATTAGAAATTCATGTTAACATAAATAAATCGAATGCGCGGGGTGTCATCCTGAGCTTGTCGAAGGGCGACGCGCGTAGAGGCCTTTGCCCGCATGCTTCGAGCGCCTCAGCATGACACCCTCTTTTGTCCCCTTTTTAATAAATTAATCAATTACCTAATCCACCTTCACCTCAAATACCGAATTATGGCTTGTAACATAAAGCGTCTTATTTGCACCAAAAGTTAATGATGTTGGCCTTTCAGGTACTTTTATAATATTTATTTGTTTGCCGGCAGGATTGTAAACGTAGATCTGCCCATCGGCTATGTATACATTACCCTGGTCATCTATTGCAGTGTCAAACTCTCCGCGTTCGGCAAAATATTTCAAATCGGATACATAGCCTTCAGGACTTACATTTAGGCTTACTGTTCTTTTATCATATTCGTCTGTGGTGTAAAGCGCTTTGCCTGGATAAGCCTGGGCCAGGGCGGTTGAACGTGCGAGGTCATAAACCACGGGGATAATGGTCACCCCATCAGGCGCCACAAAACACTCTGTGGCCTTAGCCACCGATATAGTATTAAAATCATGGTAGTCCCTCCATCTATGCGCAGGATAAAGCGCTTTATAAACCGGGTTAACACTGCCCATCGGCTCCTTTTTCAGCAGTTGAATAGTCTCGTCCGGGTTGTTTGGGTCGATGGAATAAACTAAAGTTCCAAAGCCCGAATTTCCCCAGCCGCTGAATGAAGTGCCCGATGCATCGGGCGGGTTTTTAAATTCCTCGGGCTTGCCGTTTACAAGGAAACCCGGCTTTGGCACATATTTAAAAACAACCAGCAGGTTATCATTTTTATCGCAGGCTAATGATAATGGTTCCCACGGGTAATCAGCCAAAAGACTAATTGTACGGGTACTTGCCGACCATTTATAGATCCTTTTCATGCGCTGTTCGCTGAAATAAATATTGCCCTTACTATCTGTACAAATCCCATTCGCAAATTCAAAGCCGGTAGCCAGCCGCGTTATTTTACCGGCAGATGGCCCTGGATTATTATCGTCAATTAACAATCTCGCAAACTCCCATGGTCGTACCTCGGTATCGCTGTTAATGTCATACAATGGGTTTGTGGTAGTATACTTTATCTGGCTGTAATTGTGCACATTTAAAAACTCGATATTTTTGCCACCCCATTCGCGGATGGCGTAAGGTGCAGGTTTATTAACCCGGATAACCCGAAAGGTATACAAGTTGGCAAACACCATATTGCTGCAATTCTCCACTTCCAGCGGCTGGCATTCTGTGCTCTCCCGGCTTTCTTCCTCCAGTTGCAGGGCGTACACATTCCAGTTGGATACATTATTGAATCTTACTTCGTTTCGCACATGGTGCTCAACCGACAGTGCATAAACATGGCTTGGGGTTGATGTATTTGAAAAATAAGCGCCATTGGTAGCGTAGGTGTTAGCAGTCCAGATATTCATAAAAGTACCGCCGCCATCATCAGTTACCCAAAGGCTCCAGTATTGCGTGTCCCATGAGGGGTCCGCACCGTTATAGCCTTTACTATAGATCCCCGTCCGCTCTTTTTTTGGCTCAGATTGTTTAACAGGCCGCTCTAAGCCGCCATGACCGCCAATAAATTTCACATCGTTTAAAATAGAATTTTCGCCCGACATCCACTTACAAGCGACTGCCCGCGGATTATCCGCATTTGTTGAAAGCCCAATACCGGTAACCATGTTCTGTCCGCCTTTTGCACTTTCCAGTAATGCTTTCGGTCCGCCAAAACCACCAAAAGCAGGAGTATTGTCAGCAATTAAAAACTGGGTAGCAATTGGGTTTAAGCCAATAAGAACAGTATTTGGTTTTAGCTTAATAGTTTCGCTAACGCGATACCAACCCTGTGGCACATATATGGTTGCATATTTATCAATAGCATCCTGAATTATTTGTGTATCATCAGTAGTGCCATCACCTTTAGCACCAAGGGTTTTCAAATTCACCCATGTATTTATAGCAGGCAGCTCGGGAATATCTTTTTTAACAGGCTCCGGGAAAACAGATAAAGGCTCAACATCATTGATGGTTTTATAAACCGGGTCGGCATTAAGGCTGTCCATCTGCAAGCCATCAATAAATCTTTTTACTTTATACATGGTGCCAGTACCGGCAGTTTGTTTTCCGCTTCGGCGATAGCTGGCAAATACCGGCACATTCCGGCAATCAATATTTTTCAGACTGATCTGATTAAACGCATTTTCCCCGTTACTGATAATAATTGCCGGGCCGCTCACCTTATCAAACCGGCAATTCTCCATAAATAGTTTTTCGTGATAATTTGGGTTGATGCTGATTACGGTTGGCACATTTTTAACATTCATTCTAACTATGGTTAGTCCGCCTTCCTGTGTTTTTATCGCTGCTTCACGTTGTCCCTCAAAATAGGTATCAACCATCATAAACTGCCAGCCTGGTGAAGGCTTGGTAGTATAAATACCGTATTGTCCGCCAAAAAAACGTACGTTATTCATTGCATTACCCACGTCAAACATCCCGGCCTTTCCGTTGCCAATGTTTACATCAACATTTCCTACAAAGCTATGCTGGGCAAAATGGGCGCGCATGGCAACAGCAACAGGGTTGCCGTCCTCTATTTTTAGGTTGATATTGTTTATGGCACTGTAAAAGGTTGATGCTCCGGCATCATGAAGCGGCTCACCAGGTTTTGAAAGGCTGCTCACAAACCAAAACATGTATTTAGCTTTCCCTTTATCGGTTGAATCTGCCGTTTGGAAACCGGGAGCATTTTTTGCAAGAATAATTTGTGGGCGGTTTTTGCCATAGCCAATTAACCGCACCGCTGTTGGGATATATATAGTTTTAGAGACCAGGTATTTCCCTTCGGGGATAAAAAGAACACCGAAATTATACTTGGTTTTCACTTCGGCAATTGCCTGCTGCAAAGCTGCTGAGACATCTGTTTTTCCATCAGCCTTTATATTGAACTTTTCAGGCGTAAAATAAACCGCGTCCGCATCATCCAACCTGGCCTGGTAAACAGACTTACCCCCGTTGTCCTTATCATTGGTGAAAGCTCTGCCGAAACAAACAGTTTGCGTTAATAAAATAGCTATAGCTATTAAAATATTCTTCTTCATTTTTATTGGTGCAGATGAATGTTATTTAGGTCTGGTTTATTTTTTAAATGTACCATCTGTAACTGTATCATTGTTCACGTACAGGTAATTGTTACAGAAACATAAATTAAGTTTAAACCTCCCGCAAATCTAATCCACAGCTATGTTCAATGCTATTATTTACACACTACTTTACTACTACCAGGGTAAAACATCTGGTTCAAACCCCTGTAATTCCACTAAAAAAAGAATCAGGCTTAATAATTATTGAATAATGTTTTACATTTAAACTAAAATAAAGATCATGAGTGATAAACCTACCCGACTAAATTACCCGGCAATTAACCGGAGAAATTTTTTTGTTAATACTGTAAAAACTACCGGCGTTTTACTGCTTGCACCGCTTGTAAATAAGGCATCGGGTTTTCTTAATATGGATGAATCTTACACGGTGGGTCAAATTATGGATCTGTTTATTAAACAAGTGCCGGGCGGGGCTTTAACTACTACGGTTGATACTTTAAAATCCGGAAGCAGGGACACAAAGGTAACCGGGATAGTTACGGCCATGTTTGCAACCATTGAGGTGATCAGGAAGGCGGTTGACCTGGGCGCTAATTTTATTATCGCTCATGAACCTACTTTTTATAACCACCTTGATGACACCGGCTGGCTGCAAAATGATGAGGTTTATAAATACAAAGCCGCGCTGCTTAAACAACATAACATTGCCGTATGGCGGAACCACGATTATATTCACCGCATGGTTCCGGATGGTGTTACCCAAGGCGTGCTTGATCAATTGCAATGGCAAAAATATGCCGATAAAAAAATCCCTAATATCCTTACCATGCCTGCAACTTCATTAAAGAACCTGGTTGGTTATGTAAAAGAAAGGCTGGGCATTGAAAAGGTAAGATACATTGGCGATCCGGTGCAATCATGCACCCGGGTTTTATTTATGCCGGGGTCTGCGGGCGGACAACGACAGATCCAGGGTATAGCCCAGGTAAAGCCCGATGTATTGATCTGTGGTGAAATAGCGGAATGGGAAACCGCCGAATATGTGCGCGATGCAAGGGCGAAAGGTGATAAAATTTCACTGGTGGTGCTTGGCCATATAGCCAGCGAAGATGCAGGCTCGGAATTTATGCTGAGCTGGCTTAAAAAGAATGTACCTTCTGTTAAAGCTACTCGTGTAAAACCGGGGAACTCTTTATCGTTTATGTAAAAACGTCCCGAATAGCGTAGGCCTGCGACCTACGCTAATGGATTTCGCCCTTTCAGGACTTTGAATAGCGGCTCTCCCGACCTGAAGGGCCTAATATACCAGCACAAGTCGCAGGCCTGTGGGCAAATTATTTAAAACACAACCTTTCCGGTAGCAGTTACCAGTGATGCAATTCTAACCGCATCAAAGATCCGCTCTTCAGTTGTACCCAATTTTATAAGAGAATCTTCATGAGCATTTACACACATTTCGCAGCCATTAACTGCAGAAATGGCAAGGCTCATCAGCTCAAAAAATTCTTTCCCGGTTACGGGCTTCATCATTAGCTGCATCCGGATCCGGGCGGGGATCTGTGTATACTTTTCCTTTTGCGTAAAATGACGGAAACGGTAAAAGATATTGTTTGATGCCAGTAATGATGCGCAACCCACCGCTTCGCCAATTTCGGCAGCAGTAGCTTCCTGTTCTTCAGCATATTTGGCAAAAAATGTTGCCAGCAATGTATTATTGTTATTAATAGCGGTTGAAAGGCCAAGCAGGGCACATTCTTTTGCGCTCAAATGTTCAGATGTAAGCGTGCTTGTAAAATTCAGCTTCAAGTCGCGCAGGTAGCGCGATTCGCCGTTTTCGAGCAGGGTGAGGCTGTTAGTGCGATAAGTGGTATCGAAGCCCAGGCTTTGCAGCAACTCGGTTATTATCTCAGTGGATTCATTCATTTTTTTAGAATTTATTGTATAAAAAATCCCCGCATTTATTAAATACGGGGACCATATATTTTAATTAATTAAACAGTAATAGTTTCTTCGCCTTTAACCCAGTTGCAAGGGCAAAGCTCGTCGGTCTGTAAACCATCAAGTACACGCAAAACTTCTTTAACGTTACGGCCTACACTTAAATCATTTACAGAAACCCAACGGATAATGCCAGTAGGATCGATAATAAAGGTAGCACGGTAAGCAATTTTTTCGTTTGGCTCTAATATACCAAGCTCTTCAGCTAATGATTTTGAAGTATCAGCAAGCATCGGGAATTTAAGATCGCGCAGATCCGCATGATCTCTTCTCCAGGCAGCGTGTACAAATTCAGTATCAGTTGAAGCACCAATTAAACGGGTGTCGCGGTCGCGGAACTCACCGTAGCTTTTATTGAACTCGGCAATTTCGGTAGGGCATACAAAAGTAAAATCCTTTGGCCACCAGAACATTACTGTCCAAACGTTATCTTCATTTACAAGAAAATCTGAAGTGATCGTTTCAAACTCTTTTCCTTTTTCAATACTTACAACAGCTGTTTTAGAAAACTGAGGGAATTTTTGACCTATAGTTAGCATATTAATAATGTTTTTAAATTTTCATTGCAAATATACCACTTTTAAAGAGGTGGCATTATATAAATTATTTATATAATATAAGTTATATCTATAATCAATCGCTTTTATAATCATTTTTATCAATATAATAAAAAGACGGCTTTTATAGCTAAACAATTCACTTATTTAAAAAAAGAGCCGCTTAGAATTGTGAAAGGCACAATTAGTTTTAAATTTAAAACGTGTCCGCAGGGGCCATTTTGTAAAAATATTTTTTTCCTGGCTTCCATTAAAAAAATATAAATGCTGCAAGTGCTTGCGCAATAAATGGTTTTTAAAATAAATTGTAATTCTTACTTTATTAGTTTTTCTGTCTATAATTCGTTCGTGTTTAATTGAATATAAAACGGTAAAAACCTACTTTTACCAATCACAACTGTTTTATCTTTTTGTCTGGCTGATTTAAATTAAGACCAGAACAAGCTTTATTATCAATTTTATGCACAGACGCAATTTTGTAAAACTTTCTGCCACTACCATGGCTGCTCTATTATTTAGCCGGATCACTTACGCAAGTGGCGATACCGCTTTAATGAATAATCCTGATGAGGTTTGGGGACAAGCGGGCGCAGAATGGTTTCAGCTAAAGCCGTCAGGCAGCGGATTTACTTATAAGGATATTGAAGTGAACATAAAAACAAACGGTAATGCAAGCGGGGTATATATCCGATCGCCCTCAATGGCCTTAACGGGGGTCCGCCTAAAATGGAAGCATCAAACAAATGCATCGTCAAAAGTATTAGGCGATCATTGGGAACGTACTTATGGCGACATGGCATGGAAATCTCCTGACAGTAATATTAAAAATCCATGGTATGTATTATTAAATGATGATAAGCATACGGCCTGCTTTGGTGTTAAAACCGGAGCCAATACTATTTGCTGGTGGGCTGTTAATCCTGATAGCCTGGAATTGATCCTTGATACCCACTCAGGCGGATCAGGCGTCCAGTTAGGCGCACGTAAATTGCATGCTGCCGATATTGTAACTACAGAAAGCACCGCAACTGAAAACCCATTTGCTACGGCCCGCAGGTTTTGTAAGCTGATGTGCGATAAGCCCCGCCTGCCCAAGCAGCCTGTTTATGGGATAAATGACTGGTATTATGCTTACGGAAATAATTCAGCGAAGCTGATAAGAGAAACTACTGCAATGATGGCCGAACTGGTAACGGATATCAATAACCGTCCATTTTCAGTAGTTGATGCAGGATGGGCTGAATATTCACCCTTATTGCCTGGTGATGGCGGTTGGAACGAAACTTACTCAAAACCGAACGACAAGTTTAAGGATATGCATGCGCTGGGCGATGAAATTAAAAAGCTGGGAATGCGTCCGGGTTTATGGATCCGCCCTTTATGTGCCAGGCATGATGAAAAAGCCAGCCTGCTGCTTCCAAAGATCCCCGGCAGGAACGACCCTAAAAGTCCTTTACTCGATCCAACTATCCCCGAAAACATAGAACGCATTAAGTATTACTTTGATGTGTATAAAGAGTGGGGATTTGAGATGGTAAAGCATGATTATACTACTAATGACATAAGTGGCAGGTGGGGATTTGAGATGAAGGACAGCTTCACTGCGCCCGGTTGGAGCTTTTATGATAAGAGCAAAACAACAGCCGAAGTTATCAACCATCTTTACCGTTCAATCCGCGAAGCGGCAGGCGAAAACATTTATGTAATAGGCTGTAATACCATGAGCCACCTGTCTGCAGGTCAATTTGAACTTAACCGGATTGGGGACGATACCAGTGGTAAAGAATGGGCCCGCACGCGTAAAATGGGTGTAAATACCATGGGCTTTAGGTTACCGCAGCATAATGCTTTTTATGCGGTAGATGGCGACTGCGTTGGCTTAACCACCGATATTCCGTGGGAAAAGAACAAACAATGGATGCAACTACTTGCCGAAAGCAGCGCTCCTTTATTTATATCCGCACAGCCTGAAGCATTAGGCGCTGAGCAAAAAAGCTTTATTAAAGAATGTTTGGCCAAAGCTGCCAAAACACAACCCATTGGCGAGCCACTGGATTGGCTGACAAATCCATTCCCGGCCAAATGGAAATTGAATGACAGGGAGGTTGATTTTAATTGGAGCTGAGGAAAGAGACAAGAATCAAGAAGTCAGGAATCAAGATAAAAAGGAAGACTGTTTTGCCCTTTCTGATGCCGTACCTCTTTATCTTGCATCTTGATTCTTGACTTCTTGATTCTATTTTTCCGCACAACTGTAACCTTATACCATATTCAGCATCTCACAGGGATATAAAACCATTATGGCCTTAGTAATTCAAAATCTTACCAAACAATATAACAAACATAAAACAGGGTTATCCAATTATTCTATTACTATAGATAAAGGAATTTTAGGTTTGCTTGGCCCAAACGGCGCCGGTAAATCAACCCTGATGAAAATTATCGCCACCATTAGCAAACCTACCGCAGGTACGCTTTTTTTGGATGGCGAGGATATCATTAACAATCCCGATAAAATTCGTAAAATCCTTGGCTACCTGCCTCAGGATTTTGGTGTTTACCCAAATCTGAATGCTTACGAGTTTTTAGAATATATAGCAGCACTTAAAGGTGTTGGTGGCACCGCCTTACGCAAGCGGATAGATATGCTGCTTGATGGTGTTAACCTAACTGCAGATGCAAAACGCCCCATAGGAACCTATTCGGGGGGAATGAAACAGCGCATAGGGATTGCCCAAGCCCTGCTTAACAATCCTAAAGTGCTGATCTTTGACGAACCCACTGTGGGGCTTGATCCTGAAGAGCGGGTAAGGTTCCGGCAGCTGATATCCGACATGGCCAGCGATTGTATTATTATTCTTTCATCACACATTGTATCAGATATTGAGGCAATTGCCGATGAAGTGGCTATTATGCAACACGGAACACTGCTTGAAAAAGGCATGCAGCCCGATATTATTAAATTGGTTGAAGGCAAGGTATTTGAAACCGTACTAAACAGCAATGACCTTACCGCCTTAAAAGCTAAACACCTGGTTATTGATACCAGCCGCCAGAAAGAACTTACAAAGGTGCGGTACATTACCAAAAACAATAAGCCTGAAACAGCTTCTGTTGCTGTAAACGCTACTTTAGAAGATGCTTATTTGTTTTTAACACAAAACAAAGCCTAAGCAGTGAGATACATTTACAGCATAATAAAGGCCGACTATTTGCAGCGCACGCGCAGCTATTCCTTTTTAATAACACTTGCCATTACAATTTATGGGGCCTACTCTTTTGTACCGCCTCCAACAGCTTCTTATACCACGTTATCCATGGTTGGTTACAAGGGCGTTTTTAACGCGGCATGGGTAGGCTATGTTTCGGCAATGATGACAGCCATCATGCTCTCGTTATATGGGTTCTTTTTAATAAATAGCGGCATTAAAAAGGATATAGATACCGAAGTTGGTTTGATAATAGCAACCACGCCTATTACCAACTTTGGATACCTGCTAAGCAAATTGTTCAGCAATTTTTTAGTGTTGCTTACCATTGCAGCAATCACGTTCGTGGTTAGCATTGCTATGTTTTTTGTACGAAGCAGCGGCTATCCTTTTATAATTGGCGATTTTATAGCTCCTTATATCTTTTTTGCATTACCAGCATTATTTACCATCTCGGCCCTGGCCATAGTTGCCGAGGTTTTTTTAGGCCGGAAGAATATTCTGCAATACATCCTTTTCATTTTTCTATTCGGCATTATAATGGCCAATGTAAATGGGCAGAAAAACAATACCGTAGCAGTTTTTATAGATCCGTTTGGTGTGCGCGTTATGACCAACAGCATTAAAGACAAGGTAAACACGCAGTTTCATGAAAATATTAAAGATGTGTCCCTTGGTTTTGTTTTTGGTGCCAAACACGCATTTAAAACCTTTGAATGGAATGGCGTCAGCTGGACAGGCATTTTCTTTTTAAGCCGTTTATTATGGATCTGCATTGCTTTTGGTATTGTTTATTTTTCATCCTTCTTCTTCCACCGCTTTGATTTTAAACAATCGGTAAGTAAAAAGAATAAAGTTTCAGCATCTGCAGATCTAACCCAAGTATTAAGATCAGCTCCTGTAAGCATCAACCTGGCATCCCTGCCCCCGGTTGTTGCTGATTATGCTATATTTCCATTTATTAAAATTGAGTTGTTGTTATTGATCCGCAAGGGGCCAAAATGGTTTTGGTTTATAAACGGCGGGCTTGGGCTAAGCATGCTGTTCGTTCCGTTAAACATTGCCCACGCTTATTTGTTACCTGTATTATTATTTTTACAGGTTACCCGCTGGTCGGACCTGGCTACCAAGGAAAAAACGAACAGGCTGCATTATTTTACCTATTCGTCATACAAACCACTACAGCGGATGCTGCCCGCTCAATTACTTGCCGGTATTATAATGTCAATAGTATTAACATTGCCGGTACTGCTCCGGTATCTTATAGCAGCGAATTTTTATTCCATTATCAACATTATTAACGGAGCTGTATTTATTGTGCTGTTAGCAGTTTGCCTTGGAATTTTAAGCGGCGGCAAGAAACTATACGAGATCATATTTTTTATGCTTACTTATGCTGTTATTGAAAAAATACCACCGGCTGATTATTTAGGTGGAATGCAGCATGATTCGCACCTGGGCTTTATAACAATAGTATTGGCATTGAATATATTTTTAGGTGCGGTAAGTTTTGCGGTTAGGAGTTACCAGGTTAGGCATTTGTAAACGGATCACTTTTCAGGGTAATTGAGAATAATTATCAATTCTGTATTAAATTAATATCTGGATTGTTTTAACGGGCGCCTATCCCTTTACGATAAATTTTAATTGCCCTTACTATTGAGCTGGCTATTGCATTCTGCCCGTCTTCAGAATTCAAATATTTTTCTTCAATATTATTATTTATGTAACCCGTTTCAACCAATACGGCGGGCATTGCGCTATGGGCCAAAACCAAAACACCTTGTTCCTTAACCCCGCGGCTTTTGCGGCCATCATTATTTTTAAACTGATCATTCAAAAGATCGCCAAACAGGATACTTTGTTTGCGGTATTTTTGCATAAATGTATTTAAAATAATCATTGAGGCAGGGTCCTTTTCGTCATACCCCGCATAGTTTTTTTTGTAGTCTTTTTCTATGTAGATAGAGGCATTCTCACGCAGGGCCTCCATCTGCTCCTCTTTACGGTGAAAGCCATATACCAAAAGCATTACACCTTTTTCTTTATGGGCAATTTTTGCTGTCCCTTCCGGAGATGAATTACAATGAATGGAAATAAATAAGTTGGCATTTATTTGGTTAGCAATTTTAGCCCGTTTATTTAATTCAACAAACTTATCGGTAGTACGGGTCATTACTACGTTTACATCCTGCATGTTTTTTTTAAGCAGGCGTTCTACTTTTTTGGCTATTGCTAACGTTACATTTTTTTCGAAGGAGTATGAACCATGAGCCCCCGGATCTTTCCCGCCGTGCCCTGCATCAATTACAACCGTTCTGAATTTAAAAGATGATTCAGGCAGTTCATCGTCAACAGTAAAAGATGTTAATATGAAAAATAAAAACAGGGTAAGCGGTCTAAGTACATTTAAGCGTTTAGCGTTCCTGATCATTAAGATAGATAAGCGTGCAATAACCAATTTGTTTCAATCTGTTTTACGCTGGTTTGTTGCATTTGGGACAAAGTCCGGTTGCATATAAAGTAAAGCCCTGCGGTTTAAAACCCCTGGGAAGTTTTATTTCCGGTAAATTAAGCTCGTCTAAGCAATATACATTTTTACAGTTGGTGCAATTAAAATGCAAGTGTTCGTCATGATGATGATCTTCGCCGCAAGCCGGTGAGCACATGGCATAATTTGCAGTTCCGTTTAAATCAAACACCTTATGAATAATGCCTTTTTCTTCGAATGCGCTTAGTATCCGGTATAAAGTAACACGATCAATATCGCTCATCACACCTTCCAAATCAGGCTGCGAAGTTGCCACATTCTTTGCCGATAACATGGATAACACCTTAAGGCGCGGTCCTGTTTTCTTTAAATGATGCTTTTCAAGCAGGCCTTCAAAATTTTTATTATGGGTGTGAATCATTGAAATATTAAATAATTTACAATTGCAAAGTTAAAAAGAATAAAACATAATTTAAGTCCTAAGTCAGTAGTCTTGAGTCTTAAGTAAAAATCTGACTTTGGACTCTAGACTTAAGGCTACTTACTTTACTTATGCGGGTGGCTGTGCTTTAAATGAAACAAGGTATTATCAGCTCTGCAGATGGTTGTGTACTTGTAATTAAAAAAATGCGCCGTAGCAATCAATAAACCACCAAAAGGCACAATAATAGCTTCGCGCCAGTTAGTTACATATAAATGACCGATAATTATTATTAAAAAACCTCCCACAAGCAAAATCATAGGCAAAATACGGTGATGCGAGCGAAAATAGGAAAGACCAATAGCATAAACGCCTATAAATAAGGCAAAAATTATCATACTCCACTCCACCCATGGGTTGGCTAAAAACCCTAAGCCCAGCAATGGCAAGCTGGTAATTAAAAAGGGCACTACAGCACAATGAACAGCACATAATATTGAAGCTGTCATGCCCATGTTATCAAGCTTGGTAGAATGCTTTGGATGATTCATTTTGCAAAGGTAATAACAAATGCAACACAATTGCATTTAAAAGGCCATATTTTTTGTCATGTTAATTTAATATTACTTTAAAGTTTTCTAATAGTTTATCAATTATTACTTTTGCCAACGCGAAAGTTAATGCTGTCCGCCTATGCCAACAACACCATTACAAAACATTTGGAAAGAAACCTGGAAATTAACCTATAACCGCCGACTAATTATAATAGGCACAGTAATTATGCTGTCTGTGGTCTTTACTATGCCACTTTTTTTTGGATATATTGAAAAAAGACAAGGTACCTTTATAAACGATCCTGTTTTAGCTGCGGTTCCATCCTACAATGTTTCCGTGCTAATTTTCACCATTATTTGGGGAATGGCATTGCTTATACTATACAGGGCCTTGTACAAGCCATCTATTTACATAATTTACTGCTGGGCGCTTATTCCTATAACCATAACCCGTTTTATCACTATAAGCATTGTACCACTGGCACCACCAGCTGGACTGATCCCATTAACTGATCCTTTAACCGGCATTTTTTATGGCCAGGCACTTATAACTAAAGACCTTTTTTTCTCGGGCCATATAGCCACGCTTACATTAATATTTTTATGCCTCGAAAAAAGGAATGATAAAATATTAGCCTTTTTGGCAACTATTGTCATAGCCTGCTTATTAGTGATACAGCATATCCATTACTCTATTGATATTTTAGCTTCCCCAGGAATTACCTATATATGTTATCGTTTAACCCGAAAGTTTTTAGACAAGGAAATTAGCATAATCAGTCCTTTTCTGCGTAGTTAGGCATTATTTACCGGATAAATTTATTTTTCTTCTATAGCTTCCCAGGTTCCCATTTATATCCGTCCCTTCTATAATTATGGTATAGCTTCCGGCCTTGTCTGATGAGAAAAATGACACGGTGGCTTTTCCTTGTTTATCGACCACTAAATTTGGCCTCCAATATATAGTTGAACGGAAATCTTTAGCTGATGTATCTTTATTTTTTACCGTATATTTTGGCTCATAAAACTGCTTTGGCAAGCTGAAAGGCATCGGTTTAAACAAGTACGTTCCGGGGGTATAAGGCATTGAAGGCCCGCTGCCGGCGCGTGTAGTTATCTCAACAAAAGCAACATCGGCCATGCTTAAAGTGGCAGGGGCATCCATTGGGATATATTTCATAGTATATTTTGATGTAATATTAACCTCTATGCCTCTAACATCCTCTGCCGAATGGGTGGTTAAATAAGTGTTGAGATCCCTAAATTCTCTTAATGCATAAACTTTTGAAAGTGGCACCCCATCTACAATTATTTTTATTGGTCTGTCATGTATAAAATACCAATTGCCGCGGCCAGAATCTCCGGCCCCGTCAGTTACAAAACCAAACAACATCAGATCATGTTTACCCCTTGATCCACCAAGAAACAGGAAAAATCCCTCATGAAACCCTTCAACTCTTTCCTTCAATAAATCCAAAAATGTTTTCTTACCTGCCTTTTCCAGGTCTTTTTCATCAATAACCACATCGGCATTGCCCGGCCCGTTAAGGTTTTGCGAATCCTTAATAAACTTTTTGGCGGTAACCTTCACCTCCTTTAATATATGCCCGCTGCCATTGTAGTTGTCTTTTGCAGTTTTGTTTACTATACTTCCTTTTATATAATTCATTATGCTGGTATCGCTATTAACATACCATGGGGCCGCCGCTTCGCCTGTCGCAGCAAATAAAGGCGGCTTAAATTCATCTACCTTTAAATCAACATTAAAGCTCGTGCCCCGCCTATTCCGGGCTTGTAACATATAAATTGGGGTATCTAAGGGTATAACATTGTGGATGCTAAAGCGCCCTTCGTTATTGGTTACAGAATCAATTAACAACGGCGGTTTTTTTGAAAACAGCAGCACATGCGAATTTGCTACCGGCTTGTTAAACACATTTGATACCCGGCCGTTTATAACAAATTCTTTTTCGGCTATGAACGCCCGCTGTCTTGCCGGGGCAAGTATATCCTTCCAATCATATCCAATCCATCCCTGGGTTAACAACAGGTTATCTAATTGTTGTTTAATGCTGCCATCCGCATCCTGCTGAAAGTAATAGCCAGGGTCTTCAATATTTCCTTTTAAATCCGATGTAAGCAGCAAATTGCTGATAATGTTATTTGTGTTGATGCTATCAATTTTCACTTGCGAATCATCTGTTACCGCGATTGAAAAGCTGCCGCTTACCGGGCCCCCATCGCTATCGATAATATTTATTTGCAGGGAGATGCTATCTCTTGCTGCATAAGCGGGCTTATTGGGTTGCACGTCAATCTTCAAAAAATCATGATGATTAATAAAAACCATGCGCTCATTTAACGGCTGCCGGGTTGCATTCAATAAGGTGAAACGTGCGATGCCGGTTGGGAACCCCGAGGTGGGTATTTTACTTTTTACCGAGTTGTTTTCAAGGTTTACTATAGCGCCATAACAAACCACACCATTGGCCTGTCCTGTTAAATAATAGCTCCCGCTTGCCTGTGCACCGGCAATAGTTATTGATAATGAATCGGAGCCTTCAACCTGCCTTATTTTTAAACTTGTACCAACGCTTTGAACTGCAGGCAGGTTATATGTTTTTACAATCCCGTTTTGCAAGGCTACTTTTGCAGTATAAATTTCGCCCGCTGCCGGTATCATATCAAAAGTTCCCATTCCCTTATGCGTTGACTTAAACCCGGCAATTTGTTGTTGATGACTGTCATAAACCGCGCCTTCAACATCAACCGGCTTGCCATCTTCGCCAATTGCCTTAAAGCTTACGCGGGCAGGCAAACCAGTTATCAATGCGCCACCTTCGGGCATAAACTGCAGATCGGTATTTTCGGGCCGGTTTATGTTTATAGGAACAATTACCGTATGGTTATCACCGGCATTGCCTGTTTCGTGCACTATTATGGTGAGTTTTTTTGATGGGGTTTTTAGAGCGAAATCAACATCAATAGTTCCATCCAGCTTGGTTTGCGCTTTGCTTTTGTACCATTTTTTTGTACCGTCAAATACGTTTAATTCCAGGTCTTTTAAAATTGCAGGCTCCTGGTTAAACCGGTTAAATTGCAACTTAAGCTTAACCTTTTCAATGCCGTTTTCCTTATTCAAACTAAACCGGTTGTTTACCAGCCAATTATTTGCGGATGGATTTGCAATATAAAACCTTTGTTTAAAAACATAAACTTCGCCAAAGTTTCGCATCCAGTTGGTATAGGCCCTGAAGGTGTAGCCACCTTCGGTTATGGTCTTTGCATCGAGCCCTATATTACCCCAGCTTAAGCCATGTGCTACAGGCAGCATCATCCGTTGTACTACCTTGTTGCTGTCGTTTACCAATTCCGCATATAATATGCCGCTTTTAACTGATGGTGTAAGATAGGCGGCGGCATTAAGCAGGTAAGCTTTAAACCAAATTGTATCGCCAACGGCATAGTGAGGTTTATCGAATTGGAAATAAAGTTTTTCAACCGCTGTTTGGTTTCTGAATAAGTCAGCAGCAGCAGTAAGCTTAACCATATCGGGTTTGGTAATAACTTGTGCCGATGCCGTGCTAAACAATAGTAAAAATACAAGGCCAGGGCCAAAAATGTTTAATGTCCCGTATAATAAGGTTTTAATATTCACTTTATTTTAACATATACATGTTTTATATTCCCTTTACCTGATTCCCTTTCGTCAAATTCAAATTTATTTAAGCTTTTTATAAGCGGAAGCATTTTAGGATATCCATAATTCCTGGAGTCGAAATCGGGTTTCTTTTTTAAGATCTGTGTGCCAAGGTTACCTAAATAGGCCCAGCCATTTTCGTCCCCCAAATCTGTTATGCTATCTTTTACAAGCTTTACCAGCTCCTGGCCAATCTTATCTATCGGTATGCTTTTGGATGATCCTCTTTTTTTCGACGACCTTACTTTCCTTTCTTCATCAGGCACAGATTCGTCCATTTTTAAAATTTCAATATAAATAAACTTATCGCAGGCAGTAATAAACGGGATAAGTGTTTTTTTCTCACCAATACCAATAACCTTCATCCCTGCTTCTCTCAATCTTATCGCAAGGCGCGTAAAATCGCTATCACTTGATACTATACAAAAACCATCAACCTTTCCTGAATATAAAATATCCATAGCATCAATTATCATTGCGCTATCGCTTGAATTTTTACCTGTAGAATAGCTGTATTGCTGTATAGGCGTTATAGCATTCTCCAGCAAAACGGTTTTCCAGCCCGATACTGTTGGCCTTGTCCAGTCTGCATAGATCCTTTTAAAAGTTGGCGTCCCATATTTTGCAATTTCCTCGAACATTTGCTTCACATTTGCATAAGGAACATTATCTGCATCAATTAAAACGGCAAGTCTCAGATCTTTGATCATATCCATATTACACGCTTTTATAGTTTATAGTTTGCAAACATTTGCAACGGAGTGGAAAAACGAAGGTTGGTTACCCTATCATTTTACGTAAAGATATACAAAAAAACAGCCCTTGCAGTATTTGCAAAGGGCCGTTTACAGGGTTATAGTTGATTGATTTATTTTGCGAACCTTGGCAACAGGTCAGTGGCGGCATCCATCATTTTTAATTTATACCTGTAGCCGCCATTAAAAGCATCTTCTTCCTTTAAAAATTCATGATCTTTTTTGCTGATCCAAAAAGTCTGTGAAAAATGGCCGCCTGCATAGTCACCCTCAGTAATCAATTTCCAGCAATCAGCCTTCTCATTGCTTAGTGTAGCTATTGTTTCGCTACCGGTAACTTTGTATAAAATATATTTTGGCGGGTCCAACCCGGCATCGTAGAAATTGATTGCAAAAGTTTTACCTGCCGACAATGGCAGCATCTCAAAGGTTTCAATATCCAGGTTCCAGTTAAAGTTTGGCGCATTAAAATTAAGGGAGAAATCCTTTTTTGAATTATCAGCTATGCTATCGGCACCATTAATTTTATCATTGTCCCAGTTATAGGCGCTTGTTTTATTTTGTACGGTTTCGGAATGATAAACCGGCGCAAAATCAGCGGCTTTATTTATTGAGTAAACTTTACGGTAGCTATTAGTATCGCTGCCATACCAATGTTGTGCTATTGTAAAAACCTTTTCCCCGTTCCTGTTTTCAGTTTTAATATCCCTTAGCCAATACCAAAACCGGAGCGTTTTTTGAGCCTTGGCAGTTTGAAAATATATAAGATATTGTTTAAGCCCCGGTTTTAATACCGAAGTGAGCAACCGTTTATCTTTCAGGCGGATGGTATCCGTTTGTCCGTAAGCTAAGCTTAACGAAAAAAATATGGAAATAATAAGAACGTAATTGAACTTTTTCATTGAATATTATAAATGTTTAATGTGTAGTGTTTGAGATATTGACCGGGATCATCAATATATTTCCCTCGCTATTAAAAATGCTTTTATTTTCGGCTTCCAGCTCGTCATAATTTAATGGTTTCGCCTTTAGATCCCGTTTATAAAAGCCCTTTACCCTACTTGACGAGTAATACAGCATTTTTCCATCCCGGGATACATATGGAGATGAGTTAGAATCGCCGTTATTTACCTGCGGCCCTAACTTTTGCGCTGTTCCCCATTCGTTACCATTTTTTGGGCAGTAGTAGAGATCACTACCGCTTAAAAAAACCACATAGCTTTCATCAGGCGCCGTAAATGGATCTTGTACATCCTCCTTCCCAAGCAATATTAGCTGTTGGGGCTTATCATAATGGTCGCCCAGCCATTTTGCCGAGTAGCCCCCCATGCCCTTATTGCCTTCCCTATTGCGTGAGCAAAAGAAAAGCGTGCCCGAGCTGCTTACAGATGGCCCATAATTATTACTCCCGGCCAAGTTTACAGTACCATTTATGTGCTTGGGCGCCGACCATTCGTCACCCGAAATATGATCAACATACCAGATATGGTAATTCTTTTGAGGCTTATCTTCACCAGCTTCAAAAGGGCGGTTTGATATAAAAAACATCCTTTTACCATCCGGACTAACAAAAGGATCTGTATCGTTATACCTTCCTGAAAAAGCGGCCACTCCCGGCCTGCCCCATTTGCCGTTAACCAGCTTTGAGTAGCAGATGGTCCAGTAAATAGCGCCGCGTGAAAAGTACACCGTGTTGCCATCAGGGGTAAATGAAGTAGCCCATTCGGAGTAAGGGGTTGATACCGCACCTTCGGCAAATACCTTCGGCCTTGAAGCGGTATCAACAATATTTGGCTGTGAAGCCTGGCTGAATACCGAAAAAATTGAGCACAATGTAATGATTATACCAATTGTAACTTCACGTGATAACCAATATAAAAACTGCATATTAAGATCCTTAAATTATAGTTTTAAAATTTTATTTGTAAAACAGATACGGGTTTGAGACCGATTTAATCATCCTAAGAGATTGTTTGCTATAGACACTAACCTCTGATCTCTAGCCTCTAATCACTAATTTATATCCTTACCGTCCTGTAAGGTTTTAATAAATTTATCCGTTATATCTTTATTCGTCTTATCCGGCGCCAGGGTATGGGCTTTTTGTGCAAATGTTAAAGCCTTTTTATAATCTCCTATTGCCGAATACCCTCTTGCCATGCCGGCATTAGCAAGAAAATCATCCGGGTGTTTATTATAGTTCATTTTAAATATTTCAAGAGCCTCTTTACCTTTTTTATTACGGGTTAAAGTTCTTCCATAAAAATATATTTCATTTAAACTGGCATATGGCAAAGCTTTTTTCATTACATCTGCGGCTTCGGTTTTACGGCCAAGGCTGTCTAACACAGTTGCCTTGGTACTCCATGCCTGGAAACTCTGGCTGCCGCCAAAATTTATGCTTGTTGCCGTATCAGCCCATAATAAGGCTTCATCTAAATTGGTTTTATTTTGTGCACAGTATAATGCAGCCTGGTTCCAGCTTTCCCAGCTAAAGCCTTTTTCGGTGCGCAGTTCCTGCCTGAAAGATGCCAGCTGGTTTTTCACCGCGTCAGCCTCTATCTTAAAAGGGACAACCAGTTTTTCCCATTGCAGCTGGATGATAGCACTATTTGATGTTTGGCCGGCAAACTCATATTTCAACCTATCAACGCTTTTATCGGCTGGTATGGGTTTTACTTTTACGCGCAGCACATCTTCATCTGGTTTATAAAAAAACGAGCCCCACGACGTTGAATTTTTTGAGAAGATCAGTGTACAGTCATCAGCACCGTAGGCAACAAAAAAGCCATACTTACCTGCGGCTAAAGGCTGACCCTCAACCTTTACATCGGTTGAAAACTCAATGCTGGTACTCTCATTTGCGCCAGCCCTCCATGGGGCCGACTTTGAAGGACCAAAGCCCTGATCGACATATCCCGGCGGAACAAGCTGGCCCCAAATATGGCCATCACGTTTTTTTACACCGGGGCGGCTGTAATGAATGCTTACATCAGTAAGTCCTATTTGCTCACTAACTGATGCCCTTTTATTATCCCCGTCAGGAAAGGATGTTAGCTGTGCCTTAGCAATATTGGCCAAGCCAAATTGAAGACATGCTAAAATGATAAAAGCATTAAGAAGTTTTTTCATGTCAAAGGTTTTTAAATGTGGATTTGAAACAGAATATTTATTAAAGCTGGTTTTTATCGGGTAATCAAACAAATCATTTAAACCTTATACCGTTTATTTTAAATGATTTACCTAATAATATCAACAGACGGTATTTACCATAAAGCAGCATTTATTGAATAAAAAAGGCGAATTATTGAAAACCAGCGGCAGGAATGAAAAAGCTTTGTAAATTTAAAAATGGAATTTAATGGCAGCAAGGCAACACTTAAACAGCTTCAATGGCTTATTTGGGTAGCGGTTTTTTTAATTATATTTTTTTCATACCTGCCCGAAGATGGTTTTTACCAGGCCGGAATATTTTCCCTGTTAAATGTTTCTTTTTACGCTGTTGTTATTTATGGAAATATTAAATTTCTATTCCCTAAGTTTTATGAAACAGGAAAAAAAGTTCAATATGCAATTTTCGCATTCATATTTGTTGTCTCCGCAGGTTTATCAAGGGGCTACCTGCTCACTTATATTTATAATAAATACTTCGCCCTTAAACCCGAGGTTATAACAAAAAGCACTCTTATAAATTTCATGATTGCGGGTTTTTTAACATACCTGCTCAGTTTTATTTTTCGCATTGCTATTGCATACTTCACCTTAAAACAGCAGTCGGAAAAAATACTGGCGCAAAAAAGTCAGGCCGAGCTTAATCTGTTAAAATCACAAGTACAGCCTCATTTTTTGTTTAATACACTGAATAATATTTATTACGAGGCCTATCGCGAGGCCCCCCGTACTGCAAAACTAATTGAACGTCTATCAGACATTATGCGTTATTTTGTTGATGAAAGCCCGAAGGAAGAAGTTTCGTTGGCAACCGAGGTACAGTTTTTAGAAAACTATATTGCTTTGGAAAAAATTCGCATCCGGCACGAAATAGAGTTAAATTTTATTAAAGATTGTAATGCAGATCTCCGCATTCCGCCTATGCTGCTGATGACATTTGTAGAAAATATTTTCAAACACGGAGTTGATAAATCGAGCAGTAAAAACAAGATAGATATTTCATTGGTGCAACAGGATGGCTACCTGCTTTTTGAAACCCGCAACCAGGTGCATGATAAACCCGGAACCAACGAACCAAGCGGGTTTGGTATTGAAAACCTGCGTAAACGCCTTACTTTGCTATATGGCTCAAACTTTGAGTTAAGCATCAATAACCCGGGTGCTTATTTTACCGCCTTTTTAAAAGTCCCTGTAGCATGAATTTAAATTGTATAATTATTGACGATGAACCCAATGCGGTAAACCTGCTGGAGATCCTGATAGGTCAAAACACGAAATGGCAGCTTTTAGCCAAATGTTATGACGCTCTGGAGGCTATTGCATTTTTGAAGGAAAACAAACCCGATTTTATTTTTTTAGATATCAATATGCCCCAGCTCAGCGGGATGGAATTGGCTGGTCTGCTGTCAAAGGATACAAAAATTGTTTTTACTACTGCCTACTCCGAATATGCTGCCGAAAGCTATGCCTTTCAAACTATTGATTACCTGTTAAAGCCCATCACCCTTAAGCGCTTTTTGGAAGCGATGCAAAAGATAGAGGCATATTTCACCTTCCACGTAAATAATCACAACACGTTGCCTTCTACGGGTAGCGAGTACTTTTTTGTAAAATCGGGCAAGGTGCTCAGGAAGATCCTGATGGAGGACATTCAATATTTTGAGGGCGAAAAAGAATATGTGCGCCTGGTAACCCCTGCCGAGCAGCTGCTTATCTATCGCCGGTTAAAGGATATTGAAGAGCAATTAAATCCGCCGTTTGTAAGGGTGCATAACTCCTATATCGTTAATACCAAACAGATAATCAAGATCCAGGACAACCATATTTATATTGCCGGCAAGCAAATCCCTATCAGCGAAAAATTTAAGGAAAAGTTTATGGCGGTGATAAGCCAGCGGATCTTCTGATGGTTTTGAACCATGATTAATAGGATTTTAGGATTACTTGATTAACTTGCGAATCAGGTAGATCCTTGTTTAAACAAAAAATCCGAAATCGAACATCCGAATTCCGAAATTTACTCATCTTTGCTCCCTATGGCCAATATCTGTTTAGTTGAGGACGAACAAAAGGTTGCTGCATTTATCAGCAAAGGACTTGAGGAGCAGGGCTATAAGATCAGTATTGCCAATGATGGTATAACGGCAAAGGCACTGTTGCAAAAAAACGATTTCGACCTGCTGATACTGGATGTTATGCTTCCGGATATTAATGGAATTGAGCTTTGCAGGCAGATAAGGTTTACTGATACTAAAACTCCCATTTTAATGTTAACCGCGCTTGACCAGGTACAGAACAAAGTATCAGGCTTAAAAGCCGGGGCTGATGATTACCTGGTAAAGCCATTTCATTTTATTGAGCTGGTGGCCCGCATTGAAGCTTTACTACGCCGCCAGAAAGTTGGTGAAACTGCCGACCATATCCTGGTATTTGACGACCTTAAGCTGGATACCTGGAGCAATGTTGCCGAAAGGGCAGGTCAGCAAATTGCGCTAACCGCTAAAGAATATACATTGCTCGAGTTATTTATGAGCTATCCAAATAAAATTTTATCAAGGGAGTATATTGCAGAGCAGGTATGGAAAATTGATTTTGATACCGGAACCAATTTTATTGATGTGTATGTAAATTACCTGCGTAAAAAAATTGAAAAGGGCTTTAAAAACAAGCTGATCCATACAGTTATTGGTATGGGGTATATTTTAAAGAGCGATAAATAAAATCTCTGCACACTTTGGAAAGAGTTGGCTATAACTAATGAAAATAAAGAACAGGCTTTCGCTTTATTTTACTACAATTAGCGCAATTGTACTGTTAATTGTGCAGGCGGTTGTTTGTATTGCCTTTAATTCACTTATCCGGTCGAACTTTTACGAACAATTAATGGACCGGGCCAACATTGCTGCTAAACTATACCTGAAAGCTGATGAAATTTCGCCCGACTCTTTAAATCATGTAAAAGAAAATTATCTAAACAGCCTTCACAATGAGGTGATTCGTCTTTATGATGAAAAAAACGCCGCTTCGTTTATTAAAGACAAAAACCAGTTTTGGGCGAGCCCGATAATTAACCAGGTACGTAAAAACAAACAGCTGGAGTTTGATGAAGGCCAACGGCAAACGGTAGGCATTTACTATAATGACAACCAGGGTAACTTTGTGATATTGGTTTCGGCTATTGACATACAGGGCGCGAAAAGGCTGCAGGATCTAATCAAATCAATGGCTGTATTACTGATATGTGTTACGGCAGGTCTATTTTTAATAAGCAGATGGTTTGCCCAAAAAACGCTGGAGCCTATTGATGAAGTAATTAAACAAATGCAACTGGTAAGGGCAGGTGATTTGAGCTTAAGGGTTGATGAAGGGAACGGAAAGGACGAGATAAGCGCGCTGGCCCATAATTTTAACCGGCTTTTGGCACATTTGCAAAACGCGTTTGAGCTGCAGCAAACATTTGTTGTAAACGCTTCGCACGAGCTGCGTACACCAATTACATCTATAATTGGCGAAATTGAAATTGCTCTGAATAAGCTGCGCACCCAGCCTGAATATGAAGAGGTGCTGAAATCTGTTCTGAATGACGCAGAGCGGCTTAATGAAACCATTACCAGCTTGCTCGAATTGGCAAACGTTGATATGGATTATACCCGCCCGGCCTATAAGCCTGTAGCTATTGACGAGCTTATATGGGAGCTTAATGATTATTGGACCGTAAAAGCTGGCAAAGGAATGTTCATTGTAAATATTTTGCAACTTCCTGATGACCAGGAAAAATTACAATTATTTGCTAATAAATCATTATTAACCATAGCATTTAATAATATTATAGGTAACGCCTATAAGTTCTCGCAAAACAAGCGTGTACAGTGCGACCTGTATGCTGATGAAGAAAATATCATTGTAAAGATAATTGATCGTGGTATTGGTATAATGCCCGGTGAACTGGAAAAAGTTTTTGAGTCATTTTATCGTGGTACCAATGTAAAAAACTTCCAGGGCAGCGGAATCGGCCTTTATGTAACCAGCAAAATTATCCAGCTTTTTAACGGAACAATCCAAATTGAGTCTATCCCTGGTGAAACCACCACCTTTACCATTAAGTTCAGCAGGTAAATTCTAATGTAATTCTAATCCGGCTTTAATTTGCCTCTAATACGGGTAGTATAATTTTGTGGGATCAAATTATACTATGTTCAAAAGGTTTGTTTTTATTATATTATTACTGCAAACGGGGTTTATAATTTTCGCAGCCAAAGCAAATGCGCAAGCTACGGCAAGTGATACACTTAAGCTAACTATTAAACAGGCCGAGGATCTGTTTTTGAAAAACAACTTGCAGCTCATTATCCAGCGTTACAATATCGATAATGCAAACGCCATGGTAATTACAGCCCGCTTGTTTCCCAATCCTGATTTTAATTTTTCAAACGGCATTCATTCTAATGATGCCACTGAAGGGCCTGCATATAAAGACCATTCGGCTGGCATTTCACAGCTTTTTACTACTGCTGGTAAACGGAATAAAAATATCCAGCTGGCAAAGCTCAGTGCTGAACAGGCTAAGTATCAGTTTTTCGATCTGCTCCGCACCTTAAAATTCACACTGAGAAATGATTTTTATACCATTTATTTCCAGCAGCAATCGGCCAAAGTTTATGATCAGGAGATCACTTCTTTAGCAAAAGCCTTAACCGTTTTTAAAGAACAGTATAAAAAAGGCAACGTTGCCGAAAAGGAAGTGTTGCGCATCCAATCGCAGCTTTACACTTTGCAGGCTGAATATAATAACCTGCAAACAGGCATTGATACAGTACAAAGTGAATTTAAGCTATTAACCAAAACGCCTGCAAATACCACTATCCAACCCCAAACTGATTATAACATTGAAGGAAAAGCTGTTGTAGCGGGCGTGCCCTACAAAACATTACTGGATTCTGCTTATGCCAACCGCTATGATCTAAAACTAGCCAAATCAGCTGTTGATTATAATAACATTAACCTGCAATTGCAAAAGGCAACCGCTGTACCTGATGTTTCGCTTTCCCTTAATTATGACAAGTTGGGCAGCTATGGCACCAACTTTTTAGGCGCAGGCATCGGTTTTAGCCTGCCATTTTTTAACCGTAACCAGGGAGGAATTAAACAGGCGCGAATTGCTATTGACCAAAGCAAGGTGCAATTGCAAAGTCAGCAGGATCATATTGAAAGCGATGTGGCAACAAATTATAAAAACGCATTACGGTTAGAGAGTCTGTATAACAGCTTTGACCCGGCTTTTAAAAACGACTTTATCCACCTGATACAAGAAGTTTTTAAGAACTACGAAAAAAGGAACCTCAGTTTGCTGGAATTCCTTGATTTTTATGATTCCTACAAAACCAACACCCTGCAATTAAATACGCTTCAGCTTAACCGGGTTACCTCGCTGGAGCAGCTTAACTATGTTACCGGGACACCATTCTTCAATCAATAATTACTGCTACAAAAATGCATACCAAATATAAAATACTCGCGCTTTCTATAGTTCTTTCTGTTACGGCCCTTACATTTCAAAGCTGTCACCGTGCTGATGACAGCCAGGAAAAAGACACCCGTTTCCAGGTTACGGACAGCCTGATCAACAGTCTGCTTATCGACACGGTTAAAGAGGCCAGCGCGCTAGCACAAATTACGTTAACCGGCAGTATTGCACCTGATGAGAATAAAATGGTAAAGGTGTTCCCACTGGTAAGTGGCGTTGCACAGGATGTAAACGTTCAACTTGGCGATGTGGTGCACAAAGGCCAAACGCTGGCTATTATGAAGAGTGCGGAAATGGCCGGTTTTACCAGGGACTATATTTCATCTGAAGCTGATATTAGGAATACCAAACGGGTAATGGAATCAACCCAGGATCTGTATAAAAGCGGGCTTGCATCGCAAAAAGATCTGGAACAGGCACAATCCGACTACCAGAAAGCTGTAGCCGAAGGTAAACGTGCCGGTGCTGTAATTTCTATCAATAAAAGTAATAGCAACGGGTATGAAGTTAAAACACCACTGTCAGGCTATGTGGTTGAGAAAAACCTGACCAATAATACACAGGTAAGGGCAGATAACAGCCAAAACCTGTTTACTATAGCCGACCTTTCAACAGTATATGTGCTGGTTAATGTGTATGAATCTGATATCTCCAAGATCCAGGCCGGCGACCCGGTAAAGATCACAACGCTCTCTTATCCTGATAAAACATTTGAAGGAAAGATAGACAAGATCGATAATATGCTCGATCCTGACAACAAGGTAATGCACGCCAGGATCAAAATAGAAAATCCGGGCAATCTGCTCAAACCGGGAATGTTTGCCAATGTGCTGATAAAAGCAAAATCAGGTGAGAACCTGCCCGAGGTTAGCTCCCATGCTTTGGTTTTTGATAACGATAAAAACTATGTGATAGTAGTAGATGGCAAGGCAAAGGTTCACGTTCAGCCGGTTGAAATAGCTAAAACAGTTGAAGACAGGGCATACATCAGCAAAGGCTTAAAGCCTGGCGACCAGGTAATAACATCAAGACAGGTGTATTTGTATGAATCGTTAAAGGATTGATTTTGAAGAATTTCGGAATTCGAATGTTCGATTTCGGAATTAGAAAATAAAAAAATTAAACAGGATATCGGTCATCTCAATTTCGAAACAAAACAAATCCGAAATCGAGCATCCGAAATCCGAAATAACACTACATGAATAAGTTCATAAAAAATATTCTTTCATTCGCTCTCAGGAACAGGTTCTTCATATTTTTTGTGACTGCGCTGCTTGCTGTTGCTGGTTATATCAGCTTTAAAACAATAAGTATTGATGCTTTTCCTGATGTTACCAATACATCGGTTACCATAATTACCCAATGGCCCGGCCGGAGCGCCGAAGAGGTTGAAAAATTTGTTACCCGCCCTATTGAAATTGCCATGAACCCGGCAGAGAAAAAGACCAGCATCCGGTCATCATCGCTGTTCGGCCTCTCTGTAGTAAAGATTACTTTTGATGATGAGGTTGATTATAATGCAGCGCGCCTGCAAATCAATAACCATATTGGCGATGCCAGTCTGCCCGATAATGTAAACCCGTCTATTGAGCCTCCTTATGGGCCGACAGGTGAGATCTATCGTTTCACCTTAACCAGTAACAAAAAATCTGTTAAGGAATTAAAGACCATTGAGGATTGGGTGGTCGACCGCGAATTAAAAGCTGTACCTGGCGTGGCGGATGTAAACAGCTTTGGCGGTGAAGTAAAAACTTACCAGATCACTATTAATCCCGAAAAAGCAGTACAGTATAATGTAACTCCATTACAGCTATATGAAGCAGTATCCAAAAGCAACGTAAATGTTGGCGGCGATGTGATCGATCAAAACGGGCAGGCTTATGTAGTACGCGGCATTGGTTTACTTAACAATATTGATGAAATCAAAAATATAGTCATAAACAATATTAAAGGCACGCCAATATATGTAAAAACTATATCAGAGGTTACCGAGTCTGCCTTGCCGCGTTTAGGACAGGTTGGGCGCGATAAAGATCCGGATGTTGTTGAGGGGATTGTGGTAATGCGCAAAGGCGAAAACCCAAGCGAGGTTATTAAAAACCTTAAATTAAAGATCAATGAGCTTAATACAAAAATACTGCCCGACGATGTTAAGCTAAACACATTTTATGACCGGGAGACCCTGGTAAACTTTGCTACGGACACCGTTTTGCATAACATGGCCGAAGGGATAATATTTGTTACAGTGATCGTGTTCCTGTTTATGGCCGACTGGCGCACAACGCTTATCGTGTCGCTCATTATTCCGCTTGCATTGCTTTTTGCTTTTATCTGTTTAAAGCTAAAGGGCATGTCGGCCAACCTTTTATCAATGGGAGCTATCGACTTCGGGATAATTATTGACGGGGCCGTGGTAATGGTTGAGGGCATTTTTGTGGTGCTTGATCACAAGGCCAAAGAAGTTGGCATGGCTAATTATAACAAAATGAGCAAGCTTGGGCTTATTAAAAGGGCCTGCCTGGTTAACGGTAAGGGCATCTTTTTTGCCAAGCTTATTATCATAACCGGTTTGCTGCCAATTTTCAGCTTCCAAAAAGTTGAAGGTAAAATGTTTTCGCCCCTGGCATGGACATTAGGCTTTGCCCTGCTGGGTGCAGTTATCCTCACATTTACTTTTGTACCTGCTTTAGCCAGCTTCCTGTTAAAAAAGGACGTTAAAGAAAAGCATAATGTATTTGTTGATTTTATAACTAACAATGCAATGCGGTTTTACTCGGTTTGTTTTAAGGCCCGCAAATTGGTATTCCCCATAGCTATCGCTGCTCTTGTTGTGAGCCTCGGCTGTTTTAAGCTTTTAGGTACCGAGTTTTTACCAGAGCTTAACGAAGGCGCCATCTATGTTCGTGCTACAGGGCCGTTAAGTATTTCACTTAAGGAGTCGGTTAAAATGGCTAACGAGATGCGAAACATCTTCCTGAGCTTTGATGAGGTAAAGCAGGTAATGTCGCAAACGGGCAGGCCTAATGATGGTACCGACGCAACGGGCTTTTATAACATCGAGTTTCATGTTGACATTTACCCCGAAGGCCAGTGGAAGCGGAAAGAAACTAAAGAAGAACTGATTCAGCGGATGCAAGAGAAGCTGAAATTTTTTCCCGGCGTTGATATCAACTTCTCGCAGCCTATATCTGATAACGTGGAAGAAGCGGTATCCGGTGTAAAAGGCTCCATCGTTGTAAAAATGTTTGGCGAGGATTATAAATACATCGAACAACAGGAAGTAAATATCTACTCCATATTAAAACGTGTAAATGGCATCCAGGATCTGGGGGTACTGCATAATGTTGGTCAGCCGGAACTGCAAATAGACCTTAACCAGGATGAGATGGCACAATACGGCGTTACTGCTGCAGATGCCAATGCTGTAATTGAAATGGCTATAGGTGGTAAAGCTGTAACGCAGATCTATGAAGGTGAGAAAAAATTCGACCTGCGGATCCGTTATCCAGAAGATTTTAGGAATAATGAACTGTCCATAGGCGATTTACGGGTACCAACCCTTAACGGAAACACTGTCCCCCTGCGCGAGATAGCAAATATTAAAAAGACCACTGGTATCAGCATGATTTACCGGGACGATCATCAGCGATACGGGGCAATAAAATTTTCTATCCGCGGCAGGGACATGGGCAGCACCGTTAAAGAAGCACAGGGCAAGGTAAATGCGCAAATAAAGTTACCAAAAGGCTATTCCCTGCAATGGGCCGGCGATTTTGAGAATCAGCAGCGCGCAACAAAAAGGCTGAGCCAGGTTGTGCCTATTAGCCTGCTCGTGATCTTCTTTATCCTGTTTATCCTGTTTGGTAATTTCCGCGATTCATTACTTGTACTAAACAATGTTCCGTTTGCCATAATGGGCGGGATCCTGGCCTTGCTGATAACCGGGGTTAACTTTAATATCTCGGCAGGTATAGGCTTTATCGCATTATTCGGAATCTGCGTGCAAAACGGCGTGATCCTCATCACCAAGTTTAAAAGCAACATTACCGAACTAAAGCATCACACCACCTGGACATCATTTGCAGTAGCCTTAAAAGCAGGTGTAGCCGACCGTTTACGCCCGGTAGTGATGACAGCAATGATGGCTGCAATAGGTTTATTACCCGCTGCTATGTCGCACGGGATAGGCTCCGAGGCATCAAAGCCATTAGCTATAGTGGTAATTGGCGGACTGATAACCAATACCATATTTAACCTTTTTGTTTTTCCAATCGTGTTCTTCTGGTCGTACCGCAAAAGAGTTGAAAGCGGCATAGTGATCAGGAATAAAAATTAAATTAATACCCCTTGTTTTATATTGATGTGTCGAAGGTGGTGCAGCGAAAGCTGCACTATCCGGAGACGGTTTTTAAGCATTAGGCCTGAAACTTTGTTGAATTATTTCGTAAATTTGATATTATGGATATCCAGGCGGAAAAAATAGAATTGGCTAAATTGATATTAAGTACCAATGATGCCGGACTCATCAATAAAATTAAATCTTTATTTAAAGATAAAGAGGAGGATTGGTGGAACGAATTACCATTATCAGTAAAACAAGGCATCAATGAGTCTTTGGAACAAGCTAATAGAGGAGAGTTTATTTCCTATGATGAAGTAAAAAGAGAAGTGAACGCCTTGCTTAAAAAATGAAACTTGCAATTATCCTAACCCAAAGGCAAAAGACACTTTTTTATCTATAATACTTTTTATCCGTGAAAATTGGGGCAGTAGCTCAGCTGAAAAGTTTGTTGAAAGAACATACAAGGTGTTAGATACAATTTCCCAACAACTTTATATTTTTAAAGCATACCAGGAAAAAGATGTTAGAAAAGGTTTAATAACCAAACATACATCAGTTGTATACAGAGGAGTTAACGATCGGATTGAAGTGCTTTTTTTCTGGGACAATCGTCAGGAGCCTGTTAATTAAATGCTCTTACCTATCTTAACTTTGACTTGCTACCTTTATCCTCTATTCAACACTCACCGTTAACCCTTCCTGCTGAAGGATCTTACGATAAACTTCTACTTCAGTAAATGAGCCTTCGAGTATGGCGCATTTTCCCTCGTTATGCACCTTCCACGCAATCTTTTCGGCCTGTGCGTCAGAATAATCCAGGTATTTCATCATGCAAAAAATAACATGGTCAAAGGTATTATGGTCGTCATTCCATAAAATAAGGCGGTGCATTTCTTTAAGCCCTGCTAATATCTCCTCAAGGGTGAGGGTTTCTTCCTGTACTTCAGTTGGCATACGTAATCACAAAATTACTCAAAAACTATAATAAAGCAGTTAAAATAATGTTCTATTGACTTTAAAAGCCATATTTTTATTTTATGAAAGCAATCCCCCCCTACTTTGCCTTTGCCGTAATTATCCAATTATGCAGCGTAACCTTAAGCAGTGCACAAACGACAATCACCGCTACCTTACAGGCTCCGCCAAAAAACATTGCTGTAGATGGTTCAATTAAAGAATGGGGCGACAGCCTGCACTACTTTAATGCCGAAAAACAAATCAATTATGACCTTGCCAATAGCAAGGATACCCTATACATGGCCATACGTGTTAATGACAGAAGCGAGCAGGTCCGCATCCTTAAGGCAGGCCTTACTTTAGGCATCAACACAAAAGGTAAAAAAAAGGAAATCTTTAGCATTACCTTCCCGCTTAATACAGGGGAAAGCGGCCCCCTGCTTGAACTGCAAAAAGATGATAGCGGCGATTTAACAAAACAAGACCGCGATGAGCTAAAAGCAGCCATGTTAACTTCATTACGGGGCATAAAGGTTGAAGGTTTTAAAGATATTGAAGGCAATATGATTACTACCAGCAACACCTACGGCATTAAAACCGCCATTGACTATGACGATAAGGGCTACCTTATTTGCGAGGCAGCCATCCCCCTGGTGCTTTTGCACACCGATAATGCTGCAAAAACCGAATGGGCCTTCAATTTCAAAATCAATAGTATAATCCGGCCGGCAGCACCCGGTGGCGAAGGCCAGGAAGGCAACGGAGGGCGTGGCGGAAGAGGCGGTGGTATGGGCGGTGGTGGTGGTCGCGGAGGACGCGGCGGCGGCGGTGGTGGCAGAGGCGGCCGGGGTGGTAACCCTGGCGGAGCAGGTGCAGCCGATCACAGCGTACTCTCTAAATCAGAAGATTTTTGGGAGAAATTTTATTTGGCGAAGTGAGTTTTGGATACGCGGGTCAAATCGTAAGGTATGACCCTCGCCTAATTAGTTTTCCTTACTATTAATATACATTTCGGAAAAATATCCGATGTGCTTCCCGGTTATTAAATTATCAATGGACCAATCTTCTATACTTTCTCTCTTGATTATAACCTTATCACCGGTTTTTATATTTTTTATAGTAAATGCGGAATCAATAAATATCCCTTTAAAATCACCATGGTTATAATTAAATATAAGCGACCACATGTGCTCGTGTTCATCACCTTCAACAAAGTCTGATTTTATAATGAACCTGTAATTAGCAGTGTTCCTGCCATATTTATTTAAACTGTCAATAAATGTTTGCAGGTGCGCCTGGGCAGTATCTTTTAAAGTTAAAAATGTAGAATCATCTTTAACTAAACTAACAGACTCATAAACCTTACTACCGCTCACTTTTGTTTGACTGTGAGCGGTAGTAAAACCTATTGTAAATAAAAATATTAAAAAACTTTTCGTCTTCATATTGAAATATCCGCAAATCATTCCACAACCCTTACTTTCAAAAAGCTTGGATTAGTTTTGGAGGTGTAAACCCTGTGTGTAGCTTTCTTAAAAGTGGTGCTGTCACACTTCATAATATCAACAAAGGTTTGCGGGTTCCGGTCAATAAGCGGGAACCAGGTGCTTTGTACCTGTACCATTATTTTGTGGCCCTTTTTAAAGGTATGCAATACATCCTGCAGCTCCCAGTTTACCGGGGCAACTTTGCCGGGTGTAAATGGCTCCGGCTTTTCAATTGAGTTACGATATTTGCCGCGCATAGGCTCGCTGCGTACCATTTGCTGGTAACCTGCCATCTTTACATCCTTACCGGTAAACTTCGTGTTTGCAGCAGTATCAGGGTACACGTCCAAAACCTTTACCACAAAATCAGCATCAGTGCCGGTGGTTGATACTTTCAGGTTCGCCCAGATATTACCTGCTATGGTCACGTCGCTGGCAAGTACATCGGTTGTATAGCTTAAAACATCTTTGCGATCAGCCAAAAACCGCTGATCGGCAGTCATGTATTCGCGGTCCATGTCCATGCTTTTATGGTCAAGGAATGGTACAGGGTTATTAGGATCAGATACGTATTCGTCATAGCTGTCCTTACCTGTAGCCGGGGCTTTGAATGATAGTTTGCCGCCAGGTAATAAGTATAATTGTTTTTCTTGTGCCTCTTTTGGTGGCCAAGTTTTGTATTCGTTCCATTTATTTACCCCGGTTTCAAATGTATTAATTGGGGCAATGCTCATGTCAGTACCCTTTAGGTAATGACTAAAAAACTTAAATTCAATATCGTCCCTGTAATGCGGGCCTGTGGCCCCGCCAAAATCAACATCACCTAAATGATCGCCTGCACCGCGTGCCCATCCACCATGCACCCATGGCCCCATTGTGAAGTAAACGGGTGTTTTAGGGTTTTCCTTCACCAATGTTTTATAAGTGTTTATAGCCCCATACAAATCCTCGGCATCGTACCATCCTCCCGTAACCAGTACTGCTGTTTTTATATCGTGCAGATGTGAAAGCACATTCCGATCCTTCCAGTGCTGATCATAGGTAGGATGATCCATCATCTCGTTCCACAGGCGAATAGTATCTTTATAATACTTATCGTTGGTGTTTTTCATGGGACCCATCTTCATAAAAAACTCGTACCCATCATTAGTACCCGGATTAAACCGGCCGCCCCTGCGTTGGGTTGGCTTATCATCCTGCCTGTTGGTAAAACCCGGATAAAAGCCAAAGTTGGCCACTAAGAAGAATGCACCATTATGCCAGCCGTCATCTCGCCATAAATCGGCTATAGGAGCCTGCGGCGATGCGGCCACCAATGCAGGGTGACGGCTCAACAATGCGGTTGTGGTATAAAAACCAGGATACGAGATGCCCCATACCCCTACTTTGCCGTTATTATCCGGAACATTTTTTAGCAGCCAGTCGATAGTATCATAAGTATCGGTGCCTTCATCAACATCGTTATTGGTTTTATGCTCTTCCTTTTCAGGCGTCATCTCTTCATAAATGCCCTCGCTCATCCAGCGGCCACGCACATCCTGGTAAACAAAAATATAGCCATCATGCAAAAACGCTAGCGACGGGCCAAGGCTGCCTTTATACTTATCGACACCGTAAGGCGCCACACTGTAGCAGGTGCGGTCCATCATAAACGGGTATTTTTTCGACTGATCCTTTGGTACATAAACCGAAGTAAACAGTTTCTTACCATCCCGCATCGGGATCTGGTACTCGTATTTGGTATAGTTATCCTTAACATAAGCAGCATCGGGACTATTACTACCCGGTTGTGCACTAGAGACTAAAGCTAAAAGCGTAAAGCATAAAGCGGAGAGTATAAATTTCTTCATTTAAACGATTTCAAAGTTTAAATGTAAGCATTAAAACAAAAAAGACAACCCTAATGAGCCGTCTTCATAAAATCGTTACCTGAATTGGATTCACAGGTAATTTTGAACCGTGATTCGTAGGGTTTAAAGAGGGACAGGACTTTGGCGCCATCCATCCTTTAATCCTAAAATCAGGCAAATCAAGGTTAAAAAAAAAAACCGGCCAAATAGCCAGGGATTTCTTAAATTTCAATTAAGCGGGATAAATTATTTATGCTGAATACCTTCGGCTAAAATAACAACCTTATTGTTTGATGCTTCAACAACGCCGCCCTTTATAAACCATATTTCTTCTTTGCCTGCGCTGCCTCCACGTATGGTTACCTTACCATCTTCTAAGGTAGAGATGATAGGTGCGTGGTGGTTCAGGATCTCAAAAAATCCCAAAGTACCAGGAAGGGTTACCGAGGTAGCCTCGCCTTCGTAAACTGTCTTATCGGGAGTAAGAATTTCTAATGTCATGCTTTGTGTAGATTTAAGAAGTCAAGAATCAGGAGTCAAGAATTTTTATCTTGAATCTTGATTCTTGCCATCCTGACTCTTCTTAATTATTCGCTTCCGCTATTAATTTTTTACCTTTTTCAATAGCTTCTTCAATGCTGCCTACAAGGTTGAATGCTGCTTCAGGATATTCATCCACTTCGCCATCCATAATCATGTTAAAGCCTTTTATAGTTTCTTTAATATCAACCAATACACCTTTTAAACCGGTAAACTGCTCGGCTACGTGGAACGGCTGAGATAAGAAACGCTGAACACGGCGTGCGCGTGATACAACTAATTTATCTTCTTCACTAAGCTCGTCCATACCAAGAATAGCAATGATATCCTGTAACTCTTTGTAACGCTGTAAAGTTTCTTTAACACGCTGAGCAGTATTGTAATGCTCGTCACCTAAAATAGCAGCGCTAAGGATCCGTGAGGTTGAATCCAAAGGATCCACCGCAGGATAAATTCCAAGCTCGGCAATTTTACGTGAAAGTACGGTTGTAGCATCCAGGTGGGCAAATGTAGTTGCCGGTGCAGGGTCAGTCAAGTCATCCGCAGGTACGTAAACGGCCTGTACAGATGTAATTGAACCGCGTTTTGTTGATGTGATCCGCTCCTGCATGTTACCCATTTCTGTTGCCAATGTTGGCTGGTAACCTACCGCTGATGGCATACGGCCAAGCAACGCCGATACTTCAGATCCAGCTTGTGTAAAGCGGAAAATGTTATCGATAAAGAATAAGATATCACGGCCTTTACCTTCGGCATCCCCATCGCGGAAATATTCAGCAATAGTTAATCCTGAAAGGGCCACACGTGCACGTGCACCGGGAGGCTCGTTCATTTGTCCGAAAACGAAGGTTGCTTTTGAGTCTTTTAATGCTTCAGGATCCACTTTGGACAAGTCCCATCCGCCTTCTTCCATGGAATGCATAAATGCATCACCATATTTTATAATCCCTGATTCAAGCATTTCGCGCAGTAAGTCGTTACCTTCACGGGTACGTTCTCCTACACCTGCAAATACTGATAAACCAGAGTATGCTTTTGCAATGTTATTGATCAGTTCCTGGATCAATACGGTTTTACCTACACCCGCACCGCCGAACAAACCAATTTTACCACCTTTTACGTAAGGCTCTAATAAATCGATAACCTTAATACCGGTAAATAACACCTCAGTTTCGGTTGACAGATCCTCAAAACGCGGTGGCGCATTGTGAATAGGACGGCCGTTAGTGTTATCAAGATTAGGAATACCATCAATAGCATCGCCAACCACGTTAAATACGCGGCCTTTAATATCTTCGCCAACAGGCATTTTTATAGCTGATTCCAAATCCACAACCTTCATTCCGCGTAGCAGACCGTCAGTTGAATCCATGGCGATAGCGCGAATGCGATCTTCACCTAAATGCTGTTGAACCTCTAAAATAACCTTCTGACCATTTTCCTTAGTGATCTCTAATGCATCATAAATTTTAGGAAGATGAGCGTCATCCGCGAAGCTTACGTCAACTACCGGACCGATGATCCGTGATATTTTTCCAATGTTTGGCATATATTACCTGGTAATTTAAAGTATTTATTATGAAATATTAGGCGTAAAAAAAATACCTCCTATTTCGGTGCGCAAAGTTATGATTTATAAACAAATATTAAAATAGCAGAAGTAAGATTTTTTGGGTGAATATTTAGTTGGCAGTTTTCGGTTTACAGTTTGCAGTTTTTTCCTGATAACAATCTGCGCCATGCAGGTATCGGCCCTTGTGCTACTCCCGCTACCCGCTGCCACTTTCCCTTCGGCTATGAATTATGAACCATCAACTATGAACTCCAACACTATCTTCCCCACATGTTCGCTGCTTTCCATCAGTTGATGTGCTTTGGCAGCTTTATCAGCCGGGAAAACTTTATTAATAACCGGTTTTATTTTGCCCGATGCCAAAAAAGGCCAGATAATTTTTTCGAGATTTTGGGCGATGGCTGCTTTAAAAGCAATTTCCCTCGAACGCAGCATCGACCCGGTTATGGTTAAACGTTTACGCATCACCACAGAAAGATCAACCTGCACATTCTTACCACTCATGGTGTTGATGAGCACCAGTCGCCCCTCTTCAGCTAATGCGCTAAGGTTACCAGCGGTATAATCGCCGCCTATCATATCTAAAACAACATCAACACCTTTTTTATTTGTAACTTCCTTTATAACATCCGCAAAGTTATCTGTTTTATAATTGATGGCCTTTGCAGCGCCCAGATCTTCACAAAACCGGCATTTTTCATCCGATCCGGCTGTTACGTAAATGGTATGCCCTAAAGCCGTTGCCATTTGTATGGCAGCAACCCCTATCCCGCCCGATCCGCCATGAACCAGCAGCGTTTCATTTTTCTTTAATTGGCCTCTGTCAAACACATTGCTCCAAACGGTAAAAAAGGTTTCGGGCAAGGATGCTGCTTCTATAAAAGTGAGATTACCCGGAATAGGTAAACATTGACCTTCGGGCACATTGCAGTACTCCGCATAACCGCCGCCCATTACCAGGGCGCAAACTTTATTACCAACCTTCCACCGGGTAACTTCTGAACCAATCTCAGTAATAACACCTGCAATTTCAAGTCCCGGGATATCCTGCGGTGCACCCTGTGGCGGCGGATAATTTCCTTTACGCTGGTAAACATCGGGTCGGTTAACCCCGGCAGCGTGTACCTTTATCAATACCTCTGTTGATGAGTAAGCTGGTGTTGGCCGTTCTTCAATTTTTAAAACTTCGGGACCACCCGGCCTGGTTATGATGATGGCTTTCATTGGGTAAAAATAACCTTAAATATGGCAGGAATGTTTGCAAATAACGTAGGGGCGTATCGCATACGCCCTATGACCCCGATGTACTGATGTGTAATCCGTTGTATAGGGCGTATGCGATACGCCCCTACGGTTTCATTCGCTCCTTAAACTATCCACGGGGTTCACCAGCGCCGCCCTAATTGATTGATAGCTCACCGTAATAAATGCGATAACTAATGCGCCTAAACCCGTTACCGCAATAACCCACCATTGGAAATTTTGACGATATGCAAAACCCTCCAGCCATTTTTGCATCGTCAGCCAGGCAAGTGGCGTGGCTATTATTATGGAGATGAATACCAGCTTAATGAAATCCTTAGAAAGCATGGCCACAATGGCGGCTACCTCAGCGCCCAATACTTTGCGGATGCTTATTTCGCGGTTACGTTGTTCAGCAGCATACGCGGCAAGTCCGAATAACCCAAGACAGGCAATGATAATGGCCAGCGACGTAAAAACGATGAAGATCTTGCCCATCCGCTGCTCATTATTATATAAAGCATTAAAATCATCATCCATAAATGAATATTCAAATTGCAGGTTGGGCTGTAATGCTTTCCACTTGTTTTGCACCTGTTGCATCAGCGCGGGCAAATTGGCGGTGTTTAATCTAACACTTAGTGAGGCCATCCAGTCATTTTTCATAACAAGCATTACCGGGGTAATATTATCCCGTAAGGAGTTGAAGTTAAAATCTTTTACCACACCAATGATTTTATAATCCTTTCCGTCACGTATTTTCTCTGCTGGGCTACCTTTATAGCCAATCATCTTCGCCATGGTTTCATTGATTATTACCGACGATGAATCGCTTAAAAACTGTTCATTGAAATTACGGCCCTGTATTAGCTTCATTCCCATGGTGCTGATATAATCGGCATCTACCTGCCAAAACTGCGTTTCGATGTTTTTTACTGTACCTGCATCAACATAATTCAGGGCGCTTAAATTGGATGTAGGCAGGTAATGGGTTAAGGTTGCGTTTAATACACCGGGCATTTGTTTAACCTGCTGCTTTAACACCTTAGGATCAATAGAATTTGCATTTTTTATAATAAGCACCTGGTTACGGTTAAAGCCGAGGTCCTTATTGCGGATATAGGTGAGCTGGTTATAAATAACCAATGTGCCAATGATAAGGAATATGGATATAGAAAACTGGAACACCACCAAAAAGCTGCGCAGGACGCTTCCTTTAAAACCTGTTGCTAATTTTCCTTTTAAAACCTGGATGGGTTGAAAAGCGGAAAGAAAGAATGCAGGGTATGACCCGGCCAGCACGCCAACTACTATAATGACAATTAATAACGCGGGTAATAGCCAGGCAAAGGTTTGGGCGGTGATGGTTAATGATTTGCCAGAGATCTGATTAAACAAAGGCAATATCGCCCATGCCGTAAATACTGCTATAATGGTAGCCGCAAGTGTAACCATTATAGATTCGGAAAGGAACTGGGCAACCAGGTATTTCCGGGATGAACCTAATACTTTACGGACACCCACCTCGCGGGCGCGGTTAGCCGACCGGGCTGTTGAAAGGTTCATGAAATTAATACAAGCCAGGATCAATATAAATATGGCTATAGCCGAAAATATGTAGATGTATTGCGCATTTCCATTTACCCCAAGTTCCCTCTGCCTGTTTGAGTGAAGGTGGATGTCCTTTAGCGGCGTTAAATTTAGCCTGATATAATTGCCCTTTGCTTCAAATTTATTATAATCAAAGGAAGGAGTGGTTTCATTTCTGCGGATAAGGGCGGCAAACTTTGATTCCAATTTTTTACGATCGGCGCCCTGTTTAAGGAGGATATAAGTATTGGTATTAAAGTGCGCCCAGCTGTTATCATGATTAGGCCCCATAGCTATAAAAAGATCAGCCTTAAAATGTGATTGGGTGGGCAGATCTTCAATAACTGCGGTTACTTTATACATGGTGCTGTCGGTAACCAAAAACAGGGTTTTCCCAACGGCGTTGGTGGTATTAAAATATTTCAGGGCGATGGTTTGGGTAATAACCATTGTATGAGGTTCGGCAAGCGCAGTTTTTGGATCGCCTTGCAGCATGGGCAAGGTAAATATGCCGAATACGCCGCTGGAACAATAAAATGCCTTTTTCTCGTCTATAACATCATTGCCTTTTTTAAAGCGGATGTTTACACCCTGCCCTATCCGCATTGATCTTTCTACCTCCGGGAATTCTTTCAGCAGTGCATCGGCAACCGGGGGAGCAGTTATATCAAAGGATGTTTCATTGATGCCGGCTTTAAGATCAGTATTTACCCTGTAAATTCTTTCGTATTTGGTATTAAACCTGTCGTAACTCAGTTCATCAATCACGTAAAAAACAATGAGCAGGCAGGTTGACAAACCAAGGGCAAGCCCCAAAATATTTGTAAAAGTGAAACCTTTGTTTTTTAAGAGACTGCGGAATGCGGTTTTGATGTAATTTCTGATCATGGCAATAGCATTTAATTATTACCATAAAGTTATAACTAAATATTTAGTTATACAAATTTTAATTTGTCAGGAACTTGTAAATTCAGTTTGTAACGATACAATTGAAGTTAAACATTGATTTAATTATCATTTATTTGCGTAAAAAAATCATTCATGTTATTACAACCAGGTTCGCCCGCTCCACAATTCACTTTAGTTTCATCAGCATTAAAAGAAGTATCACTGGCCGATTTTAAAGGCAAAAAAGTAGTATTACACTTTTTCCCAATGGCTTTTACAGGCACCTGCACTACCCAGTTGTGCACCATGCGCGACAACTTTGGCTATTACGACGGCTTAAATGCAGCTATACTGGGCATCTCTGTTGATTCGCCATTTACCCTTACTAAATTTAAGGAAGAAAATAACTATCAATTCGATTTATTGTCTGACTTTAACAAGGAGATTTCAACTGCATACGGCGCTATATATGAGCAGTTTGTGTTTGGATTGAAAGGGGTTTCAAAACGCGCAGCATTTGTTATTGATGAAGAGCAGAATATAGTCTATGCGGAGGTGCTTGAAGTAGCCACAGACCTGCCTGATTTTGCCGCAATTGCAGCTGTTGTAAAGTAATTTAAAAAATATTATAACGGAATGAAAAGAAATCCTATTTTTGCAGTCCGTTTAAAAAAGCACTTTATACCGCACTTGTAGCTCAATTGGATAGAGCACCTGACTACGGATCAGGAGGTTAGGGGTTCGACTCCCTTCAAGTGCACTCTTTTAAAGTCGTTAGCTTGGGGTTCAAAGTCGAAGTCAAACTTCTCTTCTGACTCAGAACATAAGACTAAAGACTAAAAATAAGCCTTTCTGTATAGTACCGAAAGGCTTTTAATTTGATAAAAGCATGCTAAACCTGGTATTGTTTGGTCCTCCCGGGGCAGGGAAAGGGACACAATCACAAAAACTTATTGAAAAACACGGGTTGATCCATCTTTCAACCGGTGATCTTTTACGGAGCGAAATTTCCCAGGGAACAGAACTTGGGTTAGAAGCAAAGAAGCTGATGGATCATGGCACGCTGGTTCCTGATGAAGTGGTTATTGGCATGATCAGTCATAAGCTTGATGCAAATAAAGATGCAAAGGGTTTTATTTTTGACGGATTTCCACGTACAGTAGCACAGGCAGAAGCGCTGGATCAGTTGCTTGCCAGCAAAAATGCCCCTATTTTGGGCATGATAGCGCTTGAAGTTAATGATGATGAGCTTGAACAGCGTTTGCTATTACGTGGTAAAGATTCAGGCAGGCCTGATGATGCTAACCCCGAAGTTATCCGCAAGCGGATTAAAGAATATAATGATAAAACCGCGCCAGTTGCCGGTTTTTATAAAGCTCAGAATAAATTTAAAAGCATAAACGGCATCGGATCAATCAATGAAATATTTGATGAGATTGATGATGTGATAGCTGCATATTAAGAATTTCGGATTTCGAATATTCGATTTCGGATTTTTCATTAAGGGTTGAGAAAATCCGAAGAAGGATTCAGAAATAAAAAAAAATCCGAAATTGTAATTCCGAAATCCGAAATAAAAAATGTCTCAAGGTTCAAATTTTGTTGATTATGTGAAGATCTGTTGCCGTTCAGGCCACGGAGGGGCTGGCTCTGCGCATTTGCACCGCGATATATTAACCTCAAAAGGTGGGCCTGATGGTGGTGATGGTGGCAGAGGCGGGCATGTTATTGTAAAAGGTAACGCTCAGTTATGGACCATGCTTCACCTTAAGTACCGGAAACATGTAATTGCCGGCGACGGCGATTCGGGAGGCAGTTCGTTAAGAAGCGGCAAAACCGGCAGGGATGAAATACTTGAAGTGCCTTTGGGTACAACTGTTAAAAACGCAGAAACCGGGGAGATTATTTTTGAGATAACCGAAGATGGTGAAACAAAAATTTTAACTCCCGGAGGCAGGGGCGGACAGGGAAACTGGCATTTTAAAACATCCACACAACAAACCCCCCGCTACTCACAGCCCGGCGAGGAAGGTAAAGAAGACTGGAACGTACTGGAATTAAAAATACTGGCTGATGTAGGCCTTGTAGGTTTCCCTAATGCAGGTAAATCAACCCTGCTTTCCGTTGTATCTGCTGCAAAGCCCGAGATTGCCGATTATGCATTTACTACTATTGTTCCTAACCTGGGTATAGTTGCCTACAGGGGCGGGAAATCATTCGTTATGGCTGATATCCCGGGAATTATAGAAGGAGCATCGCAAGGGAAAGGTTTAGGGTTCAGGTTTTTAAGGCATATCGAACGTAATTCCGTATTACTATTCATGGTGCCCGCCGATACTAACCGTTCTATAAAAGAAGAATATCTGATCCTGCTGCATGAGTTAAAGGAATACAATCCGGAAATGCTCCATAAACCAAGGGTACTAGCCGTTACAAAATCAGATCTGCTGGACGATGAATTAATGGGAGAAATGAAAAAGGAGCTTCCAACAGAAATTCCTTCAATTTTTATTTCATCAGTTGCACAGAAAAATATCGACGGACTAAAGGATTTGCTTTGGAAAAAGATTAATGGTTGAGGGTTGAATATGTTGATTGAGTTAGATTAAGTTGATTAGGTTAAAAAGCCAAATCCTATCATGTTTTAACTCAATCAACCACTACTTCTTCATTTTAGCCGAATACAAAACATATTTATCACTCAGCATTGATAGGTTAAAACCCATATAGCCGGGGAATGCTTTCATAATCAATTTCTCTTTTGGCCCGTTATAGCTTTCGGGCAAGATAATATAAAGCGGCCCTGCAACACCCTCATATCGATAATCATCCATATCTATCTTCAAATCATCATTTATAGGTGATAAGTTTATAACCCGGTTATGCAGGATCTCCTGTCCGATATCATTGGCGATAAATACAAAAACGGCGTTCTTGTTTTCCCTGTCGAGTTTCATAACTGCATTCAATGCCGGCTGATCAATGTTGATCTGTGAGATACCCGAAACACCTTTTGCGCCTACATTTTTATTGATCCAGTATCCCTTTATTAAATAATTGAAACTAAAAAAAGCCATGCACAGGCATGCAACAGTAAAGAGCAATTGATAGATCCGTTTTAACCCGCTCACCAAACAGATCATCCCCGGAACTATTAACAGGCCAATTATCCGGAAATGCCTGGCTTCATAGGAGATGTTAAGTTGCTTTAGATAAGCAATTCCAAAAAACAGCAATGCACCAAAGTAGAAGACAATTATAAACACCGTGTAGTTATTATTGGGTGAATTACGAATCAGGCTAAAAATCAACAGCAAACTCAACATTGCTAAAACAATCACAATTGCTACAGATATGCCATGACTAAACATCGGCCGTCCAAAATTATATAACAAGCCATGAAAAAAATCATCAAGAGAAAAACCTGAAAGAATGGGTGCAGAAAGCGGGAAGCTGAAGGTTTCGGCTGTTAGCTTAAGTCCTTTGGAAACCGAGGCGGGGCTCTGACCTTTGGATAGGAAAAATATATAAATAGTTGTCAATGACAGCACTGCAGGTATCCCAATCCACAATCCTCTTTTTATCCATTCAACAATACCTGTGCGGCCCCGTGATAAACGCACCCACAAGCAGCAAAGCCCCGCAGCATAGATCCAGATAAAAGATGATTTAAAGAAAAAGCCCAGCCATCCGGATAAAAGAACAAACAGCAACAATTTCCAACCGGTTCTTTGCAG
>NZ_JAQBOC010000063.1 GCF_028288225.1 Mucilaginibacter sp.
CTGCAAAGAACCGGTTGGAAATTGTTGCTGTTTGTTCTTTTATCCGGATGGCTGGGCTTTTTCTTTAAATCATCTTTTATCTGGATCTATGCTGCGGGGCTTTGCTGCTTGTGGGTGCGTTTATCACAAGGCCGCGCAGGTATTGTTGAATGGATAAAAAGAGGATTGTGGATTGGGATACCTGCAGTGCTGTCGCTGGTAAGTATTTATATATTTTTCCTGTCCAAAGGTCAGAGCCCCGCCTCGGTTTCCAAAGGGTTTAGGCTAACAGCTGAAACTTTTAGCTTCCCGCTTGCTGCACCAATCCTTTCCGGGTTTTCAATGGATGATCTCTTCCATGGCTTGCTTTATAATTTTGGCAGGCCTATGTTTAGTTATGGAGTGTCAGTAACAATCATCATTGTTTTGGCAATATTGAGCTTGTTATTGATTTTTAACCTGATTCGTAATTCCCCCAATAATAATTATAAGCTGTTTATAATTGTCTTCTACTTGGGTGCATTGCTGTTTTTTGGAATTGCTTATCTAAAGCAACTTAACATCTCCTATGAAGCCAGGCACTTCCGGATAATTGGCCTGTTAATAGTTCCGGGGATGATCTATTTGGTGAGCGGGTTAAAACGGATCTGTCAATTGCTCTTTACTGTTGCATGCCTGTGCATGGCTTTTTTTAGTTTCAGTTATTTAATAAAGGGATACTGGATCAATAAAAATGTAGGCGCAAAAGGTGTTTCGGGTATCTCACAGATCAACATTGATCAGCCGGCATTGAATGCAGTTATGAAACTCGACAGGGAAAACAAGAATGCTATTTTTGTATTTATCGCTAACGATATCGGACAGGAGATCCTGCATAACCGGGTTATAAACTTATCACCTGTAAGTGATGATTTGAAAATAGATATGGATGACTACCGGTATGAGGGTTTTGCAGGGCCGCTTTATATAATATTGCCCGAAAGCTATAACGGGCCTAAAGAGAAAATGATCCTAAAATCGTTTCCGGGATATGCCGGGTTTAACTTATCGATGTTGAGCGATAATTATGTATTGTATTCTGCTAATATGAAGAGGTAGTGGTTGTTGTAAACATTAGAGATGTTGAATTACAAGATGTTATCACTTTAACAATTGCACCTGAGCCGAACTGATCGTTATAGACCCTCTTATAGCCAAGTTTGTCTTGACTGCAGGAAACCATCGTTCAAAGACATAAGAAACAGCAGCAATGGTAAATATTAAGAACGGCTTCGAAACAATTAACAACCACAGCGGAAAGTTATGAATGCCGCGCATCCAGGATTGCCCGGCATTATTGCCGGCAAATAATTGATGCCCTATCTATATACTATAAACCAGAACCCAGATAGGCGACAAAAAAGCAAAACTGTTCTTCAATGGCAGCGGCCATAAGTGCGCTGTGTAATACGACCCTCCTGCCGGCAAATTTTTAAGAAACAAAGCTGCTCCAATAAAAAACGCAGCATAAGGTCGTAGTCAGCTGCCGTGCCATATCCGGGACTATAGAGGCCAACTGCCTCAAACAACCATTGCCTGCAGTATGCCGGATGGGGCGGCATCCGGCCAAAATTAAAGCTCATCAGGCTAAAGGCGCCTGCCTGCCATTTTCGAATGCCGCCCTCTTTTATCTGCAAAGTCAAGGTCGCCATAAACACTGTCCGCCCCGGAATTCTTAAATCCATTCGCAATAACACGCAAAATGCTGCTGCCAGCGGAGACATCGCCAGCATGCAGTAGGCCGCCCCCGTTGCCTGTAGTCAGCTTACCCTCCCCCAATACCCTTAAATTTAAACCCTGTTTCATGTTTCACTTCCGCGATAACAAAATGGCTGGTAAAATTTGCTATCCCAGGCAGATTGGATATTTTTTTCATCAGTACATTACGATACTCCTCCATATCGTTAATGGATATCCGGAGCAGAAAATCAAAATCGCCTGTAATGTGATAGCATTCCATCACTTCCTCTAATTTAATTACTTCGGTCATAAAGGAGCTAAGGCTGACTTCTGTGTGTTTTTCAAGATTCACTTTAACGAAACCGGTCAGGTTTCGCCCGATCTTTTTTTTGTCTATAATTGCTTTATAGCATTTAATAAACCCTTCCTCATTTAGTTTCCTGATACGGACATTAACTGCGGTCGCAGATTTGTTAACCGCGTGCGCAATTGCTTTATGGGAAATCCATGCATCTTGCTGCAACAGGTCAAGGATGCGATAATCGGTTTGGTCTAGTTTGTTGTTGATCATAGGAAAATGATTTCGCTATCGATTTTGATGTAGTGGCTTACCGTCCGGTTGTAAAATTTGTGGTCATCTATTTAATTACCGGACGAAAGTAGGGAGAATCGCTCAAAATACCATTTGTCACAAAAATAACCATGATTTATGAACGTAAAATCCAAAAAAAATGCCATTAGCAGTAGCGAAAAGAACTAAAACGCTATATAAATATCCGGTAAAACGGTTTTTAAAACAACAGGTAATGCCGCCAACGGTTTTTTTTTCTAAAGTATGATTTATGGCTGGCAGTGTTCTGATAAATCCCAACATTTGCCACATCGAAAGGCACAAAGACGGAACATTTAAAGGTCATATTTAAAACACATGGTAAATAACACCAGCATTACAGCGGAGAAGGGGCAACCGTACCCGGACCAGGATGTTAACCAAATAAGCCAAAACGGATGGCCGGTCGAAGGACTTGAAAAGCGTGAACTAAAGGAACGGCTGCCCGCAAGAAGAAAAAAGTTCACCTATTTTATCGGAATAGATGTGTCCAAAGACAAGCTTGATTACGCTGTGTTTTGCCGGAAAGACCTCTTGTTTCATCAGGTAGCAGCAAATGAGCCGGATGCTATTTTAGAATTTGTCAATGAGCTGAAAGGGATAAAAAGTTTCAGTATCAAAAAGGCGTTATTTTGTATGGAAGCCACCGGGATCTACTGCAATCACCTGTTAACGATCTTAGATCGCTTACAGGCAAACATAGCGATGGAAAACCCCTATCATATCAGCAGGTCCTTCGGTCTGGTTAGAGAAAAAACTGATAAATCGGATGCGATCAGGATTGCTGATTACGCCCAAAAAAATGGTGAAGATTTAAAACTATGGGTTGCCCGGCGACCTGTGCTGCAGCACTTAAAAAACCTGTCGACGCTGAGGGCGCGGCTGCTAACCGCCTTCAACGCTTTAAGTACGCCATTGGGCGAACAAAAGAGATTTGCTAAAAAAGACATTCAAACGCAAGCCGTTGAGATGTCTGCGGGTAGCATAAAAGCGATTAAGTCAGACTTATCAGGTGTTAACAAAGCGATCGAAAAGTTAATCAGGGATGACGACCGTTTGAAACGGCTCAATCAATTGATCACCTCGGTGCCCGGCGTCGGCATGATAACTGCCATACAAATAATACTTGCGACAAACGAGTTCAACAGTATTAACAACCCTAAAAAATTTGCCTGTTATGCGGGTGTCGCACCGTTTAAAAAAGAATCCGGGACAGGCAGGCACCGACACAGGGTTTCACAAATGGCCAATAAAAAAATCAAAACGCTGTTGCATATGTGTGCGATCGCGGCTATTATCCGCCATGAAGAGTTTACGTCGTATTATGCAAGAAGAACCAAGGACAATGGCAAACCCAAAATGGCGGTTATTAACGCGATCAAAAATAAATTGATATTGCGGATTTTTGCCTGCGTAAATCAAAACCGGGTGTACCGTAAAAATTATCAAAATCAAAATGATACAAATGCAGGCGGATCTCATTTCGTTCCCTGTTTGGAGCGTTGTGATTAAATAGTGGTAACTAAGTACGATCAGCGATTAACTTATTTTGCGTGATGTTACTTGTCCAAATCAAGGAAGACCAGGCTTACATCAAAAAAATAACTTAAAAGAAATAACAGCAAGTGGATCATTCGCAAATTGAAGTTTGAAGACTTAGTACATAAAGCGATTGCTTGCTGTTTGTTTTACACCGGGAAGATAAAAATGAATACAAAACAACTGGCCTTAATGGCGCTTATCGTAGCTATCTTTACGCTTTTATTGCGCTAAGATACCTCGCATTGATGTAATAAAACAGCAAGTGATTAAAAAGATGGTGAAGGTTTGCGACCTAAAGCAAAAATTGAACCTTGCTGTTTTATTAACTTGTACTGTGGATAATGCCGCTCCAAACATGCTGATCAACCTACTTTGTTTCGCCTTCTTTTCCCCGTTTTGTCGTAATTAATATTGCGCTGATATACCTCGTATTGATGGCATAGAACAGCAAGTGATTAAAATAGTGAGGAAGGTTTGCGACCTATTCATGAAATTGAACCTTGCTGTTCTATTAACTTGTAGGGTAAATAATACCGTTCCAAACAAGCTGATCATGCGGCTTTTTTTCACTTTTTTTCCCCGTTTTGCCGTCATTAAATGGCGCCAACGGGAGCCCGCGATCCGTAAATTGCAGCAGCACCGGCAGCTGTCAACACCGTAATACTTTTCGTGGCAGGCATACGGTGCCCTTTACCAACCTGTCAAACCCAAGGCTTAATCCAGTGCCCTGGTTTTCCAGCTGCCCGGCTCACCTGCCGGCCAGTCGGTTCACCTCCATTCCACGCGCTTCGCGCACGTCCCTGCGGTTCACCCGCTTGCCGGCAGATGGCAACAGCCCGTGATTTGGCGGGCCGCCGCACAGGCAAAAAAAGGCCCGCCCGCGCTTCGCCGGGGCAGCCTTTTTCTACGCGCACCGCCAAATCACGGGCAGTTGCGTTTAATTTACACGATGAATATTTCTTCCCTCCGGTAAATGATATGGACCTGCTCATCTGCGGTGATGTGGTAGCCGAAATCAAAGCAAAATTTATAAAGCTTACCATCGTCACCCTTGAGTTCACTGGTGAAATATTTGAGGTTGAAACCATGACCGAGCAGATCGCGGAGGGTCAGCAGGGTACCATCGTGCTGGCCGATATTGTATAGGATGCTCCAGTTATCCAGGAGGACACCGTAGACTTTTTTGATGGCGGGCATTTCCACCCTATCGAAATAACTGGTTTCATCATCCGGTGCGGGCTCTTTACGCCTGCGGTTGTTATAGGCCGTGCGGCAGACATCATTACAGAATTTCCGGTCGCCACGCCCGGCGCCAAGCGGTTCGCCGCATTCGAGGCAGGTCTTGATCGGTTTTTCCAGGTTGGTTTCGGCCATCGTCCAGTGGTTCAGTGAATAATCAATTTGATTGAAACGGATATAATCGTTTATACAACAGTAAAAAATTAAAATTGATTGCTGTTAACCGGAGCTTTGTCCTGTTATCAATGTTAAAAATTTATGGAAGCTGTAAAGACCAACTATCCCAGCCTGGCCAGTGAAACATTCAGTCACGGGAAGAAGCATTATTTTATTGATGTGAAAAAAGCGAAGAACGATACGCATTTCCTGCTCATTACCTCCAGCGAACAATATGATGAAGATAAATTTCAACGGAACACGGTGCAGGTCTGGGAAGAAGACCTGGCATTTTTCGTGGAAGCCTTATCGATGATCCTGGGACAGTTGGCGCATGGTGAGCTTTCGCCGCCGGATGTTAAAATGGAACTGGTAAAAGACCCGAAGGGTATGAAGGCGATCTCGGAATATGACCGGCCGCGGGAAAAGCTGCATACACTGGGTGCGGGTACGTTGAGCAATGCTGAATTGCTCGCGATCCTGTTGTGTACGGGTTCGTCCGAATTATCGGTGCTTGATCTTTGCAGGCGGATCATGAAATCGGTGAAGAACGAACCGGCGCGGCTGCTGAGCCGGACGGCGGATGATTTCTGCCGGTTCCCCGGTATTGGCGCAGCCAAGGCGGCTACCTTACTGGCTGCCTTGGAACTGGGGCGGCGTACTTTTTCTGCGGCGCAGTAGTTCTCCGAGGCTGCCCCGCGCGCTGCCGGGTAATAAAAACTTAAGTTTTAGCATATGGAAAGTTTGCATTAACCCTTCGGTCCAAAGACGACATCAGTACTTACCGGGCCGGAAACCACCTGATGCGCTATGAGCGGGAAATTCTGGCAGAAATTATTAAAGTTATTGAAACGGGCGATGCGGAGCGGCTGGCCTGGTTTGCTGGTTTCGGCGATGGCTTTCGCCAGATCCTGAGAAATGTCAATGAGCACCGGAGGGCATTGGAATTTGGGTTTACAGCGGTCGCTTCTAATCAGTATGGCTGGTTTGCCGCACCGAAATTCCTGGACTATAAAGAAATCAAGTTGGAACAAAGCAGTATCCGTTTGGGCCGGGGGCTCAATCTTGTCTGGGCTTATGCGTTAAGCTGCAACTATGGTACCGCCGGAAGCAGCGGCCCGCTGTGTGTATTTGCAAAAAATACCCGGGCCGGGAAGCGGGTTTACCCGCAGCTTTGGCTGAAATAAAAACCGACATGAGCAGTAAGACCGGTAACAGCGCTGCCACAAATTACCAGCAGGACGTGCTGGTCAAAACCCTGAAAGCAATTGCTCGATTTGGAAATCGGCAAGGTGCAGCTGACTTTATTTTAACTGCACGGCTTTTATTAAAGATAAGGCCAGACCTTATTTTCAGCGATTTATTACCGGCATGAGCCGGCAAATTAAAAAAACGGTCGGGCCGGTTAACTGATTTTTCTAAAGCGGACCGGTATTACCCGGTCCTTTTTTTGCTTGTTTGCCTCACTTACCTGCAAGGCCCCTGAGCTTTTCGCTTAACTCTGTCAGGCTTGCTTTTTGCAGGCACTCGCCGGCAATCGTCCTGAGTTCCTCCACGATGTCTTTCGGGATCACATCGATCAGCCCGGGCAGTCCGTCAGTGCCCTGGCTGCTGAGGCCGTGCTCCAGTACACTGCCCAGCATTAATATTGTTTTCCGGCTGATCTTCAGATCAACTTTTACGGCTTCATTCATCCCTGGGCTACATAACAGCGTTTCGTAGACCGTTCCCAACACATCTTTTGCCATACATCAAAATTTTAAAAGTTAATAATGGGGCTAATTTAGTTTGGATGTCTCAAATGATCCTCATTAAAATATAGCGGGGATCGCCGGGTGTAAATTGTCCTTCCTACCTTCGGGTTCTGAATGTGAATTGGAGGTACTTTACAACAAGCAAAAAATCAATGTATAAAGCCAATAAGCATTGAATTAGCATTAGGTGATGGAGATCAGTTTTAGTAGAAACTAATGGACGATTGAATAAACATTTTAATAAAGTATTCATAAAAAAGGCTTACGAATTTCCACTTCGTCAGCTTTTTGCTTTTTAAACCGATCCATGGCCTCAGGGCCCTGGTCATTCCTTTTAATATTATTATTGAATATTTAGTACGTTATATTTATAAATTAAATCGGGCAAACTCCGCAACTTTCGGGTCGGATTGCGTTTGGCAGCGCTGTACTTTTGTTATGTACAAATAAGGAAAAACAAAATGAAAGACCAGGAAATAACAAATTATAGCCGCATTGAAGATGCAATAGGCTATATAAGAGACAACTTTAAAAACCAGCCAACACTTGATGAAATTGCCGAAAAGGTTCATTTAAGCCCTTTCCATTTTCAACGTATTTTTACTGACTGGGCCGGAGTAAGTCCCAAAAAGTTTCTACAATACATCAGTCTTGATCATGCTAAAAAAATGCTGTCAAGCCAGGCTACATTATTTGATACAGCTTTTGATACCGGCCTGTCAGGCACCAGCCGCCTGCACGATCTGTTTGTTAATATAGAGGGAATGACACCCGGCGAATATAAAAATGGCGGCGAAAATTTATCCATAAATTACAGTTATGCCGAAAGCCCGTTCGGGAACATTATGGTTGCATCAACCGAAAAAGGGATCTGCCATATAGCTTTTGCAGGCAGCGAAGCCGAAGGATTGATAGCCTTGAAAAAAGCTTTCCCGAATGCAACTTACAAACCTATGGTTGACCTGATCCAGCAAAATGCGCTGTATATTTTCAAACACGACTGGAGCAAGCTTGACGAAATTAAGCTGCACCTAAAGGGTACTGATTTCCAGATAAAGGTTTGGGAAACGCTGCTAAAGATCCCCGTGGGTAAACTATCTACCTATGGCAACATTGCCAATCAGCTTCAACAGCCAACAGCTTCAAGAGCGGTAGGCAGTGCAGTGGGTGATAACCCGGTTGCATTTTTGATTCCCTGCCACAGGGTGATCCAATCAAGCGGCCAATTCGGGCAATACCATTGGGGCAGCAACCGTAAAACGGCAATGATTGGCTGGGAGGCGGCACAGGCAGAAACACTTAATTGAATTCGCCTCACCCCAACCCCTCTCCAAATGAGAGGGGCTAAAAATCAAATAAATTATACAAGCGCGAAGCTAAAGTCATCTCTTTTGGAGAGTATTTAGGTGAGGCTATAAAAAAAACAAATGAACAACATAAATAAAAGGATCGAAGCTATAAACTGGCCATCAGTTACTGAAGCCATGAATTCCAATGGCTATGCCGTTATACCCGGCCTAATCTCTTCGGATGAATGCAATGCGCTTATTCAAAATTATGGAGAAGCAGGCAGCTATCGTAAAACCGTGGTAATGGAAAGGTACCGCTTTGGCTTGGGTGAGTATAAATATTTCTCATATCCGTTGCCGCTAATCATACAAGAATTAAGGCAGCGGGTATATCCCAAACTTGCACCCATTGCAAATAACTGGATGAGAGTGCTGAACATTCCGACTACATTCCCGGATACGTTTGCCGGGCTGCAGCAGCTTTGCCATGATAATAAGCAAGATAAGCCAACCGCCCTAATTTTAAAATATGGCCCGGGTGGCTTCAACACCCTGCACCAGGACTTGTATGGCGACATTTACTTCCCAATGCAGCTGGTTATGTTTTTGAATGAGCCGGATGAGGATTATACCGGCGGCGAGTTTGTGCTTACAGAACAGATCCCAAGAGCACAATCAAAAGCAATAGTTTTAAAACCACGCAAAGGCGATGTGCTACTTTTTACTACCAATTTCCGCCCTGTAAAAGGCACAAAAGGCTATTACCGGGTAAATATGAAACACGGAGTAAGCGCGCTGCATAGCGGTGAGCGTTATACGCTTGGCATTATTTTTCATGATGCCTTAAGTTAATGATAAAACATTCGGATCTAAGCGACCAGGATCTAAAAAAGCTGATCAGACATAAGGAGATAATGCTGGGTGGCAATCGCACCGCTGAATTTTAAAAAATGAAAAAATGGATCTGTTTAACAATAACGATATTGAGAACTTGCTACCCTATGACGGCACTGTAAATTATTATGGCAAAATTTTAAAGCTGGACCCGGCGTTGAACTATTGTGCTATTTTAATGGAAACTATAGCATGGAAAAATGATGAGGCTGTTATTTTTGGAAAGCACATTATAACCAAACGTAAAGCCGCCTGGTACGGCGATGGTGAATATTTTTACACCTACTCAGGCACTACCAAAAAAGCCCTGGCGTGGACACCTGAACTGGTTGCCCTGAAACAACTTGTTGAAGAGATAACCGGCGTTACTTTTAACTCTTGCCTGTTAAATTTATATCATAATGGCAATGAGGGCATGGCATGGCACAGTGATGATGAGTCATCCCTCGGAAAAAACACCACCATTGCATCGCTTAGTTTTGGCGCCGAAAGGAAATTCAGCTTAAAGCACAAAACCACTAAACGGACGGTTTCAACTATACTCGAAAACGGCAGTCTGCTGGTTATGAAGGATGCTACCCAAACCAACTGGCTGCACAGTTTACCAAAAGCAAAAAGAGTAAACCGGCTGCGTATCAATCTTACTTTCCGCACAATGATCGCTTAATAAACAGGATTAATTTTGGGTTTAATTACAGTAATTCCCATCACCTAACACGGCGCAATTCGAATTGTCGCCAATAGTTATAACTCAATCGTTAACCATTTGCTTAGATTATTGAAACCTCGAAGAATTTGGCTAAAGCCCTATTTTGATCGCCCATTATCCGTTGGCTGAAGTGGCTGTTGCACGACTATGAGTTGTTGATTTATTTAAGTTAAGCCTAATCCAATTACTTCGATTACATTGAATTTGTATAATTGATTTTTAGTCGAAAAGATCAGC
>NZ_JAQBOC010000090.1 GCF_028288225.1 Mucilaginibacter sp.
CCCAGCCGGTGGCTGAAATGGCCCCTGCCCGCACCCGCCGTATAGCATACTGAGCTCAACTCCACCGCTCCGCCAGCTCCCCCCAAATAGCTTACATATCGCTCCGCCAACTCCCGCAAGCTTCCCAAATCACGTCCAGATATCGGTAAAATATATTCTGTTGGTTCCGGAATCGGGTTAGCAACTTCTGGTGCTTCTTCAATTATTGCATGGGCGTTGGTCCCTCCAAAGCCAAAAGAACTTACAGCAGCTATCCGTTTTCCTTTGTTAAAATCCCATCTTGTTTGTTTAGCGGCAATTTTCAGGCGGTTATCGTCCCACTCAATTAATGGATTGATGCTGCTGAAATTTATATGCGGGGGAATTTCATTATGTTGCAATGCAAGTATCAATTTAATAACACCTGCAATACCCGCAGCAGATTCAAGGTGACCGATATGTGTTTTTACAGACCCAACCATGCATGGGTTTTCATTCTGTCTTCCTTCAAGCAAAACAGAAGAAAATGAATTTACTTCTATAGGGTCGCCCAAAGCCGTGCCAGTGCCGTGCGCTTCCAAATAAGATACCTGTGCAGCGTTTACACCTGCATTGGCTAAAGCCTGCCGGATAACCCTTACCTGCGAAGGACCATTTGGCGCGGTAATACCATTGCTCCGCCCGTCCTGGTTTATAGCTGTTCCCTTTATAACTGCCTGGATCCTGTCGCCATCCGCAATGGCATCTTCCAGTCTTTTTAAAACAATTATTCCGCAACCCTCACCCCTTACATAACCGTCAGCGGTAGCATCAAAAGTTTTGCACTTGCCATCCGGCGCCAGCATACCCGCTTTTGCAAATACAACGCTCAGTTCGGGGCTTAAAATAAGGTTTACGCCTCCTGCCAGGGCAGTATCAATTTCCCCGGTACGTAAGCTTTGGCAAGCCTGGTGGATTGATACGAGAGAGGACGAACAAGCTGTATCAATTGACATGCTTGGCCCTTTAAGATTTAAAAAATAGGAAATCCTGTTGGCAGCAATACTTGCGGCATTTCCAGTGCCTGCATACTGATCGAAACGGGTTACAGAATTTGATTGGATCCGCTGATAATCGTTGTTACTGATCCCAATGTAAATGCCTGTTTTATATTCGGGCAAATCAGATGGTGACTTTCCGGCATTCTCCAATGCTTCCCATGCCACTTCGAGCAACAGCCTTTGCTGAGGATCCATTGCTGAGGCTTCGCGTGGCGAGATACCAAAAAATAAAGGATCGAACTCTTCCGGCTTATTTAAAAACCCGCCCCAGGTAATGGTATCAAGAATGGCTTTGTCTTCAACAATTTTTTCCAGGTCAGCTTCTTCCCACCTTCCTTCAGGCAGTTTTCTAACAGCACTTACATCCTGCTTCAATAACTCCCAAAAAGCATCGGGGCCATCGGCCATAGGGAACCTGCAACCCATTCCTACTATGGCTATCGGGCTATACCCATTTAAATTTTTCTCCTGCTTGCCTGTTATTGCAATTAATTGTTCATCCGTTGATAAATAATTGGCCAACGCACGGATCGTAGGATAATTGTAAACCAGGGTAGCTTCCAGCTTACGCGAAAGAAGGCTGCCCAAAGCACCTGTCATCTCAGCAGCAAACAAGGAGTCCATACCCATCATTTCAAACGTATCTGTTACTTTTATCGCTGCCGGGCTTAAGTTCATTTCTTTTGCCATCAAAGCTGTTATCCAGGCTTCAATGGTTTTACCATCAACAGATTTTTTGTCTGATTCAACTGCAGATTCGTTTAACAAATCAATGGCAGGCGTATTGTTTACCCACGCTGCAACAATTGTCAGCTTGCTATCTGTAAATGCCAGTTTACAGGCCTTTCTCTGTATTTTGCCACTTGATGTTTTGGGCAGTGATGCAGGCATCAGTAAGGAAATGGCGTAAACCTGCAAGTCATGGTTTAAAGAAACCTGCCTCCTGATAGCAGTAAATACTTCTTCAGGATCTAATTTTGAAAGATGCCCTCGGTTAACTTCCTGCACAATTACCAGTTGTTCTTTTCCGTTCACCTCTATACTAAAGGCTGCGCCGCCGTCCTGTTTTAATGCAGGGTGGCTTTTTTCGGCAGTCACTTCAATATCCTGCGGATAATGGTTCAGCCCTCTTATTATAATAAGATCCTTTAACCTCCCGGTAATAAAAAGCTCACCCTTATGATAAAAGCCCAGGTCGCCTGTCTTTAAAAAAGGCCCTTCGCCACTGCCCTTTAACCGGGCTTTAAATACCTCTTCCGTTTCCTTTTCTCTTTTCCAGTATCCCAGGGCACAGGTGGGGCCACCAATCCATATTTCACCAATACACCCCGGTTGGGAAAGCTCCATTGTTTCCGGGTCAACAATAATTATTTTTGTATCCAGCACATACGAGCCATGCCCTGCAAAATATTGAGAGCCCGGTTCACCATCCTTCATCACAACCACCAGGTTCTTTTCGAGGGCAGCAGAATTAACGGACAGGAAGGTTACCGGCTTACTTTTGTGAACAGTGGATACTTTTAGCGTAGACTCAGCCAGACCGTAGGCCGGGGTAAATGTTTCGGGCCTGAAACCATATTGTTTGTATTTTTCAGAAAACTCCCTTATTGTCTCTACCCTAACCGGTTCTGTACCAATCATGGCCATCTCCCAGCTACTCAGGTCTAAATCTTTAATCTGATCAGTTGTAGTGTTTTTACAGCATAAAGAATAGGCAAAATTAGGGGCTGGACTATGGGTGCCCTTATATTTGGATATTGCTTCGAGCCATCGCAGCGGACGCTGGATAAAAGAGGCGGGCGCCATTAAATAACATGGAAACCCGTTGTATAAAGGTTGTAAAAGCCCATAAATTAAACCAAGATCATGGAAAATGGGCAGCCAGGTAACCATAACACTGTTTTCGCTGTGCTCATAAGTAGCATCAAGGTCCTGCAGGTTATAAATAATATTTTTGTGGGTCACCATTACCCCTTTGGGGCTTCCGGTTGATCCGGATGTGTATTGTAAATAAGCAATTGAATTTTCGTCAATAGTTATTTCTTTATAATCCTGCCAGCGTTCATCCTTTTCCAGGTCAGAAAGTATGCGGTTAAGGGCCTGCAGCTTGCTTTCATTGTTGTCGTGCTTTTCAAAGTTTGGGGCAACATTTGAGGTGGTAAGCACCAGATTTGCCTTCGCATCATTTATTATAGCATCCAATCTTTCAAGCGACCTGTTTTTACGCGGCGGATAAACCGGTATAGCCACCACACCTGCAAAAAGGCATGCAAAAAAAGCAACAACGTAATCAAGCCCGGGATTATAAATCAATAATACCCTATCGCCCTTTTTGGTAACGTTCTGAATACAACCGGCAAGGTGTAATACCCGTTTATATAATGATAAATAAGAAAACCGCTCGGCTTGGTCTTCTCCATCTTTTAAGTAAACATAGGCAGTCCTTTCGGGAGACTTTTCCGATCTGAGCTTTAAAAGATCAACCAGGTTAATTGCCTGCATAATAGTAGATAATAGAGTTTATACATTTATTTCCAGTACACAATTATTTACAGCAGAACCTTTTAAAAAGATTTTTAAACTGCAAAAGCCATTATCCTACTATTATTTAGGATTGATATGAGGTATGATTTTCATATAGGTTAGGATAAGGTTAAGGTTAAAGGTTTTTTATTGTAATACAATTTAACTAATTGTTTTTAAATAACAGTGCTTACATAACTCCAATACAAGATAATACAATATCAAATGTCAAGTGCAATATTAACACGCTTGCATTAAACCACAGCTACGTGTATTTTAATTTTTAATTAATAGATGCCACCTGCTTTACTAGGTCTTTGATTAATTCTCTTTTAAAATTTGCATGAAAGAACGGGGATCCAAATGGCATAAACTATTGCAAAAAATTAAGAAAAAGCAGATTTTACTTTCGGTTAATGCCCGCCAGTATCGCAAAAGGTAAAGTTTTTTATTTGATTGATGATAGTTTTATCTAACGATGGAATAGAATTAAATTCCATGTTTGTTTTTTGTGATTCCATTGTGTAAAGGTTTAATGACCAAATATAGAGAATTACTTATTAAGTTAATAATTAATTAAGGAGATATTTTAAAATACAGATAGTCACGGAGTTAGTGACGGGCTATTCCTTTGCCGCTGATATTTAATTTCAAAATCTGCCTACAAAAGGCTCTTATTGGAGCGTTTCCTCATCCATTCATTTTTTGTTTAATGAGTTATGATCCAGCATGTTTCCGCTGAGTTTTCGCCCAAAAGAGTAAAATTTCAACAGTTAAGACCAAAAGACAGGTAAAAAAACTAAAAATATTAGTATAACTTTACACCCGATGAACCCGGTAATGCAATTAGCTTTTGATTATGTGGAATCGACCAATACGGTCGTTTTTCTGACCGGTAAAGCCGGCACGGGCAAAACAACTTTCCTCCAACAGGTCCGCCAGGATTCCAAAAAGAAACTGGCTGTTGTTGCCCCTACCGGTGTAGCAGCGATCAATGCTGGGGGCATGACCATCCATTCTTTGTTCCAGATACCCTTCGGCCCGATCATTCCATCAGGAAATGCAAAGCCGGAATTCCATTACAGCGCTGAAAAGAAAGATTTGCTGTCTGATTTAGAACTGCTGATCATCGATGAAGTAAGTATGGTACGGCCTGATGTGCTGGACCAAATCGACCTGATCCTGCGGAATGTTAAAGAATCTGTTCACCCTTTCGGTGGTGTGCAGCTTTTACTGATCGGGGACCTTTCCCAACTCAGCCCGATAATCAGGGATGAAGAGTGGGCGATGCTGAGCCGTTATTATACCACCCCGTATTTTTTCAGCAGCCATGTCATGCAAAAAGCGGCCTATGTCCGGATTGAACTGGACCATGTTTTCCGCCAAAAAGAACAGGTCTTCGTCGACATTTTGAACGAAGTGAGAAACCAGGCAATCAGCCCGAAAAACCTGGAGGTACTGAACGGCAGGCATCAGCCGGACTTCCACCCCCCCTCCGAAGAGCTCTATATTACTCTAACCACCCATAATGCACTTGCCCTGCAAGTCAATAAGGAGTTTGTTGATGCGCTGCCGGGACAGGAATATGAATTCGATGCTACCATCCGCGGAGAGTTCCCTAAAGATGCATACCCAACTGAGACCCATTTAAAACTCAAAACCGGCGCGCAGGTAATGTTCGTTAAGAATGACAGCTCCTCCGAAAAGCTCTTTTATAATGGTAAGATCGGAACAATCACCCGGATCGAAAGTGATACAGTTTTTGTTCAATGCGGTAATGAAAGTAAAGAGATTGCCGTTCAGGCACTGGAGTGGACAAATATCAAGTACCAGCTGGATGGCCAACAGATCAGTGAAACCAACGCCGGAAGTTTCGCCCAGATTCCTTTAAAGCTGGCGTGGTCCATTACTATTCATAAAAGCCAGGGCCTGAGTTTTGATAAAGCCATCATAGATGTGAGCGAAGCCTTCGCCCATGGGCAGGCCTATGTGGCTCTAAGTCGTTGCCGCAGCCTGTCTGGAATGGTGCTTCGCAATCCCATAGCGCCGGATAATATCATCGGGGATCCTGCAGTTGGCCACTTTAACGAACGGGCAAAACTCCTGCAGCCCGATATCCAAAGCCTTGAGCGCGACCGCGAGCTTTACCGGCAGTTCCTGCTCAGCGAACTATTTAACTTTCGCGGCTTAAAGAAAAAAAATAATGGTTTTGAAGAGCTTATCCCCAACCTTCATAATGAGATCCTGGAAGTAGCAGAGAAATTTACGCGAAAGCTTCCGGCCAATGATGTCGGACGTATTCAAAAAGCTGCAGCTTATTTCCAGGATAAACTGAAGGAAGCCGTAGAAATGCTGCATAACCAGCTACCCGGCCTCATTGGCAAATCAAATGAAAAGGCAGCCAAAGCAGACCAGCTCATCCAATGGATGATGACCCGGCTCAGCCTAATGGGTCATTTTTCAAAAGAAAGCTTTACCGCTTCCGTTTACCTTAAAATCAAAAAGAACGCACAGGCAATTACGACTGCCGACCAATCCCATTCTTATGTCAAGGCGCTAAATGCCAAACCCAACGAAAAACTTTTTAACCAGCTGCTTTGCTGGCGTGATGTGGCGGCCGAAAAAAACAAGATCATGCCGAACATGGTGCTATCCGAAAAAACAATCGCTGCTATCGCTGAAAAACTCCCTCCCTCAATTAAAGCACTCGGTGCCATCAAAGGTGTCGGCCCTCAAAAAGCAGCACAATATGGTCCGGAACTTATTACCCTGGTGCGTTCCTATCAACAGGAATTAAAGGGACCGGAAACAGAACAAGTAAGTTTGTTTTAATCAGCTATTATGTTTTGCAGAGGATTTCCATTTACCACGTTTGAGCAGACAGTTTAGTCATTATTAATCACACATATAACATGATGATCTGATAAAATACCCGGATTGCAAAGACTAGTCTTTTACAGCAATAAAGGAATATTCTGAAGGTGACCACAGGCGCATTCTATAGCAATTCATGGCCGCTTCACCCAATTGTGCTATCAGTTTGTAGTTTGCTATGGCACCGACTGCGGCACCTATAACCGGTAACAGTTGGGCCATTTTTGCGAGGTCAATATTATCCCGGTATTCCTGCTGAAAAGTGCGCCAGTCAAATTCGGCTGCGCTTTCCGGTAATTGTCTGCTATATACATCCCAATCATTTAAAAGCTGATATATTTCATTACGCCTTTGCTGGCTGGAATAAGTGAGCTGGAAAATATATAATAAGTATAACCGCTCTTTGTAATCTTTTACATTAAATCCATAAAGGGAAGCGATATTAAAAAGTAGTTTTATTTTTATAACGATAAGGAGCGGAAAATCAGCAAAACCCATCAATATTCCACCTGCCCCTGTTACCGCCCCCTCAGCTGATGCTGTTTTTTGATAAAAGTTTATTTGCTGTTTGATATAGCTTTCTCTCAATTGTAAGGATGCATCACCAGCCAGTTTATACTTGTCGTGTATTTAACACCGAAAATAACAGCTTTAACCATTTTTTCGATGATATCAGTTATCACTGTATGGACCTTTTCCGGTATGATTGCGTTGATTTTACCCTGGATGCTTTTTGCGATCCGGTTTAAGACAGAAGGCTTCTTTTGCATCCTTTGCTGCCATAAGTTTAATTGATCAAGGGCTTTCGCTTCGTAATCCGTCATCATACTTGAAAAATTTACTTGTCAGCCGGCCCATGCTCTTACGCCATTTTTGCCGCGAAAAAGATGACAACCTTAAACTTCCTGCCATCTAACCGGAAGGTCAGCAAATGTTTAACAAGGGTCATATAATATTTACCGGGTATCGTGTTATAAAGATAAGCCTTAATTTTGAACATGAGTTCAAAGTCTTTAAGTGACATTTCTTATTCCGTGCTGGACCTGGCAACTGTAGTTGAGGGACATTCCATTGCAGACACATATCATAACAGTCTTGAAAACGCCAGGCAGGCTGAGCAGCTTGGTTATAAACGTTACTGGTTTGCGGAGCACCATAACATGATGAACGTGGCCAGCTCGGCTACATCGGTACTGATCGGGTATATTGCAGGTAATACAAATAAGATAAGGGTCGGTTCGGGCGGGATCATGCTGCCTAACCATGCCCCGCTAATTGTGGCTGAGCAATTCGGCACCTTAGCCACATTGTACCCTGAACGAATTGATCTTGGCCTGGGCAGGGCACCGGGCACCGACCATACAACGGCAATGGCTATTCGCGGAGAGAATATGAATGCCTCATTCCATTTCCCGCAGGATGTCGAGAGCTTGCAAAAATATTTCTCGTCAAATAATGCAAACGGCAAGGTCAGGTCGATTCCGGGTGAGGGCCTTGATATACCTATCTGGATCCTGGGTTCAAGTACTGACAGTGCAAAGCTGGCCGCGGCAAAGGGCCTCCCCTATGCATTTGCCAGTCATTTTGCACCTGCTTATTTCAGGGAGGCAATTGAATTATACAGGAAAGACTTCAAATCGTCGGCGCAGTTACAAAAGCCGTACGTAATGGCCTGTGTAAATGTTGTTGCTGCTGATACCGATGAAGAGGCCGAATATTTGGCGACTTCGGTAAAACAATTCTTTATGGGGGTGATTACGGGGAAAAGGCAGTTGCTGCCGCCGCCTGTAGAAAGTATGAAGGAGATCTGGAACATTTATGAAGAGGAAGCCGTTATGCAGATGCTGGCTTATTCATTTATCGGCGGGAAGGAAAAGGTAAAAGCCATGATGACGGATTTTGTGAGGGAAACAGGGATCGATGAAATAATGGCCACCTCGCATATTTTTGACCATAAAGCAAAATTGAATTCTTACCGATTATTTGCGGAAGCTTTGAAATAACCGTAATTTAGGATATGGAAGAGCAGGATAAATTGAACCGGATCATTGAGGCAAGAATGAAGCTCAAAGCAAGGTTTGAGGAGAAGATAATGAAAACGCCTTCAGTAGCTGATGATGCACCAAAAGGTTCAGGTAAACCCAACCGGCACGGAATGCCAGCTTTGCCTATCGGCCAAACCATCACCTTCAAATGGCCGGTGCTTGATCTGGGTTATCAACCGGATATTCCCCTTAACCGCTGGCGGCTAACAATTGATGGTGCTGTGGAAAACCCCGTTAAGCTGAGCTGGAAGGATTTTATGGACCTGCCGCAAACAAAAGACACTTCCGATTTTCATTGTGTTACTACCTGGTCGAAAATGGATCTGCACTGGAAAGGCGTGAGCCTGCTGGATCTCGCAGCTTTGGTGCATCCTAAGGAAACGGCCACACATATCATGTGCTATGGCTATGATACTTATTCTACCAATATTTCACTGGAGGAAGCGCTGAAGCCGGATGTATTGCTGGTTCATACTTTTGACGGCCAGCCATTGGCAAAAGAACACGGTGGCCCCTGCCGAATGATCACCCCGCAGCTGTATGCCTGGAAAGGTTCCAAGTGGATCAAGCGGATCGAGTTCCTGACTGAAAATAAATTGGGTTTCTGGGAAGACAGGGGTTATTCAAATACGGCGTACCCCTGGAGGAACGACCGGTACAGTGATTGATTTCAGGTAAGAAGCGGTTACTTTACGGGAGACTCCCCTGCGTTTCTATCTGAACATATAAACAGTTAGAGTTTGATCTAAAAAAATATCGCTTTGAAGAACCCGCAACGCAAGTTTTCAAAGCGATATGATATAAAACGATCATTCTGTTTTCAAACACAAAATGATTGATCGTTTATTTTTCCGAAGTGTTGACCATAGCGCCACTTTTTATTTCATCGGTGGCATTGTTGATAAGGAAATCACCATTTTTCAGATCCCCGTAAACCTCAAGGCTGTCCGTAGTTTCCCTGCCTTTTTTCACACCCACCCATTGGGCTTTGTGATTCAAAACCCGGATCACAAATATGCGCTGGGAGTTTTGGGTGACAGCACTTTGGGGTACTATAAAGGTCTTTTGAGCATTGGTTAACTGTAATGTTACCTGGGCAAACATCCCAGGCAGCAATTCTTTAGTCTTATTGGGTATATCCATTTGCATCTGCTCCGACCGCATTTCATTGCTTAAGCTGCCGGCCATACGGTTAACTACCGCTGCAAATTGTTTCCCGGGTATGGTTTTCACCGAGAAATGAATGGTATCCTTATTAGAAAAATAATTGATAGCAGCCTCCGGCACATCAACAACCAAACGCAGTTTGGACTGTTCCTGCAGCGTAAGCATTGATTTATTGGAACTTTTGTCTGATGGGGTAACATAAGCGCCAGGATAAACATTGCGTGAACTGATCACGCCATCAAACGGGGCCCTTACTTCCAGGTAGTTTTTTAAATCGGCTGATTGCTGATAGGCCGATTTTGAAGCAAGCAAGGCTGAGCTGTCAGCACTCATTTTGGCATGGGCCATGTCCAGGTCATTTGGTGATATGGTTCCCGGCGTTTTACTTGTTTTTAATAGCCTGTCGTAATTGGCTTTACTGCCCCTGTAAATAGCTTCTTTAGTATGCAGATCTTCCTGGCTTTGGGTGAGAGCTGCCGTCATTTCCGGCGCATCAAGCGTCATCAGTAATTGTCCCTTGTGTACCTGGCTACCAACATCAACAGTCATTGTTTTTATAAAGCCATTTTCTTTGGCGTACAGGTCAACCGTTTGATAAGGCTGGAGTACGCCCGGCATGCTCATAGTTGTATTAAGAGTGCCTTTTTTGAGGGCAAAAACAGGGATACTTGTTGGATGAGATACAGTTGTTGGCTGTTGGTTACTTTGACAGGATGCCAGCAGACCTGCGATCAGCAGGCATATAATAAAATGATATGATTTCATGATTTCTATTTTTGATTATTCTGATAATTGAGTTTTAGGATCGTAAAAAACACTCAGTTTATCATCAGGATCCAATGAAACCGGATGAACAGGAGAGTTACGCCTGATCATGTAAAAAATGACAGGGAGAATAAATAAGGATACGAAAGTTGATAAAATCAGCCCCCCTATTACAGCTCGTCCCAGCGGAGCTGTCTGATCGCCTGCTTCTCCCAAACCCGAGGCCATTGGGATCATGCCGGCGATCATGGCTATGGTGGTCATCAGGATTGGTCTTAACCTAAGCTCCATTGACTCAATGGCCGATTCCATAGCATTTTTGCCACTTAACCTGATATGTTCTGCGTTGGTGACCAGTAAGATGGCATTAGATACAGAAACCCCTACAGACATAATTATTCCCATATAAGATTGCAGGTTAAGACTTGAACCGGTAGCCAGCAGGATCAGCAGTGAACCGACCAAAACACCTGGGATGGTAGTGATTACTGTAAAGCCTAATGGAAAAGACTGGTAATTTGCCGCCAGCATCAACATAAGGATGACGATGGTAATCACTAAACCGAACTGAAGGCTGCTCAATGTCTGGTCCAGTAAAATGGTTAATCCCCTGGCTTCAACAGAAACTCCCCTTGGCGGTTGGCCCGTATTCTTTAACACTTTATTTACGGCAACGGAAACAGAGCCCAGATCTTTTTTATATACGTTAGCAACGATGGACAGAAACCTTACCGGGCCCTTGCGGTCATATTCACCAACAACAGGTTCCATCGTGAGTGTAGCTACATCTCCAAGCACAGGTCTTGGCTTGTCTTTAAAAATGGGGATCCCTGCAAGATCGGCTATACTGCCTACACTTGTCTGCGGTACTTCCACCTGCACGTCATAAGATGTTGCGTTTTTTTCATCCAGCCATAAATTCTTATCCGTAAAACGGCTGGACGATGTGGCCTCTGTGACACAATTACTGACATCGGTCATCATCAGGCCCATTTGTTTGACTTTATCGCGATCAATATTGATATGAATTGCAGGGCTATTTAATTGTTCCTTCAGCTGAACGTCTCTTAAAAAGGGGATCTGCTGTAATTGCGTGATCAATGAATCTGCATATTGCTTATCCTGCTTAATATTTTTACCCATCACGGCAATTTCTACAGGCGTTGAAGAGCCCTGACTCATAATTTTACTCGTCAGATCTATCGGCTCAAAAGATAATTTTACATCAGGCATCGCTTTGTGCAGGGCGATCCGCAGATTTTCCTTCACGTCACGTATATTCACTTTATAATTTGCGCTGAGGTTTACCTGCATTACAATTTCATTGGAAGCACTCATAAACAGGATGACCGGCAAGGTTGGAAAAGATGAAGGATGCTGTCCCGCAAAGGCGGATATGATCTCTACATTTTTTTGCCCCACCGTATTATACATTACCTGCTGCGCCTGCAGCATTGTTTGCTCGGTTTGTTCAAGCCTGGAGCCTTCGGGAGCCCGGATACGTACCTGGAACTGACCGCTGTTTAACTTAGGCAGGATATCCTTACCGATAATGGACACACATAAACCTATAAGGAAAATGGAAATAACTGCATAAAACCCTACGCTTACCCGGCTGCGCTTCATCATCCATTGTACCATTTGTACACAACGCTCTTTAAAACGGTCAAACCGGGTTGGTTTGTGCTCTTTTTCCGGTAATTCAACGTTATGGTCCGGAACTTTTAAGATCCAGTTTGATAATATCGGAACGAGGGTTTGAGACAACAAGAACGCCGCGATCATAGAGAATCCTACAGCCATGGATAGCGGCAGAAACATGCCCTGGGGGACACCAGTCATAAAAAATGCCGGAGCAAAAACCGCCAGAATACTTAACAGGATCAGCAATTTTGGTAAAGCAATCTCTTCACAGGCATCTGCAATGGCACGGGCCTTCTTTTTACCCATTTCCATATGCCGGTGTATATTTTCAATTGTAACGGTAGATTCATCCACTAAAATACCAATGGCTAATGCCAGGCCGCTTAGCGTCATAATATTGAGTGTTTGCCCGAAAAGTTTCAGCACTAAGGTGCCAATAATTACAGAAAGCGGGATGTTGACGACAACAATAAAGGCGCTCCGGCGATCTCTTAAGAAGAGCAGCACCATTAATCCGGCCAGGATAGCGCCTGTAACCCCTTCACTAATGAGACTTTTTACAGCATTGATTACATAAACGGATTCATCAAACTCAAATTTCAGAGAAACATCCGGGGGTAAAAGGCTTTGCATGGATGGAATTGCCTTTTTCAGGCTCTGCACGACTGACCAGGTGGAAGCGCTTGAACCTTTGATAACCGGAATATAAATTGACCGTTTACCATTGATATAAGCAAAACCACTCGTAATATCAGCCCCGTCTTCCACCTTTGCAACATCTTTCAGGTATATGGTAGCGCCATTCTGATATACTAGCGGGATGTTTTCAAAGTCTTTTATCTGCTGAAGGACGGTATTTGAGGGAGTAAGGTAAGCCGTGCGTCCTATATTAACTGTGCCGGCAGGAGATATGCGGTTATTATCTTTTATAGCAGCAGTAACCTGGTCTGGTGTCACATTGTGACTGCGCATCAGGTCAGGATCCACTTTAACTACAACCGTACGTACGTTACCCCCGATAGGAGGCGGAGAAGTCAGCCCGGAGATCTTTGAAAAATTAGGCCTTACATAAAGGCTGGCCAAATCCTGCAGCTCATTATTAGTACGTTTGGAACTGCTGATCGTCAGCTGGCCAACCGGTAAGGTTGAGGCATCAAAACGGATAATAATTGGCGGCGGCGTTCCTGGCGGCATTTCTGCAAATGCACGGTTGGTAAGCGAGGTGACTTCAGCCGCAGCCTGCGCCATATTGGTGCCGTCATAAAAACTGAGCTTTAAAATGCTCAAACCCTGGATATTGTTTGTTTCAATGGATTTGATCCCGCTGACATATAGATAAAGGTTCTGGTAATTTGTGGATACAAATCCCTCCATCTGCTGTGGTGACATTCCTCCATAAGGCTGGGAAACGTAGATCGTTGGCAAATTCAGGTTAGGAAAAATGTCAATATTGATCTGTGTGACAGCTATAATGCCCATCAACACAATGCCAATGATTAAAACGATAATCGTTATTGGTTTTCGTAATGAAAATTGAATCAGGTTCATGACTATTGTTTTAAAATTGATTAATAAATAAATTGAAATTACCTGACGATCCAGACATGTAAAGCAACGCTTGCCAAACACCAGTACTGGCAATATCCCTGTCTGTTTCCGCCCTGTTCAAATTGTACAGGGTTTGGGTAACATCAACGATGGTTGTAAGGCCATTGCTATATAAAGTCTTCTTCTGCTCGTAGGCATCGCCGGCTGCTTTTAACTGGATAGGTGCTTCGTGGTATTTTTGCAGCGCATTTGCTAATTGCTTATTACCTTCTTTCAACTGATTGTTGAGGTTATTTTCGAGGTAGTGATATTCATTGGTCAATCCATCGGATAGGTAATGCTGGCTTTTTACCCTCGATGCCACCCTTCCGAGATCAGTTAAATTCCAGGTGAAGCCTACGCCTACCAGGTAATTTCCTCTAACCGGCTCAATGCCGTTTAAATAACTTTGGCTATAACTGCCCGGACCATTTGGGTTATAGCCGGTTCCAAAACCAGATCCTCTATCCTGCAGAACACCAAAAAAGGATACTTTCGGCAAACTTGTTTTAGAAATGAATTTGGCGGAAAGATCACTGCTTTTTACTCTCGCCGCTAAAAATTTCAATTCCGGATTATTGGATATGTTATCTATGGGTTGTCCCGGCAGCCTGGTAGGTAATTGGTTGATATAAGTACTATCTAAAGAAAATGATTGATTATTTGTTCCTAATTGTATCGCCAGGTTAGCTGCCTGGTTTTGTTCATAATTAATGGCATCAGTAACTGCTATGCGTGCTTTGGAAAGTTCAGCATTGGCAATAGTGCTGTCAACACCGGCATTTAAACCGTTTACCGCCCTAACCATGATCACATCTCTGAGTTGAGAAACACGCGACAGATTGACATCCATAGAGTAGCGCAACCGCTGGGCGGCCAGCAGGTTAAGATATGCCCCGGCAACTCTAACCTGTTGCTGAAACCTTTCCTGTTCCAGATCTGCCGCATCCCGGTCATAAATACCTTTGGCTTCTGCAACATGGGCCTTCTGAAGTCCAAAGGAGAAAATGTTCCAGTTGATATTCGTTAAAGAGAGTGAGCCAAAGGCGGCATTCCAGTTTTGTGAAGCCGTAACAGGCCCTGCAGTAGTAGCGACTAACCCTGGCAAGCCGGAAGGCAGCCCATTTAAACCGTTTATAGTTCCATATGCCTGCTGGGCTGATAAAGTAAGATCAGGCAGACCATCCCTTTTGGCGCTGGTA